>NZ_CP061171.1:2589049-3236311 GCF_014692875.1 Pedobacter riviphilus | reverse complement strand
CAAAATGGGGTATTTGTAAATCCGGTAGTTTCGCCAGCAGTGCCTTCTGATTCGTCTTTGATCAGGTTTTCTTTAATGGCCACGCATACTTTCGATCAGATCGAATCGGCCATCGCTAAACTAAGCGCCGCTTTTAAGGCCGTTAACGTAGAATTAGTAGGAAGCCAATCATGAGCACGCTGGTAAAGGTTTCTGATAAAAAAGCATTAGCAGCATTTGTAGATTTTCCGCATGCATTATACGCGGGAGATGTAAATTACGTTCCCGAACTTTTTATTGCACAGCGCGATCTGCTCACCCCAGGTAAACATCCTTTTTACGAACATTCTGAAATCCAGCTTTTTCTGCTTTATGATGAAGGTAAAATAGTTGGACGAATTGCTGCAATTAACAATACGAACCACAATAAGGTTTATGGCGGGAATGATGGTTTCTTTGGCTTTTTTGATTGCGTTAATGACGTGAAAGTTGCACAACAGCTTTTAAATGCAGCACAAGACTGGTTAATGGATAGAGGACTTACAAAAATTTTAGGTCCGGTAAACTTCTCTACCAATGAGGTATGCGGCTTGCTCATTGAAGGATTCGACGGGCCGCCGGTAGCCATGATGCCTTATAATGCACCATATTATCTGTCGCTTTTGGAACAAACTGGTTTTCAGAAAAATGTCGATTTAAGGGCCTATCGCTACACCGCTGGTAATTATAGCGAAAGGTCGGTTAAACTGCTAGATAGGATAGAAGAACGGTTACTCCGCAATGATATCGTGCTGCGTAAAATCAACATGAAAAAATTCAAGGAAGAATGTAATGCAGTGAGGGAAGTGTACAATAAAGCATGGGATAAAAACCTTGGTTTTGTGCCAATGACGGATAAAGAATTTGACTATACGGCAAACGACCTCAAATTGATTCTCGACCCTGAATTTTGTATCCTGGCCGAGCAGCATGGCAAGATTGTAGGCTTTGCGTTGGCTATACCCGATATCAACCAGATTTTGATCAAAATTAAGCGCGGAAGATTGTTTCCAACAGGTCTGATCAAGCTTTTATTGAACAAAAAGAAAATCGACGGTATCCGGATTTTATTGCTTGGTGTAGTAGATGGTTACCGTAAAATGGGTATTGAAGCCTGTCTTTATGGCCGTATTATCAAACATTTCAAGGCTAAAAATATGAAATATGCAGAGGCCAGCTGGACTTTAGACCATAACGATCTGATCAATAAACCTATTGAAGATATTGGTGGGAAGTTATATCGTAAATATAGGATTTTAGAGAAAACGATATGAAAAAGCGGGTGTTGATTACAGGGGCAACTGGATTTGTGGGCTATCACCTGATTAAATCTGCTCTGGCAAATGATCTTGAAGTATATGCCAATGTACGTCAATCGGCCAC
The DNA here is from genome assembly GCF_014692875.1 of Pedobacter riviphilus. Taxonomy (NCBI): domain Bacteria; kingdom Pseudomonadati; phylum Bacteroidota; class Sphingobacteriia; order Sphingobacteriales; family Sphingobacteriaceae; genus Pedobacter; species Pedobacter riviphilus. The sequence continues at coordinate 3,234,910 of NZ_CP061171.1, read as the reverse complement.
TGCAGCACATCTTAAAAATTTTCCGATCAGCTATGTTGACCTTGATCTTTCTTCCATATACCTATTGAAAGAAAATATAGAAGAAAAAAGATACGATTACATTGTGCATGCGGCTGCGGTAACCAAGGCAAAAAAGCGTGATGACTACAACCAGGTAAACGCCATTTATACCCGAAACCTGGCTTTGGCGGCTTCAAAATCAGCACATAAAATAAAGAAATTTGTATTTATAAGCAGTTTGGCTGCATTGGGGCCTTTAAATAAAAAAAATGAAAAACTTACCGATAAGGGTGCCTCAAATCCGGTAACCAATTATGGGATCAGCAAAGCACTTGCTGAAACGTACCTGGCTCAGGTTCCGGATCTGCCCTTAATCATATTCAGGCCTACGGCAGTGTATGGGCCGCGTGAGAAAGACATTTTCATATTAATTAAAACAATTAAAGCAGGACTGGAACTGTATATCGGCAAGCAGGAGCAGGAATTAAGCTTTGTATACGCCACCGATTTGGCCGATATCATTATAAAATCACTTGCATCTGACGTAGTTGGTAAAAGTTATAATGTATCCGATGGGGCAGTTTATAACCGTTCTGCGCTAGCTGCCCATGTGCGTAAGGCTTTAAACAAAAAAACATTGACGGTGAATGTACCTGTGCAGATGATTAAGGGGCTTGCCTGGTCGATGGAACGGTTGTATGGCATGTTTAATAAAATTCCAGCCTTAAACGTAGATAAGATAAAAGAACTCACCGCCCTTAACTGGGGCTGTGATATTAAAAATATTCAGAACGACTTTGGCTTTGTGCCCCAATTTGGGCTGGAACAAGGCCTTACTGAAACGATAAACTGGTACCGTAAAAATAATTGGTTATAAGATTTTAAATAAAATAGAATGAAACAACAAGTAAAAGCAGCTGAAGGCAAGCTGGGAATATTAATGCCGGGATTAGGCGCCGTAGCAACAACTATGATTGCCGGAGTTGCTGCAATTAAAAAAGGAATATCAAAACCTATCGGTTCGTTAACACAGATGGGTACCATCCGTTTGGGAAAAAGAACAGAAAAAAGAGAACCGAAAATTAAAGATTTTGTGCCATTGGCTGGTCTTGATGACTTGGTTTTCGGCGGCTGGGATGTTTACGAAGATAATGTTTACGAAGCGGCAATGAATGCCCGCGTATTAGATGCTAACCTTTTGCGCGATGTGCGCGAAGAATTACAGGCTATTAAACCGATGCGTGCTGCTTTCGACAGAAATTATGTGAAAAACCTGGATGGTAAATATGTAAAAGATCTCGATAACCGTTACGAACTGGCTTTAGCCGTAATGGAAGATATTAAAAACTTCAAAGCAGAAAACAATTGCGACCGTATAGTACTGGTTTGGTGTGGTTCTACCGAAATTTATTTCGAACCATCAGAAGTGCATGAATCATTAGCTGCGTTTGAGCAAGGTTTAAGAGATAACGATTCGCGCATTGCGCCAAGTATGATCTATGCTTATGCTGCATTAAAATTAGGAATTCCTTTTGCTAACGGTGCACCAAACTTAACAGTTGATATTCCTGCTTTAATCGAATTGGCTAAAGAAACCGATACCCCAATTGCTGGCAAAGATTTTAAAACTGGTCAAACCTTAATGAAGACCATTTTGGCTCCAGGTTTAGCCGCACGTTCATTAGGCGTAAATGGTTGGTTCTCTGATAATATTTTAGGTAACCGCGATGGTTTGGTATTAGATGATCCTGATAACTTTAAAACAAAGGAAGTATCAAAACTGGGCGTATTGGAAGATATCTTTAAACCAGAGGTTAATCCTGATCTGTATGGCGATATGTACCACAAAATCAGGATCAATTATTATCCGCCGCATGGTGATAACAAAGAAAGCTGGGATAATATCGACATTTTCGGATGGTTAGGTTACAAAATGCAGATCAAAATCAATTTCCTTTGCCGCGACTCGATTTTAGCTGCACCAATTGTGTTGGATCTTGCTTTGTTTATCGATCTGGCTAAACGTGCAAACCTATCGGGCATTCAGGAATGGTTATCATTTTACCTGAAATCGCCACAAACAATTCCAGGTGTACCTGCAGAAAATGACATTTTTAAACAGTTGATGAAACTTCAGAATACCTTACGTTACATTATGGGCGAAGAATTGATCACCCATTTGGGGCAGGATTACGAAGAAGAACTGATAGAAACGGTATAGTGTTTATCCACAAATTTCTTTCAACGGCTCTGGGAATCGGGTATATCGGCAAAGGTGCTGGTACTTATGCTGCTATAGCAACCTGCATCTGCTGGCATCTTTTCCAGAGCCCTTATACCAACCCCTATTTATGGCCTGTGCTTTTCACGATGTTGATCGTGATGATAGGGGTAATGAGTGCAGATAGGGTAGAGGAAATTTGGGGCAAAGACCATAACAGGGTGGTGATTGATGAAGTTGCCGGAATGTGCATCACCCTGTTATTTGTGCCTTTAAAATGGGAGTACACCTTAATCGGACTTATTCTTTTTAGGTTTTTCGATATCCTCAAACCTCTTTACATCCGAAAGCTCGAAGTATTGCCAGGTGGATGGGGTGTAATGGCCGATGATGTACTGGCTGGGATTTATGCAAATGTTATACTGCAACTGGTTGTTGTTTTAGAACTATTTTAACCATGATATTCACTTATCTAAAAGCACAGGCATCATCCTTAGTGGCCTCGGCAACAGATTTCGGTGTGACCATTGTTGCAGTAAATCTTTTTGGCTGGTGGTATCTGGCAGCAAGTATTACAGGGACAGTTGCAGGTGGGGCGGTTAATTTTTATGTGAACCGCAAATGGGTTTTCGAAAGTGAATCTGCAGCCATTAAATGGCAGATATTGAAATACATTTTGGTATGGGCAGGCAACCTGGTTATTGTAACAGCAGGAGTGTTTATCCTCACCCATTTTTTAAATCTCAATTACGTACTCGCCAAAGTTTTGAGCGCTGTTTTAACGGGCTTAAGCTACAATTATATCATGCAAAAGCAGTTTATTTTTCAAGTTAGATGAAACCGATTTATTCATTTTTGTTATCTGTGGTGCTCAGTTTTATTTTGCAGGTAAATGCTTTTGCGCAAAGAACCACCGTGTCGGGAACGGTTCGCGATGCTGTGACCAAAGAAACATTACCCAATGTTTCCGTTTTTTTTAAAGATACCCAAATAGGCACGCAAACCGATGTAAACGGGAAATATACACTTGTTTCGCCTAATCCACAAAGTGAAATAAGTTTCAATTATGTGGGCTACCGAACCGTTTTTAAAAATATTGTGCCTTCTGCTACACAGGAATTTGATGTGGCCTTAGTACCCGATGCAAGAGCGCTGGATGAAGTGGTTATTGTGGGTGGGAAAAAGTTGAAGTACCGGAATAAAGATAATCCGGCAGTAGAGTTGATCCGCCAGGTAATTGCTCACAAGGAAGAAAACCGCATTAAGAGCTACAATACCGTTTCTTTTAGGCAGTACGAAAAAATGTTGTTCTCCTTGAGCAATGTATCGGATAAGTTTAAGAACAAAAGAATGTTCAGGAATTACCAGTTTTTGTTTCAGGAACAGGATTCGACATTAATTGGCGGAAAAAATCTGTTGCCGATTTATATTCAAGAGAAACTGGCCGATAATTACCTGAGCAAAAATCCAGAAAAGAACAAAACCATTATAATCGGGGAAAAACAGGTCCAGTTTGATAGCCGTTATATCGATAACAAAGGAATGAAAACCTATTTCGATAGGATGTATCAGGATATCGATATCTATAAAAACAATATTTCGGTAATCAGTAACGAGTTTTTAAGCCCGATTGCCGATGGAGCACCTGCCTTTTATAAGTTTTTTATCACCGATACGTTAAAAAATCAAAAACCTCAGATTATTGAGTTGTCTTTTACACCGCGCAACACAAACGATATGTTGTTTGAGGGGAAGATTTATGTAACGAATGATAACCATTATGCCGTTACCGGAGCTTCTTTTGGGGTAAATAAAAACATTAACCTCAACTTTGTACGTGCACTTAAAATCGATCTAAATTTTGAAGCAAACGATAAAGGCAAATACAGTTTGAGCAAAAGCAACTTACTGGCCGATTTTGGTATTGGTAAAACCAAAGGAATTGGTTTTACAGGTGAGCGCAGCGTTACTTTTAAAAATTACCAGTTTGATACGGCGCTGCCAGACACTATTTTTCAAGGCAAAAGTACCGTTGTACTGGCCGATGCAGCAAAAAAAGACGATAAGTTCTGGGAGAAAAATAGGTTAGATACCATTTCGACAAACCAGTTGAAAATTTATGGTAATATCGATACCCTGCAAAACCTGCCATCCTTTAAACGTACAATGAAAATCGTTACGCTCTTATTTGCTGGTTATCAAAATCTCGGTCCTTACGAAATTGGCCCCGTAAATACATTTTATAGCTTTAACAATGTAGAAGGTTTAAGGTTACGGTTTGGAGGCCGAACAACCCCCGAACTCAGTAAACGTTATTACTTCGAAAACTACCTGGCTTATGGGATTAAAGATGAGAAATGGAAGTTTTTCCTTTCAGCAACCTATTCGCTGAATAACAAATCGATCTACGAATTTCCCCAAAACTACGTGAGGGCCAGTTTTCAGCGCGATACCAAAATACCCGGACAAGAGTTGCAGTTTGTGCAGGAAGATAATTTCTTGCTATCATTTAAACGTGGGGTAAACGATATGTTATTGTATAACGATTTTTACCGCTTGGATTATGTAAAAGAGTTCGAGAACCACTTTTCATATAACCTTGGTTTTAAAAAAATGGAGTCAGACACCAGCCGGCGGATTAAATTACTTAAATTCTAATAACCAACTGGTGAACAGACTAACCACCAGTGAGGTTTCCGTACAGTTAAGGTACGCACCAAACGAAAAATTTTACCAGGGTAAAATATACCGTGTACCCATTGCCGATCGCTATCCGGTATTTAACTTGCGCTATACCGCAGGTTTAAAAGGTGTTTTAGGGGGTGAATATAATTATCATAGTTTAATGGGAAGTATCGATAAACGTTTTTATTTATCACAGCTTGGCTATAGCGATGTAACCTTCGAAGGTGGTTATATCGCTGGAAAAGTACCCTTCCCTTTATTGGATATTCACCGTGCCAACCAAACCTATGCCTATCAACTTAATTCGTACAACCTGATGAACTTCCTCGAATTTGTGAGTGATCATTATGTGAGTATTAATATCGACCATAATTTTAACGGCTTCTTTTTTAATAAAGTACCATTGATCAAAAAATTAAAGTTAAGGGAGGTGGTGTCATTTAAAGCATTATATGGTGGTTTACGGAATGAAAATAATCCAAATTTTCAAACAGGCTTATATCAGCTCCCGGTTTATGAAAATGGTGCACAAAGGACTTATGCATTAGGTAATAAACCCTACATGGAAGGCAGCGTTGGCGTAGGTAATATCTTTAAACTGTTAAGAGTAGATCTGGTAAAACGCTTCAATTACCTCAATAATCCAGAAGTTTCTGAATGGGGGATAAGGGCAAGGGTAAAATTTGATTTTTAAGAAAAAAGCTATGGAAAAAAAATTAAGGGATAACCTGCAACAGGGCATATATAAAGTAATTAACCCTTTTGTAAAGGGATTAATTAAAATTGGTTTAACACCTAATGCGGTGACCACCATTGGCTTGATCCTGAATATTGGCGTAGCCGTAATTTTTGTGCTCGGTGCCGAAAAATCAAATCGTGGAGATATGTCTTACATTGGCTGGGGAGGTGCATTGGTGCTTTTTGCTGGCCTGTTCGATATGCTCGACGGTCAGGTAGCGCGTTTAGGGAACATGAGTTCGAAATTTGGAGCCCTGTACGATTCGGTACTCGACCGTTACAGCGAAATGATTATGTTTTTAGGCATCTGTTATTACCTCGTGGCACATCATTACTTTTTAAGTTCGCTGTTTGCTTTTATTGCGCTCATTGGTTCAATGATGGTGAGTTATACCCGGGCAAGGGCCGAAGGATTAGGGGTTGAATGTAAAGGTGGTTTAATGCAAAGGCCAGAAAGGGTGGTAACCATTGGCGTTTTTGCCATTGCCTGTGGCATTGCCGGTCACTTTATCGGCGGCGATTACAAGGTATATTTGCCGGGCATTTCTTTCCATGTTTTCGAAACGATGTCGATTTTTACCATGCCCATAGCGATAATGGCCGTTTTAACCAATATTACAGCTGTTAAACGTTTACAGGAAGCCAAAAAAGGCTTGGAAGCACAAGAATTTAACGAAAGAAAAGGAAATAACAAGGCCGCATTAATTGCTGGTTTGGTATTAATGGGAAGCTTAAGCGGAGTACTTTCCTTTAGTGCAAGCGCACAGGGCTCAGATCCTTCTCCGATTACTTTCCCTACACCAAAAGATATCAGCAATCAATTGTTTTATTTACAGCGCGATCCGAATACCAATACCATTATCTGCCAGTTAAATGTAGATAAACATGGCGAAGTAAATAAAGAGCAGCCCGTAAACGTATTTTGGATGCGTTACGGAGATAAAGGTGAAAAGAAAGAACTGAGTTACATCCAACGAAAATTTGCTTATGGCATCATTAGCAAAAATCTGGGTAATGGTCAGTTCGAACTTCGGTTTACCTCTCATAAAAAACTGCCGATGTACCTGAATAAATCTGCTATAGATAAAAAATATCATGTTTTTGCAACTATCAACAATAAAAAAATGCAGTTAGAACGGATATTCCTTCGGATTGAGGGCGGTACCTTTTGGTTCCCGAATGTGAAATATGTAGAAATAAAAGGTTTTGATGCTGCGGAACCTTCAAAAGTGTTAGTGGAAAGGATTAAGGTTTAAGATAGATTGTCATTCCCAACTTGATTGGGAACCATGTAGTGCTCATGAATGCCTTTGAAAAAAGGAAGACTTATGAATAATCGTAATGCCATAAGCTTTAAGATTCCCACCTGCGCGAGAATGACGACTGTTTCTACTGGAATCCTTCATTTTTGAGCGGAGCGCAGTCGGGAAATCTATCTCAATTTGTCAGTCCGGAGCGGAGTCGAAGACCAGTTAAAAAATATGACCAAATGAAAAAGAATTTTGTTTCAAATTCAACCGCATCCATCAGGATGTTTAAGAATGACTTTTTGGAAAGTTTATCAAAAGTTCGATTTTATGTGCCATTAATCGTGTATGTTCCGGTTATTGCTTTTCTTTTTTGGAAAGCGCTTTGGGAAATCGAAATGCCTGTTTTAAATTTTGCGGGATGGTTTTTGTTCGGCCTTGGCATCTGGACCATCACCGAATACATCTTGCATCGCTATGTTTTTCATTTCGAACCAGAAGCCGAGTGGGGAAAGAAAATCCATTTCATTTTTCATGGGGTACACCACGATTATCCCAATGATGCCAAAAGATTGGTGATGCCGCCTTCAGCCAGTATCCCTATGGCTTTGGGTTTTTACTTTCTTTTCGATTGGTTGTTACCCGATACAATGGTTTATCCATTTTTCTCAGGCTTTATGATTGGTTATCTGTTTTACGATATGGTGCATTACGCCCTTCACCATGCTAATTTTAAAAGCGGTTTCTGGAAACAGCTAAAGCAACACCATATGCTTCATCATTATTCCGATTCGACCAAAGGTTATGGTGTAAGCTGGACTTTTTGGGACCATATTTTTAGGTCTAATTTTGATAAAAAATAACATGCAGCAAGAAGTATTGCTTAAAAACAGTTTTTATAATATCCGGAATATTTATCTAACAGTTGCTATATCTGTTGGATATCTATTGTTATCAGCGCTGCTGGTCGGCTTTAAAACCGATCAGTTGGTGCTGATTTTTATTTTTAACGCTTTGTTCTTTATCTCGAAGGGAACAAGACGCTTTATTCTCGGCTTTTCAATCTTTATTGTATACTGGATATTGTTTGATTACATGAAAGCCTTTCCAAACTATCTTTTTAATCAAGTGCATATTGAAGATTTGTATTCACTTGAAAAAAAGTTGTTTGGTGTTCATTCTCATGGGCTAATACTTACCCCTAACGAGTACTGGAAGATAAACAGTAATGCATTTTTAGATGTATTGACAGGTTTTTTCTATTTAATGTGGGTGCCTGTTCCTTTGGCATTTGCTACTTATCTTTTCTTTAAGAATAAAGAACAGTTTGTTCAGTTTTCGCTCACTTTTGTTTGGGTAAATTTATTGGGCTTTGTAGTTTATTATGCTTTTCCGGCAGCACCACCATGGTATGTGCAGGAACACGGCTTCGAATTTATAGCCAAAACAGCCGGCAATACTGCAGGATTGGCCCGTTTCGACCATTTTTTTGGTATTACACTTTTTCATGGGATATACAGCAAAGGTTCTAATGTATTTGCTGCCATGCCATCCTTACACTCATCGTATCCCGTTATTGTTGTTTATTATGGCCTAAAAAACCGCTTGGGGAAAATTAATATTTTCTTTTTTACCGTTATGCTCGGAATCTGGTTTTCGGCTGTTTATACCAGCCATCATTATACGCTTGATGTATTGGCTGGAGTAATCTGCGCATTTTTGGGTATTATTTCTTTTAATTATTTAATACATCATACGAAGTTGAAACGGCTTATAGCAACGATGATAAGCGCAATTGGTAATTAAGCCCAATAGCTGATCTTAAATCAAAATAGCGGAGTTTTTACAGGGAAATTAAGGCGAAATTTACTGATAATGAAGTCATAAACCTGTTTTGGTGTTGAACAGATTATTTTATGTTAACATTAGCGCTATATTTTTGTTTATCTATAAGGTTAGTATAAACTTTCAATTTCTTGTGTCATGACAGCAGCGATCAAATCAATCGGAAACGAGCATTATCAAGGTGTATGCCCATGCGGTAAAGGCGATAAATCTGATATGGAAAGAATTCCACGAACATTTATAATTAAAGCCTTGTTATTTTGGTTACCTATGAAACGTTATAGGTGTTACCGTTGCATGCGTAACCGCTGGGTACTTGGAAGAAAATCACATCAGGTCAATCAATAAAAAATCTATTCGTGTAAAACCAGGATTGCTTTTACCGATTTGTTCAGTACCTGATTAACCGTACTACTGGTAAATAACCGGTAAATAATATTGTGGTGATGTTTAACTAAACAAAGTATATCAGTATGGTTGCTTTTTATGAAATCCATAATACCATTTGGCGCGCTACTGTCTATAATGTAGTTAAATTCTATTTCTGTATCAGGAAGCAATTCTTTAATTCTTTTTTCTCCGGTTTGAATATGGAGTTCATCCGATTTTTCGGCAACATAAAGCACCTGCATTTTTCTCGTGCCCGAAGCTTTTAAGAGCTCGCTCAGTGCTGTAATGTCTTTAGGCGATAAAACGGTTTCATAGTCGGTAGCCAGCGTAATAATCGGAAAGTTTGTAAAACTGCTTTCTAAGGGAACAATTAGTGTTGGGATTCTCATTTTGGTAACGGCCATGCTGGCATTGCTGCCCACAATACCACTTATGCCTGTTGCCCCGGTAATGCCCATTACCAAAAGTTCTACCAGGTTGTTTTCGGTATGATTGGTAATTACTGCCCTTAAAAAACCAACATCGCATTTGGTTTCTAATTTAACATCAGTATAATTTTCTTTCGTTCTGATGTTTTCGGCCCATTCTTTTAAGGCAGTCCTTTTGTTTTCGTAATAAAATTCGATAAAAATGGCATTGTAAGTACTGTTATTTATGCCTTCGGTAGGGTGGATGGCATGGATGGCCACAACCTCCATATTTAGCGTTTTTGCCATAGCCAGCGCATAAGCCAGGGCATTTCCTGCACTTCTCGAAAAATCTGTTGCTACAAGTATCTGTTTCATTTTTTAAAGGATATGGGTTGATTGAAAAAGGTTAGATAAACAAATGAAAAAGCATAAATAACAAGATGGCTAAAACGATTGATACGGGTAGCGTAAGTATCCAGGCCAAGCCAATATTTTTTAAGGTATTATTGTTTAAATTCTCTTTTCCGCCAGAAGCCACCATGGCACCGGCTATCCCGCTCGATAGTACATGTGTGGTACTTACCGGTAATCCGAAGGCTGTACTTAAACCGATGGTAGATGCGGCTACGATTTCGGATGTTGCACCCTGGGCATAATTTAAGTGTTCGTTCCCAATTTTCTCACCAATGGTAACCACTATCCGTTTCCATCCAATCATGGTGCCAAGCCCCAGCGAAATGGAAATTAAAAGTATAACCCATAAAGGTGCAAACTCAACCACTTTGGCTAATTCGGTAGTATTATCGGCAAGGAGCTGATCGTCGGCTTTGTCAATGATCAATGTTTTATCTGTCCTTACCGTTTTTACCGCAGCAATTACTTCTTCTATCTGTTTACGGAAAAGATAGGTATTTTTTTTATCTGTTTCATTTTTTAGCGACAGGTGAAATTTAGCCTTATTTATTTTAGTCACCAGCGTGGTGATATCCAGTCTTTTACCATGATTAAGTGCTGCGGTTTTTTGAAGTACCTGTTCGGTTTGGTTCAATTGGAAAAGTACTTTATCATTTGGGATATGGTGATTTACAGCAAATTTTGCAGGCAAAAAAGCAATCAGGATCAACATCAGCAAACCAACACCTTTTTGTCCGTCGTTACTGCCATGAAAAAAGCTCACTAATGTACAAGTGGTGATGAGTAAGCCTCTAATGAGTAAAGGCGGACGGTCGTTTTCTCCATGTGGGATATGGAAAAGGGCATGGTATTTCACAATGTGTTTTAAAAAGTACATCAGCAAAACAGCCAATCCAAAACCAATAATAGGCGATAAGATTAACGATAAGCCAATTTCTTCGGCTTTGCCCCAGTTTACGCCTTTGCCCCATAGTACCAGGTAAATGCTAAACCAGCACCAATCATGGCACCAATCATGGTGTGCGAGCTCGAACAAGGGATACCCAAATACCAGGTGCCTAGGTTCCATGCAATGGAGGCCAATAAAACAGCCAATACCATGGCAGCGCCCACACCAATAGGAAGGTTCATTAAGGCATCTAAGGGAACCAGTTTTAAAATGCCCATAGCTACGGCAATTCCTCCTGTAAATACGCCCATGAAATTCCAGAACCCCGACCAAGGGATGGCCACAACTGGTTTAAGTGCTTTTGTATAAATCACTGTAGCTACGGCATTGGCCGTATCGTGGAACCCGTTAACAAATTCGAACCCAACTACAGCAAGTAAGCATACTATAAAAATGATGACAAGGGGAGTACTTAAATCGGTGTTTCCTAGAAAGGAAATGATGTTGCAGAACGACGGCATAAGATCAGTTTGGGTATCCATTGCAGATCACTCATCTGCGTTATTCAAATAAATGAATAAGTAGCTGATTTAAATCGTGTTGTAAGTTAAATGATTGTTATTAATAGGTTAATGCGCAAATGGTAATAAAAGGAAAAGAGGGAATAGCCGCTGCAGTTTGCTTTGGTTTTTCCCTTTTCTGTGTAATAATGATAAATCCTATTGAAAATATTGCGAAAGGTCGGTTAACCTGCCTCCCGATATATAAACAGATTTTGTAGGCGTTGATACATTTGTTTTGCCATCGGTAATTAAATATAATTTCGATTTTCCTGCCTCAAAATTAATCCCATTGTCGGCAAATATTGATGTAATTCTTCCTTCGTTCGGTTTAATTGTATAACCGGTCAGAACTAAAGGTGTACCGGAAATATAAGGATCATTCGTGGTTCCCTTTTCAAATATATCGAAGCTGTAAATATAATTCGGACCCGGTAAAGCAGGGAGCTCTATTGAATTAAAAGAACCATTTTTAGGAAGGGTAAATCTGAGTTCTGGTATTAGTTTCGTACCAACAGTTGTATTTGATGCATTTTTAAGCCTGGTATAAAATACAAGATCCACATCTATATTTTTAAACTGATTTGGAAATGTAGTTTCAAATTTAGCCGTCAGCATCATATTGGCTGGATTAACAGGTGGATCGAGTTTTACATTATCCACTAATTTAGTGCCGTCAAAAAAGTAACCGATATTTTGTTGAGCCGCGGTCGATTCGATTGTTTTGGTTAACAAAATGGCAGTTTCACCTTTTTTTCTGATAGAAATTTCTCTCGTGGTACCCTTATCAATAAGGATGGAATATGGTTTATTTACAGCACCTGTTGCTGAAAATAATAAATTTCCATCTAATAAGAACTCGAGTTCGCCAGATAGGGCATAACCCTTAATCCGTAATGAAATGGCATTATTATATATTTTGATACCATCGTAAAAAACATTGATGTTTTGGTCGAATGGGGCTGCAGCAATCGTTTTGGTCAGTAATATTTCGGCAGTGGCCTTATTTCTGATTTTTAAAATGGAGTTCTGATCTTGTACAGCAAGCAGGGTTTTTACACCAATGCCGCCTGTGCCTGCCTTGGTACTGGCTATAATGCTATCTTTATACAGGTATTCCAGATCAACATCAGTGGTGCCAGTAATGTTTAACTGGATAATTTTAGCTGGCTCTGGTTGAAGCAGCTCCGCTTTGCGGCAAGATAAACTTAAGGCTACAACAGCAGAAAGAAAGAAAAGGGTAAAAATTTTTAGTTTCATAAAGGGTAATTACATTTAAAACAGCTATCTGTTTTTGTAATAAAGGGACCGTACCCATGGGTACGGCCGCCTTTAGTTAAGAGAGAAAAAAATTAGAATACAAGTTTTGACCAACCTGAAGCCCAGCTTGGTAGCGTAACTGTAGCCGGCGAACCTGGTGTGTTGTACCATGGCTGGCTAACACCAAAATAACTGGCATTGGTTGCGTTTACTACTAATGAATTACCACCACCATCTACGTAAGCACCAACTGCCGCCGTGATTGAATTGGTGAAACCGTGAACAGAAGTACTATTAATATCTGAAAGGCTTGCATTGGCATCAGCATCGAAAGCAATACCAGTGTTATAACCAGAAACAATTACATCAGATAAAGTAACTTCCGAACCTCTGCGCTCACGGATACCATTACGGTAACCTAAACCAGCAATACCATTAGGGTTTTCAGTACCAAAAACGCTCACATTTTGTAAAGTTGGGTGCGTTTTAGGCGTTAAGCTAAAGGTTGCATCTTCAGCAGGTGCATTGTTGTCTGATTCGATACCATTTGAATCGCTGTTACTGCCACTTGTGCTGTGTGTAGAATTTTTATCAGCAATGGCTACCGCATCGGTTAATGTTCCGGTAAAACCATTGTCGAAATCAAACTGATCGTCATCAGAAGCTAAAGCAATTAAATTGCTTGGGCTAACAGTACCCCCGAAAAATTCGAATCCATCATCTAAACCATAAGAAACCTGTACGTGATCGATTGTAGTACCGCTACCCACACCACCTAAAGTTAGGCCATTAACCTCAACGTTCGGAGCCAACTGGAAACCTGCATATTCGATACGTACGTATTGTAAAGTACCACGGTTATCAGCATCATTATTACCTCCATAATGAAACTTATCTTCATTTGCTAAACCTTCAATCAGTTTATCGCCAACGTTGATTTTAGCATTACCTAAAACAATTACACCACCTAAATCGCCTGGCTTACCTGTTGTGCTGGCATCACCATCCAAAAGATAACGGCTGGTAAATACAATTGGGTTTTCAGCTGTACCTATTGCATTGATGTTACCATCTTTAGCAATAACCAATACACCATTTTGTACACCCGGTGTATTTACCGAAGCTTTAATATAGGTGCCGGCCTGGATGGTTAAAGTTGCACCGTTTCTAACGGTTACTACACCACTTAATTCATAAACGTTTCCTGCTGTCCAGGTAACAGAGCTGGTAATGTCTCCGCTAACGGCAACAACCGGTAATGATGATTGTGAATAATCTGCTGCCGAAGTGCTGCGGTTAGCGAATGTATCAGCACCACCTTCGTTTTTCTTACAAGCTGTAAATGAAACAGCAACAATTGATAAAAGACCGATTAAGTTTTTGAAATTTTTCATTTTCATTTTTTTGTTTTTCATAGGATCTTATAGGTATGATCCATGTTTTTCTGGTTGATTTTTTCAAGGTCATTCAGGTAAACTGGCCAATTATCCAATGTTTTTAAGGAAATAAAAACATGTTTATACCTAAATGTTATGTTTTTTTATATCTTAGTCATTCATATTGATTTTACTAAGTAAATCTGTTAGCCACCCTGGGTTTTTAACAGTATATTTTAAAATATTTCAGGTTTATCCTGATTTGCCGTTCTACTAGAAATGATCGGTTTAAAACGGAGGGTTCTGGTACAACCTTTCGTTTTTTTTATGGCTATACAGGAAATAATTTTCCTCCTTTCTTGCTAAATGGTGTAACCTTATTAGAGCTGTTTTTCATGGTCGGTTTAAAAATTATAAGTGATGGAAGTACTGTACGTACGACCAAATTTTTGCAAAAACATCACCTGGTCTCCATCTTCCAAATTATTGGTAAAACCAGGCTTTAAACGCAATTTATTGCTGTAATCAGAACCTACCTGGTAATCGGGGTTAGGCTCATAACTCCCTGTATTTCTATAAATCAATGAAGCTTTATTGAGTAAATTACCGGCATTCAGTTTTACTTCAAACCTGTTTTTATAAAATTTATAACTGATCTGCGCATCAATCTGATCGCGTGGGTTTTCATATTCGATATTATTCAGTTCCGGGCTCACCAATGTGGTTTTGCGGCCCGATTTATTATAAGCCACATTAAAACCAAAGTGTTCGTCTAAATATTGTAAACCGACATTAATAAGGTAAGGTGCCTGCCCATACATGTTTCTTTTGGCTTTGGAGCTTACTGTAACGCTCTCGCCATTGGCACCTGTAGTTTCGTAGGTTCCAATGACATTGGCTGTTTGTAGCGTGAGGTTGCCATAAAGTGTTAACCGCGATAACAGGGTATTGCCCGTAAGAAATCCCAGATTTTTCCTTAACTCCAGTTCCAATCCGTAAACTTTGGCTTCATCAGAGTTTTTGATGTAATAAAAACCACCGCCGTTGGAAATACTGTAAACTACTTCAACCGGTTGATCGAACTTTTTATAAAAGGCGCTTGCCGAGATAATTTCGCCCAAGCCAGGAAACCATTCTACTTTAAGATCGTAATTTTTAATCTGTGTACTGGCTAAACCTTCGTTACCAAACTGAGCATCGAACATAGGGTCGTACCTGAAAAACTGGCTGTTATCCATTAATTCGGGTCTTACTACAGCGTTTGAAAAAGCTGTCCTGATATTAATTTCTTTTGCCGGGCTATAGGTTAGATTAGCCGATGGCAACCAGCGCCATTTTTTTTCGGCCGGAAGTACAAAGCTGCTTGTCCCCCTAACATTTAAATCGTTACGTAGCTCCGTATATTTATAATATTCGGCCCTTACACCCCAAACCAGGCGTAATTTTTCCGCAAGGCGGTTGTCGAGCATTACATAGCCTGCATGGGTAATACTTTTTCCTTTATAACCGTTTAAAAAATAAGGGTTAATAAAGTAGTTGTAACCATTATTGCCAATTTTGGAGGGATCGGTCATTTGGCCAATAGAAATGTACCTCAGGCTATCGGGTATCGTTGCGCTGCGAACAAGCGATGCAATTTCCCAGTTTAACGTTCCTTCTTTGTGTATGCCAAAATAACCCGTTTTTATGATGTTATTTAACAGACCAGTTTTAAAAGGCATGTTGGCATCGCCACTCCAGGCAAAATGGTGTTCGTTATTACTGTAGTTATGCCGTGAGGTAGGTTTAATATAGCCCTCCCTTTGCCCGCTTGCCTGATAAAAATATTCGTAATCATTACCAAATTGCTGCAAGTTCTGCGTAGCAATACTCAGATCTTTCTCTTTACGATCTATCGATGTGCGCGATAAATTCCATTCCAGCTTTACCTTGCCAGCCTGGTGCTGCCCGTTTAGTTTATTCTGTAACAGATCGGTATAGGTAGGGTCGTCGGCTTCTACAATGGCATTTGGTTTTTTACCCTTGGTAAAGAATTCAAATCCATTATCGGCATCGTAACCAATGGTTCTTACTAAATCGTTGTTATAAATGTGTGTATAGGTGTTGCGGAAACTAAACCTGTTTTTATCAAGTTGTAAACCCACATTCAGTATGGCGGCTAAAGTAGTGTTGAACAGGTATTTCGCACCAGAGTTTGGGGTATTAACATTCCAATCGCCTCTTATTTGCTGCTCAATAGTGTTAATGTTCTGATTATTGCGGTAACTTAACGATGTGGTGAAGCCCAGTTTTTTATTATTTGTCGTATCAATCCCGACGATTCTACCCAAGGTAAACTGATAATTTTGAGACGGAGCGGTTTTATAGCGGTACATCGTAAAATTATCATTGGTGAATTTTTGGCTTTGGACAATCAGCTTTTGCAGATACTGTTCGTCTGTAAGGGTATTGTTGGGGGCTGTAGTACGCTCCGTATGTTCTAAACCAGCCGGAAATTTCCTACGGCCATCATCAAATCCGAAATAATCATACTTGCCACGTTTGTGGCTCAAAAAATCCTTGCCAGTACTTTGATCATTATAGGATGTTCCTGCAGTAAAACTCATGAAATTCTCTGTGGGAATATCTTTGGTATTGATCTGTATCAGCCCACCACCAAAACTGCTGTTCATATCAGGTGTAACCGTTTTACTCACCACCACGTTATCGACCAGATTTGATGGGATTAAATCAAAAGAGAAATTACGGGTTTGTGCCTCGGTACTCGGCAGGGTTACACCATCCAATTGCGCAGAATTATAACGCTCACCAATTCCGCGCACAATAACAAACTTATTATCAATAGTGCTCACCCCGCTGATGCGTTTTAAACTTTCACCAATATTTTTATCTGGTGTTCTTGAAATTTGTTCGGCACTGATTCCGTTGCTGATTTCGGAGGCATTTTTCTGGCGCGCCAGTAAACCCTCAACCGAAGCTTTTTTGTAATTGGCGGTTACTACTACTTCCTGCAGGCCTTTTGCATCAGGTTTTAACGAAATGTCTAACGGTGTATTTTTATCAGCCTTTACATTTACCTCGCTTATACGCTGTGTAACAAAAGATATGTAACTGATCTCTACCGTATATTTTCCGGGTTCGGCAATTAAAGTATAGCTACCATCGCTGGCCGTTTGTGTGGCTTTGCCTGTTTCGATAATTTTAATGGAAGCACCCGGAAGGGTTATTCCTTTTTCGTCGAATACCTTACCCGATATCCGCCCTGGTTTTACCGGATCAGGAAGCTTGTAGAGCAATATAGTATTGCCATCGGCAAACCTGTAGGTTACCCTGGTTCCTGTAAGTATTTTTTTGAGAATCAGCTCGAGGGGCATACTTTTTACCTCGAGGCTTATTTTGCTGTTCTGGTTAAAAATCGATCTGTTATAATTAATCGATAACCCTGCTTTTTCTTCTAAAAGACTCAGGGCATCAGAGATGCTCATTTCTGCTATTTTGATGCTTACACTACTTTCTCTTGGTGTTTGCTCAAGGCTTTTTGCTATCCCTTGGTTAAATAAAAGGATGCACAGCATCAACATAAATGCCGCTGGCCTGTAACCGAAATTGATAATATATTCTTTTATATATTCATAAAACCCTATTTTCATAGGTTCAAGATGTTTTTTAATTCTCACGGGTTAAAAACTTTTGTTTAGGAGCTGGATTGTTCGAGCAATCCGGCTCCATGTTTGTGTTAAGAGGTTTAATTTGTTTTTCATAGGTATAAACCTGGTAATGTTGCGCAGATGTGTTGCGTCCTTAAGTATAAGCTAACCTATCATTGGCAGCCCTCCCCCCATACGGTAATTGTTTTGTTCGCAGTGTCTATTTTATATTTCATCTTTTTGCCGCTCATTACACGGATTTCTTCCATTACTTCGCCAATGTTTTTGTTCGTAAATGTGGCATTATACCTGCATTGGTTTAATTTATGGACCTTTACTTCGAAATGAATGTTGTAATACCTTTCCAGCGATTTGAGCATATTCGGCAGACTTATATCTTTAAAGGCAAAGCTATTTTTGATCCAGGCATTTACTTCCGTGATACGCTCGTTACTAACGGTATAATCGCGTGCTTTTAAATGGTATAATAACTTCATTCCAGGGGTAAGAAGCGAAAGTTGTTTTAATTTTCCCGCACTGTTCTCCGAAACCTTTACTTTACCGGTACGCACGGCCACACTGAAAGTTCCATCTTTTGGATAAGCATAAATATTGAATGAAGTACCCAAAACCTGGGTTTGCATCTGTCCGCTATGCACTATAAAAGGGCTTGAGGCATCATGTTTTACTTCAAAAAATGCTTCACCTTCCAACCGGATATTTCTTAAACTACCTTTCACAAAGTGCGACGGCCAGGTAAGCTTACTGCCGGCACCGAGGTATACGATAGAACTATCGGGCAAAATCAACTTTACTTTTTCGCCTTTTTGAGTGGTTTTACTTAAAAAGGCAATGGCTGTTTGCACAGGTTGTTGTGTTTTCTGATATGCATACCAGCCAAGCGATGCAGAAACGATGACCACAATTGCTGCGGCATATTTTAATAGTGGGAAGAGTGACCGGCTTTTTGGTTGGCGTTCCTCTACCTTATCCCATATTTGCGCCAGTCCTTGAGCAGCAGTTCTAGAGTAATCGGTTTCTCTTGTTTGTTTTGCCCATGCCTTTTCCATTGCACCATGAAATTCACTATCGGCATTCGCTGGATCGGCCAGGTACTCCATCAGAATTTTTTCTTGCTCCGGATCGGTTTTACCTGCTAAGTAATGTTCAAATAGTATTTTAATGTTTTCTTTCACCTTAATGTTTGTAAGCTTTATGCTGCGCACTACTGTATATATGCACGAGAGTTGCGATACAGCTATAGGGAAATGAAATTTATTTTAAAAAATTTGGACGTTAATTAATTTTCAATAATCAACAGCGATGGATTGAAATAGGATAGATCCTGAAACAAGTTCAGGAGGGCGACTGTTAGAGACCATTAACAGATCTTAACAAAACATTACCAATACAAAAGATATAATCGTTTCTGGAGAATATGTTCTAAAATATTTACGCATAATCCCAAGCGATTTTTTAAGGTGATTGTTTACCGTGTTTTTGGAAATGCCCATCAACTGCGATATTTCCTCATGTGTATGGTGGTCATTTCTACTCATCAGGTATATTTTTTTACCTGCGGAGAAAGGCTTTCTATTGCCTCCTGGGCAATCTGCCTGGTATCTTTGGCATTAAGTTCGTCTTCTGTGGCATTAAAAGACTGCTCATGCTTAAGATTTTCGTTGCTATAGGCTTTTTCTCTGGCTTTTTTACGGAGTGTTGCGAGAAAATTATTGCGTATGAGGGTATAAAGAAAGGCATCAAAATTTTTTCCCGGATCGATCTTCGATCTGTTTTCCCAGAGCCTTACAAAAACATCCTGCGTAAGTTCTTCAGCTTCTTCTCTGCTCCGGGTAAAATGATAGGCATAACCATATATTTTTTTGCGGTACTGGTGGTAAATTTCATTAAAAGCAGCCGAATTGCCAGTTTTTACTGCGTTCAGGAGTTTTGCATTTTTAAAATCTTCCAACTGTTCCATAAGTACCGGTTATGGGAGCCAAGTTAGTAGTCGCGTTTAAAGTTAATGTTAACACAATGAAAACCTTTTCTATCACTTTAACCGGTGAGTGGTTACAATACTTTGCTGGGCAGATTGCACCCTCGAATCCATTAAAATATGGTCGGCCTTAAAGCTTTCAGGAAGTACGTGATTTAAAGCAACCGAAGTTTTGATGGCTTTACCTGTGATTGAAGCGATCGCCGCTTTTACCATCGGATCTGCAGCATCACCCAGTTGAAGCAAAGGCAAAATGCTCATTTCATTGACTGCGATATCGGGGGTGATACCTGAAGCATACCCACCGCTGCCCTGTGCATTAAAAAGTTTATAAACAATCGGGTGCATTTCCCAGTTCACCTGTTTAGGGCTTCGGGCATCAAATATCCTAAATGATGCTTCATCTTTTCCCCTTGTTTTTTCGCCGATTAGCACCACCTGGATAAAAGGTTTAAGGTTATTGATTATTACTTCCGATGCAGATGCTGTGGCGGCTGTTGATAAAATATAAACCCGGCTTAGCCCAAGGTTTTGCTGCAACAGGGTATTAAAATTTACAGTGCCATCGAAAGTAGCTGCAGTACCGATAGATTCTGTTTTGGCTCCTCCATTTTTATTGCCCCGGTAGGTAATAAAAGGTTTGTCGAAAGATATATTTTTAGCAATCATGGCACATATGCCTGCTGCTTCTGCTACCTGACCACCCGCGTTATAACGCAGATCGAGGATAAGTTCGGATATGCCTTCTGCTTTAAAATTACTGAAAACAGGGGTGAGCGAGCTGGCCAAACCACCATTAAAATCCAGAAAATAGAGGTAACCGATTTTTTTTCCATCACTTTCTATCACCTTGCTAATCTCCCGTTGGTCGAGTATTATACCTTTATTTAACTCAACCGTGCGTGTATCTGTCCAGGTATTGTTATTCAGCTCGGCTAAACCCATCGAAAAGCGGTCGCTGTTTAATATTTCGGTTTGCAAAGCTTGCGCATTGGTTACGGTTAACGTTTTCCCGTTAATTTTACTGATGTAATCTCCACGCTTTAAGCCAGCTCTCGAAGCAGGAGAATCTTTTAATACAAGTTTAATGACCCCGATAACCTTTGCGCTGTTTTGGTCGCTTACTGTTGCATAATCAAAACCAAAATTTCTATTGCTTGGTGTTGCGGTGGAAGGATCGTTCGGGATACTGATATAAGAAAAGCGATCGGATGAATTGCGGATGGAATTAAAAAAATCTTTTGGAGATAAACTGAGATTGGGCTTAGCAGGTAATTGCTCGTTCCAATAATAGTATCGCTTAAGGCTATCGAGTATCCAGGTGTTGATATTCTCATTGCTTCCAATCGGATAATCAGGGGTTTTATTGCCTTTTTTGCAGGATGACAGAATGGCTAAAAATAGAATGACAAAATAAATACTGTAATAAGTTGTTCTTTTTAAGTAGATTATGGAGTTTGTCATCGCCTTTCCTGATTTTAGAAGCAAACTTAAAACTACTATTGTTAACTCGATATTAATTTTAAAAGTGGATTTTATCTATAACACGTAGCCTTAAAGTACTCATTTAAACATAATGGAAATTATACCTGGGCTATAGTAGCACTATAACCCAGGCATATCTTATTTTATCGCACCAAATGCTGCAAAATAGGCGTTTTTGTGCAGGATTTCGGTAACGCTGAACCCAACTTTTTGCAACAAAGCCAGTTGATAGTTTAAAGAGCGAGGGGTATCTTCATATTCAATATAATCAAATACCTTTTGCTTATATGCTGCACCACCTAACGTTTCAAGATAGGCTCCATATTGATCTTGAAAAAGATTATCGATTAAAACGGAATCATGTGCAATAAGGTCTGAAATCCAGATACTGCCTCCTGGTTTTAAGGCCCGGTAAACTTTAGTAAAAACAAGCTCCCAATCGGCATCGGTGCGCAAATGATGAAATGTTGCAGCAGCAAGTACAATATCGAAATGATTATCGGGCAAATTAAGGTTACGCATATCATCCTGTACAAGTGTTATTTTTCCGGTTGTTTGTGCCGATACCCTGTCTCTTGCACGTTCTAACATCGGTAAACTCAAATCGTTAAGTGTACAGTTAAGGTTTGGGATTTTGCTGAGCATTTTTAATGTGTAATTACCTGCACCACATCCAATATCCAATAGTTCTTTCGCATTCGGATTAGTGTATTTGGCTGCTCCTGTGCAAAGCTCCATGGTAAGTGGTGCGTCGATAGTGGTTTGTTGTCCGCTCTCTAAGTTCGAGAAACGTTCTACATCGTTATCAAACCTTGTTCTAATTTCTTCATTTGTTGCTTTATGCGAATAATCTTTATTCATTGCTTTATTTTTTTGTAAAGTTAGCGCTGTTAATCATATTTGTAAAATATCAATTTTAGCATAACTTAATACCTATTAAGTATTATAAGTATGGAACTTAGACATTTGTTGTATTTTAAAACCGTGGCAGAAGAACTTCACTTTACCAAGGCAGCAACCAAACTTTTTATCTCTCAACCTCCTTTGAGCAGGCAGATTAAAGAACTTGAAGAAGAACTTGGTGTACAGTTGTTTGTTCGGAGTAATAAGCGGGTTGCATTAACAGATGCCGGAAAGTACTTTAAGGCTGAAGTAGATGCTGTGTTTGCCAAACTGGAAGAAAGTAAAAGATTTGTTCGTAAAATTCATGAAGGCGTTAGCGGCGAATTAAAGATTGGTTATATCAGCTCCGTTTACCAATCGCACCTGGCAGAAATTTTAAAATTGATGCACCGGGAATTCCCCTATCTGAAAACGAGTTTGTTCGAAGTACCTACGCTGGCCCAAATTAAGTCGCTCGAACATGGCGGCTTAGATGTGGGGATTTTAAGAGCCCCGGTTTTATCTGAAAAATTGAAAGTAGAATCTTTATTTTTTGATCCCTTTGTGGTGGTTATCCCTTTAACAGATCAAAAAATTGATGATCAGCACAGACTTTCGGATTTTTTGAAGAAGAGTCCGTTTATATTCTTTAATAAAGATTTTGCACCCCAGTATAACCAGAAACTTATAGAAATTTGCCAGCGGATGGGCTTTAGTCCAGACATTACCCACGAGGCCAACAATGTACACTCCATATTACAATTGGTAGAAGCGGGCTTGGGGGTGTCTATTTTGCCATTATCATTAAAAGAGCAATACGCACAGTTGAAAGTTTCATTTATTGAATTTGATGCCATTCCTATTAATACAGAGGTGGTGTTGGCTTATAAAGAATCGAATAAAAACCCTGCATTAACCTGGTTTATTAAACACTATACCCAGTTAAAAATTAATTGATAATTCAAATGTTAAACGGATATCTCCTGTTTAAGCGATTCTTTTTAATTGAGTAAATTCCTGTGTTTTTAGCTATCAGTGGCTTTTCATTTTTAATGTACGTTACTTGGCAATGCCTGCCACATTACAAATACATTATTATGATTGCAAAAAAGATAAAACATAAATAAATAATACCCAGATTTGTGATCTAAAATGTTCCAATGCAGATACTCGTTATTGAAGACGAACTTCGGGTTGCAGAAATGATCCAAAAAGGGCTAACTGAACTTGGTTTTCAGGTTACATTGGCCTATGATGGAGAAATGGGAAAAAAAATGGCTTTATTTAAGCCATTTGATCTGATTTTGCTGGATTTGGTTCTGCCAAAAATTAATGGGATTGATTTATGTAATGAGATTAGGCGCAATTTACCCCATATCCCGATTATTATGCTTACTGCCTTGGGCACAACCGACGATAAAATTGAAGGCTTTGATGCAGGGGCTAATGATTATCTGGTAAAACCTTTCGATTTCAGGGAGCTTCATGCCCGGATCCGCGCGCTGATTAACAGAACCCAAGGCCTAAACAACGGTTTTAAACAGGGTTTTATACTTCGTTTTGCCGACCTGGAGATGAACCTTGAAACGAAAATCGTAAAACGCAATCATGAACAGGTAAACCTCACACCAAAAGAATTCCGTTTATTGGAATATATGATGAGCAACTCAGAAAGGGTTTTATCCAGAACCGAAATTGCAGAAAAGGTTTGGGATACTTTTGATTCGGGTACCAATTTTATTGATGTGTATATCAATTACCTCAGGAAGAAGATAGATAAGGACCATGCCGTGAAACTGATCCATACCAAACCTGGAATGGGCTTTATATTTAAAGAAGGTTAAACACATAATTGATGCCTGAAAATGAAAATAAGGATAAAACTCTTATTGTTGTTTTTTACGCTTTTTGCTTCGTTGCTTCTGGCCTTTGCCATCTTTGTTTACATTTACAGTGCTAAGACTAGAAAAGATCAGTATTACAAGCAGTTAAAAAAAGAAGCCGTTATGAAAGCTAACCTGCTTTTTGACGCAAAAGTTCCTGCCCAGGTATTGCAGCTCATTTATAAAAGTGCCCCTAATTCGCTTTTTGAAGAAGAAGTGGCCATTTACGATACCTCATTTAACCTGCTTTACCATGATGCGGTGCAGATAGACAAGGTTAAAGAGACCAAAAAAATGATCGATAAGATTGTGCAGCAAAAAGAAATTACCTTCGAGCAGGGTTCATTACAGGTAGTGGGGTTACTCTACCAGCACCACCAAAAAAACTATGTAATTACTGCTGCGGCAAACGATCAATATGGTTTAAGCCGCTTGCAGGAACTTAAATACGCTTTAATAGTTTCTTTCATTATCATTATTAGTTTAACAATAGTAGCTGGCTATTATTTTGTGGGAAGTGCATTAAAGCCTGTAACCGGAATTATAGGGGAGGTGGCTAAAATTACGGCCACAAATTTGCACAACCGGGTTCAGGTTAAAAACGAAAAAGATGAGATCGGCGAACTGGCCGGTACCTTTAACCATATGCTCGATCGCCTGGCACAATCATTTGATGGGCAAAAAAGTTTTGTGAGCAATATCTCGCACGAACTCCGTACGCCTTTATCTACCATCGTTGGCGAGCTGCAGTTGGCGTTGATTAAAGAACGTACTACAAAAGAATATCAGGAAATCATTAAGCTTGCTTTGAGCGATGCACAGGGACTGGTGCGGCTCTCCAACGGTTTGCTTGATCTGGCCAAAGCCAGTTACGATCAGCATACCATCAGCATGAAAACACAGCGTGCTGATGAATTATTGATGGACGCCCGCGAGGCGGTGCTTAAAATCGATCAGGCTTATAAAGTGGATATTCAGTTTACCCGTGAAATTGAAAAAGATGGCGATGTTCTGGTTAACGGGAACGAGTATTTGCTTCAGATAGCCTTTATTAACCTAATGGAAAATGCCTGCAAATTTTCATCTAATCACCAATGTGCGGTAGAAATTGATTTTGGTACTGATATGATCAGGTTAAGCTTTGCCGATACCGGGATTGGAATTCCACCTGAAGATATCCACCATATTTTTACTCCATTCTACAGGGGCAATAACAAAACGTTTACAACAGGAAATGGAATAGGTTTATCGCTTACCCAAAAAATCATTTCCATGCATCATGGTACGATACAAATTCGTTCTGTAATAAATGAGGGGAGCATTTTCAGTGTAGAAATTCCACATGTTTAGTTATCCGGTGCGATAGAAAAGTAATTATTCCTTCCTTTAGAATTTTATCATCCTAAGCGAAGGATCTCTTTATTATCTGTATTTCCGGTTCATCATTTACTGATGCTAATAGAACTGTCCTCTGGGCTGTGATGCGTTAAACTATCCTTGCAGAATCCAATAAAAAGAGTCGTGCTTGCGGGAAGTACGACGAAGCAACCCTACTACTATAGGGCATAGCAATCGTTGTAAGATTATTCATTTAGCGGTTGCTTTTAAAGGCATTCATGAGCTCACTTCGTTCGGTTATCTTCGTATCTCGCAATTGACTACTTTTCGCGGTCTATCACTACTGCAAAAGATCTATTTACTATTTACTTTTCAGGTGCATTTCTTGCAGATCCTTCGCTACACTCAGAATAACAAAACCTTTCTAATAAATTTCTAATAAATTTCTGTTTCTCCTCTAACAGTGCCTTTAAAAGCCATGTTTTACTTTTGCAGCACAATTAAAAAACAAAGAAAATATATGGACGCTGGCCCCTATTTAAATACCGTAACTATCCACATTTTAACCGCCCTGCAGGTATAAGTTTCTTTTATGCCTGGTAAGGGCATAATTAGAAATTTATGACTTTTTTTGACTTCTCGATCAGGCTGATAATAGCCTTTATTTTAGGTGCTGCCATTGGCACCGAACGGCAATGGCGGCAACGTATGGCAGGTTTACGCACCAATATGTTGGTTTGTATCGGCGCCTGTATGTTTGTTACCCTGGGTGTAAAAGAAGGTGGCGATGCTGCTGGCAGGGTAATCTCTTATGTAGTAAGCGGCATTGGATTTTTAGGTGCAGGGGTGATTATGAAAGATGGCCTCCATGTACGCGGCTTAAATACTGCAGCAACCTTATGGTGCTCAGCAGCAGTAGGTGCATCCTGCGGTACCGGCTTTATCATGGAAGCTGGTTTTTTTACCACATTGATTATTCTTACACACATGATCATGCGCCCGCTTGGTGTAAAACTAAGCCGTCTCCCACTCAAAAACACACACGTACCCGTACCATATGTACTGATTATTAAATGCCGGCAGGATGTAGAAAACCATTTAAGGGTATTGCTATTGCAGTTTACCGGTAATGACAGTAAACTTTTGTTGCGCTCGTTAAAAAGTACCGATGATGTAAACCCTTCGATTGCCATTATTACCGCCGAAATATTTGCCAACAGCAATGAAGATGCACTAATGGAAAAGATCGCGGGCCGCTTAACAATCGAACAGCAGGTATCAGAAATCAGCTGGAACAAGGCCGGTGATGAAAATGACCTGTAAATAATCGCCTTCGTCAAATAATCACATAGATATGAAACTAAAAAACAACCCTCATTTTGCATCAATTATTTTGGCTGGTATCGTGGCCATATTTGTATCCTGCAAACAACAGCCATCCGTGCAAGCCTCTATAGGCATCAGTGAAAAAGATAACTTGGTTATTGTTCCGGATCACGATCCGATAAAAGCAAGGTTAAAAGAAAGCCTGGTAGACACGATTTCTTATTCTCAGCAGGTGGTTACCGCCGGAACAGTAAAAGCAATCCCTACCCAATACGCCGAAATTGCCCCACCGTTTCAAGGGCGCGTAACCCGGTCGTTTCTAAAACCCGGAATGAAAACAACAGCCGAGACACCTTTGTTTGAGATCAGTTCGCCTGATTTTATTACGGCACAAAAGGTTTTCTTTCAGGAGAAGTCGCAGATGCAACAGGCCGAACGTGTTTTAAAACGTCAAAAGGATTTAATGGCCCATGGTGTGGGTATCCAGAAGGAGCTCGAAGAGGCCCAAACAGCTTTTGATGTGGAGAAAAAGGAATACGAAAATGCTTTAATCGGCATTAAGATTTTTAAAGCAGATCCCGAAAAATTATCATTAGGACAGCCATTAACAGTTTATTCGCCCATTAAAGGCGAAGTAATAGAAAATAAGGTGGTTTTGGGCCAGTTTATCAAAGATGATGCGGCCAGCGTGGCTACTATAGCCAACCTATCGAAGGTATGGGTTGTTGGGCAGGTAAAAGAAAAAGACATTCAATATATCCACGAAAACGGCGCTTGTGAAATTGAAATTGCCGCAATACCCGGTAAAAAATTAAAGGCAAAGATATACCGGATTGCCCCTATGGTTGATGAAGAAACCAGAAGCATTGCAGTATTTATAGAATGTGAAAACGAACATCTGCTGTTAAAACCGGGCATGTATGTTAATGTAGATTTTTTAGCTCCGCCGGGTGCCGTAATTGCTATCCCAAGCAAAGCATTATTACAGATGAACGGAGCTAGTTTTGTCTTTGTAATTGATGCAGATGGTAAATACGAGCGGCGAAAAGTGGAGACCGGTGCCAGTACGGCAAATTTGGTAATCATTAAATCGGGACTTAAAAAGGGCGAAAAAATCGTATCAGCAGGCGGCTTCTATTTATTGCAGGCCAAGCCATAATATTTCAATTTATTTATAATGAAACAACTTATTTTTACCGCAATTAAGAAGCGCTGGCTTTTTGTAGCCTTATTTATCCTTCTGGGTGTATTTGGTTATTATTCGTGGAAACAACTGGCTATTGAAGCTTATCCGGATATTGCCGATGTAACCTCGCAGGTGGTTACGCAGGTGCCTGGTTTAGCTGCTGAAGAAGTAGAGCAACAAATTACTATTCCCATCGAGCGGGCATTAAACGGTTTACCTGGCATGCATGTGATGCGTAGCAGGAGTCTTTTCGGGCTTTCGCTTGTAACAATGGTTTTTGATGACGGGGTAGATGATTACTGGGCCCGTCAGCGTATTCAGGAGAGGTTATCTGGTGTAAGCCTGCCATTTGGTGCAGCTCCAGGACTAGATCCGCTTACTTCGCCAACTGGCGAAATTTACCGCTACATTATCGAAAGTAAAAACCGCGACCTCAGAGCACTCACCGATCTGCAAAACTGGGTAATTATCCCCAAAATAAAGCAGGTTCAGGGCGTGGCAGATGTAACTAATTTCGGTGGGATCACTACGCAATACCAGGTAGAGATCGATCCGGATAAACTAACGCAGTACCAGGTTGCGCTAACAGATGTGCAAACAGCCATTAGCAGTAATAATGCAAATGCCGGCGGTAGCATTTTAAACAGGGGAGAGCAGGGTTACGTAATCAGGGGAATCGGTTTGGTAAAAGATTTACCTGCGCTGGGCGATGTGGTGGTAAAGTCGGTTAAAGGTGTGCCGGTTTTTGTAAAAGACCTTGGCGAACTAAAATATGGCACACTGGAACGTAAAGGGATATTAGGCTATACTGATCGTAAAGTAAATTACGATGATGGTATTGAAGGTATTGTGGTGATGTTAAAAGGCCAAAATCCATCGGCTGTACTTACCGGTATACATAAAGCGGTTGATGAGCTGAATAAAAATATTCTACCTGAAGGGGTGCGTATACGCCCTTATCTCGACAGGACTAACCTTGTAAATACTACACTTAATACCGTTTCGCATACACTTTTAGAGGGATGGGGCTGGTTATTGTAGTACTTATTATCTTTTTAGGAAGCTGGCGGGGCGCATTAATTGTGGCCATTACGGTGCCTGTATCGCTGCTTATTGCTTTTATATTAATGCATTTTACCAAAATTCCGGCTAATCTCCTTTCTTTGGGGGCTATAGATTTTGGGATTATTGTTGATGGTGCAATTGTGATGCTCGAAACCATTCTCAAAAAAAGGGAAGAAAATCCTGATGAGCCGTTTGAAGAGGTTTCGATTGGTAAAAGGGCACTGGCCGTAGCTAAACCTATCTTGTTTTCCACTATCATCATCATAACGGCCTATCTTCCCTTATTTTCTTTTGAGCGTGTAGAAAAGAAACTTTTTACCCCAATGGCGTTTACAGTAGGTTATGCTTTGCTGGGGGCTTTGGCCGTTGCATTATTGCTTATTCCTGGACTGGCTTATGTGATATATAAAAAACCTGGCAAAATTTACCACAACAAATGGCTTGAAAAACTTTCGTTCTGGTATGAGCAGCGTGTAGCTAAAATACTCGCGAAGCCAAAAAAAATATTTTTGCCCCTGGTAATTATACTGGTGGGGCAGTGCTATTCTCGGCAACAGTTGGCAAGGATTTTCTTCCGCCATTGGATGAAGGATCAATTTGGTTACAGGTATCGCTCCCTCCCGGTGTTACACTTGAAAAATCGAAAGAAATGAGCAATGCGTTAAGGCAAGCTACATTAAAACATCCAGAAATTACCTATGTAAATGTACAGGCAGGGCGTAATGATGAGGGTACCGATTATTTTACCCCCTCGCACTTTGAAGTTTCTGTTGGTTTAAAACCCTATGCCGAGTGGAAGCATGGATATAGCAAAGCCGATCTGATAGAAGAACTTGCTAAAGAATATGCTACTTTGCCCGGTTATTCAATTGCCTTTACCCAACCTATGATTGATGGGGTGATGGATAAAATAGCTGGTGCCCATAGCGAACTGGTAGTAAAGGTTTTTGGCGAAGATTTTAAAGAAACCAGACGCATTACCGAGCAGGTAGTGCACACCTTACAGCAGGTAAAAGGAGCGGTAGATATTGCCATTGATCAGGAACCGCCATTGCCTCAATTGCAGATCAGGATAAACCGCGATGCGGTAGCGAGGTATGGCTTAAACATGAACGATGTGGCCCAATTGGTAGAGGTTGCCATTGGAGGTAAGGCGATATCGCAGGTATTTGCCGGTGATCGGGTTTATGATGTAATATGTCGGTATAAGGAAACCAGTAGAGATACGCCTGATAAAATTGCCAACCTGATGTTACATGCTTCAACCGGCGCATTGATACCGCTATCGCAGGTTGCTGATATTAAAACCGACCTGGGCGAAAGTTCCATTTCAAGGGAAATGAACCGGAGGCAACTCACGGTAAGGCTAAATTTAAGGGGAACTGATCTGAGTACTTTCCTTAAAGCCGCGCAGTCTAAAATTAACAAAGATGTAAAATATGATACCGAAAAATATAACATTGAGTGGGGCGGCCAGTTCGAAAACCAAAACCGTGCTTATGCAAAATTAGCACTGGTTGTACCCCTGGCATTGGCTATTATGTTTCTGCTGTTATATGGTGCCTTTGGCAAATTCAGGCAGGCGGGCCTAATTTTAGGCGTTGTACCATTGGCACTTTTTGGCGGAATGCTGGCCCTTAACCTAAGGGGCATGACGTTAAACGTATCATCGGCAGTTGGTTTTATTGCACTCTTTGGAGTTGCTATCCAAAACGGCGTTATTTTGGTTTCGCACATCAACGATCTCCGTAAGGCAGGTTATCAATTGCTCCAGGCCGTGATTTTAGGTGCTAAAGACCGCTTCAGGCCGGTATTAATGACGGCCAGCGTTGCGGCACTCGGCCTTTTGCCAGCCTCCCTGGCTACAGGCATTGGCTCTGATGTACAACGCCCTTTAGCCACGGTAATTGTGTATGGCCTGTTTGCAGCCACTGCACTTACCCTTTTTGTACTGCCAGCCCTTTATTATCTATCAGAAAGTAAATGGGGTAAAAACGATTTTAATCCACCCATCAATCTATAATCATGAATTTAAAATATTTAATTCCAGTGCTTTCCGTGCTGAGTTTAACACGGGTATATGCACAAAAAAACACTTTACCCGCTGTATCCGAAATGTCGATGCAACAGTATTTGAATCTGGTTGGCCGAGAGAATATTGGTTATGCCGCCCAGAAATATGATGTAAGTATTGCCGAAGCAGGCATAGAAAGTGCGCGGGTTTTTCCAGATCCCGAGTTTTCTACAGGAGTATTTGATAATCAGCAGAAAAAGTTAAAATTGGGGCAGGGTGTAAGCTTTGGTTTATCTACCACACTTGAATTAGGTGGTAAGAGAACGGCCCGGATTGCACTCGCAAAAAGTGAAACCGAGTTAAATAAGGCTGTACTGCTCGATTATTTACGCAATTTACGTGCTGATGCAGCCATCGCTTATTACAATGCCGTTGAACAGCAGTATTTGCTGCGGTTGCAGCAACAATCTTATCTCATTGTGAAACAGATTGCCGATGCGGATTCTATCCGTTATCAACTTGGTTCCATTTCTCAAACCGATGCCAGGCAATCTAAGTTAGAGGCTAACAACCTGCTCAGCGGTATTGATCAGTATGAGGCTAACTGGCAAAATGCACGTCTGGTAATGGGTACCTTTGCTGGCAAGAAAAACCCCGATACGCTGATCTGTCCTGCGGCAAATTTTGAAAATTTAACGCGTACTTTAAATTTGGAATCGCTAATAGAACAGGCCCAGCATTTGCGTGCTGATGCTATTGCGGCAACAAATAGTAAAACGGTGGCTGATAAGGGGCTTGCGCTGGTAAAGGCAAACCGGGTAACTGATTTAGGGATCAATGCAGGTTTACAGTTTAATGGTGTTTCAATAAATGAAATAGCGCCCACACCTTATCACAAAACTGTTAATGTAGGCATTAGCTTTCCTTTGAAGTTTTCAAACCGGTACAAAGGCGATCTCAAAGCTGCCCGTTTCACCATTCAGCAGGCTGGATTAAGATATGAAAGCGTTTTGCAGCAAATCAGATCAGAAGTGGCACAAGCCTATTTTAGTTATCTGGCTGCTCAAAAGCAGGTTGTGCGATACCAAAATGGTTTATTAAGTGAAGGGAAAAAAGTATTGGATGCCAAAATATACAGTTATAAAAGAGGCGAAACTTCTTTGCTTGAGGTGCTGATTGCGCGGAGAATCTATAGCGATACACAGCAGGCTTATTATAGTGCACAGGCAAACTATGCAAGGGCCTGGGTAGAGTTGGAGCGAGCTGCCGGAATTTGGGATATTTGATCGTATCTTTTTATTGGGATGCTATCAGGTTTACAAACAGTGTAGGTGTACCTTGCAGCCCCCTAAAAAATGAATGGCTGTTTTAGCCATTTAGCCCAGGCTGTGGTGTTATCCAATTCATTAAGTTGGGCGTTTTTAATCCTTTTTATCTGTGGTTAAGTTACATCTACTTTTGTCGGGGGCTTAACTTAATGACATTGGGCAGAAGTGTAAAAGCGGAACACGAGGAAAATTGCCTACAAGCCAAGTAGGCATTGTTTTTTAAAAACGGTGGGTAGCATAAAATATGGTCTGTAAAATAGTTTGATGTAAAATATACCCGAAAAATGTAGTTGATTACAGATTTTCTACCATATCATTTATGATTTTCACCTCTTTTAAACTTGTAAAAGCACAAATTTGCCACAACCAACATCAAAGCCTATGTTAAGGCTTAACACAAAATGAATTATACTAACTTACCTAAACGATGAAGAAATTATTGTGCGCCATATGTTTTCTGGCTACAACAGTAATTGCTCATGCACAACAGGCAGCTGATGAGAAAAAAGAAATGAAAACCTTGCTCGACAAGCAGTTTGCATTTGCTCAGAAACAATATCAATTACTGGCCAAAAACACACCGGCAGACCGCATGCCGAAAACCTATTATTCAAAAAATAATAAACTGGAAACGAGCGATACTAAATGGTGGTGCAGTGGTTTTTACCCAGGTTCGCTACTCTATATTTACGAATATACCAAGGACTCCAGTACCTTAAAAGAAGCAGAAAAACGCCTGGCTATACTAGAGCAGGAGAAACATTATACCGGAAACCACGATTTAGGTTTTATGATGTTCTGTAGTTTTGGCAATGCCTACCGCATTACAGGTAATAAACTATATAAGCCAACTATCGATACCGCTGCAGCCTCGTTGGCCACACGCTACCGTCCGGCTGCTAAAGTAATCCAATCGTGGAATAGTAGTAAACAGTGGAAAGGCCCTGTTATTATTGATAATATGATGAACCTGGAGTTACTGGCATGGGTATCAGATCATGGTGGTGATCCAAAATACAAGAAAATTGCCATTAATCATGCCGATACTTCGCTTAAAAACCATTTCAGATCAAATTATAGCTCTTACCATGTAGTAGATTACGATATGACTACAGGCAAAGTACTTAAAAGAGGTACTGCTCAAGGCGCATTCGACGAATCGGCCTGGAGCCGTGGCCAGGGCTGGGGATTATACGGTTATACCATGATGTACCGTTTTACCAAAAACAAACAATATCTAAATCAGGCAAAAAACATCGCTAAATTTATCATTAATCATCCGAATATGCCTGCCGATCAGGTTCCATACTGGGATTTTAACGCACCTAATATTCCAGATACTTACCGTGATGCATCCGCCGCTGCGGTTATTGCCTCTGCTTTGTTGGAATTAGGGCAGTACGCAACAAAAAGCGAGCGAAAATTATATGTAGGTGAAGCAAAGAAAATGATCGTTTCACTTTCATCTGAATCATATACTGCAAAGCCGGGCGAAAACGGCGGGTTTTTGCTCATGCACAGCACAGGGGCTTTACCCTTGAAATCAGAAGTCGACGTTCCATTGAGTTACGCCGATTATTACTATCTAGAGGCGTTAATGCGCTATAAAAACTGGTATTTATAAAACACAAGAATGGAAAGAAGAAAATTTATAGGAGCGTTGTCATTAACTGGTGTATTTGGGTTATTTAATCCTAAAGAAGTTTTATCAGCAACAAAAATTAAGAGCAATACAGGCACTGCGCCAAAAAACGACAGAGAATATTGGTATAAATTGCTATATAAAATTGCCAGCCCCGTGGTTTCCAATTTAGCCAATGGAACGCTCATTAAAAATATGCCAGTGGTTACGGCGCCTAAATTCGACTCCAGAACACCCGCTGTATCGTATTTAGAAGCCGTTGGCCGTACCTATGCTGGCATTGCACCCTGGCTTTCGTTACCTGATGATACAACAACTGAAGGCATTTTAAGAAACAAGCTGAAATTACAGGCCATTCAGGGGTTGGATAGCTGTTTCGCGGTAAACAGTCCTGATAAATTAAATTTTACTAAAGACTATCAGCCTATTGTTGATTCAGCCTACCTCGCACAAACTTTTTTAAGGGCCCCTAAAGCTTTGTGGGAACCTTTAAAGCCAGAAACAAAACGCGAAATTATTGCTTCCTTTAAATCATTAAGAAACAGAAAACCCTTTAAAAATAACTGGTTGTTATTTGGTTCTATTACCGAGGCCTTTTTATTATCGATTGGCGAACAACATGATGAAAGCCGCCTAAATGAGGGTGTAGATACATTAAATGCCTGGTATAAAGGAGATGGTTGGTATGGCGATGGCGTTAATATGGCTTTTGATTATTATAACTCTTTTGTAATCCACCCGATGATGGTAGATACACTTGCCGTGATGCTGGATAAAAAGCTGATTAAAAAAGAACGGTATGATCTGGCTGTAAAAAGGATGCAGCGTTATGTAGTAGGGCAAGAGCGCATGATTTCTCCTGAAGGAACCTACCCACCAATTGGACGTTCAATTACCTACAGAACAGGTGCTTTCCAGGCTTTAAGCCAAATCGCCCTCATG
Organism: Pedobacter riviphilus; assembly: GCF_014692875.1. Classification (NCBI taxonomy): domain Bacteria; kingdom Pseudomonadati; phylum Bacteroidota; class Sphingobacteriia; order Sphingobacteriales; family Sphingobacteriaceae; genus Pedobacter; species Pedobacter riviphilus. Next base: position 3,200,138 of record NZ_CP061171.1, on the reverse strand, counting down.
CATAAATTACCAACTACTATCCAGCCGGCTCAGGTACGTTCTGCCTTAACTAAGGTTAAACAGAATATATATGAAATACCTGGAACTTTCGATGAAAAAGGGTGGTTGCAGCTTGGTTTTTGTGGCCACGATCCTGAAATAGCAGATTATTATACCTCTACAGGCAGTTTGTATATGGCAACGCTATCGTTCCTTCCTTTGGGTTTACCCGCTACCGACGAATTTTGGGCCGCACCTTCGGCAGAATGGACATCGAAAAAAGCCTGGGCAGCAAAACCCTTTGCTAAAGATTATCATGTAGATTTTTAGTGACTTTCAATTCAAATCAAAAAAGCCAGTAGTTAGGCGTAACTACTGGCATAATACATTAAGCTTAGCTTTAGTCAAGTTCGGGCCATTCTGAAGGTAACTTTCCGAAAAATTTCTTGAATTCCTTACTGAAGTATCGGCTATCTAAAAAGCCTACCATATAAGAAACTTGATAAACCGTATAAAGTTTGGTTTCCAAAAGCTCTGCTGCCTTTTTTAGTCGCAACCCTTTTATAAAATCGTTCACTGAAGAACCGGTAACCGATTTCACTTTTTTGTACAGGATTGGCGTACTCATGTTCATCAGTTTAGCCAGTTCGTTAACACCAAACTCAGGGTTCTCTATAGAAACCGCTATGTTTTCGATTAATTGGTTCATAAATTTCTGACTTTCCGCCCCGAGTTTGGTTTGGATTAACTGGTTAAAGATGTCAATCGGTGCCGAATTTTTGTTCAATAGCTGGCTAACATGCACATGTATGTTCTGTATGGCTACAATAAGGTTGTTTACCTGCAACAGCAAAGCCTGTGGGGTAAATGGTTTGGTAAGGTAAACATCAGCACCGTGGGATAAGCCGGCAATTACATCTTCGGTCTGTGTTTTTGCTGTTAACAATATAAAAGGAATATGGTTTGTAGCTACGTTGGATTTGATTAGGTCACAAAAATCAAACCCCGACATTTCTGGCATCGTAACATCACTGATGATCAGATCTGGAATATGCCGTTTTGCCTGTTCCCATGCCTGTTTGCCATTTCTGCTGATTATTACATGATAATAAGGGTTAAGGATATCATCCAATAAGGTAGCCAGTTCAAGGTTATCCTCAGCCAATAAAATGGTTGGTTTCTGGCTTTCATCAGCCAGTGTTAGGGGCAATAACTGTTCATAATGTACTTGTTCGGTCTCATGATCAGGAAAAGTATTGTCTGCGTAGTAAACTTCTTGCCAATCGTACGTTTCTTTTTGCCTTTTTGGTAAGGAAATCGTAAAGCAAGTATGCCCGGGTTCGTTCATAGTCTCCAGCCGGCTTGTTACCGTAATAGTACCCTGATGAAGCTCAACAATAGCCCTAGATAAGGCCAGGCCGATACCATAACCTGTATTTTGAAAACCATGGTCTGCAACCTGATAATAATTTTCAAATAATTTGTCTAAATGCGAATGCGAAATCCCCCTTCCGTTATCTTCAATCCTGATCGTCACATTGCCCTCGGTTTGGCTAATCTTGAGTTCAACCAGGCCACCATTCTGTGTAAACTTATAGGCATTGGCCAATAGGTTAATAATGGCTTTTTTTAATTGGAAGGCATCGCACAACAAAAAGGCTGATTTTTGATGTTCACTTTCGAATACGGTAGTAATCTGTTTTCGCTCAGCTGTTCCTGCAAACATCTGCAGGCAATCTTCCAATATTGGCAGCAAATCCTGTACATTTTCAGATAGTGTTAGATGCTTGTCCTCGGTTTTTCTAAAATCAAGCAGTTCGTTAACGAGCGTGAGTAACCGTCTGGCATTGCCGGCAACCCCTAATATTTTATCTTTTTGTTTCTTATTCAAATGTTCATCCGAAACGAGCTGCTCTATCGGTGGAGAAATAAGGCTCAGATGTGTTCTGATCTCGTGAGATACATTGGTGAAAAAATTGATCTTATATTGGTGAAGTTCGTCTTCTCTTTTTAAGAGTGTGCGTAATACAAAATAACGGCTGATGAAGAAAATAATGCTGATTAGCATAAAACCATATAGGGTATATGCCCACCATGTTGCCCAAAATGGAGGCAATATCTTAATGATTAAATGAATGGGGGCATCCAGTTGGGGCTGCCGTTATTGCCACTTACCATTAAGGTATAATTGCCGGGAGCAAGGTTGTTAAATGTTACTTCTGCTAGATTAGTTGTTGTCCATCCCTTGCTTAATCCCTGAAGCGTATACCGGAATGTATTTTTTCTGGGTTTAATAAAATCCAACAGGGCAAATTCGAAGGTTAACGAGTTCTGGTTATGGCTAAGTTCGACCCTATCCGTATAGGTGATGGATTTGCGCAGTACCGAACTGTCAATCTCTACAGGTACATCGAAAATTCGCATACCTGTAATTACTATACTCGATTTTGAGGTATTGTTCCTGATCTGTTCCGGATCAAAATAGATCAATCCATCCAGTGTTCCAAAAAACAGGTTATTGCCACTTTGATATTTAGCATTGATATTAAAGTTCGTGCTCACCAGTCCATCTGCTTTGGTATATTGTGTAACGATTTTCTTTTGTGGTGTAACCTTGAGCAATCCACTATCGCTGGCCAGCCAGATATGGTTTTGTCTATCAAAAGCTATACTTACTATTGAGCGTTTGCTGATCAGACTATTCAAACGATATGGAATAAACTGCCTACGCTTTTCATTAAACTCAGCTATGCCATGGCTTTCCAAACCTAAATAAACGATTCCTTGGTGTTCAGAAATGGTATGTACAGCATACTTTAAATGATAGGTGCTGATGATGTTACCTTCAACTTTCATTACCTTGGTTTCGTTGGCAAACCATAACCTTTTTTTGGTATCCTGAAAGGCAACACCGGCTATAAAAGATTTTAACGCTTTTTCCTGCATCAATCCATCCGCTTTCAAACCGGTTCCGGTACGTTTATACACCTTTAAGCCATCGCTCGAGGTCATCCACAGCCGGTTCTGGTTATCTTCTATAATTGAGTTCACCTCTGTAATACGGTCACTTTCAGTTGAGCGATGTTCGATCGTATTAGTGTTGGCATTAAATACATCTAAAGTGCCCGAAAAAGTTCCAATCCATAAATTCCCATCCTTATCTTTAAACAGGGTTTTAATGAAATTTGAACTGATTGATTTATGATTACCCGGTTGGTTTTTTAAATAAGAGACTTCTTTGGTAACCTGGTTAAAAATATTTATTCCTCCGCCTTCGGTGCCAATCCAAAGCTCCTTTTGATTACGGTTGCACATGCTGCTCACCACCCGATGATTAAGGTTTAAAGAAGTTGGACCAATAGCTAGATGGTGGAAAGGGGTAAGGATTGGCTTTATTAAGTCCAAACCGCTGTAGTAAGTCCCAATCCAAATGGTTCCCGAATGCTGTTGAAACACACTATGTACAGAACTGTTGCGCAGGGTCTCTTCATTGCCCAGCTTGCTGTTCAGCTCAATCATGCCCAGTGTATTAATATCGAAAAAAAACAGTCCGTCTGCAGTGGCAACGCTAATTTTATGGTCTAGTAAACTGATGATCGAGCGGATCTTGTGTGTGGCTCCACCTGGCAACATAGGTTGTTTTTTTTCGCTGGCGAATCTCCCTTGTTCATAATCGCATAATAAAAGACCAGAGGAATAAGACCCAAACCAAAACCTTCCAATACTATCTATTTTAATTGAAGTAATTTTCTCCTTTTGCAAGAAAATGGGTAGTTCAGCAGCTGTTCTGGTCAGGGTAATCTTATTAGCTTTGGCTTTTATCTCAAAAAGCCCCCTATTTGTACCGCACCAGATTTTGCCATCGGGTGCTTGGCATACCGTATAACATAATATGTTTTCCCCGTCATCAAAAGTCTTAGGAGAGGCAATGATTTTATTTCCTGGAGTAATTAATACTATACCGGCTGTGGTGCTGGCCAAGATATTTCCAGAACGATCTGTTGTTACCTGTCTAACTTCGGGTTGCTTTTGGTAGGGAAGCTTGATCTGTCTGAATTTTTCGGTAAGTGGATCGAAGGTGATCAATCCTAATAAAGTACCCATCCACAACTTGTTCTGCTTGTCCCAAAACAAAGACCTGATCAAAGCATCAGATGAAGGTTTATTTGTACCACCCAGGATATTCTTAAAACTGCGCCACCTTAAGCCATCAAACCGGCTCAAACCACCTTCGGTGCCGAACCACATAAAGCCCTGCCGGTCTTGAGCAATAGAAAGTACACTGTTCTGAACAAGCCCGTCTTCTGTACTAAAATGCGTAGAAACAGCCAATTGGGCATTTACCTGTAAAGACCCACACAGTATTAAGCATATGATGCCTATCCAGCCGGATATACGGATGGCGCATTTTCTGTTTAAATTTAGATGGAGCAGGATGATCATTGTAACAAAGCTATGAGATATTTGGTTTTAATATTCATAATCGACTGGCGAAGTATTGAAAAAATCGTAGAATTTAAGATTTTCTGCCTATTTGTTTAAGATTTTCTCTTATTAATAATCAGTTAATTAAGGAAATTTACAAGCTAACCTAACCAAACAATTGATCAACAAGATCTATAACCAAATAAACCCATTAACTAGTTTTTTAAAATTATGCACATTAGAATGAGCATGTATTAAAATTAACCGGAGACAATCGAATGTATAAACCTAGACTATTACTTTTTCTAATCACCATTTTATTCAGTACAAAAACTGTTTACAGCCAGTCGGGCCCATTAACCAACTACACGGTAAAAGTAATGCCGATTAACTGGAGCAGTTTCCAAAAAAAAGCGCCTCATGATCAACTGGCAAAAGTTGTGCAAACAAGTCTGCTAAATGCCAATAAATTTGCGCTCACAACCTGGTATCGGGATATAAAAAAATACCAGCAAGATTCGAGCGGTTACCTCGATCTTAAAAGCAAATCAAAGGTTAACGAATACCGATACCGTTTTCCTGCGGCAATGTCGTTCGGTATTGCGATTGCCATCAAAACTGGGATATACGATTCTGCTATAACAGGAGTTTCTTTGGAAGAGGCTAAAAATAAAACAATCCAAATGGTAAGCGCTGTTGCCTACGATCATAAGGTGAACCAGAAACGCAAGGTATGGGGTGGCGATTGGCAGGCGGCCCACTGGGCTTATTATTCGGGATACGCGGCCTGGCTTTTATGGGATGATTTTTCCAAAAAAGATCAAACTTACATCACCCGGATGATTGTTTCGGAGGCAGACCGTTTTCTTAACTTAGTTCCACTTTATTATAAAGACAGTAGTGGGAAAGTATTATTTCCTGGCGATTCTAAAATTGAAGAAGATGCCTGGAATGCCGAGTTGTTATATTTAGCTGCAGTGATGTTGCCAAACCATCCGAATTCGGATAAATGGTTGCATAAGGCTGTCGAATATCTGATGGCCTCAACAGCCTTGCCTTCCGATCTGCATAATTCGCGCGTGATACACGGATATCCTGTTAATCACTGGGTGCAGGGCTCTAACATGGAAGAACCTGGTTTTGTGATCAATCATGGTATCATCCATCCGCAGTACAATGCAATTGCATCTATGATAAATGCGCCGATTGTATTTGCGCTGGCTGGAAAAAAAACACCAGAGTCAGCGCGCTTCAATCTTGATAAAATTTATTATTCGGTAACCGCGCATCAATTTTCATCACCACCCTATAAGGCACCGGGCGGTACCATGTATCGCGAAGGAACTGCTGATGTTTATTACCCAGAAGGATCAGACTGGGGACAAGGGGTTTACGATAACTATGCTAATCTCGATATTGCCGCATTTACTTATGGTTGGGATAATCTTGCCCAAAAGCATAAAGGAAAATACTGGGCTAAACTGCATATGGATAAGGTACTGGTTCAGCAAAAGCGTTTTGCGGATGGGCATACTTATGCAGGTGATCAGGAAAACAGCTATCCGGGTAGAGAAGAGGCCATTGCCAGCCGGATGGGATCCGCATGGATGACGATCTGGTTACAGGCGCAAGTACCTGTAGTTTATGAAAACAAACCCATTTCTGAAAATTAGGATTAAAGCCTGGGCGATGCCAGTACAGCAAAGATTTTGCGAACGGCTCATGCTATATCTATTCGGGATATTTTGCACCAGTTTGCTGATCTTAATTTCCTTATAGGATAGATCTGGTAAGTTGGATGGGCTTAATATAAACGAACCCGAGTAATTACCCAGGAAAGGCTATAATCATTGTGCAGCGCTCTTTTAAAAACAAAGCACAAACGTTTGCGTTTAATTCTCTATTTCAAATTTTGTTATAAAATGGTGATCACCAATAAACCCATATTAAATGGATTTCCAGTTTTTGTCTTACTATTTATTTCGATCATCTCCTATTTTTGTAATAATAAATTTACATATGTTGCCTATTTCTCAAATAATCAGGATAATTATGCGCTTAACCAGTGAATTTAACCATGTTAAATAGAATTTACTATTTTTCTATTTCTGCCGCTAACATTACCTCATTGTTTAAAAAATTTGGAGCAAATTCTGTAACATTATTGATAACATTAGCCCTGTTTAAACACAATTTTGCTGGCAATTTATTAGTAAACAAACGTTTGTGCTGTCTTTTTTATTTGACTTAAATCAAATGTGTTTAGTTTTGATAAAGGTCTCTAACTAAGAACTATACCAATCATCTTATAAGCATTTTACAACTAACCAAACCAACTAATTGGTTGCGATAACCAACTAAATCTACAAGCGAGTTTTTGCTGTATAATCTCTTGAAAGAAATATTATGTTGAACTCAAGAAGAATTACAGTATTACCCGAAATTGAGAATTTCATTTGCGATATGCCTTTCAAGAAAAGGTACTGGCAATGTAATGTCATAATAGAAAAACTGGCTAATACAAACCAGTGGTTAATAGTGGAAGAAATAATGGTTGTTTTTGGATTTAAGAGACTGATGATTTTAACTCATAACCAATAAATAACCGATGAACAAAATACTTTTCCTTTTAGTGCTGCTTGATTTAGTTGTTATACAAGTAGATGCACAGCAGGCAGGGAAAATAGATAATGGCACCAGATCTAACAATTTAATAGCAGCAGCCCCCTTTTTACGGATTACTCCGGGTGCCCGCATTGCAGGAATGGGAAATGCCGGGGTGGCGGTTGAGGCTGATGCCCATTCGGCGGCCATCAATGCCGCATCTATGGCCTATCTGCCCCAGGGATCAGCAGGAATAGGACTAACCTATACGCCATGGATGAGGAATCTGGTTCCAGATATGAATCTTTCTTATCTGAGCGGTTACAGCAAGTTGGATGAACGTAATACCATAGGGGCTTCTTTGAGATATTTTTCTCTGGGTACGGTTAATCTCACTGATGATAATTCGCAGGAGTTGGGAATGGCCCGCCCTTCTGAGTTTGCGGTTGATATAAGCTATGCGCGGAGTTTCGGAAAAGAATTTGCACTGGGCGGAAGTATCCGTTTTATCAATAGCAACCTGTTTACAGGGGCAACAAGTTCAGGCGTGCAGGCAGGGCCAGGAAGGGCCCTGGCAGCCGATATATCCGGAATCTACCGAACCGGAGTCATGTTGTTCGGAGGCCCTGCAGATTGGTCGATGGGGGTGAATATATCCAATATTGGGACAAAAATGAGCTATAGCAATACCGGGAAGCAATATTTTCTGCCTACCGAGCTCAAACTCGGATCTGCAGTTACTTTCATCGGAAATGAAAGCAAACTCACACTCGCTTTAGATCTGAATAAACTTCTTATACCTACGCAGCCCATTTATTCAGCTGATGGAAAGATTATCAGCGGAAAGAATCCCGATAGGTCTGTTCCGGCAGGAATTTTTGGGTCATTTAATGATGCACCCGGAGGCTTTAGTGAAGAAGCAAGGGAAATAGGTTTATCAACAGGACTCGAATTGCTATTTAAAGATATGATGGTATTTCGTGCAGGTTATAACTATCAGGATGCGCAGAAAGGTGATGGTAGTTATTTTACCCTCGGAGCGGGTTTTAGGCATCAAATCTACAGTATTGATATGTCTTACCTGGCTACTGCTGAAAGAAGCAATCCATTGGCCAATACGCTGCGGTTTGGCCTTGCGGTAAATTTTCTCCCGAAGAAAGGAAAATAACGGGAATAACAGGCATTTCCCGATCACGCGTTACTGCGGAAAAGATATGTCAGAATAGGAGGAGAGGGCTGAATAAAACTAAACCAACGGCTTCGATAACCAACAGCCTTTCCAGGCAAGCGGTTGAAAAGCAATATAATACAAATATTATTTAACTTAAACCCAGACTAAATGAAAAAACGATTACTCTCTTTTCTTGCTATGCTATTGCTTTGTGCAATTGCGAATGCCCAAAACCCGGTCACCATCACCGCAGCCGCTTCAAAACGGCCATCACAGCCTGGTGCCGAAATTTCCAAAGCCTACGATGGTAGTCTGACAACCATGTATCACTCTAACTGGTCTTTAAACGCAATGCCAGATACGGTTGACTTTTATTTTGTTGGTGTAAAAAGCATTAATAAGGTTGATTATACTCCAAGGCAATCGGGTCCAAATGGTATCTGGACTACTGTAGATGTTTATTATACTACGTCTGATGCACCTTCGGTTTTTGTAAGTAAGCAGAGCAATATCAGCTGGGCCCAAACCAATGCCGTAAAAACGATCGACATGACGGCAAACCCAATTGTAAAACCCTATATCGTGCGCTTTGTAATCAGGTCAGCAGGAGGCAATTTTTCGAGCTGCGCCGAAATCAATTTTAGCTCTGCAGAAACAGGTGCAGCTGTTCAGCCTTTAGATTGCGATAATCCGATAGCAGAAGATTTTTCGACTTATTCTGATGTTAAACTAGCCATTTCAAGCGCCAGTGTAAGTCCTGCAGCAAATGCGGGTGAAGATATTTCACGTACCTACGATAATAATACAGCTACATTATATCATTCTAACTATGCGGGTGGAGGATTCCCGATCAGTTTAACCTATAATTTTACCACCAATCCTACTATCGATTATATCAGTTACGTACCAAGGCAAGATGGTGGCTCAAATGGTATTTTTGGTACAGGCGAAATCTGGTATAAAACGACAACACAAACTACTTTAACCAAATTAATGAATTTTGATACGGGTTTTAGTACAGCCGCGTATCAGATCAGTTTCCCACAGCATTAACCAACGTTACCCAAATTGTAGTTAAGGTGCTTACGGGTAAAAATAATTTCGCCAGTTGTGCTGAAATGCAGTTCTATCAGAAAAACAGCGCCGGCAATTTATACACCAATATTTTTGCTGATGATCTGCATACCACGTTAAAACCTGGAATAACGCAGACTGATATTGATGCCATTGCTTCTCCATTTTTTAAATCTTTGGCACAATGTATTTTTAACAATAGCTACAATAGGAAATACCGTGTCCAAACCTATGATTTTTACCCAAACCGGGGACGGTAGAAAGCAGACTAAAAACAAACGGCTTAAACAGGGTTGAAAATCCAACTGGAATTGCTTTTAAGGCGAATACCAAAGCGGTTGTTTTTGTTGGCGATACCTATGGGGTAAATCCACAATTAATCATTAAAGATTTTGCGCTTGATTATAGTGCTACTACCGATAGCTATCCCTTGAAAAAGGGATAAATATTATTAATGTACTTCATGATGGATTAGGCTATATCGCTTATTTTAGCGATAATACCAATCTGCAGCCTATACAGATTAATGTTACTACAGGCCAGGTGAATGGATATTACAATCCCTTAACCGATACCAACGACCAGTGGACACAGATGTTGCTTAACGGTGTGTACCCGAAGTTAGATATAAAAGGAACCTATGCTAACCTAAATCTACACAAAAATATACTGATCAGTAATTCGGCATCTGGAGGAAAAGAGCTGGTTACGGCCTACGATACCATTGTACACAATGAGTATATTTTAAACGGCCTTACAAAATATAACAAAGTGCCTAAAAACCATATGTTTCTAAGGTCTATAACCGGAGATGGAAACCCCAACGCGGGAGGCGACGGTGTAAATTATCCTATAGGTGTTGGCGGAAGTGGCGCTAACCTGGCAAGTGCTACAGGGGTTTTTAAAGATCCATGGGGAATTGCCCATGAGTTTGGTCATAATAACCAGGTTAGACCGGGAGCGAAATGGATAGGCATGACCGAGGTAACAAACAATGTTAATTCGGCATGGATACAATATCGCTTTAGTACCAATTATGCAAATACGACAAGACTTGAAAAAGGTAACGATGTACCTAAGGCAGGCGCTGCCAGTGTATATGGTGGCCGGTACGGATCGTTGTTTGATAATTGCCTGATACAGAAAAAACACATGGAGGCACAGGGTGACGTATTTGTGCGATTGGTGCCTTTATGGCAATTGGAAGTATATTATCAGCTTGCTGGTGCAAGTAAAAATCTACCTACCATGCAACAGCGATTATCAGGTACACCAGCCCCAGTTGGGCAGCCAGATGTGGCTTTCTGGTATGGCGATGTGCTGGAGAAAATGCGCACCACCAGCCAGACAGGTCTAAGTGAAGGTCAGTTATTACTCAATTTTGTAAGTGCTACCTGCGATGCCGTTCAAGAGGATCTGACCGATTTCTTTGTTAAAAGCGGTTATCTATTGCCAATTGACTTGGATATAGACGATTATTCTATTAAGCGGTTAACCATTACACAAGCACAGATAGATGCGCTAATTGCAAGTATACAGGCTAAAGGATATCCTAAACCAGTATCTCCGGTATTAAATTACATATCGGCAAATACGATAAACACCTTTAAAAACCGTACGCCATTGGCAACAACTGCAGTTGCAACGGTTGGTGTAACCGTTAATACCAACACATTAAAAATTGACAATTCGAAATGGGCCAATGCAGTAGCTTTTGAGACCTATAACCAAAAGGTACTTACCGATGTGGCTATTTATGGGGCTGGAGAAGCAACCACAGCAAACGCAACTACAACAGTTCAATATGGGGCAGGTTCTACCAGTGTTTATGCTATTGGATATGATGGTACGAGAAAATTGGTTTACCCAGCTGTAGATGTAGCTAATGCACTCCCAACAGCTGCGATTACATCACCAGCCAATAATGCTGTAATTACAGCGGGTACTGATGTTGCCATTAACGTAAATGCTGCTGATACCGATGGAACTATTGCTAAGGTAGAATTCTATCAGGGAAGCACACTTTTAGGTCAGTCAACCACTGCACCTTATAGTTTTACCTGGACTAATCCTGCTGTAGGAAATTACAAGCTTACTGCTAAGGCCACCGATAATAACGGAGGAATAATGGTATCCGACACGGTTAAGCTAACAATAAATGCCTTACCAACCGTGGCCATTAGTTCACCGGCAAACAATGCTGTGTTTACCGCTGGTACAAACGTTACTATCGATGCGAATGCTACTGATACTGACGGAACAATCAGCTCAGTGGAGTTCTATCAGGGCAATACGCTTTTAGGTCAGTCAACCACTGCGCCTTATAGCTTTACCTGGAATAATCCTACTTCGGGAACTTATGCCCTTACCGCTAAGGTAACCGATAATAACGGAGGAACAACCTTATCAGATACCATTAAGGTCATCATCAATACCTTACCTACGGTGGCGATCAGTTCACCTGCAAACAATGCTGTATTTACAGCAGGTACCAACGTTACTATCGATGCGAATGCTACTGATACTGATGGAACAATCAGCTCAGTAGAGTTTTATCAGGGCAATACGCTTTTAGGTCAGTCAACCACTGCGCCTTATAGCTTTACCTGGAATAATCCTGCTTCCGGAACCTATGCACTTACCGCTAAGGTAACCGATAATAACGGAGGAACAACCTTATCAGATACCATTAAGGTCATCATCAATACCTTACCTACGGTGGCGATCAGTTCACCTGCAAACAATGCTGTATTTACAGCAGGTACCAACGTTACTATCGAGGCCGGCGCTGCCGATGCCGATGGAACAATTGCTAAAGTAGAGTTCTATCAGGGCAACACGCTTTTAGGCCAGTCAACCAGTTCGCCTTATAGCTTTACCTGGAATGCCCCTGCCACAGGAACTTACGCGCTTACAGCTAAAGCAACTGATAATAACGGAGGAACAACACTATCAGATACCATTAAGGTTATCATCAATACCTTACCTACGGTGGCGATCAGCTCACCTGCAAACAATGCTGTATATACTGCAGGTACTAATATAGTGGTAAATGCCAATGCGGCCGATGCCGATGGAACAATTACCAAAGTGGAATTTTATCAGGGCAACACGCTTTTAGGTCAGTCAACTACTGCTCCTTACAGCTTTACCTGGAATGCTCCTGCTACAGGAACTTACACGCTTACGGCTAAAGCCACTGATAATTATGGTGGAACAACAGTTTCAGATATCGTTAAGGTTACCGTTAATACGCTGCCAACAGTAGCCCTCAGCTCACCTGCAAACAATGCTGTATATACTGCAGGTACTAATATAGTGGTAAACGCCAATGCTGCCGATGCCGATGGAACAATTACCAAAGTGGAATTTTATAAGGGTAACACGCTTATAGGCCAGTCAACCACTGCGCCTTATAGCTTTACCTGGAATGCTCCTGCTACAGGAACTTACACGCTTACGGCTAAAGCCACTGATAATAATGGTGGGGTAACAGTTTCAGATACCGTTAAGGTTACCATCAACACCTTGCCAACTGTGGCCATCAGTTCGCCAATAGATCTTGCCGTATTTACCGCAGGTACAAACCTTAGCATAAATGCCAATGCTACCGATGCCGACGGGACAGTAAGTAAAGTTGAGTTTTATCAGGGTAATACACTTTTAGGTCAGTCAACTACTGCTCCTTACAGCTTTACCTGGACAAATCTTCAGGTAGGAAACTATGCGCTTACCGCAAAGGTAACCGATAATAATGGCGGAACAGCCTTATCTGCTGTTGTAAATGTTACGGTTAGCGCTGCACCAACAGTAGCGATAAACGCTCCGCTAAACAATGCTACATTTACCTCAAATTCAAATATTACCCTTAATGCCAGTACTACCGGAACGATTACCAAAGTCGAATTCTATCAGGGAACAGTATTACTGGGGCAATCTACAACCACACCGTATAACATTGTTTGGAACAATGTTTCTCCTGGAACGTATACACTCACCGCAAAAGCAACTGATAATTTAGGCAGAGTGGCTGTATCTTCAGCCGTTAATGTGAAGGTAAACCTGCCACAGGCTTTAACCGTTAATCCGGTGGCTGATGCATTTGTGCGTGATGGGATTTTTGCAAACACAAATTATGGAAACTCAAAAAGCCTGGACGTAAGTAGCGATAATTGGTCTTTTTTAAGAGAATCTTATTTGCGTTTCGATTATAGCTCATTTTCTGGTTCAGCTGTAAACAGTGCAAAGATCAGGATATATGCTTCTCATATAGATGTTAATCCATCCAGAATGATATCGGTATATGGTCTGTCTAATACCACCTGGGGAGAGGGCACCATTACCTGGAATAACAGGCCATCTGAAAACGGTACACTACTTGGTACTTATACCGTTAAAAATACAGGCCGTGCCTGGTATGAACTTGATGTAACAGCATATATTAATAGCCAGCTTGCTTTAGGCAAAAAAATAGTTTCCTTAAGATTGATCAATCAGGGAACGAAAGGATTTGGTAACCTGGTAGGCTTTAATTCGCGTGAGGCGGCCAGCTACAAGCCCGAACTATTATTAAATCAGGAAGCGGCTGCAGTGAATTATGAAGAGCTGCCGTTAAATACCAATAACGGCAACCACATCGGATCATTGCTAGCATTAAAAGTTAGTGCGTGGCCAAATCCAAGTACAACCGGGTTTAAAGTGCAGGTAGAAAGTCCAAGTAACGAAGCATTACAATATAGGGTATACAATATTGCCCAACAATTGGTTAAAGAAGCTAAAATAGCAGCTACAGAACAACTAACCTTTGGTGCAGAACTCCCTACTGGTGTATATCTGGTAGAAGTGCGACAAGGCACAGAAAGAAGGGTTGTAAAAGTAATTAAGTTATAGCCATTTAATTTTTAAGATTAATGAAAAAGAGAGTGCCTAAAAAGCACTCTCTTTTTTTATGCGGTCATTTTTAATGTTAGAGAGCTATCACTCTTTTAAAGGTCTGCTCATTTGAAGAACTTGTCTTTAACATGGCTAGATCGGTCGTTATCTGTTTTGATTAACAGAAGTTTGTTATAATAAAGTATAGGCCTTTAGGTTTTTACACTGAAAATGGCCTAAAAAGCGTTAAAAAGCCTTAAAATTTAAGTTTTTCACACTATTCCTTTAAAATTTTCCTCATATAATATTCAGTTGATTAAACAATTTTACATACCGGCAGATAACGCGAATTGTACATTACATACATCTTAAATAAACAATAAATGATAGGATGCTATTAATCAGATCATTAAAATCAATCATTAAATGCAGAAACAAATAATTCTATTCCTCTTGGTTCTTTTCGCTTTCGGAAAGGTAAATGCGCAGAAAAAACAGCTGCTGGCAAGTGAGATCATTAGCCAGATGAAAAAGGTTGCCGATTGGCAATGGACAAATTTAGAAACGGCCGGGTGGAAAAACCCGAAAAAAGACTGGACCAGTGGCGCCATGTATGCTGGAATGATGGCATGGGGGCGCCTGGCCGATAACGATAGTTATTATAAAAAGCTGATTCAGGTGGGTGAAGATAACAAGTGGGAAACAGGAAGATACCGGTATTTCGCAGACGATTATTGCGTTGGTCAGCTTTATTCGCAGTTATATACCATTTATAAAAGACCCGAATATATCCGGAAGTTTAAAGCCCTGGCCGATACCATTGTTTCTTTACCACATTCAGAAAGCCTGGAATGGAAAAATGGTATTTATACACGAGAGTGGGCCTGGTGCGATGCCTTGTTTATGGGGCCACCGGCACTGGCTTATTTAAGCCAGGCAACCGGAGATGCCAGATACCTGGATAAATCAATCCAATTATGGTGGAAATCTACGGCCTATTTATACGATAAGGATGAGCATCTTTTTTACCGCGATAGCCGTTACTTCGACAAAAAGGAAAAAAATGGAACAAAAGTATTCTGGAGCAGGGGGAATGGATGGGTAATGGGAGGCTTAGTGCGCCTCTTATCGGTAACACCCGAAAATCACCCCGAGCGTAAGAAATTAGTGAAATTATTTAAGAGCATGGCTGAGCGGTTAGCGTCGCTGCAACAGGCAGATGGAAGCTGGCATGCCAGTTTGCTCGATCCCGAAAGTTATGCTTCAAAAGAAACCAGCGGTACCGGATTTATCTGTTATGCAATGGCCTGGGGCGTAAATAACGGGCTCATCCCTTACAAAAAATATAATGGGGTAATTTCTAAAGCATGGGATGCGCTTAGCTCTTCTGTTCATCCTGATGGCAAACTGGGTTTTGTGCAGGCACAAGGCGCAGCACCAGATAAGGTTGGATATGACGATACAGATGTTTACGGTGTTGGTGCCTTTTTATTGGCAGGGAGTGAGCTGTTCCGTTTAAACCTGGCAAATCATGATAGAAACATTATTGCCGAGGCATACAATGGATCTTCAACCAGTAATAATCAGACCATAAAAATTGCATGGCCGCAAATTATAAAAAAGGTTAAAGTAAAAAATCCCGAACAATTAATAGCAAGAAACGCTGCTAGTGGCCAAATTGTGCCTTTAGGTGTTAATTATAAAGATGAAAAAATAACCGAGGTATATCTTAATGAGGATCTTACCGCCGGAGCCAGTAAATTTTTCGAAATCAGCATCAAATAAAATGATAAAATTAACCATGAACAATTTTAAATATGCCTTTTTAATAGGTTTTGTATTTTTAACCACAAGTGCAGTTACCCATGCACAAACTGGAAAGAAGAAGAAAGTAAATGCAATAACAAGTGGTGCACAAGACAGGGCATTCTGGGTAAAAACTTTATACAAAATTGCCTATCCCGTTATTCATAATCTGGCCGGCAATACATTGAAAAAAAATATGGCTACCGAGGTGGCGCCACACTACTATAACAATGTAAGGGAGGTGGGGTATACAGAAGCTTTAGGCCGTACCTTTGCTGGTATAGCCCCTTGGTTAAGCCTGCCAGATGATGAGACCGAAGAGGGAAAGCTAAGGGCAAAGTTTAAAGCAGAAACCATTCAGGCTTTAAGCAATGCTGTTGATCCATTAAGTGCTGATTATATCAATTTCAGAACAGATGCACAGCCCATTGTAGATGCCGCATATGTAGTACAGGGCTTTTTGCGTGCGCCCAATCTTTGGAAAGCACTAAACGAAACCACCCAAAAAAGATACATAGCCGAAATTAAATCGTTAAGAAACAGAACTGGCGCTTATAACAACTGGCTCTTATTTACAGCAATAGAAGAAGCATGGCTGTTAAGCGTTGGTGAAGACTATGAACCATACCGCACCATGACCGCCATTAACAAACTAAACGAATGGTACGTTGGAGATGGTTGGTATTCTGATGGCTCGAGCTTCAGTACCGATTATTACAATTCTTATGTTATCCATCCGATGATGATAGACATTCTGAAGGTAATGGTAGCCAAGAAAAAGATGGGCGAGCTACAGTTAACCAAGGCCACTGAGCGGGCTGCACGTTATGCCCAGATTACCGAACGCATGATTTCTTCAACAGGAGAATATCCGCCGCTGGGAAGAAGTGTAACTTACCGTACTGCTGCTTTTCAAACCCTTGGGCAGATTGCGCTGGATGGAAAACTACCGAAAGAATTAAGCCCGGCACAGGTGCGTTGTGCGCTGACCAAAGTATTCGAAAATATGTATGCGGGTAACCAGAATTTTGATGAACAGGGTTGGTTGGTTTTAGGGTTTAATGGCCACCAGCCAGAAATTGCCGATCCATACACCTGTACAGGCAGCCTTTATATGGCAACATTGGGTTTTTTACCTTTAGGCCTGCCTGCTGATAATGTGTTTTGGACAGCAACGGCCGCCCCCTGGACCGCTCAAAAAGCCTGGACAGGTAATGCTTTCTTAAAAGATCACTCAGCAGGTAAATAATTAAATGAAAATAAATTAATTTTAATTGTATGCGAGCTTGTTTTGCAATTATCTGTTAAAAGAGGCTGTATTATAAATATAGTTGTCATCTTGAGCCTGTCGATGAGCCTGTTTAAATGTTGAGAAAAACTTTATACTATATGATGCATCGGCAAGCTCAATGTGACAAATTCGATTGGAAATAAAATTTATGATACAGCCTCACTTTTGCCAAATTACAGGGCAATGAAGAGTAATCAGGTTCACGGTTAAAAAGAACATGCCGTCATCAACGTGCATTTAATACGCTAAGGCTTCATCAACTAATTTCTTCAACTCTATATAATATTCATGTCTGCCTTTGTTATTAAGGTAAAAAGCCATCAAAAAACCAGCAGATTTTTTTTGATTATCAATCCAGGGGAAACTGCCAAATAGGCCCGGGCTGGTTACTGAATTGCTTGGTTTGCCGGCTGTACTGTTTTCCATTACCCATTCTCCATAACCATAACCAAAATTCCCTGCCTCAGTGGGTGCGTAAGCTTTGTTAACCTCTGCGTTTACCCGGTTAATTTGCATTTGGTTTACGCTATTTTCTGATAGAATTCTTTTGCCATTAAACAGGCCTTTATTCACAATCATGATGAGGAAATTCATGTAATCGTTTGGTGTACTGCTTGCTCCACCAGCAGGCAATGCAACTTTACCTTTCCCAAAATCGGTATTTTTCATATCTAAAGGCTGAGCAATCCTTTCCGAAAATAAGGTTTCGAAACTTTTGCCGCTAATTTTTTCAATTACTGCCCCAGCTATTTGTAATCCAGTATTGCTGTATCGAAAAACCTTTCCATGTTCGCCCTCCATAGGCAAATCAGCAATCATTTGGATGGCCTCATCCATGCTGTTGGTTTGGCGCATATCGCTTAAACTCTCTTTTAAACCAGGCGAATTTATGCCGGTCATATGTGATAAACATTCGCTAATGGTAATATTTCCTTTGCCCGATTTAGACAACACCGGAAGGTATTTTCCTACCGTATCGCTAAGTTTCAGCTTGTGCTCATCAACAAAAGTCATAACCAGAGCAGCGCTGAGCCATTTACTGCAACTGGCAATTTGTTGCCTCGTTGTAGCCGTGTAATCGCTGAAATCGGCAGTGTTACCTTGTCTCTTCGCTAAGATTTTTCCTACCACTTTCTGTTTTGCAGAAAGCTTGCTTACTCCTTTGCTGTAAACAATTTTCCCGTCTTTATAGAGTACCAGGTAAACTCTACCGCCCATCACATCGGCGTGGTCCTGGAGCCAGTTATCGATTTTAGAAAAATTTTGTGCGCTTAAATTTCCGCAATAAAATAAAATCGAAATAATAAAAATCAACTTCTTCATCTGTTTAATTACAATTTCCAATTCTGGGGTTAACAATATTGCCGCACTGAAATTCGTAACGGCTTTGCGCATACTTCGGCACAGGATTATCACTCACTTCCAGTGTTGGCAAGGTTTCATTTTTATAGCCCGGCATGGTTATTTGTTCAGCCGAACCATTTCCTAAAGCAACGTTTTTGGCAGCCTGGTTACCATTAAAACTATAATCCATCATGGCATCGAGCAAACGGTAAATGCCATAATAATCATAGGCATCAAACGCTGTTCGGGTATTTGGCATGGTGTGTTCTGTGTGGTAAGTATAACCTGCAATTGTGGCCGATTTGATATAGATAAAATCTTTTTCTGCATTTGAAATACTGATGTTTTTGAATACATCTATCGCTAAGCGATGGTCGTTAACAGTATCTTCATCATAAACTTGGGCAATCATTTTTGTATTGGCCGGAAAATTCTGAAGTTGCGCGTTGGTAATCTGATAGCTGTACCAAGGTGCCATAGTGAAAAGAAAACGAGCATTTTGTCCCCAGCCATAATCGGTAAAGGCTTTATAAGCAAGGGCAATTGAGGCACCTCCGCCAAAAGAATGCCCCATAAAACCTACACGGGTTTTATCGATAAGATTTGGATAATCTGTTGCGGCTTTTAAAAATCCTGCCCAAAGTGTGTTATATCTATCATCAATGCTTACTCCAGTTGTTGGGTAAGGAACAAAAACAACTACAAATCCCTTTTTTGCAATGAACTCGAAAAGGCCTCTAGCATAATTTTTATCTTCTCCTCCATAAGGATGTGAATAGAAAATGGTTCCCCTTGGGGTGGTAATTCCGGCAGGGTAAAAGATGGTTACATTGGTTCCGGAATAGGTGGGGTTTGCAAAATTAATCTCTGCAACCTTAAAGTTTCCATCTGCTCCGTAACCGGAAACCGGACGGGAAATAGGACCATCTAAATCATCATCTACCGGTTCGGTTGATGGCGAATCTCCGCCTTTAGAACAACCTGATAAAACGAGTAGTAAAAAGCAAAATCTGAGTAACTTTTTCATGTTAAATTTTATCTTTTAGCTTACCTTTTAACTCTTCTTGAAACTTCTCATACTGCTTATATTGGCTAGCCGTAAACACCTTTTTTAACTCCTCATCTTTAGCTTTCTGTAAAGACATTGCTTGCTTAAACCGGCTTATTTTACTATCGCTGCTTTTTATAATTGGCTCGAACTTTTTAGCATAGTTTAAGTTTATTCCTTCAATTTTACTTTGCTGTTCAGCATTGAGATTGAGTTTGCTTTTCATCATTTCTGTTTGAAATTTAGCACGCTCTTCGGGTGTTTTATTCTTGAAATTATTCTCTTTGTTTTGGGAAAACGCTGAGCTTGAGCCGCATATTAATAACACCGATATAGCGGCAAAGCGATTTATAATTTTAGGGACTTTCATGATTGGGTTTCTACTGATTTAAAAATATGAAAATTGCATAAGATTAGTGATGAACAACCACTACTCTCCTCCTGAAAACAGGTTTTACCACCACAACCGGTGCGGGTTTTACTACAACAACGCTGGCAACAGGTTTTACAAGTATCGGGCGATGATGCACTATAATTTTTTTGGCCGGTGTATACACAGCTATTTTTCTTTGGGCATTTGCAAGTAATACACTTGAAAACGCAATACCGATAATTAAAATAAATTTTTTCATGATGTGTTTTTTATTAAATAGACAAATTAATTTAGTGCATGTTCTTGCTTTTCGGTTGAAACAGAAAGATGTGGGGTTGAACTGTTATTTAGTGGACTTGAACTTTTCGGTTTAAACCAGTTGATAAAACCTTGAGCCACCAGGCGGAATGGATTATAACTTAAAAAGCCTGTTGTTAAACCGTAACGTACTTTTTCTGTTTCAGGTTGATAAGTAGCAAATAGTTTATCCCAGATAATAAATACCCCACCAAAATTTTTATCGATGTAAATCGGGTTGCTCCCGTGATGAACACGATGGGATGACGGCGTATCCATCACCTGCTCAATCAGGCCCAATTTTCCAACTGCTTCCGTGTGTAGAAAAAATTGGTAAGAGAGATTAAGCGCATAAGAAATCACAATAAAATCGGTAGGTAAACCAAATAATGCAGCCGGGATAAAAAACAAGGGGCTAACAATTGCAGAAAACCAGTTAAGACGATATGCTGCGGTTAAATTCATGTGCATGGCCGAATGATGAATTAAATGAAATGCCCAAAGTGGTTTCCAAACATGCGAAATGCGATGAAACCAATAATAAATAAAATCTGCGGTGATAAACGTTAGCCCGAAAACAAAGGCATTATGCGGCAGTTTTATTGGTGCCAGGTTTGCAAAGAAGCCCAGGATCGTTAACTGATAACCTGCAAATATGAATTTTGAAAACTGAAAGCCTGCAAAAATAAGGAGGTTAGCAAAAGTTTCCTTAACATTATAAGCTTCTTTTTCTTTCTTCCAGCTCCAGATAATTTCGGCAACAATTAATACAAAAAGGAATAACAGGATGTATACGCGATATTGACCAATGTGGTTTTTCATTTTCATTTAAATTAAATACTGACTTGTTAAGACAGGATAAAGTTGAATAAAAATGAATTTTGCTGTGGCCTAAAAACAGGTGAAGCTGAAAAACAAAGGGGCGAAATGATTTAAGTGTTCATCCATCTTTTAAACTCGGGTACCCGGGCTTTGCTAATCAAAATTTGCGTTTCTGCAATTGGTTTTACTTTAACCAACAATCTTCCGTTGAAATAAAATTCAACTTCAGTTATCGCCTGACGATTGATGATAAACTGGCGGTTAGCCCGGAAAAAAGAATCTGGCTCAAGCTGCTGTTCCAGCTGTTCTATGGTAAAATCCATCACGTATTGCCTATCATCCATTGTTCTGACATAAACAATTTCATTAGCGGTATAAAACCACGAAATTTTAGCCGTTTCTACGGGTATCAATTTATCACGGTAGTGAATAAGAAAAGACTTTTTATAAGATTTAGAGCGGTTTCCAATCTGTGCCAATAAATCTGCAAACACTGGCAATACCTGTGGTTCAACACTACCAATCCATCTTTTGTACTTGTTTACGGCATTGGCAATTTCTTCCTCGTCAAAAGGTTTTAAGATGTAGTCGATACCATTATTTTTGAAAGCCGCGATGGCGTAATCGTTATATGCGGTTACAAAAATTACAGGCTTATCAATGTTGATCTGTTTGAAGATATCGAATGACAATCCATCGGCAAGTCTGATATCCATAAAAATTAAATCGTAGGTGCTTTCGTTGGCGGTAAACCAGTTAATGGCCTCTTCAACCGAACTTAATGTTGAGACAACATCAATATCATGCGCTATTTCTCCTAATAAATGAATGAGGTTCCTCGCGGTAACAGCTTCATCTTCTATAACAACAGTACGGATGGTCTTCATGCTTTTAAAGGGATTTTTACCAGAAATTCTTTTTGGCTTTTGCTTATCTCGATCTCTTTTTTTACCATAATCTTAAAGCGTTCGTTCAAATTTGCAAGTCCCATTCCGTTGCTGCTTTCAGGCCGCGGAATTTCGTTGAGATTATTGCTAAGAACAAGGAAATCACCATATATATAAAGTTTTACATTTAAGGGTTTTGTAAAAGTTGCAGCATTGTGTTTTACGGCATTTTCTAACAAAGGTTGCAAAGTTAAATGGGGTAATTTATAATTCAATACTTCATCCGGAATATTGATTTCCATTTTAAAAGCATTTTCTAAACGCATGGTAACGAGCTGGGCAAATGCCTTTAACATCTTTAATTCATCATCAAGTGTTACCAGATTATTTTTGGAGGGATTTAAAGCGTAGCGAAAAACGGTAGATAGATCGCGGACATATTTTTGCGCCAGGGCCGGATTCTCCCTTATCACACCCGAAAGGCTACTTAAAGAATTAAACAAAAAATGTGGGTTCATCTGCTCTTTCAAAAGCTCCAGTTCTGTTTGCATATAAGCCACTTTGAGCTGCTCGTTTTCTACTTCCTTGTTTTTTGCAGCGCGGACAAGCAAGATAATTTTAATCAGAATACCAGTTAAAATACTACTTAAAAATAACCGCACGAAGTTGCCCACTATGTAAATCCTCGGCAATTGCGCCGATAAAAATAATTTGTTTTGAAGCACACCTCCCAAAAAAACAGCAAAAAGGAATATTAATACATTTAAAGCAACATACAGGCCAGTTTTATGTCTTTCACGGTAAATGTAAAGCTTTGAAGATGGGGTCAGGTTTAAATGGAATATTAATCCGCAGAAAAACAGATTGAACAAAAACTGGTACAGCAGTTCAAAGGGATTAAAATGCCAGTATTGCGCAACAATTCCTTTCTCGCGTAACGCCAGCAGCTTCGGTGTATTAACCAATAAGGCTATCAACAGCGAACTGTACCAGGAAATTCGACGCTCATTTTTATCCATCGTTTAAACATATGAAAAAAATACATCAAACTGTTTTTAACCAGGGTGAAGCTGACAGATTCAGGGGCCAGTTGACCAAAATATGCTTGTCCTTATTGTGTTCTGCCATGGCAAAGGTTCAGGGTATCGGTCAATATCAATAAGTGAAGTACCATGCCGTTGCTAGTCTAAGGCATAATTCACCATAACGGCCTCTCTAAGGTATCTACAGGAGATGCTTTTTTTTTTGAAAATGAGCGGGTGCTGTTCCTGTCCATCGTTTAAAGGCACGTATAAATGCGCTTACTTCATTGTAACCAAGCATGGTCGCTATTTCTTTTATCTGAAGCGAATCATCTTTCAAATACATTAAAGCAAGGTTTTTACGGGCTTCATCAGCCAGCTGCTGAAAATTGATCTCCTCATTTTTTAATTTACGCTGGAGCGTGCGCGGGCTGAGATTAAAATTACCGGCAATATCTTCGAGGGTAACCATTTTTAGGTAGGAGTTAGAGCGTATGTAATTGTAGATACGCTTTTTTAATGCCCGGTCAGTTACATGCGTATTTTGACAAAGGCCTTCTTCCAAAAGCAAAACCTGCTGATGTTCGTGTTTTGATCTTATAATTCTTTCATCCCAATAGGCAATATCAAATGAAATTTGGGTGGTTTTTGCATTTTCATCCGGCCTGCAGCGCAAAACGCGCTCATATTCACCAGGGTTATCCAGCAATCTGGCGAAGCTGACCGAACTTGGGTACAGTTTCTTAAACAGTAACCCGTCAAGTTCGTGTATAACCAGAACCATCAAAAGGTCAACGGCTTGTATTTCGGCTGTATGCTGGGCCCAATCCCCGCTGGCCGGTACAAATGTTATCGAAAAATGATGGTCATCCCTAAAAATGCTAAGTTCTATCGATGCCGAGATGATATGGGCCAGGGGAGCAGCATTAGTTACCGCTTCACCCACTGTTCTGCTTGTTTTTATTATTTCTCCAACAATTCCCAATGCCTGTATCTGTAAAGATTCACCTAAATGAAGACCAAACAAGTTATCTCTACTTATAGCCACGGCATTAAACCAAACATCATCAATCTGTTTAGCCGTAAGTGGCTTTTTTAATACGGTGAGTTCATCTAAGGTGATGTTTGAGGCACGTAGAAGTTTTTCTGCCGATATGTCTCTTTGAACTGCGTAACCAATTAGCCTTAATACGAAATTTTTAACCTGGTCTTCCATAATAGATAAATACGTAAAGCTAAAATATCAATATCGTAGAGAATAAAAATAATTTGGCGGAAAAAGATAATTCAATGTCGTGTAATGGTAATCTTAACTCCGGTTCAACCTGCGAACTTTGGGTCAGAAACTAATAAAAAAAATATGATGGAAAATCAGTCAAAACAAACAGTGATAGAATTTTTGACTTCGGTCAAAGCGATCGATCTTGAAAAAATTGGCCAACTGTTATCTCCAGGGGTAAACTGGTCGCAGCCCGGCAACAACGAAATCTCTGGCCTAAAGCGTTCACAGCAAGAGGTATTCGGAATGGTAGGTAAAATGTTCGAGCTTTCTGGTAACACATTACAGTTAGATGCTTATCATTCTATTAGCTTAAATGGCAACCGGGTGGCATGTCTGTTACACTGGATAGCAGAGAAACCCTCTGGAGAAAAACTCGACGTTTACAATATCGATATTTACACCGTTGAGAATGGTAAAATATGTAATGTAGAGATTTTTTCTGCCGACCAGGTGCAGGAGGATGGCTTCTGGAAAAATTAAATCACTTAAATGCCGGACAGACTATTTCGTACTGTCCGGCCTATGATGTTGTAATACTAAAATATATGAAAGCAACTGAATCTTACCGTCCCCTCGATGTAGTATTGCGCTATTATGCTGCACTGGGTGAACGTAACATCGAAAAGATAATGGAAATGTTTCCGGAAGAGCTTGATTGGTATGTTCCCGGAGACGAAACAATCGCGCCCTGGTTGGGAACCCGAAAAACCGGTAATCAGGTTCGGGAATTTTTTGAACTGCTATGGCAAAATACAGCAGCCATTTCTGCATCGATTGATCATATCGCTGTTGTTGGAAATGTAGTAATTAGTTCGGGAAATTTTGTAACGCGGATGGTAAAAACAGCGAAAGTTTATAAATCGCTATTTTTTACAGAGATAACCGTTGTTGATGGGTTGATTGTTAAATACAGGCTATTGGAAGATACTTTTGGTTTGGTAAGGGCTTTAGATATTTCCGGCATCTCCCGTGCCTGAAGCATGCCGCCCCGTCTCTTATAAACAGCAAACTACGGAATGGATTTTGAGCCTGCAGAAACTTTCCCGTAGGGATAAAAATATGGCTCAATCCCGTTACCTTTACAAAATAGGTAGAATAAACTTATTGGTGTAGATTATAAGTCAAATGCAGTTTGAACCGGGTAAAAAGCTAATGCCATTTCTCAGGCATTATTTATTATTAGATGCCAATGAGGTGGGTGGCATAACCTATCGTTTGTTTTCTGATGGGCAACCGGGCATCGTTATTCCGCTGACCGAGAATATGCTGATCAGCACTAGTGATTATCTATTTGGGCAACAATTGCCATCAATGTTTATCTATGGCCAAATGTCTGTTTATAGAGATCTTAAAATTCAGGGTCAAATGGCTTTGTTGGTTGTTGTATTGCGTCCATTTGCACTCCATTTGTTATTTGGGATGCCTGCCGATGAGCTAAATGATGGCATATTTCTTCCCACTGATCTCTTCGGGCCTGATGTAATCCCGTTTGAACGAAAGATGGCTAAAAGTAAAAACCTTCACGAAGTAATAAACACCCTCGAAAGTTTTCTCCTTGAACGTTTCCAAAAGAGCAGCGGTTTAAACCATGATCTACTTTTAAGCCTTGAACTCATCAACAGGCATCAGGGGCTTATCAAAATGGAAAACTTGTTAAAAGAACTACAAGTGAGTGAACGGCAACTGGAAAGGCACTATCGTAGGCAGATTGGTGTTTCACCCAAAAAGTTCATGAATATAATCCGGTTCCAGCACTTTTTAAAAATCTTCAGCGCGCTTTCTCCAGCGCGCAAACTAACTGCTGCGGTTTATCAAGCGGGTTATTATGACCAAGCTCACCTCCATAACTATTTCAAAACAATGACAGGTATTACACCCATGGAGTACCAATTAAAAGTAAATAAACTGGCCATTAATTTTATGCAGTTTTAGGAACAGATGTTTATTTCCAGCCCTATCGCTTTTTAGTCATATGTATACGCTTGTCGGAATTTTCCAATCATTGTTGCCGGCCAGGGAATAATTTTGTGTGATGAAAAAAATAAAAATAGCTACTGCACAGTTTGAAAACAGAAGTGGCGATAAGGAATATAATCTTAAAATGATTGAGCAGCTTGCCGAGCAGGCTGCAAAGGCCGGTGCTGATGTTATCAGTTTCCATGAATGTTCCATTACAGGTTATACCTTTGCCAGGCACCTGAGCTACGCGCAAATGTTAGCGCTTAGCGAGCGCATACCAAACGGACCAAGCGTAGCTGCGCTGGTAGGATTTGCAAAGAAATATGGAATTGTTATTCTTGCAGGCCTGTTTGAGAAAGATGAAAATGATGAAATCTATAAGGCATATGTATGTGTAGATGGTAATGGCTTAATCGCCAGTCACCGTAAGTTACACCCATTTATTAACCCCTATATCAAACCAGGCGCTGCCTATACCGTATTTGAATTGCTAGGCTGGAAATGTGGAATTTTAATTTGCTACGATAACAACATTATCGAGAATGTAAGAGCAACAAGGCTTTTAGGCGCACAGGTAATTTTTATGCCACATGTAACCATGTGTACACCATCAAGCAGGCCCGGAGCGGGCTTTGTTGATGCCAGCCTGTGGAAGGATAAAAATGCGAACGCCCGGTTACTGAAAGAAGAATTTAATGGCGATAAAGGCCGGAAATGGTTAATGAAGTGGTTGCCCGCAAGAGCATACGATAATGCTGTTTATGCCGTTTTTTCAAATCCTATCGGAATGGACGACGATCAGTTAAAAAATGGTTGTTCGATGATTTTAGATCCCTTTGGCGAGGTAATAGCAGAATGCACGTCTTTAGATGATGAAACTGCAATTGCAGAACTAGATCCCCAAAAACTTACCGATGCGGGCGGCTCAAGATACATCATGGCCAGAAAACCGGCACTATATGCCGCTATTATAGGTAAAAACCATAAAAGTGAGCATAAAGTTTCATGGCTAAAATAAATCGTATTATAGGTAAATATGGTTGGCTAAGTCAGTTAATTTGGTCAAAGAAGTGATGATCTGGGGCGAGAATTACCCGGTTAGGAATCTAAAGCAGTACTTAAAAGAGCTGCTTTTTTGTTTTATGTTATTTTCAAATCCTTAAAACCGACTTAAATACGGTTCATTAAGTTTTTGAACAAATTGGAACATCATTTATTGATTTTGTAAAGATTCATGCTTCAGAATTTTATCGGCAAAAAAAGGGGCTGTCCGAAAAGGTCGAACAGCTCCTTTTGTATTCGGGTACCTGGTGGTACAATAAAAATTGCTAAAGGTGACTGTAAGTTATTGAGTGAACTTTTCTATCAATAAAGCTAGGTAAAGAATTCTAAAATCAAAGTTGCGATTGGAAAGACGTCAAGACTCTGCTGTAAATCATATCATTCACAATATAATTGATTGCTACTTTGGTAATAGCGTGCTACTATTGTGCAGCAATCCCATTTATGCTCAAAATGAATATTGGGGTGCAGTCAGACAGGAGCAAGCAAAACAATGTGCCCACCCCTTACATTCTCTCTCTCACTTATCATTTTATTGCTAAAAAATATAGTTGGCAGTGTTTTTTGATGTTTTATTTAAATTGTCATGTAATTACTTGACGTTTAGCTTTTTTTTATTTACATTTACGTAATAAAAAATAAAACCAGTAAGGTAAAATTAAGAGTCTTGCAACCTCAAATCTCACGCCGTTGGAGCAGGACAGCAGATTTTATCCCATTTCTTATAGCGGAATTGCTATTTTTAGCTTTCCAAAATAAGATTGGGCTTCTGCTGTAATTCCATTTCAACGTAAGGCGTGAGAAACATTATGAGGTTATGGTTTGGGAAGCCCACTTTTTCTCTCTCCGCCAGGACTCATAACATACGATTACGATTATGAGCAAACAAAAAATAAATTCGATTAACTGGTTGATGCTGCCCGATGCGACTACGCTCCAGTATTTTGTTTTAATGGTTTGCCATTTTCAAGCATTTCTATATCAGTCCTTATTGACTTGTCCGTTTGACCGGCTTTATGCCTTGAAGCCAAAGAATCCTGAATAGTTTTTTTTGGATGGGGCAGGTTGGCCTTTATGGTCGAAAATAAAATAGGTTCTTAATAATGATGGCCTGCCTCATTTTTTGTTTGCTTGGGGCTTGGGCGCTGGTTTATTGGGGCGTTGTTTGCTCATCCTTTCTCGTTTTTTTGTGTTTGAAAAAATAAACGGCTTTGCCGTAACGGGATTTGTACGCCTGGATTTTTAGGCCAGGGAGGGAGTTTTTCTGCCGCTTAGCCTCTTCCACAATTGGGTACTTTGGGCGACTGCCTTTGATCAATTTTTAGTTTAGAATTTTTAACTCTGCATATATGAAGACCGATAGTAGTTATTTGCCGCTTTTTTTTCTCTGTTGGGCTTTTTTGTATAGCTCATTGGCGGTATGGAGCATTTGGCCTGTAGGTGGTAGCAGGCAAAGACTGGTTATTAAAAATAAGTATGGGTCCGGGCAGGTACAGCGGAAAATAGGCGGAGTGAAACCAGGCCCTGATGATTTGACGTGTTTCTGTTGTATTGATGGCAATGTGAGCTTGGTTACAAATTCTGAGATTAATTTTATTTCACCTTCGCTCCAAAACCCTATCAAAAATATTATTAAAGGTCCAGAATAAGGCTACCTTGGCAGCTAAGATTTTTTCGATCACTGCTGAAATCCAGTTGCCAAATGTTACTGTAAAGTATTCAAACTTTGCTTTTGCTTTAATCAACTGACACTTTTCTCTAACCATCAATTTATGACTTTATCTGATTATAATCCTGGAAGCCCTTCTTTGAAAACAGCTCAACAGGTGCTGGAATTATTTTATGATCACTATAGCGTCGATAAAATAAAGCTGGTTTTGCTGGAGGTGTTTCAGGGGTATGCGCTGAATGATAAAGCTGGTTTTCTGGATTTGGATATCAGTGAGCAGGAGGTTAGTGAGGTGTTTGATGGCCTGATCGAACTGATTGTGGCGGTGCAGACACTGATGGAGGAGGGTAAGGTTGAGGGAGTGAAGATTTGAGTTAGCCTTTACTTTCAATTTCTAATTTTTTTACGTTTAAATCAATCAAAATGAAGCTTAAAATATGCTTCCTGCTATTGTTATGCCCATTTTTTTGGGTGTATGGGCAGGATAAAAATATAGCTGTTACCAGTGTGGCTGCGTCTGCGGGTCATCGGGGGATTTCTATCGGTCAGCAGGTGCCGGATGTACTGATAAGGAATGTTTCCGGTCTTCATGGGGCAGGTCAGAATTTGGCAGTCTTCCCGCTTTCTGCTTTTAAGGGCAAACTGCTCATCCTGGATTTCTGGGCCACCTGGTGTTCGCCCTGTATCGCCAGTTTCCCGAAAATGAAAATGCTGCAACAGAAATATCAGAACGATCTGCAGGTGATCCTGGTGAATAACGAACCTGTAGCCAGGGCAACCACGTTCTTGTTAAAAAGGAAAAACGAACATGGCGAAGCTTTTACTGCCGTTGTAGCAGATACGCTGCTAAATAAAATTTTTCCGCACCGTACCGTACCCCATTATGTATGGATCGGCAGGGATGGGAAAGTGCTGGCCATAACAGGTGAGGAAGAACTGGAGGAGGCGAAACTGTTGCAGGCTATGGCGGGAGAGAGTGGTACTTTCGTTAATAAAAAGAACATCGATCCGGCGCTGCCTTTATTCAGTTCGGCAGATTTTCCTACTGAAGGCCTGGTTCGGTACAGCCTGTTAATTAAGGGCCGGGTATCGGGCCTGGCCAGCGGTACACAGTTTCGAAAGGCTAAAACTTCTGGCTTGCTGCTGGGGCGTGCCTTTACCAATACCGATTTTTTCAGCCTTTACGGTACAATTGGCAGGGTGCTGCAGCGCGCACTGGGCCAGCGCTTTTCTGATAAACAGATCAGGTATGTAGGCGCCGATTCATCGGGTTTCTTGCGCGATAGTTACAATTATGAGTTTGTAGTACCCGAACGGTTATCGGGCAAATTATACCCCATGATGCTGGATGACCTGAATACCTACTCGCCTTATACGGCTACTTTTAAAACCGAAAAAAACAAGGTCCTGGTGCTGGAGCGTTACGTTACCGCACGTACTGCTTTAAACAATGGTGGTGTCGAAAATCTGGATAAAGGCGCTGGCCAGCAAGGGGTATTGAACTTAAAAAATGTTCCGGTTGAAGCACTTGTCGATCATTTAGAAAACCTGGACTGGAACAGTGTGCCAATCATCAACAAAACTGGGACCAACGAACGTATATCCATCAGCATCCCTTTAATGGGTAACCTGCAGGAGGTAAATGCTGGGCTTCAGTTGTACGGGCTGCGCCTGCAGCCAGCGAAGAAAAAAATGACCATGATGGTGATCAGCGATCAGGCAAACCAAACAATTAAACAATTAAAATGAGGAATATACATATACTAATCTTATTGATCGGGCTCTGCCCGATAATAGCCTTTGGGCAGGAAGGCTTTAGCGGCAAAATTTTAAGTGCTGCCGATAGTATTGCCGTTCCGGCAAATATCGAGCTGACAGGGGCTGATGGGCTGGTACGTAAAACCCAAACGGATGCCAAGGGTATGTTTTCAGTTAGTCTGCCTGTTGGTACTTACCGTTTTCTGGCCAGTGCGGTGGGTTTTAAAACCTATGGTACTACAGTAAATATCCCCTTAACAAAGGCATTTATGGTCAGGCTACTGCCGGCCGATAACCAGCTGAGCGATGTAACAGTAAGCACGGGCTACCAGGTATTGGACAGAACGCGGGCCACTGGATCGTTTGATAAACTGGATAAGGCGAGGCTGGACCAGCAGGTGGGGAAAAACATACTCGATAGGTTAGAGGCCATTGGCAACGGGCTTACCTATGACAGGAGTACCTCGGCTACGGGCAAGTTTTCTATCCGTGGTACCAGCACCATCCGTGGGCCTAGGGACCCGCTGATTGTGCTTGATGATTTTCCATATGCCGGTGATCTGGCCAATATCAACCCTGAAGACGTGGAGAGCATAACCATTTTAAAGGATGCCGCGGCAGCTTCCATTTGGGGCACCCGCGCCGGAAATGGTGTGATTGTAATTACCACCAAAAAAGGCAAAAGGAATGCGCCGTTTTCGGTAAGCTTTTCAGCCAGTTTGGCTTTTGTGCAAAAGCCTGATCTGCGGTACGAGCAGCGCATTTCATCAGCCGATGCATTGGATGTGGAGCAGTTTTTATATGGTAAGGGCTATTATACCAGCCTGATCAATTCTACCCAGAAACCTGCTTTAACCCCTTTTGTTGAGCTGCTGATTTTGAATGCCTCGGGCAAGCTGTCTGATGCTGATCTGGCACTGGCCAAGGCAGGCTTTGCCGCGCACGATGTTTATGATGATTTTGACCGGTATGTGTACAAAAGCGGGGTTAACCAGCAATACGTGCTCTCGCTATCGGGCGGGAGTGAAAAGCATTCCTGGCTGGTTTCTTCAGGCTATAACAGAAACATAGATAACCTGGATGGTGTTAATGCAAGGCAGAACCTGAGACTGAGCAACAGTTTTACGTTGTTGCGCAACCTGAATTTAAATACGGTGTTCAGTTATACGGGTGGTAAGGTTACAGCAGGGCAGCCTGGCATTGGCGGGATATTGAGTACATCTACACTCTATCCTTATGCTGCTTTTGCCGATGCCAATGGAAACCCTTTGTCTATTACCAAGAATTACAGGGCTACCTATCTTGCCTCGCCAGCGGTAGCGCAACTGTTAGATTGGTCGTATTATCCGCTGTTAGATCCTCAATACACCGATAATGTAACCAGGCTTACGGATCTGATGGCCAATTTCGACCTTAATTATAAACTGCCGCTGGGTTTTAAGGCATCGCTTAAATACAATATTGAAGAGCAGCGGACCACCAGGGAAATTTTGCAGCAGATGGGAAGTTATTACACCCGGAACCTGATTAACAGTTTTGCGCAGGTAGGTGCTGGTGGGGTAGTAAGTTATCCTGTTCCATTAGGTGCCATCCTGGACAGGAACGAGGGGCGGCTGAGATCGGAACAGTACAGGGGGCAGCTTGATTTTAACCGGGCATGGGCTTCGCACCGGCTTGATGGTTTAGTTGGGGTAGAGTGGAGGAAGGCACAATCAACAGGGGTATCGGGCAGGATGTATGGTTTGGATACCGACAAGCTCAACACAGGGCAGGTTGATTATACCCGCACTTTTCCCAACTCGGTTACCGGAAGTGCAGCCTATATTCCTGATGGTAACGGCCTGAGCCAATCGGCCAATAATTATTTTTCGCAGTTTGTAAACCTGGCTTATACCTTTCGGGATGCCTATACGCTTTCGGCCAGTGCCAGGGCTGATGCCTCTAACCTTTTTGGTGTCGCGACAAACGATAAATGGAAACCGCTATGGTCGGTAGGCCTGGCCTGGGATATTTCAAGGATGCCTTTTTTTAAATTTGGTTTTGTAGACCAGCTGAAAGTAAGGTCTACTCTGGGTTTCAGTGGCAATGCCGATCCATCCATGAGCGGGGTGAATACCATCCGTTATCAGGTAAATTCGCCTTATACGCAATCGCCCTATGCCATTTTTGACAAATATGCCAACCCCGATCTGAGGTGGGAATCGGTAAGGATGCTGAATGTGGGCCTGGATTTTATTATGCTGAAAGGGAGGCTTTCGGGCAGTGTGGAGTATTACAGGAAACATGCTTCTGATCTGTTCGGGGTGTACCCGATTGATTATACCACCGGAGTAGGAACCACGGTATTACGCAATGTTGCCGAAATAAAAGGGAACGGTTTCGATCTGCAACTGAATGCAAGAATCCTTCAGGGCGATTTTACCTGGAGTTCCACGCTTAACCTTTCGGTGTACAGGGATAAAGTAGCGAAGTATTACCTGCCATCGGTACAGGGGAGCAATTTTTTGCAGTCTAATGCCACGGTATCGGGTGTAGAGGGCTTGCCGGTATACTCCATTTTCTCTTACCGCTGGGCGGGCCTTGATGGGGCAACGGGCGACCCGTTGGGCTTTTTGAACGGCCAGCCGAGCAAGGCATACAGCAGTATCATCAGCAGTACCAAACTTGCTGACCTGGTATTTTACGGGTCTGCGCTGCCACGTTATTTCGGTAATATGGTAAACGATTTTGGCTTTAAAGGCTTTACCCTTTCAGTAGCGCTCAGCTTTAAGTTTGATTATTATTTCAGGCGTAAGGGTATTGATTATACCAGTCTGTTTGCCAGCGGTAGTGGGCATGCCGATTTTAGTAACCGTTGGAAAGCCCCGGGCGATGAGGCTTTTACCCAGGTACCCTCAATGCCCTATCCGGTTTCCAGCAGCAGGGAATCGTTCTACCGCTCTGCTGAAGTACTGATTGATAGGGGCGACCATATCCGCATTCAGTACATCAACCTTGATTATGCTTTCGATAAGTCCCTTGCAAAAAAGATCGGTTTAAAAACATTAAACGTATTTGCCAACCTGGCCAACGCCGGTATAATTTACAGGGCGAACAAACATCACCTCGACCCTGAATATGTAACCAGTAGCTTTAACTTACCCCCGGGGCAGACCATTGCTTTCGGCTTAAGGGCAGGCCTTTAAAATTTATGATGATGAAAAAGAGATACTATTTTGGATATTGGCTATTGCTGGCTATTTTGTGTATTGGGATTTCAGGCTGTAAGCAGCTTTTGGATGAAAAACCCGATCAGCGGCTAGTCATCCCCTCAGCCCTGGGCGATTTCCAGGCGCTGATGGACAATTTCGGCGTGCTGACCGCTAACGATCTGATTTCAGCGGAAATATCGGCTGATGATTATTACCTTACCGATGCCGACCTTGCGGCCCTGCCAAGCGAATATGAGCGCAGGATGTACAGTTGGCAAAAGGATAATCTTTTTGAACCTGGAAGCAACGAGTGGGCCTATCTGTACAAAGCCGTATATTCCTGTAATGCAGTATTGGAGGGAATGGAAGCCTCAACGATTGAAAGGGACGTCAAATTCAACAATGTAAAAGGACAGGCACTGGTATACCGCGCCAAATGCTTTTTGCAGGGGCTCGGCGTCTGGGCAAAGGCTTACCAGGTATCTTCAGCAGCAGACCTCGGTATTCCGCTGCGCCCAAGTGCCGATTTCAATACGCCTTCTACCAGGGCGACCGTACAGGAAGGTTACCAAAAGGTACTTTCTGATCTAAAAGCAGCGGTGCCGCTTTTGCCGGACAGAGCATTAAGTGCCACCAGGCCATCAAAAGCGAGTGCCTATGGGCTTTTGGCGCGTGCCTTTTTATATATGGGCGATTACCAGGCCGCTGAAAATTACGCTGATTCCTGCCTGCGGATCAATGGGGTGCTTCTGGATTATAATAAACTTAATGTTGCCGACCGCTATCCTATAGCGCTGTTTAATCCTGAAGTGGTTTTTAACACGTTTGTTCCACCTTCAACAATTGTAACCAGCACCAGGGCCAAGATTGTTCCCGAGCTTTTGCAATCCTACCATACTGATGATTTGAGAAAGCAGGTATTTTATTTACAGAGTGGGGGTGCTTATTATTTTAAAGGTACCTATTTCCAGCCCGCACTTTTTTTCGGACTAGCTACTGATGAAATGTTCCTCACCCTTGCCGAGTGCCAGGTAAGGAACGGAAAAACGGCCCTTGGCATACAGACGCTGAACAAGCTTTTGGTGGCTAGGTTTAAAGCCGGAACATTTGTGCCCCTGGCAGCGAGTGACAAAACTACCGCACTGGATATGGTGTTGACCGAAAGGAGAAAGGAACTGGTAATGAGGGGGATGAGGTGGATGGATATTAAACGATTGAATGCCGATGGTGGAAGTATCGTGCTGAAGCGCACAATAGGGGGAACTGTTTATACCTTAACACCAAATGATAAGCGGTATGCGCTGCCGCTGCCTGAAGATATCATTGCACTAACGGGCATGCCCCAGAATGAGCGGTAAAACAAAGGGCCTGGTAAATTTAACCAAGCCCTCGTTCACTTACAGTGCGCGTTTGGCCGGAGCAGCATCCCTTACAGCGGCTGCATCGTCGCCGTAGGTATCCTCGATGTACTGGTTCAGCTTGTCCTGCGTATCAACCGTTTCGGGTGTAGTCAGGTAACAAGGTACTGCAGTGCCCGAATTACAGCTGGTAGGCGGGCTCATGGTAGTAGAATACTGGTGGCCGTCTGTAGCTTCAGATAGCTGATCGCCAATAAAATTCCACTGGATGTCTGTTTTGGCTGGTTTAAATGCACTTGTAGTAATGGTTAGGCCGAACCCCAATACGAGGGCTACAAGGCCAAGGTTTAATTTTTTTAGCATGGTATTTAGTTTTAAATAATCTCCGTTTAGGGAGGATAAATGAAGTCGATCTGGTTCGGTGGTCTTTCGATCGGTTGATTTTTCTGTATTGGATAGGACCAGTATCCGTTTATGCTGGTTACTCGTTGTCACGAACCTCCTGCTTTAGATGAATAGTTAAGCTAGTTATCGTTAATGCGGTGAATACGAGGTTAAAAATGAGGTGCGACTTCCATCCGAGCCATTTTAATACGCCGCCGCAGCTACAGGGCTCCTTGCTGAAATAGTCTGCCAACACCAGTGCGATGTAGGCGGTAAAGGCGAGCAGAAGTACAGTTGAAACCAGCAGACCAACGAGTACGGTCCTTTTGAAACATAGCAGGAGTGCGGTAACAAGTTCTGCTGGGATCAAAAAATACAGTAGAAAATCTGCAAGCCAGCCGGGAAAGGCCTGGTTGTGGAGCTGCTGGTCAAAAGCTGAAAAAGTAAAGAGTTTACTGAATGCAGCGTATACAAACAGCAGTACGAGCAGGGGAGGAACCGTGGATTTAAAAATTGCCTTCATGGTAAAAGAATTATAGAAACAAATTAAGGGCGAATAGAAAAGCCAAAACAGTATGAGATGGGTAGTATACCCTTTTAAGCGACGAAGAGATGAAAGAAAGTCAGTCAATGCTATACCGGTTTTTACCGCAGTTATTTTTACGGGCACCGTACTATAGCTTTACAGGCTATGATCTCTCGCGGTTGCCGGAAGTGTTGCAGGAACAGGCTTTTCGCAATGCAGTTTTTTTGGCAAGCGCAGCGTTTTATGCGCTGCTTGAAAAAAAGGAATTTGATTTCGATAAATTAGCAGATAAGGAAAAACATACCCTTTATAAGTATTATAACCGGATGTGTTTCCGGCCAACCCCTTTTGGAAGCTTCTCCTCCTTCACTTTACTGCAATGGGCAAGCGGTGGTCAGGTCAGGCTTGCCGGAAGCGATGAGTCAATCCTTCATTTATGGCCTGACCAGAATTTTTTGAGAAAATTGAAGAACAGGGCGGAGGCTGATCTGCCAGACGGATTAATGGTCAACCCTACGCTGTACCGGTTTAATGACGTTTTCCGCTATACGAAATCATCTTTGGATGATAAGGGCCGGTTTAGTTTTTCTCTGGAAGGGATTGCAGCCGTAAAATTTAATGTACAGCTGTTTTCATTTTTATCTTCAAAGAAGATTTCAAAAAAAATACTGCTGAGCTGGATTGTGCAGCACGCTGAATGTTTAGCAGAAGATGCAGAAGAATACATCGGGTTTCTGCTTGATGCAGGGGCGGTTTTCAATGGCACTCAGGGAAGAGTAATCAGCAATG
Source organism: Pedobacter riviphilus (assembly GCF_014692875.1). Taxonomy (NCBI): domain Bacteria; kingdom Pseudomonadati; phylum Bacteroidota; class Sphingobacteriia; order Sphingobacteriales; family Sphingobacteriaceae; genus Pedobacter; species Pedobacter riviphilus. Next base: position 3,163,145 of record NZ_CP061171.1, on the reverse strand, counting down.
AGGTGAGTGAGCGCTTCCCTGGCTTACCTGGCTGGAGTAATTTCTGGAAAAATTACATCAGGATTCCCTTATTGGGTGAAGCCGATCTGTCGGCTTTGGCCAGGGATGTCGGTAAAATTGCAAAGGAAAATAAGCCTTTTGGCCAGCCATTTTATGCAGCACTGGAAAGGCCAAATAACACTGGGGGCCAGATAGCGCTGAACAGGAAGAATTGTCCAAAGCAGTCCATGTGCTGCAGTTATTGGCAAACGCTGAGCAGCCTGCTGATCTGTCGCGTTTTATCCGTGATTTCCGTGCCCGCTTTGATCAGGAAAGGGTGCCTTTGCTGCTGGCCTTAGATCCCGATGGAGGGCTGCATTATGGGGAGATGGCGCCATCCATGCCTGACCAGGATATCCTGGAGAATATTCCTTTCCCTGAACCGGAAGATGAAAATAGAACACTTGGATGGCATGCCTCCCAGCAGTTTATCTTCAGGCTCTGGATAGGGGATACCCTTCGCGATCCCTGGTCGCCCCTGCAGATCAGTGAAGGTGATGTGATTAAACTGGAAAATCATAAAAAGGCAGTATTGCCTTTGCCCCAGACGCAGGCGCTCATGTACCGTTCGACGGGCGAGCACCTGATCATCGAAAGTTCGGGTGGGGTAACCGCCGCTTCGCTGATCGGAAGGTTTTCCTGTTTCAGTGATCCGGTACACCAGTTTTGCCGCGAGCTTGCCGCAAAGGAAACTACTGCAAACCCAGAAGTTGTTTTTGCCGACATTGCCCAGCAGTCTGATAGCCATGTGGACAATATCAATCGTCGCAAGCCCATTTATGCTCACGAGATACCCCTGAATGTATTTCCTTCGCAGCCAGCTGAAAACCTGGTACTGCCAGGCGAACTCATGCTTTCTCTTAAAGGGGATGAATTGATATTAGAGTCGTCTAAGTTGAACAAAAGAGTAATTCCCCGGCTGGCGACGGCCTATAACTTTCGAAATAACCATTCGCCGGTTTTCCGGCTATTGTGCGATCTGCAATTTCAGGGGGTACAGGCAGGACTGTCATTTAGCCTGGAGAACTTTTTTCCAGGCCTTACTTTTTATCCACGGGTCTGTTACGGAAAGGTGATCCTCTGCCTGGCGAAATGGAATTTTAAGGAATCTGACATAGCGCCATTAACTGCACGAGATAACGTTGATCCATTCAAAACCCTGGATGGTTTTCGCAGAAAGCACCACCTGCCCCGGCACATCACCATAGGGGCAACAGACCAGCAGTTGGTTTTTGATCTGGCCAATTCCACTGAGGTGAGGTTTTTTCTGCAGTGCATTGATGGTTTAAAGCAGATAACCATTCAGGAATATTTATTGCCAGACCGCTCCGTTCTGTCTGGTAAAAAGCCACTTGCAGGACAGATGATTGCTTTTCTTGCCCACGAAAATAATATTTATAAACCCTTAAAAAAGGAAAGTACTACTGTTTACGGCGAAAAGCAACGCGACTTTTTAATGGGGAGTAACTGGCTTTACCTTAAAATTTTCTGCATTCCACGTGCTTCGGAAGAAATCCTTAGTAAGGTGATTTTTCCGTTCATCAAAGCACAGAAAAAGCGGATCAAAAATTGGTTTTTCATCCGCTACAGCGATAAAGGTTATCACCTGCGTTTGCGTATTCAGGCGGAAGAACATGATCTTGGCGCAATACTCGTGGCCTTGCGAAAAAAAATTGAATCATCCGGACATGATAAACTCATCCGGGATTTCCAGGGAGATACCTACCGGAGAGAACTCGAACGGTATGGCCCCGGTCTCATTTCACATGTTGAGGAACTTTTTTGCGTGGGAAGCCACCTTGCTGCGTTTGCGTTAACTTTAAGGGGGAACAGTTCCCTTCAACTTAGCGAATTTGAACTGGCCACACTTACTGCCTATCGCATGGTCAGCTGCTTTTTTCCGTCTCTGGCTGATGCTCTGGATTACCTTGGTAAGGTGAAGGACCGGTTTATGGCGGAGTTCAGGGCAGATAAAACGCTTAAGATCGCAATGGATGAGAAATACCGGGAGAAGAAATTATTAATAGCGGATTTGCTGGAAAGCAAAGAATTATCGAAGCACCTTTTGCCGCTTTTAAAGCAGATGTCAGTTTTAAACGGGCTTACCAGCAGCTATTCAAATGATAAAAAAATGGTGCTATTAGCCGATCTGGTACATATGCAACTGAACCGGACTTTTTCCGTTAGACAAAGGCAACAGGAGTTGCTCGTTTACTATTGCCTGCAAAAGTATAATGCTTCGCTTTTGGCCCGCGGAAAATCTTCAGTCTAGTGATCACTTTTGTCTCTTTTACTGATGAGTAAAGCGGGCTGGATTTTTTCCCGGAAGGCGGTGCGGTAAGTCCCTCCAATCGGAACACTCACTCCTCCGCTTAGCCTTACCTGGGCGTATTCCAATGAACGAATAGCTGCATGGTTGACAATATAAGACTGATGGATCCTGGAAAAACCTTCAACAGGCAACTTGGAAAGGACTTCCGCTAAAGTGATGTAAGTGGTTACTTTTTCGTCATTCATGTGGATAATGATATAGTTACCAATATTTTCGATATAACGGATCTCTGCGATGGTGATCCGGTTAAATTTTCCTTTAATGTTGCTTTTGACGAAAAAAAATGGGCTAGCAGCAATTTGATCTACCTGACTGGTAAGGTTTGAGCGCACCCTGGTAACTGACTTTAAAAACCTGGCGTAATTAATGGGCTTTAGCAGGTAATCTACTGCATCTTTTTCAAATGCTTCAGGTGCGTACTCGCGGTAGGAGGTTGTGAAAATAATGTTGCTTGCTGAACCGATAAGGTCTGCCACATCAAGGCCGTTGAGCTGTGGCATATCGACATCTAAAAGAACAATATCGGGAGTTTGGATAGTGCATAATTCTTCCAGTGCTAAAAGCGGGTTGGTGGAGCTACCAACCAGTTCCAGGCCTGGGGTTTGATTGATGTACTTAGCGAGTACTTCAATTGAATGATATTCATCATCAATGATATAGCAGGTTAAGCTCATAATTTAAGGGTTAAAGTGAGTTCGTAAAATTCGCCAGGCTCATTGATTTCCAGCTTGTAATTGCCTTTGTAAAATGAATCCATGCGAAGCCGGATGTTTTGTAGACCCAGTGCTTTTCGCTGACGCGGATGTCCGTTCTTTGATTTTTTTAAGTTTCTGCTGTAAAAGGTTAGTTGTCCTGTTTCGTTTGTGGTTAACTTCAGTACAGCCGGAGAGGTAACTTCGGTCAAGTTCCCATGTTTGAACAGGTTTTCTGTCAGTGTAAGCAAGATCAGTGGAATTATTTTATAGCGACTGAAATCACCATGCATTTCTAGCTTGAGATATAGCGGCTCTTTAAACCGGTAGCGGTTAATGGCCACGAGATTTTCAATCTGCTCAACTTCTCTATCCAGTTTAATTTTTCCATCCGAACCTGCTTCCTCCAGGCTGAAACGCATGATCTCCGAAAGGAGCCAAATGCAATTAGCGGCATCATCGGAATATTTTTGGGCGCTGTTGTAAACAAAGTTGAGCGCATTGAAGAGCATATGGGGGTTAATCTGTTGTTGCAGATAGGCGTTACGGGATTTGGTAAGCTGGTTTTCTAACTCTGCTTTTTCTTTTTCAATAATTAATTGACGCTTTTCCGCCTCCAGCGTCTGTCTTTTGAAAAAAGCTATGCGACCTGCCAACGAATAAAACATGGCCAAAATAGAGAAGTATAATGCTCTCATGATATTTCGCTGTAAGAAACTTTCCACATAAAGGATGGTGTTGGAATGATTTGCAGGCGAACTATTAATCAGATAATCGGCAACTGATTTAGTTATCATGTATATGCTAAACAGCAAAATGTACCCCAGGATACCTTTGAAATACCGAGGTTTCCTTTCTTTGAAAACATAATTCAGTAATGCGGCAAATAGATAAAAAAATGAAATATTAATCGTATAAAATACTATATAAACCCAAGGTCTTTCTAAGGTACCTAAGGCAATATAGACCATTGTCAGTTCGTAGGTGATGAACGAAGCCCAGCAGATAATGTGTACCAACAAGAAATTTTTATTAAACTTTTTTACCACTAGTTTTAACATATCCTGTACTATGAAAGCTTTTTTTACTCCAAAACTTTACGAATCTGTAATAAATATCCTTGCAACTTCGCAAACTCTTAATTTAATATAAAAAATATAAAATCATGAAAAATTCAATTAAACTTCCAGAGAAAAAAACTATTAGAGTGAGCAACTTTAAGACAATGGGTGCCAAGCTGCAAAATCGTGATACCGATACGACTAGCCTTACAATCAGTATAACCAGTACCCATTTGTTAAAAAATTAGTTACAAAGGTATTGGAATTGATCACATCTTATGCTTAAAGATGAATTACATGATATCGAGAAACTGTTCTCTACATGGGGAAATTCAGGTAACGATATTATCGTAGAATCGACTTTCCAATCAAAATCCCAACGGCTTTTTGAAGGATGGAAAATGATGGCTTTCTCGGAGATTTCTGATAAAAGCTTAAGGCGTTATTTTTATTATCAGCTTGAGGGTATCCTGAAAATTTCGGATACCCTTTTTAATATGGCAGATATTGAACTTTCAAAAAAAACTACTGACCCTTTATTCCTCCTTGACCATTTAAAGCAATATTTTCCGAACTATTTTAATAATGATGCTATGGCGCCTATAGCCTATCATCAACGCTCAATTGAACAATGGAGCGAGGATGTTCGGCTGCTGAAAAGTAAACTTAAAAAAGCACAAATAAGCGCTGAGCTGAAAACTTCGGTCTGTAAATGGGTAGAGGAACTCAATGAGATCAATTACTCCAGGCGGTATTCTTTTCGGGAAATATCCTATTCTAAGTATATTATTGAGCAAATGCTTTTGATTGATATCTTTTCGGACAAGGCAGATAACAATCTCATCTCTTTTCTTTCCAGCGCTAATTTTAACCACCTTGCTTTTTTAGTTTACCGACAGAATAAGATCCGTAAGGAATTGGAAGCTTTTATTTGTTTAGACGACAAAATCAACTATCTACATAATCAAAAGGCTACGGTGGCATCTGTTCCTGAAGTGAAACACATAGCTTATAATATTTCATGGCCATCTCTAAAAATTATGTTGGGAGATTGGCTCCAGGAAGAAATTCTGCTAACAGAAAAGTCTTTGAGCAAGAGGAGTGAAGTTGCTATTCCTAAGATACCATTGGAATTGTCTGTTGCACATCTTTCCTGTCTAATCCGTTTATTGTTTGAAGAAAGTGTTTTCGCCACTCAGAATCTTCAGTTTATTTTTAAAGGTTTCGCTGGTCACTATCAAAGTAAAAGACAAGCTGTTATTTCTCCTGGAAGCCTGAGTAAAGAATTTTATAGTATTGACCAACATACTGCCGCACGTGTGCGTGACCTGTTACAGCGTATGGTCCTGCGGATCAACCGTAATTTTTTTCCTATGGCCGTTGCAATAAATGCAACAGTCCTCTCTTATCTAAATATGCGCTGAGTTCCCCAGCCAGCTATAGCTAAACCCTTTTTTATTGATCAGTCGTTCAGGCAAAAGAGATGTGATGTCCTTCAATGTGCTGAAATGCATTGAATCACAAGCTTTACAGAATTCAGTACTAAAACCAAGCCTGTTAATAGGGGTCTGTAATAATTCCTCCTTTTCCATATATTTTTTAATATCTGCAGCTTTATAAAGATAATAAATTTGTTTCTAATAAGATGTATCTGTTATGATGTTTCTTTTTAGAAGTACCTCTCGCGCATCATTTTGGTTTACTTTACGTTATGAGTAGAGCTAAAAACGAAGAGGAGAGCGAGCATATAAAGGAAGTTTTAAAATTGCTTGGTGCACGGATTCGTTCCCTTAGGGAAGCTAAAGGGGAACGGAACTATGAAAAATTTGCCTTTAAACATGACCTTAACCATACCCAGCTCTGGCGATATGAAAATGGAGAAGATCTGTATTTCTCATCTTTGCTCAAAGTGCTTTCAGCATTGGATATTAGCCTTGCTGAGTTCTTCAGCGACGGGTTTGATCAATCCGTGAAGTAATAACATATAAGCAGAAAGCCGCGTTTGGCTATGTTGTACATCGGGCTGGTAGCGGTACTGGGCCTGGCTTGCTGGTTAATGAGAAAACGGTTATTTACCTGAATATTTAAATGCTCCCTTTAAACCAGCTAGGGGAGCATTTATTTTATAATCAGCTCTAAACACTATCACCATCCATCAATTGTAATCGAGTAAATAATAATTAATAGCATAATAGCGGGTTGCGTAAAATAAAAAATGAGACAACCAAGCCTAAAACTGATTGGCTGGTGAGGTGCTCCCAACGAGATCGTTAACGAACTTTTTTATGGAGGATTTGAAGCGGATTGCGGAGTTGAAGATTCCTAGAAATGAGTCGAGAAAATAATTTCAGATTTTAAAAGTCGATAATTAAAAATCTCTTACTAGAAGGGGTCGTGCTCCATCAGAGTGACATCCCGAAAGGGGACCAACATCCAACACCCAATAAAATTAATCTTTTATATGATCTGTCTAGCCGATCTAGTATCGATATTGATTTTTCGATGGCAAAGGATTTTGATGGGACTATTGTCTATGTTTATTCTCCTGAGATGCTGGCTCTTGAGAAATATAGGGCGCATTGTTAGCAAAATCCTTCTTATAGAGATATTGCGTTTAGTCTGACCTAGAAGTCTAGGGCTAGAGATTTTTATGATATTCACAACCTAGTATCTTCATTCAGCCTCAAGTTTGATTCCGTTGAGGATTTGGGCATCTTAACAAGTATTTTTGATGCCAAAAAAATGCCTCTGGATTATCTCTTCAGTCTGGAGATTAATTTGGACTCCACCGCCTGCTAGTGCAAAGAGGATCAATGTACCTTTGATTAAATTTTTTCTTTTCATAATGGTCAATTTATTGACGGTTAACATCGGGTAGTTTTCTATAGCGCCTATTCTGTGCTGCCTGTAATAGCTATGGCCAATTTTACTTTATCCGGACTTATTTTCCAATTTCCTGAATAATCTTTCACAAAAAATGTAACGTCTTTACCCTTGATTGGTTCGACACCTACATAAGGTTTGAAACCGGTTAGTTTGGTTGAAGAAAACGTACTGTATGCGATCTGACTTGCATTATCTATGTTAGGCAACCATTGTATGGCGACAAAGAAGTCGCCCTTTGGTATGATAATTTTATATTTTGAAAGGTTCGCCACGATTTTTTCTGAGTTTTCCGCAGTTATATTGATTTCCTCATTGCATAGATCTTCAGCGGGAAAACCAGCAGCATCGGCACGATAGACCCTGACCCTAAAAGTAGTATTTTGCAAATCCTCATACTTGTAAAGTCTGCTGTTATCTCCGCCAGGAGAATCGCCATCTCTATAGTTGTAAGTGAAAACAAGACGGTTATTCTCAGAAACTGCTAGCTTAACGTCGAACAAGAGCTGGGCAACAGAAATTTTTTCCAACATATAACGTTCTGCCGGATTATATAAACGTTGAGCCACCTGTTGGTATGGCAAAGGGTTAAACGGATCTGGAAAATACACATAGTGCTTCACATTGGCGATGTTAAATTCGTTAAGCGTTAATTTTTTAATGCTTTTGATCTGTTTAAAACCGCTTGCTATTGCCTTTTTTTGGACCAGTTGAACCCTTCCATTTTCCGCATCTTTTATCGTGATTTTTTTTGATAAGTAGTTTTGCATCTCGACGTAAATCGAATCGGTTCTGGTAGCTATCAGATCCACTTTTCCCACTTTATCGGCCATGGTATAGGTCTGTCTGGCTTTACAGGACACCAGAGCGCCGATTATAGGTTTTTTAGTCGTACTGTCGGTGATTAAAATCGTAACACGGTTGATTTCTTGCCCTTGTAACGTTGGTATCTGCCCAAACAACGCATAAGCACAGAACAGAATCAGGTATTTAAGCATTTTCATTTGTAGTATGAGATATTTATGGACAGTGCGATTTCCCTTGAAGCATCTCCTGCAGGTTTATCCAGCGCATACCACTTTCCGTCTTGTTTGATAAAGCGATTACTTGTTTTATCGGCAGATTGTGGATATAGCGCAATAAAAGGTTCATAGCCAATGGTATATTGGGGGATAAAAACGTTCTGAAGATTGTCGGTCACCATTTTATGGCCGATTTTGTAGGTCTGGTTCTGGAGTTCATAAAGCCATTCTATAATAACAAAAAACCTTGAACCGGGAGGACGGATGTTCAGCTTCCGCAGATCGATCTGGTTCAAGGTCTGATAACTGTTCAATATTACTTCTATCTTTTTGTAGTAGAGCAATGTGTCGGGTCCACGGGTTATAGAATCTACGCCTGTTATATAAATATTAACCTTCGATGTATCGAGGTGTTTATTCCTATTAAAATAAAGTTCATCGTTAAGCGGAAATAAAGTAGTACGGCCATTTGGTGAAAAAAGCGGTTTGGATGGAGGAGAATGTTTTTGCACAAAACGGCCAAGAGTAATATACTCCAGTTTAAAATCACTTGCCGTCGTCTCAAACAATTTTGCAATGGGCCGTGGTGAGGAAACGAATAGCTCCTGGTTTTCGTTTTTAATGCTATAGTTGACCTCATCATAAGAAAATTTACCTAAAACTTCGAATTGTTTCTTCACGCTGATCTGCACTTCGTTTAGTGTATAATTATCCTCTTTCAACAGTACAGTCTGTCCATTTATAAAGTTGACTGTAGGTATCTTTTTGATATCGTAGCCGATACAGCTAAAGATCAGCGTATCCCGTTGTTGGTTGGCATGGATTTCGAAAATTCCTTTTTCGTTTGAAATGGAATCTCTTTGTTGCTGCTGAAGTTTTACCGTTACCAGTGCAAGCGGTTTCTTTTCATTTTCACTGATCACAGTTCCCTTATACGTTACCTGAGAGCAGACAGTACTAAACTGAAATGAAAATAGGAATAATATCAATATAAATACTAACTGCTGTTGTGAAACCTTATTCACCAAGCAAGGGTTGCCGGATATAAGATTTTTCATATCCCTTTAGCAGAAAAGTTTTTAGGAAAAATGAACTTTTTTGGATAAAGTTTGACCAAGACCGGATTGTCCAGGCTTCTGATGCCTTCGAATAAACTGCGGGATTGCACAGTAAAGGGCGGAAGTTTTTCTGTCTTGGCTATTTGCTGATAAGATTTTAAAATATAGGCCGCTGGAAGATGGCTGATGAAACAAGCGCTAAACTTTCCATCCTTTAAATAGATTGAAATAGATTTTGAAGCCTGGCCCAGTATTATAAAATATTTATCGGTTATTCCCAGTTGATCAATCTTGCCAATCAGATTATTCCGGGTAGTTTTTAGGGGGACATACACTACCGAGTCATAAAGATTTTTAGAGTCGACAAACCTGGCGCCATTTACAACAGTATTTATATTTATTTCCTTAACGTTTTTTTTTAAAAAAGATTTGGGCTTCTGTTTAGGCGAAGCCATCACAAGAATTAGCAATAGTACAGATGTAATTTTGGACAAGTTCATAAGCGCGTTCGGATGGATATTTGGTTATCGAATATATATATATTCTAATTTAATAAAAAAACATAGCTATGGATATTTATTCAATTATTGAAAGGGTATAAGGTCTTGATAGTATAAAATGAAAATGAAAAAAAGACAACTAGTGTGTGTTCTAAAGTGGTAATATGATCAAATTCAATTGCAGATGGCAATAAAATGGAGTAATTCGCCAATTTCAGTTTGGTTGATGGTTGTAATGGTAATTTTGAATCACCTGGGTAAACATCAACCCATGGCTAATTAAATAAATGCAAATCATCCATCATTCTTTTATGAAGAAAGAATTACCTTTTCCGCTATTTTCAGAAAAAACAAGGGCGCAGAACAAACGTGCTAGTCTTTTAGATCATTTAGTTTTCTGTCTTATCAATACCAGCCATAAAATCATTTGGATTCGTTTGATATTCAGGTTTCATACACTGACTTTCGTGTAGCTTCAAAAAAGATAAACAATCCATCATAGTCAAAGGTAATAAGTACTCAAAATTAGGTATTGATCATAAGAGTATTTATCTGTAATTTTCAGTATCTGATACTTAACGTGTCGGAAAAACAAGCAAACTGTTCAAGCCGATTTCCTATCTGTACCAGTACGAATGTGCTGTGAATCAGAGCAGATATATAAAATGAAACCGCAGATCTAATTCTATAGGTAAATTAAAGCACCATTACAGAAACAAATAAACGTAATCTCACTATGAACCGGCTATTCATCTACATCGCCCTACTAATCATCTTTGGTTTCCAGGCTGCTGCCCAGAACCCCGGACTCGATTTTTTAAACAAACTAAAAAAGGATAATCCGCTACTATACTCGGGCTTTAAGGGAGCCTTCTCTGTTTCCGAAACAGGTTCGGCGCTGTATGATTTACCTTTCTCGGTATCACCTGGCGTTGGTGGCATGACACCACAGCTTTCGGTATCCTACAGTTCAAGCAGTTCATCCTCGATCCTGGGGAAGGATGGTCATTGAACGGGTTCTCCATGATTACAAGGACAGGTAACTCTAACAGCATTGACGGATTTTCCCAGCCAGTTTTATTCAGTGCTGAAGACCACCTGCAGCTCGATGGTCAGCGCCTTTTCGCTGTAGTAGGGGATGAAGGACTGCTGGGCAGCAGGTATTTTACCGAAAACAATTCTTTTAAAAGAGCAACTATAGAGAAAAACACTGGAGTAAACACCATCAACGGCATCAGGCTGATCAAGGTTGAAACCAAAGACGGACTGGAATACTATTACGGCGATATCCAGAACCTCCGTAGTATGGCAGGAATGTCAAAATTAGAAGAGGAGAACACTAAAGGCATCGTCTACACTAAAACACTCATTAACGAAAACGTGCCCCTGATATGGCTTGTGACCCTCATCCGAGATAAGAATAATAATTGGATCTATTTTAAATATAATCTGGAAAACAATTACTATTCTCCCGATGAAATTTACTATGGTGGCAACGATCAATCCGCCACGGGCAAGGTAAAGTTTAATTACGACTGGGGCAAAAGACTCTTCGGGCAGTCTAATCCAGTTAACTGGAGCAGAACGCAGTATCTCAGAGGAGAAACCATTACTATAAATAAGCCCCTCGCCTCAATTATTTCTTACTATAAACCACAACAGAGTACATCTGAAAAGCTACTCAAAGAATACAATTTTGATTACATTCTCGATCCCGTATCCAACCGCCTCTTATTGAATAGGGTTTATCAGTCTACCATAGGATACCTTGACAAAAACAACAAAACCAGTTATGGAAAAAAAATGAGCGATGCTTCCAATGCCATTCTGTTTGACTGGTCTAAGGCCAAAACCGAGCACAGACTTTCTTCCAAAGCCCCATTTAAAGAAGATATTACTTTAGAGGAAGATTATAAAGTGGCCATAGCAGATTTTAACGGCGACGGGTTTCCCGATAAGCTCATGCACAAAAACCACGGTAACAAACTCACATACTTTCTGTCGCTAAACGATAGAAAGGGAAACTTTACGCACTTTACACATGTGGATACGGTGCTAACCACCATCGATGCCAAAGCAAAATCTTTTACAGGAGACTTTAATGCCGATGGGCTTAACGATCTGGTCTACCTTTCTAAAGAAAACGATAAATTCTGTATCTACACTTACTACTCTTCAACTGGTGGATCCAATGGCAATTTTAAATTAAAGGAGTCCATCTCACGCAATATCGCCTCTCTACCTGCCCTCGAATTTAAGAACTTCTGCTTTGGCGTAGGCGATCTCAATGCAGATGGATATTCTGATATATTGCTTTACTACATAGATAAAAAACAGATTAACTACCAATCCTTCTTTTATTCTCCTTCCGCTATCAAGGCTGGTACACGCAGAGTATACAGTAAAGGCAACATACCAGATGAAAACTACAACTCCCAGGCAACAGACCTAAATGGGGATGGCATAACTGATCTGCTATATACCTGGACAAACAAAGATGGCTGGTACATTAAATCCTTCATGTTTGCCAATAGCAAAGACTTGGGCTTTATCCAAAGTGAAGAGAACAAAGCAGATCAGGTTGTTTTTAACCCTGGAGTGGACATCAAATTTCCAGATGGAATGTCTTATGACGATATCATGAAAAAGATAGCGGCTGGCGAGCTCAACCAGAGCCAGCTAGATTCCCTGATCGAAAAAGGTACCAACCAGACCATCGCAGAAGGAGATTATTCCAAACTGGGAAACCTCATGTATGCAGACATCAATAAGGACGGCAATATTGATATCCTCATATCTAACTCAGATCAGGACGGATGGGCAGTATATGTTGCCCTGGGAAAGGGAGACGGAACATTTACTTTTCGTAACAAGAGTGTCTTAACAAACAGCAAAAAATTTGCTTACAACCATAAATCCAGCTTCGGGGACTTTAACGGAGACGGAAATCCGGACCTGATTCTTCAGAAGACCGATGAAAAAGGCTGGTTTCAACTCATTGCTTACGGAAATGGGCAAGGACAGTTCAAACTCAGCAAAGCCGATGGAGATTTCGAGTTGCTACTGGCTAAAAACTTTTCTTATAGCCAAAGATACATAACTGACTACGTAATGCCCTATTGCGCTTCCCAGTTGTACAGACTGGAAAGAATCTGGGACGACGGCCGCATAAAAAAAATAGTAGACTGCGCCGGAATGAGCCAACATGAATGCCTACTGCGCAACATCAGGCAGATATTCCCCGAAGAGACCGGATTTTATCCACAGAGGGTTTCCCGCCCATACCAGGCACCCATGTCAGATATCCTCAAAAACTTCATCCCTCAGAAGCTCAACATCGAAAACAACATCAAACGTATCATCGAAAGCAGTTACTGGGGAGATTCGATTACCACTACGGCAAGTGGCTGGTTCTGCGGCAACCAGAGCTATAAGTACTATACAAAGTTTACTTATGGAGATTACTGGCAGCCCTATGTGGCCGATCTTAATGCCGACGGCATTTCAGACCTAATGCTCGCTTACCCAAGGCAGGTACCCAGCGATTCTGCCCTCGGCCTGCCGAAAAACGAACTCGAAGATCGCTTATTTGCATTTGTAGCGATAAATGAAACTATCAAAAACGGCTACATCAGCCTCATCACCCATTCCAACCAAAGCAAAATAAGCTTGGAATATGCATCATCCACAATTGAAAAGAAAAATCCTTTTACATCTACAGCTCTTTCCTACCCTTATATCCCCTGTCATGCGCCGATCTATACCGTATCGCGGGTAGGTGTTACTAACGGTCTTTCTTCTAAATCCCTCAACTATACCTCCTACAATTACTATAATGCCGTCGTATCACTTAATGGGCGAGGGTTTCTGGGATTTGAGCACAAACAGGTTATCAATGAAAACAACGGAAACCGTACCGATCAGACCAGCTTAGTGGATTCCTCGCTGTTAAAACTTGGCATAATGCCCATAAAATCAATTAAAACCTACGTACATGGGGCGCTGGGCCAGGTCTCGGATGAAAGCATGAGATACGAAACAACTTTCCATCTGGACAATAAAAACGTGTATAGCCTATTTAACATCAAAAAAACTTCGGCTACTTTTGATCTATTAGGTATACCTACGAGTTTTTCAGATATAGAAAGCAAATATGACAGGTGGGGAAATATTTTATCCTCCCAGATAAAAAAAGGGCAAGGACTAAGTGAAATCACCCAAAGCCTTCGCAATGTTTATTACGATTCTGTAGAAGATGGATGGATAGATGAAGATAAATGGTTACTGGGTAGATTAAAGTCTTCAGAAATTACTACCCAACGCGGCGAGCAGAAAACAGTTAGAACCTCCATTTTCTTCTACCACAATGAAACTGGCCAGCTAATCAAAGAAATATCAGACGCAGATGACCCTGTGAGTCCGTTGAGCCTGACCAAGACTTATAGCTATAACAAGTCGGGTAGCATTTTGGAGAGCAAAATATTTCCTACCAATAACCCGGATCCTGCAATGATCAAAACCATTTCCACTGTTTACAACAAGGACAATCGGTTTGTGGAAAGCACAATAGATGCCATGGGGTACCTGAGTACCAAGCTTACCGATCCTATAAGTGGTCTGGTAGTCGAAAGCGTATTGGCAGACAAAGGATGCAGGACTACAACTACAGCAGATGAATTTGGAAGATTTCAGAAGGTACTTTTACCAGAAGGCATTGAAAATAGAAAAGAAATGCGCATATGCACTAACTGCTCAATCTACGGTAATGCAAGCTATTTTAGTGTCGAAACCAGCAGCATCTCAGATCATAGCATTCCCGTAATCAATTTTTTCGATAATACCGGTAAAGTAGTCTTCAAAGTAAATCTTGACTATAGATTCAAAAAAGTATTTACCAGCTACCATTATGATGCTGAAGGCAACCTTACCCGGTCATCCAGTCCATACTTTGAGGGAGAAAAAACAAACTATACCACCTTTAGATACGATGCGCTCAACAGAAAAATATTAACACTGCTTCCGGACAATACAACTATTAAGAACGAATACATTGGCCTTACTTCCCAAATCATAAATCAAAAAGGACAGCGAAGCACCTCCATAAAAAACATCCTTGGAGAACTGGAAAAATCAGCCGACGATAACGGTTTTACAATCAGCTACGCCTATGATAACTTTGGAAGGGTACGGACCATTACCGATAAAAACGGATTGGCCTACCGAATGGAATATGATCTTAACGGAAATCGGACCCAGTATATCAGTCCCAATTTCTCAAAACCTGAGTCGGCGGTATATGACGCCTATGGACGAAGAATTAAAACCACTGATCCAAAAGGATATGAAAAAGCCTTCAGCTATGATAAGCTCGATAGGCTCACAGGGATCAAAGCAGATAGGCCTGGATACAACCGACATGAATTCAGTTACACTTATATCCGCCAGGACGAAGCTCTGGAGGGAAAAGGGCGCTTAAAATCTATCTCATCTAACTCCGACGACCATCCGCTAGATGAGACCTTTACTTATAATAGCTCTGGACAGATGCTTACCCACAGCTACCAGATCCGCAAAGGATCGTGGCTATATGAGCCCCATTCATCGAGTAAAAGCAAAAACACGCTCATCTATGAATACAGATACATAAGAGGTCAACTCTCTAGCCTGATTTATCCTAATACCGGGATGAAAAATGATAACAGTAAATTTGTGCTCGATTACAGTTATGAGAACGGAACGCTTGTTCGTGCCAGTTCAAAAACAGCAGGGCGTACCATAGAATTTTGGAAGCTCCTTGATAAAAATGCGATCGGCACGACAACTGCTTATCAGTTGGGCGACAGTATTAGATCAGTGCAGGAATTTAGCCCTGAACTAAACAGCCTGAAAAGCATCCAATACACTCGAAATGCCCAAGTCATCGCAGGAATGAAATACAGCTATGATGAGATAGGAAACCTTGTCTTCCGACAGTCCTCGAAAGATTCTCTCCTGGCAGATTCCATTTACTATGACAAACTTAACCGGGTTATCGCAGTCAAAACCGGGATATATGGCACAACTGTAAAATATGAAGATGATGGCGACATCAGAGAAAAACAGTACGGGGCTGACTATAAACTGGAATATGCATACCAAGTTGGCAGCAACAGATTTAAGGAAGTAAAGCTGACCAATATTTCAAACGGCACCGTTAGAAAAGACCCCATCGATTACGATGCTGCGGGCAATATCCAGGAAGCATTTTTCGTCTATCTTTTCGGCGGAAGCAGAACTGATATCGTCTACAATCAGTTCAACCTTCCTTATTCTATTTCCGATACCCGATTCCATTACGCATATGACGAAACAAAATGTGCCCTTTATAACAGTTCTAGCGGAAGTGGAAGTCTATTTTTGGGAGGACTTTCAGAATACAACTATAAACTCAATATGGCAGAACAGCTGCGCTACCAAAAGATAAACATACAGATTGAAGGCAAAACTGTTGCAAGTTTCTACAGTCACTCAGGTACTGCAGAATACTTTTTGAAAGATGCCCTGCAGAGCGTAATTGCAGTTACAGATGAAAAAGGAAAGATATTGAAAGAATTCGCCTACGACATTTGGGGGCTGCGCAGAGATCCCTTAACATGGAAATACGACTGGAATGCCTTAAAAAACATGGAAACGGGTACCAAAGAAAAAGGCTATTTGAACAATATAGCTCTTGATGGTTATGGGCTGGTAGATATGGCGGCAAGGTTATACGATCCGATATCTGGCAGATTCACAGGTGTAGACCCTATTACCAACAACCGTTATGCCAATACCCAGTTTTTTAACGGATATCTTTATGGGTACAATAACCCCACAGTCTATATCGACAAAAACGGCAAATTTGGATTTCTCGTGGCTGTTATTGTAGGCGCATACCTGGGTGCCTCAGCCGCAGGAGGCTCGCTTCTTCCTTGGCAATGGAATGAAAATTGGTGGAAAGGGGCCCTGGTGGGGGGAATATCTGTTGCAGGTGGATACCTGGCCGCCCCGGCAATTTATACCGCAGGAGCTACTGTCACCCCAGGAATGATTGTTGCAAGTGGTGCAGCAGCAGGTTTTGCCGGCAGTTTCACCTCCACACTGGTTAATGGTGGTACTTTCGGACAAGCATTTGAAAATGGTTTGAAGGGTGGCATAGTTGGTGGTGTTTCCGCCTGCTTTACCTTCGGGATCGGAGAGGCATTCGGCAATAACCCCGAATTCTTAAAAGGAAACTACTTTGCTAAAGCCTCATTGCATGGACTAAACCAGGGAATAGCTACAGAGGCTATGGGAGGAAGTTTTGAACATGGATTCTTGGCAGGATCCTTTACTTCAGCTGCCACTCCAGTAACACAGCTCCCTGGTGTAACAAATGAGCAGCGTATCTTGCTTTCCGGACTTGTTGGCGGTACCGCATCTGCTCTGGGAGGGGGAAAATTTGCCAACGGAGCAGTATCAGGAGCTATGGTGCAGATCTTTAATGAAAACCAGACCCATCCTAGCGATGCCAAAGACGGAAGTTTCGAATTCTGCACCGATGATAAGAGTATTTGTATCGAAGGCGGTGTAAGCCTTGGCAACTTTGCAAACGCAAGCCTTGAAGGCGACCTTGGCGTCGGCGTTTATATGGGAGTAGGAGGAGGAGTCAGCCACAACCTCATTACCCATGAAACTACTGTAAGCGCAGGTTACGGCTGGGATATTAAGACAGTTGGAGGAGCGAGTATGGGTATCAATATGGGATCCAAAAACGGATTCTTTGGATCAGCTGGCGCATTCGGTGCAAATTACGAAGTAAGCGTTAATTTCAACTTTAGCAACATCGCCAATACTATGGCCAGAAACTTAGCCGAATTTAACCGTCAATTTGAAAACTGGGTTCTAAGTCGGCAGAATTTCAGGGCAATAAGCTATTAAAAAAGCATCCCTGCCCAAAATCAACTCCAACGCCACCGACAGCAGGGATATCAGAATATATTATAATAAGGGAAAGTTTCTTTTGCTTTCCCTTATTACTTCCATCAAAACCACACCAAATAATTCGAAGAATTCCAGTTTGTGTTCAGACATCATAACCGAGCGAAGATACCCAAAGATAGGAAGATATACACAGATGAATACGTGTGATAAAATAACTGCCATCCGATGCAAGCCGTTGGTTACCACATAAAGATTTGTACTTGGAATAGGCTCTGATCAATGATCTTATTACCTAATGAATTTATTTGTTTCATTTACGGTCACTGCCATGTATCCAGCTGGTCGGAAAACTCGAACACTAGATAAAAAAATAACAGTAATTAATTGACTCAATCTGGGCTATAGTCTGTTTAACTTTCGTTGATAACCTACTTATTTCATATTTCGACAGTATGTGTGAAATATAGATCATTGTAGTAACTGGTGGTTTCCAACAATTGCTTGTTTTAGATCGATATTATATGATTGGTGAGCATAGCCTCCATCAATGGAAAATGCGATGTAATATCCGAAGCCCTTTGCGAACCGGCTACGGCCGCAGGTAACTTTGAGCCTTAATGGAATGCTAAACTTATGAAAGGCAGTTGCGGTTTTTCCTGTCTCGGGAAATAATCCAGAAACAGGTTACCCAGCTTAAGAAAGCTGTTGAAATTCCCAGTTCAGGGTCGGCCAGAGTGAAGGAGGATATAATGGCTGCTGCTGAAACGCCAGAGGCAAACAAATATGGAAGATACTTTTTCATACGGACAACAATTCAAAAATCAAACCAACTCAGCAGGGCAGACGCAAACGCCTATCAATATTTCATTGTTCTGACATTTCTACCAAAAAAGTCAGTTTTCTGTTATCGCTACTCCTTCTATTTCCCAGGTATTGCCCGCGATGAGCCGAACTTTTTTGTTCCTGGCGGCAAACTTTGACTTAAATCAATAGATTAACAAATATATAATATGGGCATAATTTGCCTGCTGTACTTTCGGGCCACTAAAGAAATGTATATCATATAATGCCATACTTTACTGGTTATTAATTTTTGTTTGTAGAATATTGTTTACAAAGAGAGTATGGGCAAATAATAATTTTGTCTATATGAAAACATATAGGGTACTATATGCCAACGCTTAACACTAAAATATTGCTCGAATAAATTAACAAATGGTCTCACTTAAAACGCATCATGCCCAGGCTATGGCCTGTAAGCATCTTCCTGAACGTATACCGAAAGACGATACACCGCTGTGCTGCTTTTGGCACTATTCAACAGATCAGACATTCTTTTTTTTAGCAAAGAACCTGTTAAAAGTTTTGCGTGGCACTTCAATTTTCTGCAACCTTTTAAATAATTAATAACCTAAACCATTAAATATGATGAACAAGTACTTTTTTATCCTGCTGTTATTCATTTTGAGTGTTTGCTTCTCGGCACGATCCCAAACCTTCGTGCATCCGGGGGCTCCGCTGTCGGCTTCTGATCTGAGTATCTTAAAAGCACACATTAGGGCCGGAGATTATCCCTGGAAACAGGCTTATGATGTTATGGCTGCCGATGGCAAGGCGCAACTGACCTACACATATCAGGCTTTTGCTACGGTTACCCGTAGCCCTGATTTAAACCTTTATCGTTGGAGAAACGATATGACTGCGGCCTTTTATTTATCACTAATGTGGTATTTTACTGAAAATGAAGCTTATGCTGCAAAAGCGAGGGATATTTTAATTGCCTGGGCCACTACCCAAACAGAGTTTGGAGGCCAGTTGGGCAACCTTGACTTAGGGATTATGCCTATGCCTATGGGGGCGCGGCTTCTATCCTCCGCGGCAGCTGGAGTGGTTGGACGGCGGCGAACACAGCAGCCGTAAAAAACCTCTTTAACAACGTATACTGGCCGGCTTCGGGCTGCACTTTTTATGCTATAGGCCCATCCAATAAAGGTAACCTGAGTATATCTGCAGGAGCGGTGATCGCCGCATTTTCCGATGATCCCGCCAAGATAGCGCATATCGTATACCTGGCGAGAAATATCGCCTCTTGCGGAATTAAAAATACCTTACCCAGTGGCCAGAACGGAGAAAGTTTAAGAGACCAGGGGCATGCCCATGGTACCTGGAACAACCTGGCCTTCGTTGCAGAAGTGCTCTATAAACAGGGTATCGACATTTATTCGGACCTGGAAGACCGGATTATGGCCAATGCCGAATATTTTTCCAGGAAAAATTTAAGCCTGCCCATCCCTTACGTTCCTTTTGGCACTATTGATGCCTATTATTTAAATGATGTAACCGTTCCATGGGATCAGGGAAGGTTTGGCCCGACTATAGCCCATGGGGCCTATATCGTCCGTAAAAAGCAAAGTTCGGTTTACCTGAACAAACTGCTAAATAACATCCCCCGACGTTTTGACCCGGTAATTACCTGGTTCTATAAATCAGAAGACAACGCTACAGCCACGGTACCGACGCAAACAGAAATTGTTCCTGAGCCTACAAAAGTTGGAACAGGGGGCTTAACCTCTGTTGATATAGGCACGGTATCGGCTGCCGGAAGCAGTTCCTACAATAACAATGTGTGGACGGTAAAAGGAAAAGGAGATATCTGGACCCATGGGGCAGATGCCTTGCACTTTGTATATAAGGAAGTGACCGGAAATTGTTCCATCATTGCTAAAGTAGAATCTGTTGAGGGTACTACTTCCAGTTCTAAAGCGGGGGTAATGCTCCGTTCTGATCTGAGCCCTAATGCCGCGCAAAGGGCATGGATAGCGATAACGCCTGAGGTGAAAGCCGAGGCGTTTATGCATGGATGGTCAGAACTAAGGGGTGGTGCTTATTATGAGAAAGCGTCGAGACCGGTAACCAGCATTCCTTACTGGGTGAAAGTTGAGCGTGTAGGGGAGATGGTTGCCGTTTATTATTCTCCTGATGGGGTAAGTTGGGCGGCCTCACATGAGGGCAGGTATACTGGCTTTACCGGCAGGGCCTACATTGGCCTGGCGGTTTGTTCATCTGGCAGCGGTGCTTTAAATACCGCTACTTTTAGTAATGTGAGTATTACCGGCGGGCAGGGCGGAGTGGTTACTGCACCCCAAGCCCCGCTTTCGGTATATGCCTATCCCGGAGATAAAGAGATGCGGGTAAGGTGGTTATCCTCCTTTGGCGCAGTGAGCTATACGCTTAAACGGGCGTCTTCCCTGAACGGGAGCTATTCTACCATTGCTACAGGCCTTTCCGGAAATACATTTCTGGATAATAATTTATCAAACGGCCAGACTTATTATTATAAAGTTTGTGCAGTAAATACTGCGGGCACCAGTGCAGATTCACCAGGAGACGGAGGTACTCCGGAGGCGCCACCGGTTCCGCAGGTATTAAATTCAGATAGTTTTAATGGGGTGTACCGGATTATAGCCGTACACAGCAATAAAGCCGTGGAGGTTAAAAACGGATCAACAGCCGAAGGGGCCTTATTGGGACAAAATGCCTATTCTTCTTCCAGTAACCAGCATTGGAGAATAACGCCTTTATCAGGTACCGATTATAAGATTGTAAACCTGCGGAGTGGGAAAGCGATGGATGTGGTGAACAACGCTATAACCAATAATGCACTTATCGAGCAACGCAGTTATTCGGCTACAGATTCAGCCCAGATATGGTCTATTAAGGACCGGGAGAACAGCACGTTCAGTATTGTGGGGAAACCAAGCCAGAAAGCACTAGAGGTTGCCAGCTCGAGTACGTTAAATGGTGCCGCAATGAACCTGAACAGGTGGCTGGATAACCCCAACCAGATTTATAGAATAGAACCGGTTACGCAACCAGACATGTCTTCTGCTTACCTTAAAACACTGGCTGAAGCGATAAAACTACGCGATACCACCCAAACGAGTACAACAGTGGAAGGCGGTAAATTTCCGGTGGCGGCCAAGGTACAGTTGAACGATAGTATCACCCATGTACAATCCTTGTACAACCCCCAATCAACAGTTTTTCAGATTAGTGACTATGTTACGATATTGGAGAATGCGATGGAACGGTATAAGGCTACCATGTATTACTATACGAATAGCCTTGCTGACGGGAATTACTATCTTAAACCGCTTGACAGCGATTCGTTATGGACGAAAAACGAGACGAACAGGCCCTTATTTGATGTGTTGAATCCTAATCCCTTAACTCAAATGTGGAATGTGAAAAAGCAAGGGAATGGCAGGTATAAAATTATTTGCCTGAGCTCGCCACTTCCGGCATTTAGCAATTATATTTATGAGGATGCCTTATTTGGCCGTAATGTTATTGCCTACAACGACGCTTACAATTCATTTAATATTTATGGTAACGGTACCTCGTATGCGGTTCAGCGGGCACAAAACGCTGGAAACGGCTATTGGTATAAAAATGGCAATCAGATACTTGCTGTGCTTGGAAATGATAATGACCCGGTTCCCTATACTTTTCCGTTCCGTTTTGTACCGGTTGGAACGGTTCCGATAAGCCTGACTGCTTCGGCTACCGATGGAAAAAACATCCTGGAATGGGACCCAATTGCAAATTTAACCTATACGATCAAACGCTCAACCACACCAGGCGGGCCTTATACCGATATTGCCACAGTGAACACCACAGCCTTTACTGATACTGCTGTTGTGAATGGGACAACTTATTATTACATCGTTGCTTCGCCGGATGGTGTTGCATCCAGTCCGGAAGTTTCGGCCTCACGGAATGTAGGAATGGTTTACCTGAAGTTTGACGAAACCAGCGGAAACCGTTGTGTGAGCAGCTGGGGAACTATTTATGGCACTATGGCAGCTACATCAACACGTGATGCAGGTAAAACAGGAAATGCCCTTAAGCTGGATGGGGCAAGCACTTCTTATGTTACATTTCCTACCGGAATTGTGAGTAAGGTAACTGATTTTACCATCTCGGCCTGGGTAAAAATGGATGCCCTTGCCAACTGGATGCGTGTATTTGATTTTGGTACCGGTACTAACCAGTATATGTACCTTACCGTGCAGGGAGGAACCACTACAGCGAATGGGGTAACCTTATCAACCGTTAAATATGGAACTAAAAACGGGGGTACAGAGTTAGGTATAACTTCTCCATATGCCTTCCCGTTGAATACCTGGGTACACCTGGCGGTTACCCAATCCGGAACCACCGCCAAATTGTATATCAACGGCGTGCTGAAATCAACCAATACCGCAATTAATATTAATCCTTCACAACTTACCCCTACGGGTACTACTACCGGTACAAATTTAAACTACCTTGGCAGAGGTCAATTTAATGATCCGATGTTCAGAGGTTCAATTGATGAGTTTAAGATTTACAAGCGGGCTTTAAGTGCTTCTGAAATTGTAGAGGGCATGAAGGTTTTCCAAACCATTACATTCAATACCATTACACCAAAACTGGTAGGTAGTGATGATTTTGATCCGGAAGCTGTCGCTTCTTCAGGGCTTCCGGTAGAATACACCAGTTCGAACCCTGCAGTTGCAACTATAGTGGAAGGGAATGTCCATATCGTATCGGCCGGAACAGCAATCATTACGGCTTCGCAGGCAGGAGATGAAGTGTATGGGCCAATATCACAAGCAAGAACCTTGTTGGTTGGCATTACCACTAATACACAGCTTACTACTTTATTGGGTAGGCCATTTAGCTATACCATTACCGATAAGCCATTAAGTAATTTTACGGCAACAGGTTTGCCAGCCGGGCTAAATGTAAATGCTACAACGGGCGTAATATCAGGCACGCCTACCGAATATGGTACTTTTCCAGTAATTATAGGTGCTGTTAAAGACAGCATTACCAATACACAAACGATCACCTTAACGGTGAAAAATAATGCGGTAAGCAATTTAATTGCTGCTGCAGGTGATGCAAAAAATGTACTGGAATGGGATGCTATTCAGAATTTTACCTATAACGTTAAGCGTTCAACCGCATTAGGAGGTCCTTATATTGCAGTGGGTAGTACAAGTAGCCCTAAATTTACAGATACCGGTGTGAGCAATGGAACTACTTATTATTATGTAATTGCAGCGGTTGATAGCATAGGAGAATTGCCTCCGGGTACAGCGGTAACCGCAAAACCTGCGGCTGGCCAGCTTACTTACCTTAAATTCGATGAGGGGAGCGGAACCCGCGCTATTGACAGCTGGGGCGCTACACACGGAACATTGGCGGCAACGGCAACCCGTGCAGCCGGAAAAGATGGAACTTCGCTAAAACTCGATGGTACAGCTACTTCTTACGCTACCTTGCCAGCAGGGATTGTAAAAACAGTATCCGATTTTACCGTTTCGACCTGGGTAAGGATGGATGCACTCTCTACCTGGATGCGTGTATTCGATTTTGGTACCAGTACCACACAGTATATGTTCCTTACCGTTCAGCAGGGAACGCCTACTGTAAATGGTGTAAAGCTATCAACGGTTCGTTATGCCGTTAAAAACGGGGGTACAGAGTTAAACGTAAGTGCCAACTTTGCTTTTCCGTTGGATACCTGGACACATTTGGCCGTTACCCAATCAGGAAATACGGCAAAGCTGTACATTAACGGTACTTTGGTATCAACCAATACCAACCTGAACATTAAACCTTCGCAGCTCACCGCTTCAGGTACAACTACGGGCACTACGTTGAATTACCTGGGTAAATCGCAGTTTAATGATCCCCTTTTTAAGGGCTCAATTGATGAATTTAAGATCTATAGCAGGGCATTAAGTGATGCGGAGATTGCCGAAAGTTTAACAACTGCACAAACCATCACCTTTAATGCTTTGCCAGAAAAAATGGTTACCGATACGAGCTTTAACGCTGGTGCAGTTTCCAGTTCGGGTTTGGCCATCAGTTATGCCAGTTCAGACACCACAGTGGCAAAGGTTGTCAACAATATGATCCAGGTTAAAGGAGCAGGTGTTACCACCATTACCGCCACTCAGGCAGGCAATGCAACCTATGCGGCTGCCGCGCCTGTAAGCCAGGCCTTAACCGTTTATCAAGTTGCGCAAACCATCACCTTTAATGCTTTGCCAGAAAAAACGGTTACCGATACGAGCTTTAACGCTGGTGCAGTTTCCAGTTCGGGTTTGGCCATCAGTTATGCCAGTTCAGACACCACGGTGGCAAGGGTTGCCAACAATATGATCCAGGTTAAAGGGGCAGGTGTTACCACCATTACCGCCACCCAGGCAGGCAATGCAATATATGCGGCTGCCGCGCCTGTAAGCCAGGCCTTAACCGTTCATAAAGTTGAACAGACCATTAGTTTCGCCAGCTTACCTGCCAAAAGGATAGGAGATGCCGATGTAACATTAAGTGCGACAACAAATGCTAATTTACCGGTTAGCTATTCGAGTTCCGATACCACGGTTGCCAAGATCGTAAATGATAAACTGCAGGTGGTAGGTAAGGGAACGGCCGTTATTACGGCAATACAGGCAGGGAACGACACTTATGCTTCAGTTAGTTCGACCCAGCCGTTTAACGTGATCCCTTTCAATATCCAGGTACAATCAATGGATGGCGATGGTGGCCAGCTCACCAACAATGTGATCAGGCCAAATTTCAGCCTGGTTAACCAGGATTCGATCGGGATAAACTACAATGAGCTAACCCTGCGTTACTGGTTTACAGCAGAAAATTACGCCGGGATAAATACCTGGATAGACTATGCCCAGATGGGAAACAGTAACGTGAAAATGAAATACGTACAACTACCAAATCCTGCTTCTGGAGCGCTGGGTTACATGGAATATAGTTTTATACCTGGCGGAAAGTTAAATGCAAACAGCAACAGCGGGGTAATCCGTACCAGGTTTGCCAACCAAGACTGGTCTAATTTCTCAGAAGCAGATGATTATTCTTACCAGGCCAATACCAGCAGCTACGGAACAAACAACCGGATAACCTTATACCGCAATGGTAAATTGATATCTGGAGAAGAACCGGCACTTGTACCAGTTATAACTAAACTGAATGTGTTGTATCAGAATCAAAACCAGAATGCAAACAGCAATACAATCAGTGCTTTTATTGCCATTAAAAACACAGGCAACAGTGCTATTGATTATAGTGATCTGACTGCGCGTTACTGGTTTAGCAAAGACGGAACAGCCGGATTAAATATGGTAGTTGATTATGCCAAACTGGGGAATAACAAGATCAAAGGGCAGTTTACAGAGATCAGTCCTTCGCTGGCCGGGGCCGATAGCCACCTGGAATTATCGATCGACCAGTCGGCAGGGAAACTGCATCCTTTAAGCAGTACCGGAAACATCCAGTTCCGCATCTATAAAAGCAACTGGTCTGCCTTTAACGAGGCTGACGATCATTCGTATCTGCCAAAAGCCGCAATGGACAGCAATGCACATATTACCTTGTATTACAAAGGGCAACTGGTGTACGGAACAGCGCCTGCTACGGGTAGTCTTTCAAGTACACAGTCCCGTTCAGATGTAATCACGGCACAGCCTCTTACGCCAGAGTCTTTAACCAGCAATATCATTTATCCGAATCCAGTTAGAGAGCAGTCTTTCAAAGTGAGGCTTACGCCGGATCTCAGAGATCAGAATATTACGGTAACCATCAGAGACGTAGTAGGCCGGGTAATGCAGAGCGGAAGCTATCGCGCTGCAGACCGCGATCTGCAGGTGGGTTTATCAGGAAATTATCGTTTAGGCGTTTATTTCGTGTATCTGAATAAACTAACACCGATCAGGCTGATCGTAGATAAATAAAATATCATCTGACAAAAAAGACCGTCTCATAAGCAATTATGGGGCGGTTTTTTTATGCACTATCTGATCTGTGAT
This sequence comes from Pedobacter riviphilus, assembly GCF_014692875.1. Classification (NCBI taxonomy): domain Bacteria; kingdom Pseudomonadati; phylum Bacteroidota; class Sphingobacteriia; order Sphingobacteriales; family Sphingobacteriaceae; genus Pedobacter; species Pedobacter riviphilus. Next base: position 3,136,732 of record NZ_CP061171.1, on the reverse strand, counting down.
TTTTAGTTATGCTAGCCATCAGGCAGATATAAATGGAAGTCTGAAAACGATAAACCTGAGTTCGATTTGTTTAACAAAGGCCGGTGCAAGGGAAAAAACTGCCATAAAGAACAAATTCCCGGTACTTTAAGCCCGATCCGATAGCTGATAGATTAACCGGCTTGATTTAAAAATGGAAAAACCCGCAGTTGTATGTTCCTATTAGTAAACTATAATAGAAGGGTTTAGCCACCTGGGGGCCGATCATTTTTTTCCTGTTCGGAGATTACTTTTCGAATACCTATAGATAAATATTTATTTTTTTAAAATAAACAGAGTATTAAATCTGATGAGCCGTGTCTATTGGGTAAATAGCTTGAAAAAGCTTTAGATGAGATGTTGAAGAGCCTTAATCTTCGCCCTTGAGAACCGGATATATTAAAACATGCCACTTTAAAAGTTTCACATTACTGTATATAAAATTTGCCACAGCAAATTAAACCGCAGGAAACGGATAAAGACCGACCAAATTGGGAGCAGATTAATTCAGAAATCTTTCATCACACGGAGGCTTAACTCACCTCTGAGTAAATAACTAACCAATATAGACCAGTTAAATCTAAAATGTTCAAAAATATCTTTTAGAGCTAACCGTCCTAAGAACTTTTATTATCAACGAACAAACTATGCGTATTATTGTTGTTTTGTGTGTTTTTTTGCTGGGCTTTTTAAGTACTGCAAGTGCAGTTCAAAAAGTTCAATCTGATTCACTTTCGAGTAAAAAGCCTTTAGAAGATACTTCGAAAATCCTGATCAAAAAGCAACCGATCAAATCAAAGGGGCTTCAGAGTGTTCCGGTGCCTATAAAATCTAACTTTCCAGCTAATAGTATACAGCAATATCTAAAAGGCAATGTTTCAGGGTTGTTTGCTACCGAGGCTAGTGGCGAGCCAGGCACTTATCAGTACATGTTTGTTCATGGTACATCTACTCCGTTGATTACGCAGGAAGACGTTTTAAAAACCCAACCATTGGTGGTTATTGATGGATTGCCTGTTCTTTCAAGCGAAAACCCATATACCTACGATATACAACGCCCTGATTATAGTTTTAATAGAATTGGCCCGTCAACCAATCTGCTTGCGGGATTAAATATTGCTGATATAGAATCAGTAGAAGTATTAAAAGATCTGTCTAAAACGGCAATCTACGGACCCCGCGGCGCAAACGGTGTAATTTATATCCGAACAAGGGCGGGGTCAACAACATCAAATATAAGTTTTAACTCTTCTCTTGGTATTGCAGCAAAACCATCAATTACCACCTTAAATGGGGGTTACGAAGATAGTTTCAGACAACGCTTTTACACCAGATATGCTACTCCTGCACAGTTACAGTCCTATCCTGGTTTTTTGCGCGATTCAATTACAACCAAATATTATGGTGAGTCATCCTGGGCAGATGCTTATTATAAAAATGCATTAATATATAATGCTGATGCTTTAATGTCTGGAGGGTCTAAGAGAGCCACCTTTAAGTTTAATGTGGGAACACAAAAAAGCTCAGGCAACGCAGACGAAACTTCTTTGAATAAATATTACACCTCTATTGACCTGAATATTATACCGAGAAGCTGGATAACGGTGAGTGCTAATATAAAAGGTACCCGGTTAGACCGGAATCGGAATAGGTACAACAGGGACCGCCTCGCAGAGGTGGGGTATTTACCAGACTTAGCAGAGGCTCCTGCACCAAATATTGACAGTTACAATTCTTTCATCAATGAGTACAATAAAGGATTTGATAAGAATTATAATAATATTGTGAATGGTTTTTTAAATGTGGCGATCAAACTACCGTTTGATATCAACTACAATACCCGTTTTGGAGTGAGTTACAATGAAGGGGGAAGAGACCTGTTTTATCCGAGTACATTATTAGATAATTCGAACTATGCATCCAACTATTTTGGGCTTAGCCAGCGCCTGGTTTATGATAATTCGCTCAACTACAAAATTAGCCTAAATTCGAAGCACTCCTTTGATTTCTCAGTAGGCAGTTCTATCCAATGGGATAAAGACCGGTACAGCTATTCTTACGCTTATAAAGGCGTAAGCGACTATTTAAAGGTGAATTTGCTCAAAGCAGGCAGTTTTAGCTCCAATGGCGCTTTTAAAGACCAGTTAACCTTCAAGTTTCTCGACCAAACCGCTACAAACCTTTTATCTTTTTATAGTGCTGCAACCTATAAGTTCAAAGATTTTTACAGCGCAAGTTTATTGCTCAGAACCGATGGCGCATCTAATATGCAACCGGTTCACCGTTGGTTCTTTTCTCCAGTAATTTCAGGGGCCTGGGACATCAAAAATCACAAACTCTCAAAGTCTCCGATCATTTCGGCTTTAACGCTTAAAGCCAGTGTGGGGCGGATTGGTATGGCTCAATTAACCGATCGTATTTCGTTGGGAACGCAATACGCATCAGAAGCTGGCTGGACAAATGAACTCAGAATTGCTTCTTACCTGAATACCGCAACATTAATGAGGTCTTACCTATATGGATATCTGGGTTATGATATACCCTGGAGTTATAACGAGCAGTTAAGTGCAGGGGCAAATTTTGGGTTTTTTAAAAACAGGATTGTAGGAGAACTGAGCTTTTATTCAACAACAACAAAAAATCAGTTGATTAATATTCCGGGGGCTGCAGAGTATGGCTATAAAGGATTGTTTCAGCCAGGTATGGATATTAATAACAAGGGTGTCGATTTATTTTTATCAGCAGATATTTTAAAATCTGTTGCAAAGAAAAGTTTTAATTGGAACTCCGCTGTTAATATAAATTTTAACCGGAATACCTTAAAAGCTTTGCCGGGCGGCTTATCTGAAATTATTATAGATGATAGAAAGTTACAGGTTGGCCAGGCCGTTGATCAGTTTTGGGTATTAAAGAATAATGGTATATACAATGCTGATGACGAGGTTCCTGTAAATCCATCTACAGGAAATAAAATGACCTATAAAGGCACCGAATTAAAAGCAGGAGATCCGAAATGGGCAGACATTAATGGTGATTATAATGTTGACGATAAAGACAAGATTTTAACGGGGCATATATTACCTGTGGTTTCAGGAGGTTGGAACAACAGCCTGAGATACAAAAAATGGGACTTGCAAACCAGTTTCTATTTTAATTTAGGTAGAAAAGTGCTGAATCAAAATATGGCTAACCGCTTCAATTTCATTAACCAGGAAGCAGAGAACAGCATCAATTCGGTAAAAGAGTTTACGTTTTGGCAGGAACAGGGTAATACGGCTTTATATCCTATATATAACCCCTGGAGTCCGGTTGTTCCTTATCGGACAGAGCAGGACCTGTTTTTAGAAAATGCCTCTTTTTTTAAGCTGAGAAGCGTTAGCCTTGGTTTCGATCTAACCGACAAGTTGTTGAAGTCGAATAAGGCAACAAAATTTAAGTCCTTTTATGTTTTTGTTTCTGCGAATAATTTATTCAAAATAACACCATACTCCGGGCGCGACCCCGAACTGGTTAATACCAGCGGTATTGATACCGGCTACGGACTTTCCTTGCCAACGATGTTTATTGCCGGATTAAAAGTTGATTTTAAATAGTTTTAGAAATGAGAAGATTAAGTTATATAATGCTTATCAGCCTGTTGCTTCCCTTATTAGGATGCAAGAAGATTTTAGATGTAGAATCTACACGTGCCATCGGGGAAACCAATATGTGGAGCTCATTGGAAGATGCAAGAGCTGCATTGTTTGGCGTTTATGCACTTAACCGGGCTGCAATGTCTGATAATAACCGACACGTAATTTACGGAGATGTTCGATTGGCCGATTTTGAGCCTACTTCGAGGCTCGATCTTAAGGCCATTCACAATAACATGCTGAATGCCGATTATAAGCTCCTTAATGACCTTTCAGACTGGCGCCCATTTTATGCCACCATTAATGCCGCCAATTTATACCTGGAAAGAATCCATGAAGTGTATGAAAAGGATAAAAGATTTGTAGAGCAAACTTATAATTTAGACAGGGCGCAGGTAAAAGCTTTAAGGGCTTTCTCTTATTTTTATATGTGCAGAATATGGGGCGATGTACCGCTTATTTTATCTTCACATGAAGGTAGTTTTACCAATAAGCCACGCGATCCCCAGGATAAGGTTTTTGCTGCAATAGAACATGATTTGCTTGAAGCGGAACCCAAATTGCCTTATGCTTATGATGGTTTTGATCCTGAACAAACAGGAGCTTATTATGGGCAGAACATCGCAACTTACTACGGCTACGGTTACCTGGTTAGTAAACAAGCGGTTTGGGCAATGCTTGCTCACATGTATGCCTGGAAGGGCGATTATGCGAATGCGGCCATTTATGCGCAAAAGATAGTTGATAAAACCGTGCGGCCTTCAGGATCTGGGGCAGCATTGGCCGGAACATTCCGTAATGTAAACGACGGACTTACAGTAAACGTTCGTTACATCGGGTATATGTGGGCCGCGAATCACCCAGCAGTATTGTTTGCAGTAGCCCGGGGTGAATTGGCAACATCGGGTGTAATAGAAGAATTAACTGCCGCTGATCCCATTGTACCAAACCGAAAAATCCCGGCAATTTATGTATCTAAAGACAGTTTATTCTCCATTTATAACGAGGGAGCAGATGCCCGCTTCACGGTAGACAGTGTAACGAAGATTGTGAGGTCGGCCGACGGCTTTTTTACAGGATTTGATAAACCCTATCCTGTTTTCAGGAAAATATTCGTGCCATGGTCTAGTTTCCCAAATAAGCAAGGTATTAATGTGCCCTCAGATTTAGGCGTTTTTGCCAGCCCAATCGTTTTCAGCAGATTTACAGAAATGGGACTACTTCTGGCAGAAGCGAAAGCGGCATTAAATGATAAAAATGGTGCAATTGCTATTTTAAATCAGGTCAGGCTCAATAACAGCGTACCAGCCTATGTAAGCGAACGGGATAATGGTCCGCTCGTGGATGCCATTTTCAAGGAAAGAAGGCGCGAATTGATGGGAGAGGGTTGGCGATGGTATGATTATGTCAGGTTTAAGAAAATCAAAAATAACGATCCAAAGTTTAACCAGCTCATCCAAAGTGGCGGTATCTATTGGCCCGTTTCCCGAACGTTGATCAGTCAAAATCCAATGTTAACACAATATCCTTATTGGAAATAATATGAAGAGATTTAGTTTTATTATAATGATACTTGGCTTGGTAGCCGGTGCATTGTTGTTACCTTCCTGTCAAAAAAACGAGTTAAAGGGTGGTTCTTCGGAAACAGGAGGGGGTTTCTCAGGCAATACTTACGATTATCTTAAAAGTAAACCCGGAATCTTCGATTCGTTATTATTTGTGATCGACCGGTTGAAATTGGCCGATGTGCTGAAGTCAGATTCAATAACCCTTTTTGCCTCTACAAATGCCAGTTTTAGATTGGCATCTGACGACTTAAATGCACAAAGATTGCGTACAGGCAAAAAACCGATCTACCTGAAGGATTACCGCTTGGATCAATTGGATAGCCTGATGTGCCGTTATATACTCAAAGGCACTTTTTCTTCTAAAAAGTTATCGGTTCTTAACGGAATAAATGTTTTTGCATACAAATACGGATATGAGCTGAATGCTAAGGCCACCGCTTCGTCTGCAATGGGGCAGGTGGGCGCGGGGCCATCATCAATCGTTTACAGCAGTAAAAATAGAACGGAGTTTAAAGCGAACTGGTCGTCGGCCATAGCCTATTCTATCGATATACCAACCAAGAACGGCCTGGTACATATCATTGATGACAAGAACTTTTTTGGTTTTGGATATTACAGCAAGCAACCTTCTACATCTTTCCGCGATTTTGCATACAGACTGCCAGAAACATTCGATGTTGATTCGGAACCTTTAGAAGCGGAAGATTATGATAATGGAGGCTGCGGTGTAGCCTACCACGATACCAGAAGCCCTTGTAACGAGATTGACGGAAGATACTGGAATGATGGTGGGCAGTATAGAACTACGGAAGGGGTAGATCTCTGGGGGCAACCTGCAGCATACAACAAAGGTATTTATTACAGGCAAGGGTATAGGATTGCTGCTATGAGAACTGGTGAATGGACCAATTATTCTATTGATGTACCCGCAGATGGTAACTACGAAATCAAATTGCACTATAGCGTACAAAATAGCACGGGCAACCCTCCTGCATACTGCGATCTCCGGCTTGACTGGAAAATATTGACCAGGCGTGTAGCGCTGCCGATAACCGGTGGAAAGATGGATGAAATAAAAGCAGGCACCTTTTATTTAACAAAGGGAAATCATTACCTGACTTTTTGTACCATGACCTCTGTACCTGATTTAAGTTTTGATGCTTTTGTATTTAAACGTGTTAACTAATGAACCAAAGTAATAGAACAACCTTATTGATAATGAAAAAAACTATCTTATTTGTAGCAATAGCAGTTTTTTTTCTTTCTTCATGCAAAAAAATATTCAATTTACCTGAAGATAAGCCATTTCTTAGCCCGGATGCGAATTATACTTCGGCACCCGTATTAAGGCCAATTATGGGCCGTAGTAGCCTATTTAGCTATTTTAAATCGGATAATTCGAGTTTCCCGATTAAATTTGAAATTGTCGATTTTACCAATCTTGATCGATCTCCTTCAGATAAATTGAACCTGAAGCGTAATGTTTACGTTTGGAAACAAGCTTATACGGGTAATGAGAAAAGCATTGAAGAAATAAATGCCAAACGCAGTATAGAAGAACGCCCTCTTTTCCAGGTTAATTCGGCTGGTGAGTTTATTATGTGGTCATCTGCCACTGATGCAGATTTTAGAAAACCCCAACCAGATACTGCTTACCGGTTTAATGTAAAGATCAGCAATGGTGGTGGTGAAAGAGTTTTGGGCCCCTTGTTCCTGGCTCCTTTAGCTACAAGACCTTACGAACCATCCTATCATCTTAATGAAATTACTGCAGCTCCACGAAAAGAAGTTTCTGGTGCTGTTAAACGACTAATACCTGCAACCTTGGTAAACATGTTTGGCGTAACTACCGGTAATCCGTTAGTTAGAGAGACAGGTGCAGGAACCACCACATTGAAACAAGATGTTTGGGTATATTTTAAGCGCAAAGGTGATGGAAATACACTTACGATCAAATTTTTCGACAAGGATTCAATCGCCATCAATCCTTTAAAATTTAATGGTACAAACTGGCAGAAACTGATTCATGGATTCAACCCTGTAATTAGTCCTACTTCGGTGAAGTATGATGTAGCCTATCCAATTCCATTAACAAACTTACCCACACCTTACACCACCGCAGACGGGCTTCAGGCACTATTGACTTTTAGTTACAATAGAATTGGTTTTAGCGGTCTTAGGGTGGTAGCAACCATGACATTGCCATTTAATATCTATCAAGCTGGCGATTGGGAGATTGTGTTTTTCTTTCATAACGAGAATCCAAAGTTTGAAGATGAATAAGGACATAAAACTTAAAAATCAATTATTATCTGGTTTAGATTTTACTCAAATGAAAATATTTTTTTCCGTACTCATGTTCATCCTTTTATGCTCGATAAAGGACCTTTCAGCTCAGGGTACCTTGATTGTGAGTGGTACCGTTAAAGAGAAAGGGACCAATGTTGGCCTGCCAGGTGTAAGTATAACATTGAAAGGGCCTCCGGATAGAGCGCTTAGCTCAACAAGGGCTGACGGTAGCTTCACGGTAAGCGTACCGGTAAATGCAAGATTAAAATTTACGATAGTAGGTTTTGAGCCGAGAGAAGTTATTGCTGCCAAGACCCTTAATATTGTACTAAATCCGGATGTAAGCACTTTAAATGACCTGGTTATACGTGGATTTGTTACCAAGACCCGCGATTTAAGCTCTGGTTCTTCGGTAAAGATTTCTGGCGACGATTTACAGCAGGTTCCTGTTGCAAATGCCGAACAGTTGCTACAAGGTAAGGTGGCAGGGTTAAATATACAGGTAAATACCGGGGCACCGGGTTTTCGGGGTAGTGTATTGCTGAGGGGGCTTTCGAACGTGGATGTCAGCGCATCAACTACAGGGAATGATGCGGATGCTTTTCTTAGTCCAACTTCACCATTGTATGTAATCGACGGGGTGCCGACCGATGTAGATCCTGCCACTGCAGATAGTTTTAATTCTTTTGGTGGTGCAAGTCCGCTGTCGCTGATCCCCCAGGAAGATATTGCTAATATAGAAGTGCTCAAAGATGCACAGGCAACCTCGTTATATGGGTCGCGCGGGGCTTATGGTGTTATTCTGATCACAACCCGCCGGGGAATGTCGGCAATACCCAGATTGCGTTACACCACCAATTTTTTTATCAGTACGCCTCCGAAGCTAAGGGCTACAATTGGTGGTAAGGCAGAACGCGACTTAAAACTGCAACAGATTTACCAGTATGGAAGTTTTAGGGATATTAATTCGCTGTTAAACTCTACTGCGGCTTTGGTTGATAGTTTAAATCCTTATTATAGTAACTCTACAAACTGGCAAGACATCTATTATGGTACTACCTATAATCAAACGCATAACATCGGTGTAGAAGGTGGCGATAAAAGTTTTAATTACAAGACCAATTTTGGTTATTATAAGGAAACTGGTATCCAGGTAAATACAGGGGTTACCCGCTTTACGCTTAGTAATAATTTTGAATATAAGCCAAATTCAAAAATTTCACTTTTCGCTCTGATCAACGGAAGTATTATGGACCGAAAAAAGGGAAATGGCGTTGGCCTGCTCAATACAGGAATTGCACGAAGTGCGGCTGCATCGTCTCTCTTGCCTGGCCCCTCATTATTTTTAGCCTCTAATGATGCCCTTGCCAATCTTAATGTAGATAACAGCAATCCAACTAAGAATTTAAAGACCAATCTCGAATTTACCTATTACCCAATACCTGGATTAACATTACGTACGACTGGTAGTTATGATATTTTAAATGCAGTTGATTATACTTTTACACCTGCAATTGCCAATACACAACAGGCGGCAATACAATATTTCAATGATACCCGTAAGACACTTTATAACCGAAATTTAATATCCTTTTCAAAAAGTTTAAAAGGCGGGCATGACTTTACCATATTTGGCTTTAACGAGGTTTATTTTAAAAAATACCAGGCGAACGATCTTAAGCAGGTGGGGCTGTCTTCAGACCATTATCTGGGCCCTTTTGGCTTTATCAGTGCTGCTTCTTCTACCAGGGGTGCGGGACTACGTGCCTACAGTAATTTACGGGCAGTTTCTTTCGCGGGCAGTTTCTCCTATAATTTTCGAAGAAAATACGTTTTCGACGCCAGTTATAGAATGGACGCCACCTCTTTCAGCGGTGTTGACGATCCGTATACCAGGAGCCCCTCTATCGGTTTGAGATGGAATATGGAAAGGGAAGCTATTTTTAGTGAATGGAAATGGTTAACCAATAGTTCGTTACGATTAACGTGGGGTAAAAATATAACGCCAACAGGAAACATATTTACGGTTTATGGAACTTATAATCCAAATGGAACCTATAACGGTCAATCAAGAATAACAATTGACCAGGCTTTACTTCCAAATAAAAACCTGGGCTCGGCGGTAGGAACAACATACAATCTGGGCTATGATTTAGGTTTGTTTAATAATAAGATTCAACTAACTTTTGAGTCGTACTATCGTGCCATCGATCGCCAGGCCAGAACTTTAACCCTTCCAAATATAATAGGGTTTGACAATGTTTTAAGCAATGAGGTATCAATCCGCAACTGGGGTAACGAAATTTCTCTTACGCTTCGCCCGCTTCCATTAAATAGTAAAGTGAATTGGTCTTTCACCATCAACGGAGCAATGAACAGAGATATGTTAACCAGGTTGCCTGGGGGCGTGCAACAAATTGTAATCGGCGGTACAGTGTTACACGTAGGGCGTAATTCGTTGTCAAATTTTATATATGAGAACAAAGGTGTTTATTCCAATCAATCTGATGTTCCTGTAAACCCTGTAACCGGGCTTCCGTTACGGCAGGGAAGCTCTGGTGGCGGATATTACCAGGCGGGAGACCCCATTTTTGTTGACCGTAATGGCGATTATGTTATAAGCGACCTGGATGACCGTACGGTGATCGGAAATACGCAACCGATATACACAGGCGGATTTGCAACAACAGTAAGTTATAAAAGTTTCTCACTTTCATTGAACGGCTCGTTCACTATCGATCGTGATATTATGAATACAGCCATTGCCGAAAGATTGGTCATGACTGGAAACCCGTTTGGTACGCAAGCCGTTTTACCATTGAGTGGGCTGGATATTTGGACTAAACCAGGCGACATTGCAAAATATCCGAATCCCTACAACTATACAAGGGCAGCTCTGGTTGCTCCATTCAGAACCAATCAGAGCTTGTTTCAAGAAGACGGTTCTTATTTTAAAATAAACGCGGTTACGCTGGGTTATACTATTCCAAAGGAACTGGCGAATAAGCTTAGACTTAATAATTTGCGTGTTTATTTAACCGGAGATAACCTGGCCACTTTTTCCCGATACAGCGGACCCAACCCAGAAAATGTAACTGCACTTGGTTTTGATAATTCCGGGGATACCCGCTAGCAAGAAGGTATACAATAGGCTTGAATTTAGAACTATAAATCACGAATATGAACATTAAAAATATACGGTTTTATTTAATTCTTTTACTTGTGTTAACCGGGACAAGTTGTAAGAAGTTTCTTGAGGTTGAATCGATAGAAAGATTCTCCGGAAATCGCTACTGGAAAACAGGTGCCGACGTGGAGGCATTTACCATTGATATTTACGCAAGGCTTTGGGATAAACTCTCTAACTCTTGCTTTTGGCCAGCTGCAGGCGAATTTAGGCTCGGAGAGCTTGCATCAAATACAGCAGCCGCAGGTGTTACCAGCTTTCAATCCAATGACCAGAACCGAAGAGTGGTTTATGATTATCTGGTTAAAAACGATATGAAGGCTGTAGTTTATGGAATAACGGCAAACTCACCATGGTTAACTAACGGTGCATCGCCCAGAACATTTAATACGGTGCTGGCTTTCAATTTCGCGGTTAATACCAATTGGACGGATTTTTACAGGGTTATACAGGAAACCAATATCATGTATGAGGAGGTGAACAAAGGAATTCCCGGGTTAAGTGATACCGATAAACAGCGGTATATGGCTGAAGCTGTATTTATCAGATGCCTCACCTATTTCATTATGGTTAGGATATATGGTGATGTTGCTTATTATATCGATGCAAATCACGCTACGCCACTGGGAAGGGAGAAATTTGTAAGTGTATTGAACAAATGTATCGCCGAACTTGAACCATTAAAAAATAATCTTCCATGGAAATATGATGATCCGGCGTTAAATGGCGTACGTGCAAACAGAGCAGGAGCAATTTCACTTTTAATGAACATGTATATGTGGAATGCGGGATTTGATGAGGCAAACAAAAGCAGTTATTATGAGAAAACAGCTGCTTTAGGAAACGAACTTATTCAGAGTAACCAGCATTCGCTTATTCCGATTGAAGAAACAAGTCGGATATTCCTTGGCGGAACAAGCGAAAGTTTAATTGAATTGAAAGAAAGTTCTGCCTTTACATCGGGTTCCAATCTTTTTTATAAATCAGCATTTCCTGGCGAACCGGTTGTGTTAACCAAACATGAAGAAAACGGAACCACAACGCAGCTGCATTATAATAAAGTATATATCGATTTTCTGTTTGGCAACGGGAGTGATTACCGGGCAGATATGATTCAAAATAGGGATCAGGAAAATGGGCGGTTTGCCTTATCTAAATTTGAAGGTCCGGTATCTGTGCTGGGCTTTCCCGACTGGGCACTTGTGCTCTTTAGGTACGCTGATGCGGTATTACTCCAGGCCGAGGCCCTTGCCAACTTAGGAAGGGACGGAGAGGCGGCGGCTACGGTTAATTTGGTCAGGATGAGGGCTAATGCTCCTGTTTTATCTGGTTTGGTAGGTCAGGATCTGAAAGATGAGATATTTAAGGAAAGAGGGCGCGAATTGCTTGGGGAAGGCTACCGTTTTTTCGATTTGGTACGTACAAAACGGATTCTTGATCCGAAATGGACTTCAAACCCGCTATCAATCGATCAATTTAACAGAGGGGCTTGGACATGGCCGATAGACCCGGCTGCCCGCGATAGAAACCCTTTTATGACATTAAATGATTACTGGTTCTAACAATTTATATAATCACAATGAACTATTTTAAGAAATTATCAAGCCCATGGCTATTCGTATTATTTTCTTGCCTGCTCATTTTTGCCTGCAAAAAAGATCAATACTATTTTGATGGGGGCAAATCTAATCCTGTTTTTCCCGGAACTACTTTAGAATACCTAAAGTCGAATCCGAGAAGTTTTGACACTATTGTCAACATCATTAAAATAGCCGGCATGGAACGCCAGTTTAGCGAAGATACCCTTACCTTTTTCGCCCCGCAGGATTATGCTGTTGCTTTGTTGATCAAACAAGTTAATTCGACATTATTTACCTATGGAAAAGACACGGTGAAGACGCTTACCGATATAGATGGATTGATTTGGCGCAGGTATCTTTCCAACTATATTTTTAAAGGCGCGAACAAGCTTAACGATTATCCACAAATAGATGTTGGCGCAAAAGCCATATTCCCGGGCCAAAATTATGTAGCGTATAGTGGAGATGTATTTAATATCGGTGTAAGATATGCGGATGCCGGCGGGGTGAAATACACGGGCTACAGGCAGTTACTGCTGTCTTATATACCGAATGTATCCCAGCCTTTAGATAATTGGGTCAGTATCCCCATCACTTCTTCGGATGTGCAGCCTAAGCATGCTGTAGTGCATGTGCTGAGTACAGATTTTCCGTTTGGGGCTGATCCTCAAAATTTAATCCAGGACGTATTATTAACTAAGTAATTCGAAATATGTCAGTTTTTAAAATAAAAATTTGGTTTACGGCCTGCAGCCTTTCATTGCTATTGCTAGCCGGATGCAAGGATGAAGTTACAGAGTTTGAAAACCCCTATATAGGCGGGAAAATGCCTTTAGGATTAAAATTTAACACAGCCAGTGCTATAGAACCTACACAAGGCAGTGCCAATGATGTGGTAACGGTAAGCGTTATAGGAGCCGAACAATATAAAACACAACTTCATTTCCAGTTTAGTGGTGAAGAAGCGGAGATCGTTTCGATTGTTGGCGATGTGGTAAAAGTTAAAGTTCCTGCTGCGGGTAGTTCAGGCTCAACTTCCATACAAATTGGCGACCAGGTCTTTTTTGGTCCACAGTTTAAGGTTTTTGGCAAAATATCGGATGATCCCTACTTCAAGGCAAAAATAGGTGCCAATAACACCATTTACGATGCCTATAAAATGAGGAGTGGAAAATACCTGATGGTAGGAGAATTTACCGACTTTAATGATAAAGGAATTGTTTTGGCCATTAAAAAAATAGCGGAGACTACGTACGAAGGGGAGGTTCAACGAACATTGCAATTGGGTACGGGGGTAGTTAGCGGTTACCTCAGTGCTGTTACGTCGAGCCCGAACGATGCCAATATTTTCGTTGCGGGAAATATGTCTGCATTCGACCTCAAGGGGCCGGTTAAAAATATCACAAGACTTACTTCTCTTGGGGCGATTGACCTTAAGCAGGTTGATACCTATTCATCAAAGAATGGTGGAGCCACTTATCCAAAACTTACCGTTCCCGTTTTCAATGGAGGAACAGACGCCCCGATTAAGCGGATTTTTTACTTCAATAACGGAATAATTGCCGTAGGAGGAGTTAAATATTATATCTCCCACCGGTACGATGTGGGTAGAACGTTTACCTACACATCTGGAAATACAACCTTAACCGGCTATAGAGATAGTCTTGTTCGTGACTCTGTTCCCATCAGGCAGGTAGTACGTTTTAAATTGGATGGAAGTCTTGACAATACTTACCATTTCTCTGGAGGAACTACCCTTGAAGGCGGTAATGGTAACATTTTAGATGCCGTAATGCAGGCCGATGGTAAATTGGTATTGGTAGGGGCCTTTTCAAAATTTGATAATAAGGCAGCCGGTGGAATTGTTAGGCTTAATACGGACGGAACTGTTGACGATTCTTTTCAGGCAGGTAAAGGTGCTACTGGTTATATCACAAGCATCAACTGGAACAGTACTACGCAGCGATTTGTACTTACAGGTGTTTTTAGCTCATTTAACAACCAGCCCATTCAGAATATTTTGGTGCTCAAAGCCGACGGATCAATTGATGATACTTTTGTTTCGGGAAACTTTGATAGCGGTTATCCGTTGTTTGCGCAGCAGTTGTCTAACGGCTTGATTGTGGTATCGGGTAATTTTAAAAAATATAACAATGTACGGCGTGCCGGATTTATGATTTTATCGCCACAGGGAGGCTTGGCTCCAGGTTACAATACCCTGGGCGAGTTAACAGGAACAATTAACAGGGTTTTAGAGGAGAGAAATAAAGATAATAAGCGAAGCATCGTTTTGCTTGGCTCGTTTAGAAAATTCGATTCGCAAGCTGTTCAGAATATCAAAGGTTTAGTGCTTGAGGATTAATTAAAAGTAAATTATGAAAAAGAATTTTACAACGGTAATGGTAAGGCTGTTCTGCTTTTGGATGGTGGCCATTTTGGGAAGTTCTTGCCAAAGTGAATTTGACAAGGTAGCCCCTTTAGTGATAAACGATACCACTTTCAATAGTCCGAAAGCAAGGAAAGTGTTGGTTTTGGTTGTTGATGGATTGCGTGGGGTGGCTTTAAAAGAAGTTGGGCCTCCTAATATGACCAGCCTTTTAAAAAAGTCTACCTATTCGTATTACTCCGTAAGCGATGAAGGTTATGATGAGGCGACCACATGGGCGGACCTATTTACCGGGGTATCAAAAGCCAAGCACGAGGTAACAAGTGCAACACTCGGCAATAATAAACTGAATTTGTATCCGGTAGTATTTCAGCGTATCAAGGAGGCAAATGCAAATGTTAGAATTGCAACTTTTTCTTACAGCAATACGTTTACAGACAATTTTACAAGCGACGCTTCTGTTGATTCGAGGGCAACCTATAATAGTGATACGGAAATCCAAAATGCTGTTTTAAAAGAGTTGGCGGATGATAATGCCGGTGTGGTAGTGGGTATGTATAAAAGTGTAAATACTGCCGGTAGCACCAATGCTTACGAGAGTTCAAATCAACAATACAAAAATGCTATCCTTCAGTTTGATACCTATGTTGGCCAGGCCATGGAGGCATTAAAAAATAGAAAAAATTATAGCAAGGAAAACTGGATGGTGATCATTACTTCCAGTCGCGGAGGGGCGGCAGCAAGTGTGGTGAACGATAATACTATATTTTCAAACCCAAAGGCCAATACATTTACGCTTTTTTATAACGATAAGTATCAATCAAAACTAATAGACAAACCATTTACCGGCAATGTTTATGACGGAAACTTCGTTCGCTTTTATTCATCTACGGGAGTAGCGTCTGAAGCAGCGCTGCAAAGCGGTGCGATCAGGGCTGAACTCAGATTTGATGACGTTTTAAAATCTTCCGCTATAAATCCATTGAATTTCGGTAGTAAAGGCGACTTTACCATTGAAATGAAGGTAAGAAAGAACAAAAACACAATAGGCACTTTTGCAAAGGAAAATATAGGCACTTATACCTATCAATGGCCAAGTTTCTTTGGCAGAAAGATTACCAGGCTTAACAATACCGGAGGTGTTGGCTGGTGCCTTTCTATAGAAAAGCTGACCTGGCGTTTTTCACTTGCCAGAGGGGCAACACCCGCAGGTACTAATGAGATTGGGGTAAATGCCGATGATAAGAAGGTTATTATTGCCGATGGAAACTGGCATGCGATTGCTGTTGTAATTAGGACAGAGGGCACAAAGCGTTTCGTCTCGCTGTATACCGATGGCATTTTTAATACTAAAGCAGAAATTCCTGAAACCTTATGGCCTTTAATCGATACTTATAATGCACCCTATACTATAGGTTATATTCCCGATGAAAACAAAGATCCCTTTGATGGGAATGTGTCTGATATCAGAATCTGGAGAAAAGCATTATCTGATGAGACCATCAAGCAATTTTCTTGCGACACCTATGTGAGTAGTTCTCACCCTGATTACAGTTATCTCGCAAGCTACTGGCCTTGCAGGGATGGAGCTGGCGGGAGGTTTAAGAATGAAATATTAACGGAGAATGGTAATTATGATTTTAAAGTGCTCAAAGGGGGCACACCCCTTGTAAAGGGCACTGAACTTGGAAATAGTACCGTGTGGGAAAAAAGCAATTACATCGTTTGTCCAATTTCACTTCCCGATATATCTGCAACAGTACCAGGATCGGATGATATAACCGCACAGATCTTGTCGTGGCTAAGTATTCCGATCAAGGAAAACTGGAATTTAGATGGGAAAGTATTTTTAAATAATTAATTCGTCGATATGAATACGTTTTATAAAAATCATAGTAAAATATTGATCATCTTTTGTACCTTTTTAGTGCTTACGGTCACTTTTCTGTACTCCTGTAAACAGGAAGACTTTGTTGATGAGGTGAGTTCCTCGCCCGGAGTGCTTAAATTCGACTATCCATCGCTGGTTAATGCAGTTAATGTTGGTGATATCACAAAAGGAGACGATAGAATTATTTTTCCTGTTCGGATAGCACTGGAAAACCCTGCTAATGCTACTTTTACCGTTAATATTGCGCCTGAGCCACAGCTGGCAATTTCGCAAACGGTGACGAATGGTGCAGTGATCAATTTCCCTGATTTTTCAATGCCTCAATCTGTTGAAGTGCGGTTTGGTACAAAGAGTGTAACCTTTAATGTAGCCGTTTCTGCAAGTGCTATTGAGCGGAATTATGGTAAAAATCTGGTTTTTGCCATCACGCTTTCCAATCCGTCAAAATCGCAAAAATTGGATGAAAGTAAAAAATCTGTAGTGCTTACATTAAATACTGCAGATATAGCTAAAATAGATGAGTTACACTTTTTATCATTTACTGCTGCGGTAAGCAATCCAAACCAGGTGGTAACGCAACTAACTTCTCCTAATCTAACCGCTAATAATGTAAGCTTTGATAATAATGGTTTCTCTATAAAAGCACAGGTAGATTTAGGTGGAAAAGCCTCAAGAGGCTTTAAAACATCAATTGCATATAATGCCGATACATTAAAAAAATTGCTTGCAAAAGGACTGCTTCCTGCAGGCACCGCTATTCTTACAAATGCCGCATTGGATCTTAATGATGTTTACCTTGATGATTATAAGAGTTCGGCTATTGTTGAAATGAGGGTTAACATCGATAGTATCTTTGCAAGATTTCCATCAAAAGTTGCAGTGGCATTTACCTTATCTAATCCTGAAAAATACCAGGTAAATGCTGCAAAAAGCACACTGATTTATTTAATAGACCCGCTGCGTATATTTTCCGATATCACAAAAGTGTTGAAAAACACTTCACAACCCTTTAAAACCAGCACCATAGACCCAAATCAGGGCAGATGGGGCGTGCTTTCGGGCTGGCTGTTTAATGCGCAAGGAAATACTCACCAATCTTACAGCCTAACAAACGAACTGAATGGTGCCTATGGCTCGTTTGATAATAACAATAGCACCCAAATTGCCTTCGAATCTGGTTATGCCGCTTCAGATGCCGGAAAGCCGGGAGGTTCTCCAACAACACCCAATATTACAAACGGGAAGATTTATCAGACTGTTTTATTGCCGGCGGGTACTTACAAATTTGATGCAAACGTGCGTGGAGGTGTAACAACCGATAACATCAAAGGGGCCTACAGTGTTGCTGCAATAGGTACTAATATTCCTGATATTGCTGCTCCAACAACCCCTGCAAACTTTGTAGGCAGGGTGGCTATAAATGGGGCAGGAAGCAAATCATTTACCTTTACGCTAAACGCTGCTGCTACGGTATCGATGGGCTTTGTTGCCACACTTTCTGGTAGCCAATCGGTCAATATATCAGGAGTAACGTTAACGCGTACGTTAAACCCTTAGTATTTGTTAGAAAATATCCTCAGAATTGGAAGTCAAAATTGTAAATTAGTTAAACCCCTTAAAAACCAGATGAGGTTAAAGCGTCCTTGATTACCTTTATTTATGAAATTTGCACTTAATTTTTTATACCAGACTTTTTTGTTTGTTACGCTTAGTGCCACTGTTTTCGGTCAGAAAACGGAAAGCTGGGGCGGGCAAAAGGATGGAACCTTTTATAACCCGGTTATACCTGCTGATTATAGTGATTTAGATGCCATCCGTGTTGGCGATGATTTTTACGCCATATCCTCAACCATGCAGTTTTCGCCCGGAATGGTTGTATTACACTCTAAAGATCTGGTGAACTGGGAAATTGCGGGGCATGTAGTTGCTGATCTCACTCGGATCAGTCCTAATTTGGACTGGACGAAGATGAACAGTTATGGCAAAGGGATATGGGCTGGGTCTATCCGGTATTATAAAAATAAATTTTGGGTCTATTTCGGTAGTCCGGACGACGGATTTTTTATGAGTTCAGCCACTGATGCTAAAGGGCCCTGGGCGCCACTACACCAGGTTTGGAAGGTGTCGGGATGGGACGATTGTTCTTCTTTCTGTGATGATGACGGACAGCTTTATTTTATAGCGACAAACTTTAAACTGGATACTAAAACCAATAAAAAGTACAACATTCATCTCTTTAAGATGGCTCAGGACGGCAAGAGCCTGCATATGGATACTGATACGATTATTCATCAATCTTCAGGCAGTGAGGCAAATAAATTATATAAGATCAATGGCTTATACTATCATTTTTTTAGCGAAGTAAAAGCAGAAGGCCGTGTAATGATGATGGAAAGATCTCGGAATATTACCGGCCCGTGGGAAATTAAACAGTTAAACCACGTAAACAAAAACACAGACAGAGAACCTAACCAAGGCGGACTAATGCAATTGAAAAATGGACAATGGTGGTTTTTTACCCATCATGGCTCCGGCGATTGGGAAGGAAGGGCAGCAAGTTTGTTACCTGTAACCTGGGTAGATGGCTGGCCGATAGTTGGTAAGGTTGGCGAAGATCGTATTGGGAACATGGTATGGTCTGGAAAAGCCCCAATTCCCCTTAATTCAAATATAAAAATCCAAACAGATGACGATTTTTCATCCGCAACATTACGTCCACAATGGGAGTGGAACTATCAACCCAGAAATGACAGGTGGTCGCTCTCTGAAAGAAAAGGGTTTCTTCGCCTTAAGGCTTTTCAACCTATAAAACCTGAAGATCCGAAAAAAATCTTATTAAGAGCTGGTAATACCATTACGCAACGTAGTATGCGAACCAGGGCTAATGAGGCTACCGTGAAACTGGATATCAGTGGAATGGCCGACGGACAGTTTGCCGGCCTAACACACTTTTCTACAACATCTATAAGCATGCTGGGTATTATACAGCAAGGTGAGGAGAGGTTGATGGTGTACCATGCGGATGGGCAGGAATCACCTGGGATAAAAATAAAAGAAAACACGGTTTGGCTGAGGTCGATCTGGGATTACCAAGGCCAAAATCGTTACTTCTATAGTTTAGATGGGGAAACGTTTTTACCAATTGGCAATGTTACCCAATTAACCTGGGGGAGTTACCGGGGCGATAGAATAGGCATCTTCAATTATAATAAACTTGCAGATAAAGGTTATGTGGATATAGATTACTTTAAGTATAAGTATACCAAATAAGGTTTGGTATTTACGACTATTCGTTATTCGAATTTGAGAAACATATAAGCGCTTTCACCCATTTTTAAACTAAAATACACACACACAAATATAATTTATGATTCGTTTCTTATTTTTCCTGACTATTTTTTTCAATTTATGCTTTCAATGTTTTGGACAGAAAAATGATTTATTATGGTACAATACACCTGCAAAAAAATGGACTGAGGCTTTACCTGTTGGAAATGGAATGTTGGGCGCCATGATTTATGGCGATCCGTCTAATGAATTACTCCAGCTTAACGAGGCAACTTTATGGAGTGGCGGTCCGGTAAAAGCTAATGTAAACCCCAAGGCACCCGAATATCTTTTACGTACCCGGGAGCTGCTTTTAAAAAATGAAAATTATCAGGAGGCAAATACCGAGATAAAGAAAATGCAGGGCGTTTATTCTCAATCTTACCTGCCCTTGGCAGACCTGAAGTTGAAGCAGGATATTGGCCCCGGTCAATTTGAGAATTATATAAGAGACTTATCTATTGATGAAAGTTTGGCCTCGGTCAATTTCAAGGCAAATGGAGTGGCCTACAAACGCGAGGTGATAGCTACTGCACCAGGTAAAGCCATTGTTATTCGTTTAAGTGCGAATAAACCTGGCATGATCAACTTTTTTGCCAGTGTAAGTAGTCAGCTTAAGGGGATTATAACTGCAGATGGGAACAATGGTATTATTTTTAAAGGAAAAGCCCCATCACAGGTTGATCCGAGTTATGTGAACTATAATCCCAAGCCAATAAACTATGACGATGCCGATTGCCGCGGTATGCGGGTAGCCATGCAGGTTCGCGCTGTTTTGAAGGGTGGAAGCGTTAAGTCGGATACTTCTGGTGTGAAGGTTGCAAATGCAGATGAAGTGTTGCTGTTTATTTGTGCCGCCACCAGCTTTAACGGTTTTGATAAATGTCCGGTAAGCGAAGGGAAAGATGAGATAAAAATTTGCAGTACTAATCTTACAGCAGCGATTAAGCGCCCATGGAAGGAGTTATATACTGAGCATCTGGCAGATTATTCGCGTTATTTTAACCGTGTTAAATTTAAGCTAGGCACAGCCAACGATACTTCGAATGCGAAACTTCCTACAAATGAGCGCCTCATTGAATTTAGTAAAGGTATAACCGACCCGGCATTTGAAACACTTTTGTACCAATATGGAAGATACCTGCTGATTAGTTCTTCGCGACCTGGCGGACCTCCGGCAAATCTTCAGGGGATATGGAATGCCTCAATGAGACCACCATGGAGCTCAAATTATACCATCAATATTAACACCCAAATGAACTACTGGCCTGCGGCAATCAGTAACCTGGAAGAAATGGAATATCCATTATTTAAGTTTATCAACGATTTGGCTGTAACAGGTAAAGAAACAGCCAGAGACTTTTATCATATGAAAGGCTGGGTTGCCCATCATAACAGCGATATATGGGCTTTAAGTAACCCGGTAGGGAATTTAGGAAAAGGCGATCCCAAATGGGCAAACTGGTATATGGCAGCTCCTTGGTTAAGCCGCCATTTGTATGAACATTATCGCTTTACCCAGGATAAAGACTTTTTAAAAAAGGTTTATCCGGTGATGAAGGGTGCAGCAGAATTTTTAGTAGATTATTTGGTAGAAGATAAAAATGGATATCTGGTTACCGCCCCATCATTCTCACCTGAAAACGAATATTATGACGATAAAGGGAAAAAAGCAAATACCTCTATCGCTACAACCATGGATATATCAATCGTTCGCGACCATTTCCGTAACTGTATCGAAGCTTCAGAAGCATTAAAAACCGATAATGAATTTAGAAAGTTACTTAAAGCAAAGTTAGCGAAGCTATACCCACTTCATATTGGCAAGGCGGGTAACTTACAGGAATGGTATAAAGACTGGAGAGATGTAGAACCACATCACCGTCATGTAAGCCATCTTTATGGTTTACACCCTGGGCGTGAAATATCACCGTTAATCAATGCCGATATTGCTGCGGCCAGCAAAAAAACGTTGGAGTTACGCGGTGATGAAGGAACCGGTTGGAGCCTTGCCTGGAAAATTAACTTCTGGGCGCGTTTACTAGATGGTGACCATGCTTATAAACTGGTTCGTGATTTAATGCGCGATTTAAGTGTCTCAAAAGGTGGTGGTTTATATCCAAATCTTTTCGATGCCCATCCTCCATTTCAAATAGATGGAAATTTCGGTGCAACATCAGGCATTACAGAAATGCTCTTGCAAAGCCACCTGGGCGAATTGCATCTATTGCCGGCTCTTCCAACATCATGGGCGAATGGAAACATATCTGGACTAAAGGCCAGAGGCGCTTTTACCGTTGATATGGAATGGAATGCAGGTAAATTAAAGTCGGCATTGATCAGATCTGGAAATGGGGGTAATTGTGTGATCAGAACAAGCATCCCGATTCGTGTTGATGGGGTTAAAACAAAAGTCACTAAATCAGCAAATGGATACCTGACAACGTTTTTAACCAGTAAAGGAAAAAGCTATAAAGTAAGGAACTAAGATTTGAAAAAACTGGTTTGGCAGATGAATGTTAACGCAACACTAAAATTTTCCGCATCCACAATAATATGCATACTGATATTTTCTCTTGCAGCTACGGTTACATTTGCTCAATCTGCCTTTAAGGCCACCAGGATCTCTAACGGATTGTTGCTCCGTTCGGGACATAAGACGCTGAGGGTTGAATTTGTAGATCTGGCAATTATTAGGGTAAGAAGTGTTCCGGATGGTGACTTGAAAAGCAATGAAACCGATGTATGTATCGCTGAATGGTTATTTTTTCTCGTTTTTGATATGCCACAATATCCAGTTTTTATTGGAGCAGACCGGATGCAGCGAAATTCCTTTTAAACGTAATGTTTGTACCGTATTGTTATTCAATAGTCCAAAGGAATCGTATTGGCTTTCTTTTTTGGTTGCCAATATGTAGGATACATGGTTTACAGGTTGAGCAACTGCGGCCAAAAACCTATTTTCGCCTGGAGTCAGAAAAATTTTGGCAGACCCTGTTAATGCTATGATTTGGTAGGCATTGGCATCATCTGCAAGTATGCCATCATTAGCGCTGATCTTTTTGATGTAGCTGGATAGTTTTTCATCATCGTCTCTTTCAAGCGGCTTTTGCGTCATTATGGATACAAGTGCGCCCTGGTATTTTTTTTCTTCAGGCAGAGGGCTTGCATTCATTGTAAGGTATGCGGTAACAAGCTGTAAAATGATAATCGAGAAATAAAAATGTTTATTGAACCGAAGTGTTCTGGTACTTTTTGCGTTTGCTATAACAGCCCAACAAAGGCATATAAAGGCTGCGTAAAAATGAATGGGGATATAAACATTGGGATATTTTATCTTTAAGAATTCCATGAAGAAGAAAAGGGAAAAAACCATAAAGATGTTGCGGTTGATGCTCTTGAAAATGCCCAGGCAGAGCAGTAACAGGGGCGCAAACATCAATATCCTTACCGTTACCAAAAAATGCACCTCAGGAAATATACGCCCCAGTTTGTTATCAGCTAAATTATTGAGATTATCTGTCTGATCTGTAATTGCGCTATAATTTGCATAAGGACTGTTTAAATAATAATCGGCATCTCCGGTGTAGGTCTGGTTCAGCATCCTGAAAATCAATATCGCAGTTATCGGCAGGGCAAATATGATGAGGTATACGGCCAGGGTTTTATTAGCCAGTTTACGCCGTATCGATTTGGTATTGAATGCGATTGCGATCTTGTCCATTGGATCGTTTTTTGCAACTGTCATGGATTGAAGGGCTACAAAAAAAATAATGGGAAGGATAAACAGCATTAGCCAGGAAAACTTGAACGAACAGAAAATAAGCAGTGTGAAATAGATACTGGCCACCGAAATATGGTAAGATGTATTGGTGCTGAAATACCGGAAAATGCTCATTACAAAAAGATAGAAGAAGATGAGCACCATGTACGAACTTTTTCCTGATACAGCGAAAAAAATGAACGCAGGATGCAGCATAAAGGTAATGAGTATGCCCCAAAACAACCAGTTTCGGTACTGGTGCGCGCTGATCGAACTTGTAATAATGAAGAAAAGCGCTGAAGTACCTAAGGCGGAGGCAAGAACCGGAGAAAACCCCATACCCAAAAAAGAGAAAACCCACGAAGGGAATATGATGAAAATTTCTCCATTTTTCAAGGTAAACCGAGTATGAGAACGTTGAGTCCTTGTATGTTAGATCTGTTCAGAAAGTAATGTTAAGTTATAATTAAAAGCTTAGTTTCTAAGACAGCAAATTTTTAAATTTGATACTGCTTTTTAGCGGTGGTATTAGTCGGCTTTTTTAAGACATTGAAAGCTTATTTAAAATGAAGCTGGTGATTGAACGAAAAGATTGAGTTAATACGTCTGATTAATAGTTAGTTGCGTAAAATAAAAAAACGAGACAAACAGCATAAAAATTGATTTGTCTCGTGAGGAGCTCCACCATGTTCCGTTGACACACACTTTAATTGAGGATATTAGGAAAATAGTTTCGATAACTAATGTCAAAGAAAAAAATAAATTGATGCTAGAAATGGATTCTGAATTTATGTAAGTGTTTGTTTTTTAGTTTGTTTTATTTCTGGTGCTGCGGTAGAGGACATTGTTTTTGAAAAATGGTCAAACTACTCAGCTCAAAATCAAAATGATATCATTTATCGAACATTCATTTTTTGATCAAATTTTTTAAAAAACGTAAATAAATGCCTCCTTATTTATTAAGGAGGCATTGTAAAGTTATAGACGGATAAGACCGCTTACGGATGAAGTAAGAGATATAGCGGGCTACAGTTGTCGAAGAGCGAACAGTTTGATCCTTGACTCGACTTATGTCGTTGCCTTTTTTACTGAAAAAATACTTTCTCAGAGAGGCCCCGAATTATTTTCTGGTCTGCCAGGGATGATTTTGGGAGTAGCTTTACCGCATGATAATACAAACTGGTTTGCAACAAAAGTTACCGAAGTGAAGCTGGATCCCAAAATATTTGAACAACAATTAAACGGTAGGCCGGCGAATCTAAAAGCTATGAAGTCTACCTTAAATAGTGTCAAGGTAAATAATATGGCGGAATTAAAATGGTTTCTGCTGCTCTAGGCTATTCCCGTTTCCAATTTGTTTCATTGCTAAAGGGTTTTTAGCAGCTCTTCAACCTCGGTATACTGTAGCGTGAATTTCCTGATCTTGCCGTCCCTGCCAATAATCAGATGTGAAGGGAATACCTTGGTACCGATAGAATCGATCATGTAATGGTCGGCATCTGCTACAGTTTGATATTTGAATGTTACCTGCTTAAGGAATTTCTTTAATGGTTCGACTTTGTTTGATGCAAGACTAACAAAAAGAATGTCCTTACGGTCCTGGTAGCGATCAACTATTTTATTCACTTC
Source organism: Pedobacter riviphilus (assembly GCF_014692875.1). Taxonomy (NCBI): domain Bacteria; kingdom Pseudomonadati; phylum Bacteroidota; class Sphingobacteriia; order Sphingobacteriales; family Sphingobacteriaceae; genus Pedobacter; species Pedobacter riviphilus. The sequence goes on along the minus strand of NZ_CP061171.1, from coordinate 3,111,462 downwards.
AGGCATTTCTTGTACACAGGCGACACAGCCTATAAACCAGAATTTCATTACAAGGATTTTTCCCCTGGTATTTTGGTTGTTGTATTTGTGTCCTGCTAAATCTACAAATTCAAACTTTGGTGCGGGCTTGCCGACGAGCGAAAGTTGAAAAAGACCCTGACGGGCCTGGTCTATCAGATAATATTTTGGCGAGTCTTCAATTAGCACATTAATTTTGTGCAGCTGATATGAGTTTTCACCTGTTTGGGTTTTTAGCCTTAAAGGTAAGTAACTGCCGGATAGTACTTCGTTGAGAAATGTTTGCTTATCCATCGATTTTCCTTGTGTGTCAAACGCACTAAAATCAGAGTCGAAGTTGACGTATTGCATGATATACTTTGAGATCTGATCACTGCTCTGAAGAATACCTGCAGGCTGAATTACTGGGCTCAACTCTTTTTTGCCATTACATCCCAGAAATATAATAATCGATAGGGTATAAAAAATGGGCTTGAAAGATGTTGTCATATCATTGGATTGTTTGAAGTTAATTATTTTTTTGTTAAAGGGGTATACTTTTTTAAAAGCCTTTTTAAAAGCGTACTTTCTTCAGCGGTAACGTCAGCGGAACCAAACATGCCTTTTTTTTATTTTAGCTTTCTTCATGAACTTTTCCATTGCGAGTTTATCCAAACTTATTTCCCCAGTAATAAGACCTAAAACGTGAAATAATCGCTGCAATTTTTCCCGAAAAATTGGTGTATCATGAGAATGGTTATCGAACACCTAGATTGAACGAAAAGATTTGAGTTAATGTAGTTGATTAATAGTGAGTTGCGTAAAATAAAAAACGAGACAAACAGCATAAAAACTGATTTGTCTCGTGAGGTGCTCCCGACGAGATTCGAACTCATATCGATGGTACCGGAAACCATAATTCTATCCATTGAACTACGGGAGCAAGGCTGCAAATATAGGATTTGAAAACTTATTTTTTTTGCATTTTGAATAAAAAAATACACTTATTTCTATACAAACGGATACATGAACTTATAGGGAATGTCGGAATTTTGCAAAAAATAGTCTGTTAAATACAAAGATATTGAAGCTTGCTGCGATAAATTTGTTTCCACAATTAATACTGACCAAATTTTATGAACCGCAGACAACTAATCCAAAGCCTTGCTATTGGTATTCCCGGAGTTTTACTTTCCAATAAACTTTCCGGATTTCAGTCAAATAATGATGGAGCAAAAGAGTTTGTAGAGAAGATCCTCGCAGGACCATTCTCCCCAACATGGGAGTCGCTCGCTAATTATAAAACCCCTGAATGGTTTAGAGATGCGAAATTTGGCATGTGGGCACACTGGGGGCCTCAGTGCCAACCAGAAGCTGGCGATTGGTATGCCAGGGAAATGTATATGGAGGGGAGCTGGAAATATAAATATCATATTGAGAAATATGGGCATCCTTCTAAATTTGGCTTTAAAGATGTAATCAATGTCTGGAAAGCAGAGAATTGGGACCCTGAGTCGCTTGTTTCACTATATAAAAGCGCCGGGGCCAAATATTTTATGGCGCTGGCCAACCACCATGATAACCTGGATCTTTATAACAGTAAATACCAGAAGAACTGGAATTCTACCAAAGTAGGCCCTAAAAAAGACATCATTGGCGGATGGGCTGCTGCGGCTAAAAAGCATCAATTGCCATTTGGAGTTAGTGTGCATGCTGCACACGCATGGAGTTGGTTTGAAACTAGCCAGCGTGCAGACAAAAACGGCCCTCTGGCAGGTGTTCCATACGATGGGAAGCTGACAAAAGCAGATGGGAAAGGTAAATGGTGGGATGGTCTTGATCCGCAAGAACTTTATGCACAAGACCATCAGCTGAGTCAAAATAGCCAGAATAACGGAACAATACATAGTCAATGGGATTGGGGCAATGGTGTTACCCCGCCTACCAGTGCATACATCAACAAGTTTTATAACCGCACTATCGATCTGATCAACAAATATAACCCGGATATGGTATATTTTGACGATTCGCAATTGCCCATGTGGCCAATTAGTGATGTAGGGTTGAAAATTGCAGCACACCTTTACAACAAAAGTATTAAGAACAAAGGCAAGCTTAATGCAGTAGTTACCGGAAAAATACTTAATGAAACACAGCGTAAGGCTATGGTGTGGGATATAGAACGTGGGCAGAGCAACAACATTGAGCCCCTGCCTTGGCAAACCGATACCTGTATAGGGGGTGGCATTACGAACGGGGAATTTATAACAGAAATGGTTATAAAACTGCAAAAACCGTAATCCATACCTTGATTGATGTAGTGAGCAAAAATGGTAATCTGATGCTCAATATTCCTGTGCGCGGCGATGGTACAATAGATGAGCTGGAGCGAAAAATCGTTGAAGACATTGGCGTATGGATGAAAGCGAACGGAGACAGTATATATGGCACCCGGCCATGGAAAATTTTTGGAGAAGGACCTGCACAGGAAAAATCACCTAAATTAAGCGCGCAAGGATTTAATGAAGGCAAAGGTGTACCTTTTAGTGATAAAGATATCCGGTTTGCCGTTAAAGAAAAAGAATTGTTTGCTACGGTTATGGCCTGGCCTGCTGAAGGTTCGGTTTTGATTTCCAGTCTGGCCGAAGGATCATTAAATTATCCCGGAAAAATAAACACTGTGCAACTGCTTGCTACCAAAGAAAATTTGCGTTTTGAAAGAAATTCACAAGGTTTAAAGGTTTATTTTCCTGCAAATCAGCCACAGGCTTCCTACGCTAATGCCCTTAAAATTACTTAAGCTTAAAATAATTAATTGCTTAACAGTTATAGATTGGGTCAACCTGTATGGTGATCCAATCTTTGTATTTTACTATTCCTGAAAGAGTTTTGGCAACTGCACTGTCTCCTGATACCACTGAATAATTTAGTCTACGCAATGAAATCCTTGAACTGTCCTGGTTTTGCAAATAAACAATTGATTTTTTGCTGAAATTGCACAACTTCAAGTTGTTACATCATTTTTTAAGAAAAATTAAGCGGAAAGAGTATAGAAAAATACTGATTTTGTCTTATAAGAAATAAAGTTGAAAAAAATCACTGTTAATGGTTGTAAATATTTGTAAATGAGAATTTTAATGCTGTTTTTGTGAGTTTCCGTAAAATTACAATAGGGTAGAAGCATATCACTATGTATTACAAAAGACAAGCGGAGTATGGAACAGTACTTGATACATCTGGTTACGGCCAATTGGGCAACCTTTGCCTTTAAAAAAGCGTATAACCGTTTAAAATAAGCTGACTATTGAGAATACTTTAAATAATAGTATTTAATCTTCATTTATATATACCCTATGAAAACAAAAATGAATCAAATCATGCTATGCATCGCATTCCTGTCATTTGGATGCAGTAAACCAATTGCCGCTGAGGATACTACAAATTTGAGCACCGGTCTGGCGCCCGGAAAACAAATGGTTGCTACTGCCCTTGGGCGGGTAACTACTGTTGTACACCCAGGGATGCTTCACTCTGCAGCTGATTTTATCCGAATGACAACCAAGGTAAATGCAGGGGCACAACCCTGGCTGGATGGTTGGAACAAACTTGTAGCTAATGGTCGCTCTGCTGCCACTTATGTACCACGGCCGGTAGATACAATCGTACGTGGAAGAGCAGCAAGCGGAAGAGGAGAAAATTACATTCTGGCATGTCAGGATGCTGCGGCAGCTTATCAAAATGCCTTACGATGGAAAATTAAGGGAGATGCAGCCTGTGGTGCAAATGCCGTAGCCATTATGAATGCTTGGGCAGTTAAATGCAAGTATATTGATGGTGATAGCAATAAACAACTGGCTGCAGGATTGCAAGGGTACCAATGGGCAAATGCTGCAGAAATTATGCGTGGTTACAGCGGTTGGTCTGCAGCAGATTTCGCCGCTTTTAAAAATTTCATGCTTAATGTATATTATCCGGTTTCGAGCGATTTTTTGAACAGGCATAACAACACCTGCGGTACCCATTACTGGCTTAACTGGGATATGTCTAACTTATGCACGGTGTTAGCTATTGGCATTCTTTGTGATGATGTGGCCAAGATTAATTATGCTATAGATTATTACCAGCACAGTGGAACCGGTACCGCCTACATCGGAAGGGTAACAACAGCAACTTATCCTAATGGTATGGATCAGGCACAGGAGGCTGGAAGAGATCAGGGCCATGCTACAATGGAGGTTCCCCTTTTCGGAACCTTTTGCCAGATGCTGTATAATCAGGGCCAGAACTTTTTTGATTATAACCCCTGGAGCCATGTTAATCCGCCACTTTTAGGGGTTAGCGAATACATAGCCGCCTATAATATCAATACAACCAATACTGTTCCCTTTACCACCTATAATAACTGCGAAAATTCAAATCAAACGGTTATCTCAAGTGGTGGTAGGGGTAACATCCGCCCGGGATGGGAGCTGGTTTACAATTATTATGTGAAGGTAAAAGGTAAAACAGCTACGTATACGACCCAATTCGCCGAAAAAGTACGGCCTGAGGGTGGAGGCGGAGACTATGGGCCAAATAGTGGGGGCTATGATCAGCTAGGCTTTGGGACCTTGACCTTTTCCCGTTAAATAATAATACGTTAAATAATAATAAAGGCTTCATCGATTAAGATGAAGCCTTTATTGTATATGGTTGTGTCAGCAAGATTAACTGGAGACTTTGATCTTTAGATTTTTACAAATCCCCATTGCTGGTTTCTTCCTCCGGAGTACGACCATTGTACAGCAGCAGTTCCATTGTTTAACGATGAGCCTGTCATATCAAGCGCTTTCCCGCTATTGGCATTCGATATCCGGTAATAACCATTGTCGGTTATCTGAATAGACCATTTTTGATTCGCAGTGCCATTGTAATCCCACAAAACGGCCTGTCCACCATCAGCGGTGCTCCAGCCATTAATTTCCAGGCACTTTGTAGGTGCATGAACTGGGGTAAGACGAAACAATCCACTGCCTGCATCCTCTACCTTAAATTGTTGATTAGCGCCTGCACCATATAACCATTGCTGTGCAACTGTTCCGTTTGAGCTGCCCCAACCGGCAGCTTCAAGGGCTTTAAAGCTATACCTATTGTAAATCTGGTAAATTTGCCCGGCCTGAATGCTTGAAGTATTGGCATTTTGGCCTGCCTGTACAACCGCTGCCAAAGCTTGTTGGTCAGCTGCACCAATATTTTGCCTGTCCAGGATCCTGAATGCATTGTTTCCTGAAGCGCCATCATCAAAATAAAATGGCTTTAATCCGTATTGCACCGCTTGCCGGGTAACATGGTTGATATAATAAGCCCTGCTAGCCAGGTGTAAAGTTAAGTTATCACCTGATAAAGTATTAGGTCTCCTGATTGCGCCGTATTCTCCAAGTATAACGGGTATACCTTTATCAATATACTTAGTTTTCATCAGGGCAAATTGTGGTCCGGCATCTGCTTCTTCTCCATAAGTAGCATTTCGCGAAGCATCAGTGGTGGAGTGGTAACCATTACCCCAATAATAAAAGGCATTTCCCCAACTTACGTCATCTGGTAGTCCTGCGAAATTGAACGGGGTATAGTAGTGTACTTCTACCATTAATCGGTTAGGGGCCGAATCAGTTGGTAAGGTGTTCATCAGGTTGTTGGTATGGTCTATATTGGTACTAGGCCCCTGAATTACAAGTGTACGGTAACTATTTTTACCACCGGTAGATCGAACCGCGTTTACAAAAGTTTGATGATAAGATAACAGTACGCCCATTCCTGTAGCATCAGAAACTGCTGGTTCATTGGCGCTGGCAAAAATAACATGTTCATCAAAATTGCGCAATTGTGTTGCAATCTGTTCCCAGAATGCTTTTTGCATGGCATTTACATAGGGCTGTTGGGCTGTAGTGCAGTTGTTTTCCAACCACCCTCCGTCCCAGTGGATATTCAGGATTACGTATAAACCATCATTTACGCAGTATTGGACCACATCTTTTACCCTGTTAAGCCACGATTGCTGAAGCTGAGCAGTACTGGTGTTGGCCATATACTGGTTCCATGAACAGGGAAGCCGTACTGCCGTAAAGCCACTTCTTTTTACCTGGTCAATCATTGCCTGGGTAAGTGCGGGGTTACCCCAATAGGTTTCGCCACCTATGGCTTCCAGGCTATTACCGGCGTTCCATCCCAGTGTAAATTTAGCAGCAAGCTGGACTGCGGTACTACCAACCCCCGATTGGTCTGCAGGTTGTGGCGAAGTATTATAATTGGGATAACTCGTGGCGGTTGGCATGGTAACCGCTCGTTTTGTAGATTGAAGGACTGTAGGATTTTCAATCTTTTGTTTTTGGCAGCCTAGCGCTAAAACAGCCAGCATAATGCCTGTTAGGTAATTTAGTGTTCTCATATTATGGTATTTGGTTAGTGATTTTATGATCGATGCAGCACCTTTCAACCCCTTATGTTAACGAAATTAGTAGCTTATGTATAAATATATTGGCTCATTTGTTAAATTATTATCTACAGATGTTAACCATGATTTGCATGGCAGCTTAAAAAACTAATGAACAGGAACAATGCGATTTTGTACCGTAATTTTTATTGGCAGTTAATTTTATAATAAAAAAGTTAAATGTTAATCGCGTAAGGCCAAAGGATGCAATGTCGAGGTATTTGCTGCCTTTTTATTCAATTACAACAAACCGACAGAGTATTGTTTTCATTTTGCTTTGTCAATTGTAAAAGTATCTACTCTCAGCCAGATTAGAATTTAAACACCTATTTTTTCGAATGTTCAAAAAAACAATTTTTCAGTTCCTGATCATGATGGCAATAACCCTGTCGTCAAAGTCTCAAAACCTTCAACCGCAGAAGTCTTTTCCCTTTCCTGATAAAATCAGGTACGATGGGGCCTGTTTATACATAGAAGGCAAACAAACTTTTGTTTACAGTGCCGCTTTTCATTATTTCCGTACACCTAAAGCACTCTGGCGTGATCGTTTCTCCAAAATAAAGTCGGCAGGCTTTAACACAGTTGAAACATATGTTCCATGGAATCTTTGTGAGTTAAATATGCCGAAGGGGCTGAATGACTATTCTCAGTTTAATTTCAAAGATCTTACAGACTGGATTCGTATGGCTCAGGAAGAGTTTGGTTTCTATACTGTTATCCGGCCAGGGGCATTTATCTGTGCCGAATTTGCAGGAGGGGCTATCCCCGCTGGCTGGCTAAGTTCCGTCCTGATGATGTGGAGGGCTTTTGGCTGCGAAGTGCTGATGACCGTTATCTGGACTGGCACGATCACTGGTATAAAGCGGTATGTAAAGTTATTCAGAAAGAGCAGATCACCGCGAAACAAAAAGGCAAGAAAGGAATTATTCTTTTACAGATAGAAAATGAGTACAATGCACACAAAACAACAAACAAATCTCATGCCTTGCAACGTATGTACAACTGTGTGCGCGGCACGGGGATAACGATACCTGTATTTACCTGCCTAACATCTGAAACCCGCGGAAGCAAAGATCCTTTATTATCGCAGGTTTTCGATTGCGATAACTATTATGTTGGTTTGAAAGATGCTATTAGTTGTGCAAAACGCATGGGCGATTTAAAACAACAGCAGCCCGATGCCCCTGGATTCGTTACTGAGCTGCAAGGTGGTTGGTTTGCAACAGTAGGAGGGAAACTGAGTGAAGAGCATTACTCTAACGACAAACATTTTTATGCCCTCGCAATGATGTCAATTGCAGGAGGTGCCACAGGTATTTTCCCTTATGTGTTTGTTGGAGGAACGCATTTTGCGGGCTGGGGTGCCCGGGGGCAAACCACAACTTATGATTATAACGCAGCGATCCGTGAAAATGGAGCATTATCTCCAAAATATTATGCTGCACAAAATTTAGGTGATTTCATTAAAAAATATGGGCATGAGCTTATTAACTCAAAAGGTGGCTTATGCAGCTTTGAAAGTGCTCCGGCCGAAATTGTGGGTGCACAACGTATATCTGCAGATGGAACACGCTTTGTATTTATGCACAACAGTTCTACAGAACAAAGTAATAGCGGTACTGCAACAGTTAAAGCGGGTAAAAGCGATACCGGACAGCCTATGTACAACATCGATCAGGATGAAAATAAAGTCCTGATTAAAAGTAAAAATGAAGCCGATACAACAAAGGGAATGTTAACCGATCTTTTAATCCGTTACGATTTGGGACCACTTGAAACAAAAGTATTGATTATTCCTCCAACAGGCGGTGCTGAAAAAGGCATCTGGTGGTATTACCAGGCACCAATAGCAAAAGTATCCTTGCCGGTTAGCTTTCGTTTTAAATCAGTACAACAATACAATGAAGATGCACAAGGCCTCTGGCACCCCTTATACCAGGGAAAATCTTTACCTGAAATGGAGATAAATGATTTGCGCTACGTTCGTTACCGCTCAGGTTTCAACCTGAATAAACAAGAAGTTGGTAAATATACACGAATGTTATTCAACACCTATTCGAGGGATATCATAAATATGGAAGTTAACGGCAAAATTGCTCCCCGTATATTTCCTGCTGAAAAGTGGGTTTCAGAGGTTACCCGCCAACGCGATAAATCGTTTACTTTTTTAAAAGAAACCGAATACGATAACCAATTCGATTTGACCGGGCTACTGAAAGAAGACCATAATGAAGTATGGCTGGTTTACGAGAATATAGGACATGAACATGGATATTTTCCGATGGAAGAACTTTGCGGCATCCGCATTGCGGGCCTGTCTGATGGTACAACAGCGATTAACAAAAAGTTGGAGTGGGATTATTCTGCTAACTTATCTGGTATAGCGCAAAAATTTACTGAAAATGGCTTTGATAGCAAGCAATGGAAAGTTGTACCGCTGGATACCACTTTTCAGATCCCACGCAAGGGAAATAACCTGCAACCCAAAGGAAAACAAAATGCACTTTTAACCTGGTACCGGGCAGAATTTAAATTGCCTAAAAATGATGGAAAAAGAACATGGAGGCTTCTTATCAATGCTTCTGGTAATGGATTTATTTATATAAATGGCCATAACATAGGCCGCCACTGGGAGGCTGGTCCACAAAGGGAATTCTATATACCCGAATGTTGGCTGAACCTTAAAGAGGGAGAGAAAAATAACATTACGCTCGGCTTAAGGCAAACCGTTAATGGCGCTGTAATCCGGGCAATGGAAATCTGCAGTTATAATAACGACAACAATTAGATAGGCAGAACAGGCTGCAAACATACTGCTTGGCACTTGGGCATAAGAACGAACAGAATGAATCAGTCCATTATCAGGAAACTATTATGAAAAATTATTTATCGGTTAAGCCTTTTAAGTATTGGCTCTTTTTAAGTCTTGTTGTATTGCATTATAGTCTTAATGCCCAGTCCATTAATGGTATCCAGGCTGATGCGAGCAGATTAAGTAATATTTATACCGCGGTACCATTCCTGCTTATTACGCCACAGCCCAGGGCAGCGGCAATGGGGAATGCCGGGGTTGCGCTTAATGCCGATGCTAACGCCAGCACAATTAACACCTCGGCACTGGCATTTCTGCCTGATGGAGATATCGGTGTTTCGCTTTCATACAGCCCCTGGCTCAAACAGCTTGCTTCAGGTATGAGTATTTCGTTCCTTACAGGTTATTACAGATTAAATGAGCGGAATACGGTTTCGGCTTCATTGCGGTATTTTTCAATCGGAAATGTAAATTTTAGTGATGATAATTTTCAGGATCTCGGCGTTTATAATCCAAACGAATTTGCTCTCGACATAGGCTATGCATTAAAACTCGGTCCCGGATTTGCCCTTGGAGGTAATTTGCGTTACATTAACAGTAACTTAATTGGAGGAGGGGCAGTTAATAATGTTAGGGCAGGTAAAGCGGTGGCGGTAGATGTTTCTGCGCTTGAAAAGTCGGAAATCCAGTTAGGTGGAACCCCTGCAATATTGAGTTTTGGTCTTGGCCTTTCTAATATTGGTACCAAGATGATTTATGGCACTTCGTTAAAATCGTATTTCCTTCCGGCAAATTTTAAAATAGGTTCTGCACTGAAAATGGGAGAAGGCCCAACAAAAGTTAGTTTTGCCCTCGATTTTAACAAATTGATGGCGCCTACCCAACCCATTTACGATGCTGATGGAAATATAGTAAAAGGTAAAGATCCTGACCGTTCTGTTCCTGCGGGTATATTCGGCTCTTTTAGCGATGCTCCTGGAGGTTTTAGGGAAGAACTTCAGGAGGTGGGCATATCTGCAGGTGCAGAAATCAGTTTTAAAGAAACACTATACCTGCGTACAGGCTACCTTTATCAAAATCCTCAAAAGGCAGACGCTTCTTACCTTACCCTTGGTTTGGGAGTTCGTTATAGCCGTTTTACCTTCGATTTCTCCTATCTGATGGGATCAGTTCAGAGTCCGCTAAGAAATACCATAAGGTTTGGTTTGCAGGCAAATTTTAGTAAGATCAGATAAAATAAAAGTTAAACAAACTCAATTTCTGAACAAACGACTACGGATTTCACTTTGTGAAGGCTTTGAAATATTACTTTGTATTTTTTTTAGTTAAATGACCTGCATTTTACCGTTAAAAATTAATTAGGATAAGATGGAAACCTCATTTATGCAAAAAAAAATATGGTATGTAAGTTTTGTTCAGCCTTTATCCGGTCTCTTACAGTTTTATTTGCATATTACCAATGCATGAGTTAGTAACAAAGATATCTCTAAATTAAGCTACCATAACCGCAACCTTATTAATGAAATGATCAATATTAAAGGGTTTGGGGATAAAATCGTCGGCATCACATTTCTTTTTGATTTCTTCAAGAGAGGAATTTGCAGACATCATCAATACCGGGATGTGCCCCGTTCTGTAATCTGACTTTATTTCACAGCATAAATCAATCCCGTTTCCGTCAGGCAGCATAACATCTAAAATCACAGCGTCGGGACGTTTCTTAAATATCGTGTTTCGGAATGTTGTTGCATCTTCACAAAAATGTACCTCGTAGTCTTCACTTAAGAGAAGATAAACGATTTCTCTTATATCACTGTTGTCTTCAACAACCAATATATATTTTCTCATCAGCTCATTATTAGTTTTCGCCTGTATATTAACATTTGAATCTTTTTCTGGTTTATTTTTTTTTAAAAGAGATCCAAAATTTATTGAAGCGGAAGAGACTCGGTGATTGCAGCACTGTTTTACGACAGTATGAGCAATTTTGTCACAAAAACGGGCACTTGATTAGTTTCTTCCTCATGCAAAAATAAAAAACCAAATAATAAACGTTGTTATAACATTTATTATTTATTTTAGTCTTTATATTTCTACTGTAAAACTAAGCTCTACGGTCAGACAACTTCAAAACCAAATATCAAGTATGATTATCAAAATCTACCCTGTTCGCGACCGAATGCAGGTATCGGCAAAAAATAAATTAGACGTTAAATTCAGGACTCAAAAACTCGCAAAACAGTATTTTTTTCTTTTTTTTGGCCTTCAGGCGCTTTTAATGAATTTTAAATGCTACTCATCACGGGTGGGAGCGGTACTATTGGCTATACCCATGCTATTTGTGCAGACCGTTGTTGCCCAAATTAAAAACAATGCAAACCCTGTGCTCACTGGGCATTATGCAGATCCTGACATCATCTATTCCAACAAAACAAAACGTTATTATATCTATCCTACTACCGATGGTTTCAAGAACTGGACAGGTAACTACTTTAAGGTCTTTTCATCAAAAGACCTCGTTTCATGGAAAGATGAAGGTACTATTTTGCAGTTGGGAAAAGATGTAACCTGGGCAGACCGTAATGCATGGGCTCCTTGTATCGCCGAAAAAAAGGTAAACGGAAAATATAAGTACTTCTATTATTTTACTGCAGCTTTGAAGATCGGAGTCGCAGTATCAGATTCTCCTACAGGGCCTTTTATTGATAGTGGAAAGCCACTTGTGGACCAACGACCTGCGGGAATTACCAAAGGATTGACCATAGACCCCGATGTTTTTACAGACCCGAAAACTGGTAAAAGCTATCTCTATTGGGGAAACGGGTTCATGGCTGCCGCCGAATTGAACGAAGACATGGTTAGCCTCAAATCAGAAACCCTCACTATTCTTAAACCAGATAATACATTTCGCGAAGGAACAAACGTTTTTTACCGAAATGGAATCTATTACTTTTCGTGGTCGGAGAACGATACGCGGAGTCCCGATTACAGAGTGCGTTATGCTACAGCCAGCGCTCCACTTGGTGCACTTACTATTCCTGATAATAACCTCATCTTAGCAAAAGATACCGTTCAAGGGATTTATGGAACCGGACATCATTCTGTAATCCAGTTGCCTAAAAAAGACGAATGGTATATTGTGTACCATCGGTTCGAGTTTCCAAATGGGATAAAAATGGGCAGGGATGCTGGATACAATAGAGAGGTATGTATTGACCGAATGGAATTTGAATCCGATGGAAGAATTAGGAAGATCATTCCAACGCTCAAAGGAATCAATCCAATAAAAAAATAGAATATGAACCAAAATCGAATCTTCAATGTATGACAGCTATGAATATTATACTCAGAAGAATGGTGAAGTTTCCATCTTACCAGAGCCTAACGGTTGGCATTATTCCAGAAACCTGGCACTAAATTTAAAAATTGAACAGATATACTAAAACAATGAAACAATTGATCCAAACCGTTATTATTACCCTTGCGGTTATATATAGTACACAGACTGCAGGGGCGCAGTCGGTAACATCTGTTCGGGTAAAACTTAATGAGGACAAAAAAGCACTCCTCATCCCAATCGGCTTTACGCAGAACCTAAAATGGGATCTGCCACTAACCATTAAGGGTGGGAACGGCTCTACAATCAGCTGGAAATCGAGCAATCCATCCTATGTTGACAATAACGGGAAACTACTCAAACGTGCACCCAGAGCTGGTAAAGCGGTAGATGTAATCTTAACAGCAAACCTTACCCTTGGAAAGGAAACGTTAACGAAATCTTTTAAAATCAGGATTGCGAAAGAGGATCCACCATTTGACGCCTACCTTTTTACCTATTTTGAAGGAACGGGGCCAAAAGAGTTACAGGAACAATTGCGTTATGGCATCAGTGCCGATGCGATAAACTGGTCAGCTTTGAATAATAACCAGCCAATCATATCATCTGAGCTGATCTCTGCTACCGGCGGTATCCGCGACCCACACTTGCTGCGCGGCGAGAACATCAACGATTTTTTCCTGGTAGCAACAGACATGTTTACCGTGAAGAATGGATGGGAACACAATCCAGGCATTGTTATGATGAGATCAAGCGACTTGATCACCTGGAAACATAACATCATCGACCTGGAAAAAAGTTATCCAAAAAAGTTTCCTAATGTAAAATGGGTATGGGCTCCGCAAACCATCTACGATCCTTCGGTAAATAAGTATATGGTTTATTTTACGGTACGGTTGAAGAATGATCCTGCACTTGATTTTTATTGTGCCTATGCAAACAAAGACTTTACTGCGTTTGAAGAAGAACCAAAACTGATGTTCAAGGCAAAATATGGAGCAATTGATGGCGACATCATATACAAAGATGGCCTTTATCACTTCTTTTACAAGGGTAATACCAAAGACGAAAATGGAAAAGAATTCAAGAACGGTATCCAACAGGCAACGGCAAAGACATTGCAAGGGCCGTGGATAGAGGACTTTAAATACCTCGATGCCTACGCAGAGAAACATATTTCAGTTGAAGGTTCGGGTATATTTAAACTAAATAACTCATCAGATTATGTCCTGATGTACGATATGTACCGCGACCACCGTTATGAGTTTCAGCGTAGTTCAGATCTATTCCTATTTGCCCCACCGCAATCCTTTATTAAAAACTTCAATCCCCGACATGGAACGGTAATCAATATCACCGCAAAAGAAGCACAACGTTTAGGGCAAAAATGGCCAGGATTACCCAAAGAACTGGCAACAAGACAGAAATAACAAAAATAACAAACACGACCATGAATAGATCTATTTACCATTTCCGGATACTTTTGTACTCGATTGGCCTGCAACTACTACTAATCTCTATTGCTAATGCACAGGATGTGACCGATTCCCTGTTTAATTTTCGATCTAATGGTAATCCTATTATTAACCATAAATATACTGCCGATCCGGCCGCAATTGTTGTGGATAATACACTCTGGCTTTTTACAGGGCATGACTTTGCGGGTGGCCAAAAGGGCTATAAAATGAAAGATTGGTGCGTATTTTCTACTACTGATCTTCAAAACTGGACAGAATATCCTACTCCTTTGAAACTGGAGGATTTCAGTTGGGATAAAAGTGGCAGTGCTTACGCTGGCCAGGTGATTAAACGTAACAACAAATATTACTGGTATATTAGTACAAACGGTTCTGGCATCGGTGTTGCAACGGCAGATCGGCCCCAGGGCCCATACCGCGATGCGCTGGGCAAGCCCTTGCTGACAAATGCTGACTGTTTTGCCTCTAAGCATTCCTGGACCTGTATAGATCCAACGGTATTCATAGATGATGATGGCCAAGGCTGGCTTTTTTGGGGAAATGGCGTATGCTATTACGCTAAACTAAAAAAGAATATGATAGAAATTGATGGGAAAGTAGGTAGGATCGAATTTGATGGCATGCAGTTCGAGGAAGCACCTTGGATACATAAGTACAAGAAAAAATATTACCTTTCTTATGCCTCTGGGTTTCCCGAAAAGATTGCCTACGCTACCGCAGAAAAAATAGAGGGGCCATATACTTACAGGGGGATTTTGAACGAGGTTGCCGGCAACAGTGGGACAAATCATCAGGCCATTATTGAGTTCAAGGGTAATTGGTATTTTATCTATCATAATGGAGCAAGACAAAGAGACGGCAACAGCTTTAGCAGATCAGTATGCATAGATCGCCTTTTTTATAACCCAGACGGCTCAATAAAAAGGATAGTTATGACATCTGAAGGAACAACGATACGGGGTAAGTAGGCGAATAGCCCAAACTGAAACCCAATGCGTGATATGTAGCACGAAAATCAAACCAGTCACTTCATTAAAAATTAAGGTTATTTTTAATCTGTAAATGCTTATCAAAAATAACTTCCAACGTTGAGGTATCTTTTATGTTAAAAAATGATTAAATCATAAAGCAGCAAGCTCCTATATTCACTTTATTCCCTATTATTTTTATTTTAAGAAACCTTTCTGACCGATTTTAAACCTACACCATTGGCTTTTTAAGAAATAAAAATGCACCTTTGCGAACCGTTAATTGAGGTTTAGGCATGTAACAAATTAAATAGCTGTGTATGGAAGAAATGGTTGTGGAAGAAATTCAGGAACTACTTGAAAAAGAAAATGATAAGGCTTTAAAGCAATATCTCGATCAACTGAATATTTCGGATGTTGAAGAACTGATTGATGAACTTCCACAATATGCAGCTAAATTTATCGAAACCTTATCCCTTAATAGGGCAGTAAATGTTTTTCGGATTCTTGATTTTCCTACCCAGGAGCGCATCATTAAAAAACTTTCGGGCAATAAACTCAATCAGATCATCAAAGATCTGCCACCCGATGATCGTACCGCACTTTTTAGCGAGTTAAAAGGTGATGTGGTAAAAAAAATGATCACACTTTTACCACCCGAAGAACGTAAAGAATCGCTCGCACTCCTTGGTTATAAAGAAGATAGTATTGGCCGTTTAATGACGCCCGATTACATCGCCGTAAAACCTGAATGGTCTATCAGTAGGGTTTTAGCGCATATCAGGCGTTACGGAAAAAACTCCGAAACCATCGATGTCGTGTATGTAATTGATAAAGAAGGTGTGTTGCTGGATGATATCAGGATACGTGAGGTTTTATTGGCCGATCCTGAAGCCATTATTGGTGAACTGACCGATAAACGTTTTATTGCCTTAAAAGCAAATGATCCTCAGGAAGATGCAATCAATATCTTCAGGATGAACAACCGAGTAGCTTTACCTGTAGTGGATGAAAATAACATCCTGTTAGGTATTGTTACCGTTGATGATATTTTGTGGATTGCCAATGAAGAATATACCGAAGATATGCACAAAATTGGGGGTACCGAGGCTTTGGATGAGCCTTATCTTGATATCCCAATTTTAAAACTGGTGAAAAAACGGGCTGGTTGGTTAATCATTCTGTTTTTGGGCGAAATGTTAACCGCAACAGCCATGCAGCACTTCGAAATCGAACTCGAAAAGGCGGTAGTACTGTCGCTTTTTATCCCATTAATTATGAGTAGCGGTGGCAATAGCGGTTCTCAGGCGTCAACATTAATTATCCAGGCCATGGCCTTAGGTGAGGTAACCATTGCAGAATGGTGGCGCGTAATGCGCCGAGAGCTTGTTTCAGGAGCCTTACTGGGTATTATTTTAGGCACGATCGGTTTTGTCCGCATTGTAACCTGGCAAGAATTACACCTCTATAATTATGGCCCACATTGGTTTTTAATCGCAACTACCATATTTTTTACCCTCGTTGGGATTGTTTTGTGGGGCAGTTTAATCGGTTCGATGATGCCTATTATTTTGAAAAAGCTGAAACTCGACCCTGCAACCTCATCAGCACCATTTGTAGCTACAATGGTAGATGTAACCGGTATTGTAATCTATTTCAGTGTAGCCGTATTAATTTTAAAAGGCGTTTTACTTTAAATTTAAATCATGCAAAAGAAAATTACCACACTTTTTACCGATATCGGGGCGTTTTGTTAACCAATGGCTGGGATAGGCATGCAAGGGGAGAGGCTTCGGTACTTTTTAACCTCGACTCTGTTGATCTCGAAGAGCGCCACCACCTTACCTTCGATACTTATGAAGTGGGTAAACTAACGCTTGATGAATACCTGGAGCGTATCGTTTTCTTCGAAGAGCGGAATTTTAGTTACGATGATTTTAAAGAATTTATGTTTAAAAAATCGCTTCCTTACCCGGAAATGATTCAGTTAATCTGCGATTTAAAAAAGAAATATAACCTAAAGGTAGCCGTAATCAGTAACGAAGGAAGGGAGCTAAACCAATACCGCATCAATACCTTTAAACTGAATGAATTTGTTGATTTCTTCGTATCATCAAGTTTTGTGCATTTTCGTAAACCCGATGCCGATATTTTTAAGGTGGCCATCGATATTTCGCAGAGCGATGTAGAAACAAGTTTATATATAGACGATCGGATGCTTTTTGTACAGGTTGCTGAAGGTTTGGGTTTAAGAGGCATTCATCATACCGATTACGAAGATACCAAAGTACAGTTGGCCGCTTACGGATTAGAGGTTTAATTGATAATTATTCCCCGCGAATTTCGCTCATTTACATAGAATATATTTTGTAATATTGATAAAAGAGTCGTCAGTCCCGCGGAGGTAATCTTAATGTAAAATACAAGTTTCAATCAAAGTATTTTAATTACTGTTTGTTAATTAAGAATTATGTTTATCTTTACATCGTGAAAAATATAACAGAAAAATATTGTTTAAACTCGTGTTTTTGTTACTCAAAAAGTAATGGGTGGACTTTGTTTATCTGCTAAAAGATATAGAAGAGATTTAAAAGCCGCTTATTACAGATTTAATAAGCGGCTTTTTTATTTTTAAATCGTTTGGTATGCACAATGGATGTGTACTGGTCTGCAAAACCAGTGTAGTCAGTTCGATTCTGACACCAAACTCAAAAATACTTTATTCTTGTATAGCGATATTTTCTTCTTTAACAACCAAAGTGTCCGACCATTGATCATGCCATCCAGTATTGGCAAATATAAACGATAAGATATCAAATGGTACAAACCTAGATAGAGTCCTTATCATAATGGTTTTAAACTTAAGCATCTCGGCACTTTTGTTTACAACCCTTGTTCCAGTAATAAATTTTGCCGGCGATGACTGAAATATTTTTTCGAAGAATGAATAAAAAATCAATTTAAAAGAGGCAAATATTAGTATTACTAACGCTTTATCACCAATAACTAAACTGATTTTATCCAATAACAAAACTAAAAATTTAATTCGGGCTATGGTTTCAAGCAGAGGGTAAAAAACAATAAGCATTATAATACTGTCTATTATTAAATGGAATACCCTTTGCCAGTTTTTTGCTTCAACAACATAATTTACCAAATCCCCGCCATAGTCTTCTATTATTAAGTGTATTTTTTTTTGTGTGTTAAAAAAGCTCAATACCCTAAATGATAAATATGCCCAGAACACATTGGCAATAAGTGATAGTAAGATATCAGAAAAGTCGCGACGTGCCATAAAATCACTGAAAGAAAATATGATCGGCAATAGGAATTTTAATATTCTTACAGCTCTATCGATCAAGATGACCGAAAATAAAAAACGCGCCAACGAGCATTGCTTTCCTTTACTAGTATAATACAGTATTCCGCTTATCAAAAACAACAGGCGAAAGATTAGATTGAATGCTTCGTAAGAAATAACCTGTGGGATTTTGAAACTGAAACTGAAAGGACTTAATAAAAGATATAGCCAGTCAAATAGAGAAAAACGTGGTAAAAACTGAGCTACTAATGTAAATAAAGAGGTTACGATAATAAATATTGTGAGTTTGGATTTTATTTTTTGCATGAGTGTTAATTTATTATCGCAAATAACAATTTTTTCCTGGGACTAAAATAACAAATATCCATTTTGCATTTGAAAAGCAATGGCAGTAGATATTTTAAAGCTTGCTCCCGCTTTTCATTACAAGTCCTCGCTGCGCTGTGGGCTTTCCATTTTAATCGGGTTTATTGGCAATGTAGCTGCTAATATTTTAGGCTGAGCACAGCAATATAATTCCGTTTTTTTGTGCCTTAGTAGCTAAGATTTGAAGAAAGAGTTTGTAAAAATGATTATCTGTGTTAATCCGTATTATCTGTGGTTAATTAAGCGCTTCAATACGCTTCGACTCTACTCAGCGTGACAATCGAGTGGGTATCCGTGCTTTCTGTGTCTCCGTGGCAAAAAAAATCTTCAACAAAAAAGCCACTCTTTCAAGTGGCTCTATATTGTAAAGTCCCCTTTAGGGGATTTAGGGGTTATACATTAAACCTGAAGTGCATAATGTCTCCATCTTCCACTACGTAGGTTTTTCCCTCAACACCTAATTTACCAGCATCTTTACAGGCATTTTCAGAACCTAAGGTTACAAAATCGTTGTATTTGATTACCTCCGCACGGATAAATCCTTTTTCAAAATCAGTATGGATTACACCAGCAGCCTGCGGTGCAGTAAAGCCTTTTGTAATCGTCCAGGCCCTAACTTCTTGTACACCAGCGGTGAAATAGGTATAAAGGTTTAATAATTTATAAGCTGCACGGATTAATTTATTTACGCCTGATTCAGTTAAGCCTAAATCAGCTAAAAACTCCTGACGCTCTTCGTAGCTATCCAGTTCAGCAATTTCTGATTCAATTTTAGCCGAGATCACTAAAACCTCCGCATTTTCATCAGCAACACTTGCCCTAACCAGATCAACATATTTATTGCCATTAATTACCGATGCTTCATCAACGTTACAAACGTACATTACAGGCTTTTGCGTAAGTAAACCTAAATCTTCAATAAAATCGAAATCATCTTGAGCCAATGGCGCTGTACGGATTGATTTACCACTTTCTAAATGAGATTTAACCACCGTTAAAATTTCATAAGTACGTTTTGCGTCCTTATCGCCACCAGTTTTAGCCATTTTTTCCACTTTTTGAATGCGTTTGTCAACGGTATCCAAATCTTTAAGTTGTAGCTCGGTGTCAATAATTTCACGATCACGAATCGGATCAACAGAGCCATCCACGTGAATTACATTTCCGTCATCAAAACAACGTAAAACGTGAATAATTGCATTCGTAGCACGGATATTTCCTAAAAACTGGTTTCCCAAGCCTTCGCCTTTCGATGCACCTTTTACCAAACCTGCAATATCTACAATCTCGATTGTATTCGGTTGCACTTTGTTTGGCTTAACCAACTCGGCCAGTTTGGTTAATCTATCATCAGGTACTGTAATTACGCCAACATTGGGCTCAATAGTACAAAAGGGGAAGTTTGCAGCCTGCGCTTTTGCATTTGATAAACAGTTAAAAAGAGTCGATTTTCCAACATTTGGTAAACCAACTATACCACATTGTAATGCCATTTATATTTTAGTATTTATTTTACAGTCAATAGTTTTTTGGTCGATGGTTCATAGTCAATGTCTATGCTCCGCTCTCCGCCTCAAATTCCGCGCAAAGATAAGCTTTTAAAACCTTTATTTAAACCCTTGCTATTGTATCAAATCTATATTTTATCTATGTTTAGCCAAAAATAAATAGAGATAAATGGAAGATTTTGAAAATGAAGTGCCCCAGGAAGTAAAATTGGTTGTTACTGAAGAAATGCGGAGCTATTTTTACGATATGAGTAAATGGGCCAGATTTTTATCGGTTGTGGGTTTTGTTCTCTCTGCATTTTTAACCTTAAGTTCATTTGGAATAGGGGCCGCAATAACGGCAAATCCTGCAATGCTCAATCAATTAGGACCATTGGCCAGTATAGGAGCTACAGGGATTACCATATTTTACCTGTTATTGGCCTTACTCTTTTTCTACCCAAGTTTATTGCTTTTCCGTTTTTCAGCCAAGGGTAAACAAGGTGTGTTATTTGGCGATCAGGAAAATTTAAACGATGCCATTGCGAATGTAAAATCGCTTTTTAAATTTTGGGGAATACTCACCATTGTGTTAACAATAAGTTATTTCCTGTTAATTCTTACTATAGCCGTTAGCAGTGTAGGTGTAAAATAAAAAATAAACTGTACACAGATAAAAAAAGCCTCCTGATTTTTAAAATCGGGAGGCTTTTTTATTTGAAATTATAATTACTTAAAAAGTAAAATCGTCGCTTGCTTTAGCGCTATGTTCTCCATTTTCAGAATATTCATAACGTTTTTCAACCACATCCTGGTGAGTTTTGATGTAATCAACAGTTTCATTTAATCCTTCTGCAAATTTTTCGAAATCTTCTTTGTATAAAAAGATTTTATGTTTTACAAACACACCGTCTTCTAATCTTTTCTTACTCTCGGTAACTGTTAAATAATAATCACCCGATCTTGTAGCCTTCACGTCGAAGAAATAAGTTCTCTTACCTGCTCTTACTTTCTTTGAAAAAACTTCTTCTCTTTCCTTGTTGTCGAATTCTCCCATGGTTGGTATTGATGTTGGTTTTTGGTTTCGGTAAATATAAAGCAAATATTTAAAGTTCAAAATACAATTTTAATACAATTTAAATAGTTCGCGTTTCCTCCTCCAAAAGTTGGTGGTTATAAAGATCGGTATAGCTGCCATTTAGACTAAGTAATTCATTGTGTGTGCCTTGCTCAATGATTTTGCCATTGTCCAGTACCAAAATTTTATCTGCATTTTTAATGGTCGAAATCCTATGGGCAATTAAAATACTTGTTTTTCCGGCCATGATTTTACCGAGGTTTTGTAGTATTTCTTCCTCCGTTTTAGTATCAACCGCCGAAAGGCAATCATCGAAGATTAAAATTTTAGGCGATTTAATCAATGCCCTTGCAATAGAAACGCGTTGTTTTTGTCCTCCAGAGAGCGTTATTCCCCGTTCACCCAGCATCGTTTCGAATTTTTCTTCGAAGTCGATAATGTTGGTATAAACCGAGGCATTTCTTGCTGCCGCATGCACTTCTTCATCCGTAACCTTGTCTAAGCCAAAGGCTATATTGTTTTTTATGGTATCAGAAAAGAGGAAAACTTCTTGTGGTACAAAGCCAATCTGGTTACGGTAGTTTTTAAGGTTTAGCGTTTTTATATTCTTTCCATCAATGTTTATCACGCCATTTTCTACATCATACATCCGCATAATCAGATTGGCCAATGTCGATTTTCCTGACCCTGTCTTTCCGATGATGGCTACAAATTCGCCACTATTAATCTCAAAACTCACATCTTTTAAAGCTTCAATGCCTGTGTCAGGGTAGGTAAAACTCACATGATTAAATTTGATATTTCCACTTAACTCAATTTCAGCGGTTTCTTCCGATTGAATGTCAGATGGGATATCTAAAAACTCGTTTATCCTTTTTTGTGAGGCAGCAGCCCGTTGGATTAAAGAAGTAACCCAGCCCAGCATGGTTACCGGAAAGGTTAACTGGTTAATGTAAATGATAAACTCGGCAATATTCCCTGCGGTGATACTGCCATTCATTACCTGGATACCGCCAATATATATGGTTAAAATGGTACTCAAACCAATTAATAAAAGCATGGTAGGATAAAACAATGCCGATACTTTAACCAGGCTCATCGAATCTTTTTTATAATCGTTGCTCTGGATGGAGAACATATTTCGTGTATAATCTTCACGCACATATGATTTAATAATCCTGATCCCCGAAAAACGTTCCTGTACAAAACTGGAAAGATCTGATAAACGCTCCTGTATCTTCCCGCTTTTCTTAAAGATCAGCGTATTTACATAGTAGATAATCACCACCAGAAAAGGGAGGGGCAACAGGCAATAGATGGCCAGTTTGGCATTTACATCAAACATCGACCAGATAATAAGCACCGATAAAACAAAAGTGTTAATGGTGTACATAATTGCCGGACCCACGTACATCCTTACGCGGTTAACATCTTCTGTAGCGCGGTTCATCAAATCGCCAGTATTATTTCTGCGGTAAAAACCTAAGCTCAGCTCCTGGTAATGCTGGTAAATATCGTTCTTCATATCAAACTCTATATGCCGCGACATTAAAATAATGGTTTGGCGCATAAAGAACAGAAACAGTCCACGTAATAAATAGAGTGCAATAACCAGCAATCCAAAAAATAAAAGGTTACTACTAAATATGTCGTAAATAATGGCCTGCCGATCGAAACCATAAAAGAGATTAAATAGCTGAATGTTTTCGGTAATCAGATCAACAGCATAGCCAATTACCTGGGCAGGCACTACCCCAAAAATATTAGAAATTACCACAAAAATACTTCCGGGTATAATCCACCATTTGTATTTAAGAAAGTATTTGTTTAATCGGCTTAAATGTTTCATTCTATACAAACTTAGCTAATTTTGTTATTTCATAATACATATTTATCTATTCTGGTCTAAGCTTTAAAAAATGATGACACTCTTTCCAATCTTCGAGTTTTGGAGGCTGTGAGTTTGTAGGGCTAATTAACGGCTTACTAATTTGGGCGTTACCCAAGCTGCGCAAGGGGCGGGCTTTTCAGGGCTCCGCTTTGCTGCGGTACCGATGAAGAATCGGTACTGAACCCTTACAATCCCTAACGCAGCGTTTTGGCACTACCTCAAACTTCAGATGTCTTTGCCTCCTAAACCCGATAGGAGCGTAAAACCTGCAGGCGAGGTACGAGCCAAGGCTTTGAAGTGCATAGCGGGGCTTTTGTAACCCAAATGTACCGAACCCTGCTTTTCTAAAATAATACGGCTACCTAATTGTATTGTGGTTTAGATCTTACAGGCTTCGCAAATCTGCCAGGTTTAGCCCAAAAAACCATCTCCATCGAATAAATTTTATTGTATTTTTGTTAAATACACGTAATAATGGTTTTTTATTTTAATTTTGCAGCAGGTTATCCGAACGTTCAATATGCCAGCAAATTCTCCGTCAGATTTTTCAATTTTAGATCAATTAAGTGCCTATGGCCATAAAAAATTGGTTTTTTGCAACGATCCAGATACAGGTTTAAAAGCAATTATTGCTATACACGATACTACATTGGGTCCTGCTTTAGGTGGAACACGCATGTGGAGCTATAGTACAGAAAGCGAAGCATTAGAAGATGCGCTGCGTTTATCGCGTGGAATGACTTATAAGGCTGCAATAACAGGATTAAATCTGGGTGGTGGAAAAGGTGTAATTATAGGCGATTCCAGAAAAGACAAAACAGAAACTTTAATGCGTAGCTATGGTAGGTTTATTAAAAACCTAAATGGCGAATTTATTACCGCAGAAGAAATGGGTACCAATACACGCGATATGGAATATATCCGTATGGAAACCAATTATGTTACTGGTGTTCCCGAGTCTATCGGCGGTGCAGGCAACCCAGCCCCTTTTACTGCGCAGGGTGTTTATTTAGGTATTAAAGCTAGTGTTAAAGAAGTTTTCGGTACAGATATGCTGGCTGGAAGAACCATTGTAGTACAAGGTATCGGAAATGTTGGTGAGCATCTGGTTGCTCTGTTAAGAAAAGAAAATGCCGAGGTTTTGATTAGCGATATTAACCAGGAGCAATTAACTTACGTTGCCCGGAAATATAAAGCAAAACCGATCGAGGCCGATAAAATTTTTACAACCGATGCCGATGTTTATGCCCCATGCGCAATGGGTGCTACCGTTAACAACAAAACCATTGAAAAAATGAAATTTGCAATTATTGCAGGTTCAGCAAACAATCAGTTGAAAGATGAAGTTTTAGATAGCGAGTTGCTTTTGAAGAAAGGAATTTTATTTGCACCTGATTATCTGATCAATGCTGGTGGATTAATTTCCTGCTATTCGGAGTTAACTGGTTTTGGTAAAAAACGTACAGTACAGCTTACAGAGAATATTTACGATGCTACGCGCAGTGTAATTAAGTTAAGTAAAACTGAAAATATATCAACAAATATTGCTGCCAATCGCATAGCCGAGAAGCGGATTGCAGACATTAAAAAAATTAAATCGTCATATTAAATCATAATTATTAAAACAGGTTTTAAAAAACCACACTCGTTCTTACATTCATGTTAAACAGAAGGCACTTAAGAATCAAAGCTTTGCAAAATATTTTTGCTTGGCACATGGCAGACAAAAAAGACATTAAAGGTGATTTAAAAACTTTAATGCAGAGCATCGATAGCGTGTACGAAATGTACATCTGGATGTTATCTTTAATGGTAGAAGTTACCGAATTTACTGCTAACGACGCTGCAGAGCGCGCAAATAAGTTTATTAAAACAGCAGAGGATATTAATCCTAATATGAAATTGCTACACAATAAGTTTAGTGTTTTATTGCAGCAAAATCCCGAGTATGCTTCTGCGATAAAAAAATATAAGGTAGATTGGGGTTTCGATCCAGAAATCCGTAAAACCGTCTACAATTCTTTAAAAGCATCAAAAGAATATGCCGATTATCTTGCCGATCCGAACGAAAGTTTAGAATCATCGAAAGACATCATCAAATACATTTTCCGTAAAATCATCTTAAAAAACCAGGCCATTTTACAGGTTTTCGAAGAGAAATTTATCAACTGGCAGGTAGATCATGAAGTGATGAAAGGTATGGTAGCCAAAACCCTGAAAAACTTTACATCTGAAGATCCTTTCAAAAATAAATTAACCGAAATTAGTGCCGATTGGATTGAAGACAGCAAATTTGTTCAGGATCTTTTTGTATATACTTTGCAGAACGATGCAAAATACCAGGAAATGATTGCCGATAGAACCAAAAACTGGGAATCGGAGCGTATTGCATTGATGGATACCATTTTAATGAAAATGGCCATTTGTGAACTGTTAAATTTTCCATCTATTCCGGTTAAAGTAACCATCAATGAATATTTAGAGTTATCAAAAGATTACAGTACACCGAAGAGTAATTCATTTATTAACGGTATTTTAGACAAAATTTTAGGCGATCTTAAGAAAAACAACACTATTAAAAAGATTGGCCGTGGATTAATCGAAGATTAAAAATGAAAAGAACATTTATCTTGGCTATTGCTGCACTTTCATTTGTGGCATGTCGTAATGCAAATAATAAAACCAGCGAAACCGCTACAGCAGTTTCTGTTGGCAACGATACATCAAAAACTGCTAAAGTTGCTCCGGCAGATGCACCTGTTATTGTTTTTGAACGCGATATTTTCGATTTCGGTAAAATAACACAAGGCGAAAAAGTAAAGCACGATTTCAAACTTAAAAACACAGGTAAAAGTCCGCTGATTGTTTCAAATGCAACGGCAACTTGTGGCTGTACTGTTCCTCAGGTACCAGGCGAGCCTATTTTGCCGGGTAAGGAAGGTGTAATTAGCGTAGTTTTTAATAGCGAAGGCAAAATGGGCATGCAAGATAAAGTAGTAACCGTAACATCAAATGCAAATCCAACAGTAACCACTGTTCATTTAGTAGGTGAGGTACTTGCTAAAAAATAAATTGGTTCGATTGTTTATGGCATCATCCATAAGGATCAAATTTCACAAAAACACAAATAAATAAGAAATGACATCAACAGTAATATTACAGGCAGCAGCAGGTGGTAGTAACATGCTAACTACAATTGTACCAATGGTACTCATCATGGTAGTTTTCTACTTTTTCATGATCCGTCCACAAGTTAAAAAAGCGAAAGACCATAAAAAATTGGTTGAAGAATTAAAAAAAGGAGATAAAATCGTAACTACTGCAGGTATTCACGGTCGCATTGCCGATATGAATGAAACAACTTTTTTAATTGAGGTTGAAGGTGGTGTAAAGATCCGTTTCGATAAATCAGCGGTTTCTTTAGATGCAACCAAAGCAGTTGTAGCGCCTAAAGCCTAATAAATTAATAAAATTTAAGCGCAGTCCCGAAAACTTTCGGGACTGTTTTTGTTTTACTACATTTGATTAAATGCATTTTGGATAATATTTTTCCAGCTTACAGCTAACATTAATTTATTATGCCCTTCATTAGGTTAACGAAGATTGAAAAAAGACGCGTATTTAGCTTATTGGCCTGCTTGCTTCTGGCTATAGCTGCATGGCTTTTTATGGCATTAAACAACAAATATATTTATGTAGCAAAAACTGTATTGGTTTTTAAAAATACCCCCACCAAAAGAGCATTTTATCCTTTGCAATCAGATACGATAGATTTACAGGTAGAAGGAACAGGCTGGCAGCTACTGTTTGCCCGTTTAAGGATCAGTCCTCCTTCTGTTTCTGTTAGTCTGAGTCAGCTCAATACCAAAGATTTTATTGTTTTTTCCGATCAGCTTTTTAATATCAACAGGCAATTAGAAAGTACCCAAAAAGTAATTTCTGTTAAACCCGATACCCTTTATTTCGATTTTACTAAACGCGTGGTGAAAAAAGTTCCGGTAAAATTGATAGATAAGCTGAGTTTTGTTAAACAATATGGTATTTCCAGTGAAATTATCCTCAATCCCAAGTATGTAAAGGTGGCTGGCCCGTTGGAGGAGCTTTCAAAGTTAAAATTTTGGCCAACCGATACGCTTAAACAGGATAAGATACAGAGTAGTAGCACTACGAGAGTAGCTTTACAGCACAGCATCCACAAAAATGTAAGCATTTATCCATCATCTGTAGAAGTTAAGCTCCCTGTTGATGAATTTACTGAAAAAACTATCGAGGTACCTTTAAAAATCACCAATAATCGAAGCTATAACAGCATTAAACTTTACCCTAAAAAAGTTAAAGTAACCTTTTTAGTGGCCTTGAGCAATTACGATCAGGTTGATGAAAGTTTTATTACCGCAACCATTGATGTTGATGAATGGCAAAATTTAGGGCATCGCCAGTTTACGGTAAAAATAACCGAATTTCCAGATTATTGTAAATTGGTGAGTGTAAGCCCTTCTAAAATAGATTTCATTGTAGAAAAATAATGTATAAAGTAGGTATAACAGGAGGTATAGGCAGTGGTAAAACTACCGCTTGTAAGGTTTTTGAAGTATTGGGAATCCCTGTGTTTTATGCTGATACTGTGGCCAAAGAGATCATGTGTAAAGATGCGGTGCTAGTAGCAGGGGTTAAAGCTGCTTTTGGCAATGATAGTTATTTTGAAGATGGAAAACTGAACAATAAACACATTGCCGGCATTGTTTTTAATAACGAAGAAGCGCTTGCAAAATTAAATGCATTGGTTCACCCGGCAGTTTTTAGAGCATTCGATGCCTGGGAAGAAACCATACCTGCAAATACACCTTATACGCTTAAAGAAGCAGCGCTGCTTTTCGAAAGTGGTTCTTACAAGATGTGTGATACCACGATCCTGGTTACTGCTCCTTACGACATTAAAATGAAGCGGGTAATGTTACGTGATGGAGTAACGGCAGAGCAGGTTAAAGCACGTATGGATAAACAATTGAGCGATGAAGAAAAATCGAAAATAGCCGATCATTTTATTGTTAATGATGAACAGCAATCAATAATTGAACAGGTTTTAGCCTTACACCAACAATTTTTAAAAGCTGCGGAAGCGCTTAAAAGTGCCAATGTTTAATTATCTACTCCAATCATATCATCCTTAAATGCCTTAATCCTATATGATTTTAGCAGATTTTATTACCATTACCCCAATGGGTTTATATTGTGTTTACGGCGATTTTTACCTCGATCCACAACAGCCAGTTAAAGAAGCTGTGGTTTCGCATGCGCATGGCGATCATGCCATAGGTGGAAGCCAGAATGTTTATTGTACCGCTGCTACCGCAACTTTTATGAAACACCGTTACCGCAAATTCGCAGCAGTTGATTTTTTTACTAAAAGTTATCATGAGCCATTCAAAATAAAAGAGGTTACCATTACTTTTTATTCTGCCGGACATATTTTAGGCTCTGCACAGGTACTAATGGAATATAAGGGCATAAAATATCTTTATACAGGTGATTATAAGATTGAACCAGATAATACCTGCGAACCTTTTGAATTTGTAGAAGCAGACGTTTTAATTACAGAAAGTACCTTTGCCAATCCAGAAACCAAACATCCATCTCCCATAAATGAAATTAAAAAGCTGAACGAAACCAGTGCGAATATTATGTTGGGTTCTTACGCTCTGGGCAAAAGCCAACGGATTATTCAATTGCTCAACGAGTATTGCCCTACTAAGAATGTGATGGTTCACCACAGTATTATGCCCTTTGTTAAAATCTACGAAGATTATGGCATAAAAGTAGGGAATTACAAAATGTACGATAGAAAGGAGATGAAAAATAATCAAGAACATCAGGTTTATATTGTTCCTCCAATGGTTTTTCACAGCTACCATAAGGCGATTAATGTAGTACGGGCCTTTGCCTCTGGATGGAAGAATCTGCAGCAACAAAACGGGATTTCACTTTATATTTCCGATCATGCCGATTGGGATGCAATTTTAGAAACCATAGAAAAAGTTAAACCAAAACAAGTGTGGACTTTGCATGGCGACGGAAAACAGCTTAAAGATTATTTTAAAAATAAACTAGAAGTTAAAATATTAAATTAACCTTAGGGATCGTCATTCTGAACTCGTTTCAGAATCTTTAATCAAACTATTATGAAAGAAGGCGAAGATTTTTACTTTAACGAAGATGGGTTAATGGTTTTTACCGAATCCTACCATTTAAAGCGGGGTTATTGCTGTAAAAATAAATGTAAGCACTGTCCATGGGGTTATGGGAAGAAGAAAGAGAAGAAGTGATGCAGTTGGCAGTTGGAAATTTTCAGTTCACACTTCTCAATTTTTGTCTCGTTTTTCCTGACCAAAACGAACACGATAATAAACATCACTTAGTGTTACCTCAAACCCCATCGAAACAAAACTTAGCACATCAGTAATCTCTTCATGTTTATTGAGCGCCCAATTTTGCTCATCATTAATATAATAAAATTGAAAACTGCCAACTGAACTAGTGCCCGGCAAAGAAACCGATCAATGCTACACCAATCCCTAATAAAACGGCAATCATTTTACGGGTATTGATTTTATGATCGGCACTCGATTCAAACAATATGGTGGTAGAAATATGTAAGAAGATACCAATTACAATGCCCATAATTTTATTGAAATAAGCATCAAGGCCTCCAATAGTGCCGTTGCTTAAACCAACACTTACGTAAAAACCAAGGGGCGCCATAATAGCAAACATAACTAGATAAAATACAATGCTGCTTTTTTTAAAATGATTCTGCATCAATATACTTGCTAATGCAAAGGCTGCAGGGATATGGTGTAATGAAATTCCAAAAATAAGTTCATTATGTTGCTCTTTTGCCAATGGCATTCCCTCTAAAAAAGCATGCAAACACAAGCTGATCATAACCCCGAAAGGAAATACATGCCCATCGTGATGTTTATGGATGTGACCATGTTCTACACCTTCTGAAAACTGTTCTAAGAAAATTTGTAATAAGAAACCAATAAGGATAAAAATGCCAATCTGCCATTTGTCGGGCCCGCTGTAGGCATCTGGAATCAAATGTAAAACCGTAATGGCAAATAAATAGGCTCCACTGAAAGACAAAATTAGTTTAAGTAATTTAGATTTATCACTTTTAACCAAAAAGATAGCTGTTCCGCCTAAAAAGGCACAAAAAAAGAGTACACAGAGTTTCCAGATTTCCATAAGTTAAAAATCAGGTTGTAATTTTTTAAATATTATCGAACAGATAATGCCTATTGTTATACCTAACAAGGCGCCAACGGTTACATCAACGGGGTAATGAACGCCAACATATATTTGCGCAAAACTGATAATAAATGCCCAGAAGATACCAATAGGTAAAATAGGTTTCCATCTGCTATAAAAAATGCAGATTAAAAAAACAGCTATGGCAAAATGATTGGTAGCATGCGCCGAAGGAAAACTTAAGCCACTTCCACAAGGTACACGGTGAATAATATCGTTCGCCAAACTTAAATCATTACATGGCCTTACACGCGATACTAAAGGCTTTACAACCCTCGAGGCGATTAAATCGCCCATAGCAAAGGTGAACAGCACCATGCCGATAATGTAATAGCCCTGCTTTTTATATTGTTTGATGCAAAAAATAACAATAAAAAGATAAAGTGGAGACCAAAAGAATCGGTTACGCATTAAAGGCATCAGCCAATCAAAAAAACTGTTTGAAAGCCCGCGGTGGATTTTCAAAAACAATTCTACGTCAAATTGCTGTATGCTTTCTATCATGCTTTTTTACAAATTAAAATTAACCGATCTGAGCTGTTTTCATCAAAATCAGCTAAACCATAGCTGCCAAAAGTTTTTTCAATCACCATCCCGGCCTTGGTAAGCATACGCTGAAAATCTTCAAAACTAAATGCCTGAACCCTTTCTTCGAAATTATATACCTTTTGTTTGTCTTCGAAATTTATCTTTTTAATAATTTTCCCATCAATAACATTTTTGGTAATGTGAAAAGTTATTCCATCAAGTGATTTCGTTTCACAGGAATTTAAATTACGGATGATCTTTTCGGTGTTAAAATAATCAAGCACCAAAATACCATCGGCAGTTAAGCATTTGCGAAAAGTTTTAAGCGCATTTACATGGTCTTTTTCTGTATCAAAATAACCAAAACTGGTAAATAGATTTAAAGCTATATCAAAATAATTGATGTAAAACAGCCTCCGCATGTCGTGAACAAGGAAGTGTAATTTGCTGTTTTCGAATTGTTTTGCATACTTTATACTTTGTTCCGATAAATCTATTCCCGTAACATCAAAGCCTTTTTTATTCAGGTAAATAGAATGCCGGCCTTTTCCACAGGCAATATCGAGCATTTTAACATCGGCTTTAGGATTTAAAAAATGCGTGAGCTTATCAATGAAAAACTCGGCTTCAGCATCATTTCGTTGTTGATAAAGAATATGATAATATGGCGAATTAAACCAATATTGAAACCACTTGCGCTGCATATAAAAGCCGTTTGTATCTTAAAAGGATGCAAATATAAGGTTTTACAATCGCTAGTAAAGTTAGAATTTGTTTTTATGCAATAAAGTTGCAAGAATATTATGAATTGATTTTTTTATGGCATTGCAAATGAACTTGTAATTCACCACTATTGTTTTTGCCTATCATCTTTATTTAAAGCCTGAAAATATTAGCAAAAAAAATCAATCGAACATTTCAATTAAACACACGTTTGTTTTTGGCGCTTTGCCTAATTCTATAAAATTGATCTTATAAAAACAATGTAAATTAACTTGCACAGGTAGGTTGAAATAACGGCTATCTTGTTTTTTTTCTTATTTTTGAGCCTCAAATAAATTATATAAAGTGACTTTAATAAAATCGATTTCAGGAATACGAGGAACCATTGGCGGAAGAGCTGGAGACGGCTTAACCCCATTTGATATTGTGAAATTTACAGCTGCCTTCGGTAGCTGGGTGGTGCAAAAAACAGGCAATAAAAGAATAGTTTTAGGACGTGATGCCCGTATTTCGGGTGAGATGGTGAATAACCTGGTTATCGGAACGCTACAAGGCCTGGGTATTGAGGTAATCGATTTGGGGTTATCTACTACGCCAACTGTAGAAGTAGCTGTACCTGATGAAAAAGCAGGAGGCGGAATCATTTTAACCGCAAGCCATAACCCAAAACAGTGGAATGCCCTAAAATTATTAAATGCCAGTGGAGAATTTATTAGCGATGCTGACGGAAAAGAAGTTTTAGATTTAGCAGAAAGTGCTGATTTTGATTTCGCTGATGTAGATAAACTAGGTAAAGTAATTAAAAACGATACTTACCTTCAAAAGCATATCGATAAAGTTTTAGCATTACCATTGGTTGATGTTGAGGCAATTAAAAAGGCTGATTTTAAAATAGTAATCGACTGTGTAAATTCAACTGGCGGTATTTTTATACCTGCCTTATTAAAAGCTTTGGGTGTGAGCAAGGTGGTAGAATTATATTGTACTCCAGACGGACATTTTCCGCACAATCCAGAGCCACTTCCTGAAAATCTAACTGAAATATCGAAAGAAGTTCAGAAACAACATGCCGACTTAGGTATTGTAGTAGACCCTGATGTTGACCGTTTATGTTTTGTGAACGAAGATGGTAGCATGTTTGGTGAAGAGTATACTTTGGTAGCAGTAGCCGATTACGTATTGAAAAATACACCAGGAAATACAGTTTCAAACCTTTCATCAACACGCGCTTTACGCGATGTAACTGAAAATGCAGGTACTGAATATAACGCATCGGCAGTAGGAGAGGTAAACGTGGTAAACAAAATGAAAGCTACCAATGCCATTATTGGTGGTGAAGGAAACGGCGGTATTATCTATCCTGAATCGCATTATGGAAGGGATGCCTTAGTTGGTATTGCCTTGTTTTTAACGCATTTAGCTAAATTTGGTAAATCAATCTCAGTATTACGCGCTAGTTACCCTCAATACCACATCTCTAAAAACAAAATTACCCTTACGCCAGAAATGGATATTGATAATTTGTTAAAACAGGTAGAAGAAAAATATAAAAATCAACCATACAGTACAATTGATGGTTTGAAGATAGAATTTGATAAAACTTGGGTACATTTGCGTCGTTCTAATACTGAGCCGATCATTAGGATTTACAGTGAGGCAGAAAATGAAACCATCGCCGAGAATTTGGCGAACAAAATTATTTCTGACATTAAAGAAATATTACACCTTTAATCCTTAAAGGATTTCAGGATTAAGCATAACACGTTCGGGGTTTAATAAAACGATTAAACCCCGAACATTTAAACAGAGACCGCCCTTAGCAAGGCATCTTTGCAATACTAACTTTTAAATATTCGTAGAAATGAAAAGGGTCTATTTAGATAATGCGGCCACAACGCCTTTAGATACGGCAGTAATCGCAGAAATGACAAACGTGATGGAAAACTATTTCGGTAATCCATCTGCCATTCATGCGCTTGGCCGCGAGGTGAGAACGCTTGTAGAGAAAGCCCGTAAAACCGTTTCTGGCCTCTTAAATGCATCTCCATCAGAAATATTTTTTACTTCTGGAGGTACCGAGGCCGATAATACAGCTATCCGTTGTGGAATTTCAGCCTATGGAATTAAACACGCTATTACTTCAAAAATAGAGCACCATGCTGTTGAGCATACTTTAAATACGATGCTTAAAAATGGTGAGATCGATAAATTAAGTTTCGTTAATATTGATGAAAAAGGAAACATCGATTATAACCACTTGGAAGAACTGCTTCAAAATAACGAACGTACTTTCGTTTCGTTGATGCATGCCAATAACGAATTGGGTACCCTGACCGATATGGTTAAAGTTGGCGATATCTGCGAGAAATACAATGCCATTTACCATGCCGATACCGTTCAAACCATGGGGCATTACCCGCATAACGTACGCGAGCTTAAAGCCCATTTTATTGTTTGCGCGGCACACAAACTTCATGGACCTAAAGGTGTTGGCTTTTTATATGTAAATAGCAACATTAAAATTCCACCAATGATTTATGGTGGAGCGCAGGAACGCAATATGCGTGGTGGTACCGAAAATGTATATGGTATTGTGGGCTTAGCTAAAGCCTTAGAAATTGCTTATGCAGAAATGGATCAGCATCAATCATACATTCAGGGCTTAAAAGATTATTTGAAAGCACAGTTAATTGCCGAAATCCCAGGAATTGCTTTTAATGGCGAAACCGATGCCGATAAAAGTTTGTACACTGTATTGAATGTATCGTTCCCGGAGATGGACATGGCCGACATGTTGTTATTTAATTTAGATATCAATGGTATCTGTGCTTCTGGTGGCAGCGCATGCTCTTCTGGTTCAAATATAGGCTCACATGTGTTAAATGGTATTAACGCCGATCCAAATCGCCCTTCCGTGCGCTTTTCATTTAGCAAATACACTACAAAGGAAGAATTAGATTATGTAATAGAAAAAGTTAAAATGGTAGTAAAGCAAAATGCTTTAGCTTAAAATATCATTAACCAAATAGGAGAGTCCCGGTGAGAATCGGGACTTTTTTTATGCGATAAAGCATAGTTTGAAGTCTATTTTTTTTTGGAAAGCAAAGACAGCATTTCATTTTAAGGTTAGCCCTGCTTTCCGTTTCAAGTCCTCGCTACGCTGTGGGCTTTACACACCATCCAGGTTTATATACAGAGGCTAGTGTAGCTATTAGCGGTTAAATAGCTTAATGCCTAATTTCTTCTGCACGCTGCAGCCCAAAATAGTATTAAAGGCTGTGCCACTTAAACCTGATCGGAATGGGCATCCCGATTCTTCGCCGGGATAAAGTGGAGAGCAGGACTGTATTTGCCTAAATGCCACCGTGGCTGATTTCAAAAAAAACAATCAATTTCGAGGTGCCTTCAACTGACTATTTAAATCAGTAAAATTCTCTTGCAAAATTCAAAAATAAGACTTATATTTAATCAAGATAAAGGCTATTCACGCCATTTTAATGTAGTTCCAGAACGAAACCTTATCAAATTCCCCGTGGTATAAGGTTAAGCAAATTTTAAAAAGCTTTTTTTACTAATGTATTGTGCAGTTTAAAAAGGCATTCTGATTAAAATTGTTAACCCTGAAAACTAACCATGTTTTCAACAATCTATATCGTCATGGAAAAGAGCCAAAACAATCAAAATCTAGAGAACGCGAAACAGGAAGAAAAATTAAATGAAGAAAGGAAACACATTTACAAGTTTATCCTTAATCCATTTTCGTTTGAATCTTCAAATCATTTCAATAAAATCCATAAAAGAAGATTTCATTCTTTCGGCTGCATTCACGAATTAGGAAACCTTCCCGGAGCAATGCTGTAATTGCGAAAGGTAAACATGGTATTAATGCTAACGGCTTTTCTAAAGAGGCCAATACTTGTTCGCGCTGTAAAGGAACGCTTTGGTTAACAGGGAAATCACCAGTTGGAAGATGTTATGCTGCGTTTGATGGGGCGTTAAATATAAATTTAGGGCCTGATTTCGATTATTATTTGCAGCGGGTATCTTCTTTTTATTGCTCTAGGTTAGGCATTGCGTCATGCTGAATTTATTTCTGCATCTTATTTGCCGGAAAAACCCGATTACTTGGTTGGTGACTCACCAACCGTTAAACTAATTTTTTATCATCAATCTTACTAGTCTTAACGTCTCGCTAAGACTTTAGTTTTTTGCTACGGAAATATAAAGAATAAAATTAATGGAGAGGTATTCGTGAAACACTAAGACTAGAAAATTTAAATCGCCAAACCCATTCCCAAAACAGCTAAGAAAAAACAATCTTATTTTTCACTTGTTCCTTTAATACATCAATTTACAATTGCTATGGAAACAAATAAGGAAAA
Source organism: Pedobacter riviphilus (assembly GCF_014692875.1). Taxonomy (NCBI): domain Bacteria; kingdom Pseudomonadati; phylum Bacteroidota; class Sphingobacteriia; order Sphingobacteriales; family Sphingobacteriaceae; genus Pedobacter; species Pedobacter riviphilus. The sequence continues at coordinate 3,075,313 of NZ_CP061171.1, read as the reverse complement.
AGGTAAAGTTGTTGAGAACGATTTGCTAGATAAAAAAGTAGGAGATGTGAGAGATCATGATTCTTTAGATGAAAATAAATCATCGAAAATAACCACTAATCTTTTTAACAAAGATGATAAACGCAAGAATAATCCACTGGGGCCTGGGCACGAGCCGGGACCGACACCAGGTTCAGGAATATAATAGCTCAGAATATAATTAACGAACAAAATGATTAAATTTAAACCACGGCAATTGCTGTGGTTTTTTTAGCTTAATCCCAAAATGGAAAGAAGAAATTTTATTAAGAATTCGGCATTGGCAATGGCCTTACTGTCAATTTATAAAACAGATGTTTTTGCACAGCAAGAATTGTTACGTGCTTATAACTTTAAACCATTGCGTAATAATGTAGGTATATTTACAGAGCAAGGTGGTACAATAGGATGGCTAAATTCTAGCAATGGTTTTGTAGTGGTAGATGCTCAATTTCCGGCTACTGCACCTCATGTGATCGAAGAATTAAAAAAACTAGGTGAAAAACCTTTCAAATACCTAATTAATACGCATCATCATGGCGACCATACCTCCGGGAATATCTCCTTTAAAGGTTTAGCCGAGAAAGTTGTGGCACATCAAAACTCACTGGTGAACCAAAAAAGAGCAGCAGAGAAAGCAAATAATTTAGATAAGCAATTACTACCCGATGCTACTTTTGGAACAAAGTGGACAGCAAAAGTAGGGAATGAGAACATAAAAGCTTATTATTATGGTTCTGGCCATACCAATGGCGATGCCGTTTACCATTTTGAGCATGCCAATATTGTCCATGTGGGCGATTTAGTCTTCAATCGTAAATTTCCTTATATTGATAGAGAAAATGGGGCACACATTGGCAATTGGATCACTGCGTTGGATAAAATTTTAGCCCAGTTTGATAATGATACCCTGTTTATCTGGGGGCACAGCTTAGACCCCGAAAAAGTAACAGGAAGTAAAGCAGATGTTAAAGCTTTTCAAAATTACCTTCAGAATCTTTTAACTTTTGTTGGCGGAGAAATTAAAGCTGGCAAAAGCAAAGAAGATATCTTAAAAACAGCTACAATTCCAAATGCACCTGAATGGCAGGGAGATGGCATACAAAGGAGTTTAACTGCTGCTTATGATGAGCTGAAAGGGGTTTAGAAGATTTTCGTCATTGCGAGAAGGCTTTTTCAGCCGCCGAAGCAATCTTATAAGCGGTAATTATTATCATGACCTAATTTATCGGGAAAGGAATTTTTTTGCTAATAAATTTTTGAACGAATTAATTCCATGGACAATCCTTCGACTCCGATACATTGAAAGAATCCACTAGAATGATCGTCATTCTCGCGCAGGCGGGAATCTTAAAGCTCATTGCATTAAGATTCCCAATCAAGTTGGGAATGACGACACGCAATATATAATTCATTACCACCCCTATCATTCGTAGATTTTTATAAAATAAATTATCCTTCAGGATGACAACCTTGAAATTTGGTGTTCATGTAGCAACGAACAACCAAATCTTTTTTCAATTTATAAACGTTCTATATTTAAAATAATTCTTTCAACGTCATTGAATTACCGTAGGCTTTAGTGTTTAACAACTATATTTGTTACAATTCAAAATCTACAGCCCATGGATGATTTTATTGCAGCCCGTTCCCAAATGGCCTTATCGTTAGGCTTCCACATCATTTTTTCCTGTATCGGCATGGTTATGCCTTTCTTTATGGCCGTATCGCATTATAAATGGCTTAAAACAAACGATGAGGTGTATAAAAACCTTACAAAGGCCTGGAGCAAAGGTGTAGCCATTTTTTTTGCTACTGGTGCGGTATCGGGTACCATGTTATCTTTCGAATTAGGATTACTTTGGCCAAAATTTATGGATCATGCCGGACCGATATTCGGAATGCCTTTTTCTCTTGAAGGAACAGCTTTTTTTATCGAAGCTATAGCCCTTGGCTTTTTCTTATATGGCTGGAATAAGCTAAATAAATGGTTCCATTGGTTTACAGGAATGGTAGTTGGCGTAAGTGGTTTGGCCTCTGGGATTTTGGTAGTTGCCGCAAATGCCTGGATGAACAGCCCGACGGGTTTCGATTTTGTAAACGGGCAATACCTTAATATCGATCCCATACAGGCCATGTTTAATAAAGCCTGGTTTAGTCAGGCGTTGCACATGTGCCTGGCCGCATTTACCGCTACAGGATTTGCTGTGGCAGGCGTTCATGCTTTAATGATCTTACGGAACAGAAATGCATATTTTCATTTAAAAGCTTTTAAAATAGCTGCTGTATTTGCCTGCATTGCTGCTTTGTTACAGCCATTAAGTGGCGATCTCTCTGCAAAAGATGTTGCCATACGCCAACCTGCTAAGCTTGCTGCAATGGAAGCGTTGTATAAAACAGAAAAGCCTGCACCACTTTTGATTGGTGGCATTGTTAACGAGAAAGATAAAACGGTGAAAGGTGCAATCGAGGTACCAGGGGTATTAAGTTTCCTGGCTCATGGCGATTTCAATGCTGAAGTTAAGGGCTTAGATCAGATTCCTGAAAACGAACATCCTCCAGTGGCTATAACCCATTATGCTTTCCAGATTATGGTGGGAATTGGCACGCTGCTACTTTTAGTATCCTTAACTTATTTCTTTATTCTATTTAAAAAGAAACCTCTAACCGAGAAACGCTGCTTGTTGAAATTATTTGTTGTGGCCATTCCACTTGGTTACATCGCTTTAGAGGCTGGTTGGGTAGTGACGGAGGTTGGTAGGCAACCGTGGATTATTTATGGCGTTATGCGCACTAAAGATGCCGTTACGCCGATGCCTGGTATTGCTTACTCGTTTTATATCTTCTCGGCAATTTACGTTTCTTTAAGCATTATCGTAACATTTTTGCTTTACCGCCAGATTAAAATGGTTCCTGTATTGTACAATAATCCCGAATCTAATAAATAAGAGCAGATGAAAGAAGTTGTAATTATATTTTTATGCATGGCTATCCTGCTTTACTTTTTATTGGGTGGGGCCGATTTTGGCGCTGGTATTATAGAGCTTTTTACCTCAACCAAAAACAGGAGCAGGACGCGTAAAACCATGTATCATGCCATTGGCCCGGTTTGGGAGGCAAACCATATGTGGTTAATTATTGCCATTGTAATCCTTTTTGTAGGTTTTCCGCATATTTATACCACCATGTCTGTTTATCTGCATATTCCATTGGCGATTATGCTTATCGGAATTATTGCGCGCGGCACCGCCTTTGTATTTCGCCATTACGATGCTGTTAAAGATGATATGCAGTGGTTTTATAACCGTATATTCAGGTATTCGAGTTTTGTTACCGCATTATTTCTCGGCATTATTGCAGGAAGTTTAATCTCGGGGCATATCGATACGCAGGCAACCGATTTCTATACGGCCTATATTTCTGGCTGGTTAAACTGGTTTTCTGTTGCTGTAGGCTTATTTACTGTCGCGCTCTGTGGTTTTCTTGCTGCGATTTACCTTATAGGTGAAACGAAGGAAGCACATGATAAACGCCGGTTTATTATAAAGGCCGAATTTATGAATGTGGCAGCTGTAGTTTTTGGTGCAATGGTATTTATTGCTGCACAGCGTGATGGAATTCCTTTAATTGAATGGGTTTTTAAGAGTAATGTCGGTTTATTGGCCATTATTTCGGCCAGTTTATCCCTTGTGTTGTTATGGTACCTGTTGATTAAAGGAAAAACCAAGGTTTTACGCATTTTGGCAGGCTTCCAGGTGACGATGATCCTCCTGGCAATAAGCTATGCCCATTTCCCGAATTTCATCCGTTTAAAAAGCGGAAATGCGATTTCGCTTTTAGAAACTGCCGGACCTGAAAAAACCATTTATAGTTTAGGTTTGGCTCTTTTATTAGGTAGTGTATTGATTTTGCCTTTTTTAGGGTATCTGTTTTATAAATTTCAGAAGAAAGAGGAGTAAAAAAAATTAATACTACTATTGATAGATTTTAAAATCGGCCGTCATTCCCGCGCAGGCGGGAATCTTAATGAAGCGCAATAAGCTTTAGGATTCCCGTTTTCACGGGAATGACGAGCTGGCGATGACTAAGAATGACTGCATATTCAGAATTGCAAAAAAAGAGCACCTGTTTCCAAATGCTCTTTTAAATTATTCTTTATCTACATACCACCTTTTCTATTAGATTTAGTCTGAACAGGCCAGGTTGCTGGTTTGCCTGTACGTTCGTTAACAGGTAAATCGGTTGCTTTTTCGGTTGAAGTTTTTTCAGGATCTTCTGATGCCATATAAACCATGATGGCAGCTAAAATTACATTGCTTCTGATTTCATCGAAAACCAACTTATCGTAGCTGTCGCGGTTGGTGTGCCAGGTATATGTGCCATAATCCCAGCTGGTAGAACTTAATGAATAACCTAAAGCCCCGGCAGCTACAAATGAAGCAAAATCTGAGCCTCCTGCACCAGGCGATCCTGGAAAGTTGGTTTTGATCTGGTTTTTAATGGTGTCTGGTACTGCAGCCAGCCAACGGGTAATGTAATCTTTCGATTTGGCAAAACCCTGTCCGCCAATGTTAACCACGCGGCCAGTACCGTTATCCTGATTAAATAAAGCTTGAAGATTGCTTACAATTTCTGGATGATCTTCTACAAAAGCCCTGGAGCCGTTTAAGCCCTGCTCTTCGCTACCCCAATGGCCAACCAAAATGGTACGTTTTGGGTTAGGATAAATTTTCTTTAAAATGCGCATGGCTTCCATCATTAAAATGGTACCCGAGCCGTTATCGGTAGCACCGCTTGCACCATCCCACGAATCGAAATGTGCCGATAGCATAACATATTCATTCGGTTTCTGTGTGCCTTTAATTTCTGCGATCGTATTAAAAGTAGGTACTACGCCCAACTTCTTAGCATCTGCCTCGATTCTTAATTTAGGCTTGTCTCCATTTAAGGCCAAACGGTAAACCAGGCCATAATCTTCAACAGATAAATCTAAGGTTGGGATCTTTTTAGTATTTGCACCGAAAATTTTATCTACGCCAAAACCCTGCGACCAATTGTTGATCACTACTGCTACTGCACCTGCATTTTCTATAGCTACAGGAAGCGTTTTTGCGGTTAAACCCGTTTTAGTTATACTGGCTGTCCATGCTTTAGTGGCATCGGCTTTTTCTTTTTTAAATTTTTCGAATAAATCTTTTGTGGCAAATTCTTCCCAGTTTTTTTCTGGTCGGCCAGAAAGCTGGTTCATCGAAATCAATACAATTTTACCTTTTACATTGGGTAACCATTTCTGAAAAGATACCGAATCGGTAATTTCTGGCAAAATAATCGCTTCTGCATTAATGGCTTTACCATTGGTTGATGGGCTCCAGGCCAATTGCGTGCCTTCTAAAGTGCGCACACGCGGACTTACCAGATCGATATGGGTAATGCCTCTTTCCCAACCTGCCCATTCGCCCCATTTTTCATTTTTGGCAGAGATGCCCCAATCACTATATTTTTTAACTGCCCAATCGTTGGCCTGTTTCATTTGTGGTGAACCAACTAAACGTGGCCCTACAACATCTAAAAGTTCGTGCGCAAGTTTCTCCAATTGAGAATTTTCGTTCACTTCTTTAACAATATTGTCGATTATTTTTTTGTCTTGCGCGAATATGCAGGTTGAAGTGCATAGCCATAGCGCAGAAAATAGTAGTTTTTTATTCATAATGAGTTAGGGTTGATTATTTGATAAGCTAATTTATGAAATAAGGAGTAGGGTTGAAGGATGTTAATGGAAATGTTGCAGTATGAGGATCGTCATTGCGAAAAGACTTTTTCAGCCGACGAAGCAATCTTTTACCCTTGGTTTGTAAGGCCTGAGGATATATAGTTGAAATAAGGATTGAAGTTGGTGGCCATCAACCTGGAAATCGAAGACAATAGTTAATGATTCAATAAAAAAAATGAAAGGTCAGATGGTAACATCTGACCTCACTATCACCATTTAGCAAACAACCCTAAAAACTACTCTTCTGGATCTTATCATGAAATGGCAAATACTCAGCTAAGGCTGCAGAGCCATACCAATTATATAATTCTGGTTCCAGTAACTTGGCTTTTATTGCCGGATCGCTTTCTAACAATTGTTTGGCTTCTTCGATCGATTTTGTGTTTAGAATGAAAATTCCCCGATAATTTTTATCGTTTTTACCCATCGGACCAGCAACTACGAGTTTTTGCATCTCGACCATTTTGCCCATGTTAGCCATGTGGCCTGCAAATAAACTATCGGTTTTTGCTTTTGTTTCTGTAATGTTTGTACCCGATTTTAGTATAACCAGCACATACATTTTCATGCCGTAGTTGTCGGCCCCGAGTTTTTTAGCTAAAGTTTCATCATAAGGGGCCTTGGCTTTTTTCTCCTGCGCTTGTATAACGAGCGTAACGGTGATCAGGGAGATTAATAAGAATATCTTTTTCATTTTAGTTATGGTTTGGTTAGTTTAAAAATAAGAAAAAAAGTAGCGGTTTTGTCTTGGCCAGACGGGCTTCTTTCTTTTTCTTAATAAAAGGAAACAAAAATCAAGGCTTGCGAATCTTTGTCGCAAATCCTAAATAAACCTTTAAACGCAATCTTAAGCCGTGTGAGGGGTAGTGGTTTTTTGTTTATTCCTGCATACTCGTAGGATTTCTTACTTCAATACTTATTAAAACGGACTGCAACAAAGATTTATTTGCATTTGCTTCCAAATCTTCTGATGCCGGATGCGTTCTTCGGAAAGGTTAGAGGGATTTAAAGTTTGCGCCCACATGTGTATTAAGTTTGGGGGGAGTTTAATAGACTCGTTATGAGCCGCGCTCAAAAGAACCACTTGCTCATGTTAAATAAACCTGATTGCCGCGTAAAGCCCGGAGTGTAGCGAGGACTTGAAGCAAAAAGCAGGACTGAACTAACCGATGTTATTCAAGCCCTGCTTTCTAAATATTATGAATTCATTTTTTGGCACCAAGACCAATGAACCAACTAGTTGTTCATCATTTTAATAAAAGCGCCCAATTTAGCTTTCATGGCTCTTCTATCTACAATAAAATCAAGGAAACCGTGCTCCAGAACGAATTCTGAAGTTTGGAAACCTTTCGGTAAATCTTTTTTGATGGTTTCTTTAATTACCCGCGGACCAGCAAAACCGATCAGCGCTCCTGGTTCAGCAATATTAATATCGCCTAACATGGCGTATGACGCAGTCACACCACCAGTAGTCGGATCGGTTAATAAAGAGATGTAAGGAACTTTAGCCTGGCCCAATAAAGCAAGTTTGGCTGATGTTTTAGCCATTTGCATTAATGAAAATGCGGCTTCCATCATACGTGCACCACCTGATTTTGAGATCATCAGGAACGGAATTTTATGTTTGATGCTGTAATCGATCGATCTTGCAATTTTTTCGCCCACAACAGAACCCATAGACCCGCCGATAAAAGCGAAATCCATGCAGGCTATTACGAGGTCTTGTCCTTCGATTTTACCAACACCGGCACGGATAGCGTCTTTTAAGCCCGTTTTAGCCTGACTTTCTTTAATTCTATCGGTGTAAGGTTTATTATCGTTAAAATTCAAAGGGTCGCCAGACGTTAGGTTAGGGAACAGCTCTTTAAACTCGTTATTATCAAATAAAACCTCGAAATATTCTTTTGAGCCTACTCTCAGGTGGTAATCGCAGTAATGGCAAACATATTTGTTTTCCTGAAGTTCTGCCTGATGTAGCGGTTTTTTACAATTCGGACATTTATTCCACAAGCCATCTGGTGCTTCTTTTTTCTCTTCTGTTGTGGTGATGATACCTTTTTTTTCTCTCTTAAACCAAGCCATATAATTTTTTGAAGAATTGGATTGCAAAGAAACGAAAAATAAAATAAAGTCGAACCTTTATTAGATGTAAAAATAGTCAATGTTTAGTTGGTTGATAGTAGATTGCCAATTGTGCAGGTAATTGAAAACTGGTATTTGGTTATTGGCAACTGCAAACTGAAAACTGAGGTGTGTCTTTTTTACACTAAGGATAATGTGTTTTTTACACTAAATAGGCTTTATTTTGCTGTTAGGCAAATAATTCTGTGGTAAGAAAAGCTTGTAATGTTATTTTTTTTTATAACTTCGGACTTAATAAAATTAACAAGAAATGAGTTTAAAAGGCTACAAAGGCGTAATTTACGGAGATGCCGTTCAAGAATTGTTTGAGCAGGCTAAAAAACATCAGTTTGCTTTACCAGCAGTAAACGTTACCGGTACCAATACGGTAAATGCAGTAATGGAAACTGCTAAGGCAGTAAATTCGCCTGTTATGATTCAATTGTCTAATGGTGGTGCCCAGTTTTATGCTGGTAAATCGTTAGATAACGAGAAATTGCAAGCATGTATTTTAGGAGCTGTATCGGCTGCTAAACATGTACATTTATTGGCAGAACATTATGGTGTTGCCGTGGTTTTACATACCGACCACGCGGCTAAAAAATTATTGCCTTGGATTGATGGACTTTTAGACTACGGCGAAAAATTCTTCGCTGAAACCGGAAAACCTTTGTTTTCATCACACATGTTGGATTTATCGGAAGAGTCGATCGAAGAAAACATGGAAATTTCTGCTAAATATTTAGCTCGCATGGCTAAAATGAATATGACTATCGAAATCGAACTTGGTGTTACAGGTGGTGAGGAAGATGGTGTAGATAATAGCGATGTAGATAGCTCTAAATTATATACTCAACCTAGCGAAGTGGCTTATGCTTATGAAGAATTGAGCAAAGTTTCTCCCCGCTTTACAGTTGCTGCTGCTTTTGGTAACGTGCATGGTGTTTATAAGCCAGGTAATGTAAAATTGCAACCAATAATTTTGAAAAATTCTCAGGATTTTATCAAAGAAAAATTCGGCTTAAGTGCAGAGAAACCAATCAATTTCGTATTCCACGGTGGTTCTGGTTCTACTCAGGAAGAAATCAGGGAAGCAATTTCTTATGGCGCAATTAAAATGAATATCGATACTGATATGCAGTGGGCATTTTGGGAAGGTATTTTAGAATACTATAAAAAGAACGAAGCTTATCTTCAAGGCCAGATTGGTAACCCTGATGGCGATGATAAGCCAAATAAAAAATATTACGATCCACGTGTTTGGTTACGTAAAGGTGAAGAAGCTTTTGTTAAGCGTTTAACTACTGCTTTTGAAGATCTAAACTGTATTAACGTTAACGATAAACTGTAATTTTTGATAGTTTTTTAAGATTGGATTTTTATTCAATCATTCAAAAAATCAATCATTCAATAATCATAAAAGCGTCATGGGTTTAAAAACTTATGGCGCTTTTGTTTGTTTTATGGTTATATTTAAACAAACAAATTGTAATGGCAAAATCTAAAAACGAAACAAAAAAAAATAACTTTTTTGAGAGGTTCGCTAATGCGGCAACCAAATTTACGGGCAGCTCGATTGCATTTATTGCTGCAACGACGATTGTAATCATTTGGGCATTAACCGGCCCTTTGTTTAATTATTCTGAAACATGGCAATTGGTGATTAATACGGGTACAACAATTATTACTTTTTTGATGGTTTTTTTAATCCAGAAAGCGCAGAATAAAGATGGTAAGGCCATTCAGTTGAAATTGAATGAACTGATTGCTGCACAGCAAGGCGCAAGTAACCGGATGGTAGATATTGAAGACTTGAGCGAAAAAGAATTGGATCAATTGCATAAATTTTACGTTACGATTGCCACTCTTGCCAAAAAAGAGGCCGATATTCATTGTTCGCATTCAATTGATGTTGCCGAGGCGTTAAATGAAATGAAATTAAAATCGAATAAACACTTTAAACACCACGATAATGAGTCTCCACGTTCAAAAAGTTAATCATCCCGAAGATTTAGATAAAGTATTTGCTATCCGTAAGATTGTATTTGTAGACGAACAGAACTGTCCGCCCGAATTGGAATGGGAACATGAAGATGAATCTATACATTTTCTGGCAACCAATAACGGACAGCCTTGTGGTGCCTGCAGATGGCGTAAAACGGATAATGGTTATAAGTTGGAGCGTTTTGCGGTTTTAAAGGATTTTAGAGGACAGGGGTAGGTCGTGCCTTGATTGCCGAGGCATTATCTGATCTGCCAGAGGATGCGCATTATATTTACCTGAACTCGCAGTTAGATGCTATGAGTTTGTACGCTAAGTTTGGTTTTGTAGCTGAGGGAGAGCAATTTGAGGAAGCTGGTATACAGCATTTTAAAATGGTAAAGAAAGTTTAGATTACCTTAAAAAACGATTTCATAACTCAAATTAAGTCAAATTTATTTCGATTGGAAAAATGGCAATTGTTCCACCATGAGATTTTATAATAATAAAAATATCTAGTTCACAATAATGAAAAGAACATTTATGATACTATCATTTTTTGGAATGGTAATGGTATCAAAGGCCCAGAAAATAGATACTGTCTATTTTGATTCTAAATGGGTGAAAACTGATAAGGCAAATAAACATTATTACAGAATTATAAAAGAGAATACAGATCGTAGAACTTTCTTTGTGAAAGATTTTTATAGCACAGATACGACACAAATGGAGGGGACATACTCTTCGCTTAATCCTGATATTAAAGATGGAAATTTTGTTTGGTTTTATCCAGATGGAAAGAAAAAAATGGAATCTGTCTTTAAGAAAGGCAAAATGATCAACGTTGTAGAATGGGATGAAAATGGTGCGTTAAAAAAAGCTCCTGACCTTGTTAAAGTAACAAATTCAGTAACAGGTGAAAAAGGTATGGCATTCATAGAAAGAGCACCATCTTACGAAGGAGGAATGTCTGCACTCTCGGAATTTATTTCAAAAAATACAAAGTATCCACGGGAATTGGAAAAAGAAGGAGTGAGAGGTAAAGTAGTTGTTCGCTTTACTGTAACCAAGGATGGTGATGTAATCGATCCAGAAGTAATTAAAAGTGTTCACCCACTTTTAGATGCTGAGGCAGTACGAGTAGTAAAATTGATGAAAAAATGGGAACCTGGTAAGCAAGATGGGAAGCTTATTGATGTGAGATTCACTCTTCCTTTTAATTTTAACTAATTACCGCGAAAATCTATATATGGGAGATCATTGATATTCACTTAATGTTGACAAGCGAATTATTTTTAGAAAGTAATCTTTATTGTGAGTAAATCAGTGTTTGCTGGTTAAGAAAAACCTACCCGAAAATTCTCCCCGATAAAACCATTGCCTCATTCCATTTATCCATGTTAAGGCTTAAATTTTCTCCTTGTGCATTCAAATAGCCAATTACATCTTCGGTAGCAATGTTACCTGTGAGGTCATCTGCGGCCATGGGGCAGCCGCCAAAACCTTTTAAAGCCGAATCAATACGTTTTACGCCAGAATGATAAGCGGCTTCTATCTTTTCGAACCGTTCAACAGGTGTGGAGTGTAAATGAATACCGATTTCTGTGCCGTTAAATCTTGAAATTAATCTAGGTAATATAGTGGCTATCTTTTCCGGCGTGGATATGCCAACGGTATCTGCCAACGACAAAATCTCTACACCTTTACTCACGAGTACATCGGCCCATTTTTCTACAATTTCATAATTCCATTCATCACCATAAGGATTTCCAAAGCCCATCGAGAGATAAACGAGCGCTTTTTTATTATTTTTAGCACAAAGAGAGAGCATTTCTTCTACCGTACTTAACGATTGTGTAATACTTGAATTGGTATTACGTTGTTGGAAGGTCTCAGAGATAGAAAAGGGAAATCCAAGGTAATTGATATGCTGATGCTTTGCAGCGCTTTCTACGCCCCTTAAATTGGCTACAATGGCCAAAAGTTTAGTATTCGTGTTGCCTAGATCCAATTGCGCCAGAACTTCAGCTGTATCTGCCATTTGTGGAATGGCCTTCGGTGATACAAAACTTCCAAAATCGAGTGTATCGAAACCTACCTGAAGCAAGAGGTTCAAATACTCAACCTTAAGTTCGGTTGGAACAAAATCGTGCAATCCTTGCATGGCATCACGTGGACACTCTACTAATTTGAAGTTGTTTTGGCTCATATTTTTGGTTTAACCGCAAAATGCGCAAAGTTTTTCGCAAAGAAAAGAGAAACAATTTTTTATCATCAAAGTTGCCTTAAAGACTAAAGACTAAAGACTAAAGACTAAAGACTAAAGACTAAAGACTAAAGACTAAGAAACCTTAACTTCTTCTTTTACTGCTGGTACCTCATCTCTATAATCTACACTTCGATCTTTTGCAAAGGTTCTGATAATTAAACGGGTCCCGCGATCATAACTGAAATAACTCCAAACCCAGTTTACGAAAACAATAATTTTGTTTCTGAAGCCTACCAAGGTCATTAAATGTACAAACATCCAGGTAAACCATGCAAAAACGCCTTGAAAACGGATTTTTCCAATATCTACAACGGCTTTGTTTCTGCCTACTGTAGCCATAGAGCCTTTGTCGAAGTATTTAAATTTCTCTAGCGGTTTATTTTCTTTGATGTTGATCAGATTTTTCGCTAAATGATGACCCTGTTGAATAGCTGCTGGCGCAACTCCTGGATGACCATTAGGCGTTTCTTCATCAATGATAGCGGCGACATCACCAATGGCATATACATTTTGATAGCCCACCACTAAATTTTGCGTATCAGTTTTCAATCTACCACCTCTTACCACTTCAGCTTTATCTAAACCAGCTAATACTTGTCCTTTAACACCCGCACTCCAAATTACGGTAGAGCTTAGAATTGGTGCCTTATCCTGTAAAGTGAGTGTATGTCCGTCATAACCCAGTACCCTGGTTTCGTTCATGATCTGAACGCCCATATCGGTAAGGAAATCTTTGGCTTTTTTCTGTGCCTGTGGCGACATAACACCCAGTAATTCTGGCGAATTTTCGATCAGGTAAATATTCACCTTACTAAAATCCATTTCTGGATAATCGTTCGGAATAACATGTTTTTTAAGCTCTGCAATAGCCCCTGAGGTTTCAACACCTGTTGGGCCACCGCCCACTACAACAAAGTTTAATAGGGCACTTTTTTTATGTACATCTTTTTCGATCAGTGATTTTTCGAAATTCTGTAAAATCAAACTTCTCAAATCCAACGCCTCGGGGATGGATTTCATTGGCATTGCATTGGCCTCAATTTCTTTATTACCAAAGAAATTACTGGTAGAGCCCGTGGCGATAACCAAATAATCGTAATTGATTCTACCAATGTCGGTTTGTAAACAGTTTTCTGCTGCGTTAACTTCTGTAACTTTGGTTACGCGAAAAATCAGGTTCTTTTGACCTTTAAAAATCTTTCTTAAGGGGAATGCTATGGAATCTGCTTCTAAACCTCCTGTAGCTACCTGATAAAGTAAGGGTTGAAAAGTATGATAGTTATGTTTATCGAGCATAACCACCTGAAAGGGTTTGTTTTTTAAACGTTTAGCTAACTCTATTCCACCAAATCCACCGCCAACTATAACTACTCTAGGGTATTCGCTTTTAGGAAGTTGTAAATCCATTTTGTATCGGTTTATCTAATTGCTAATGTAACAAAAAGATAGCCAAAAGGTTTAAAACATGAGCTTTTAAGCTGATCAATTGATGTTTTACCAGAGATATAACGTTGGGATGACGAAGGGCGATTTTGTGGTTTATTGTACTGACTAAAGGTAAATAAACCTGATGGGAGTGGGCATCCCGATTCTTCATCGGGATAAAACGAACAGCAGGACTATCGGAACCGAAGAACCACAGCCCTAGCTTTTCGAAAAAAAACTTTGTGCCTTCGTAGTAAAAAAGCGGGCACAAAAAAAGCGCCCCGATACATCGGAGCGCTTATATATTTTAAGAAATTAACCTCTTATTTTTTCTCGGCAGAGCTACCCAGATCAATTACGATCGGAGTAGAGATACATAGTGATGAGTATGTACCGATGATACGACCGATTAACAACGCGAAGATAAATCCGCGGATGCTATCGCCACCGAAAACAAAGATTACCAATAATACGAAAAATACGGTTAATGAGGTTAAGATGGTACGACTTAATGTACTGTTTAACGCGAAGTTGATTAAATTGTTACGGGCTTCGCCATGTAAATCTTCTTTACCAGATTCTTTTAATTTCTCACGGATACGGTCGAATACAACAACAGTCTCTGTCATGGTGTAACCCATTACTGTTAAAATTGCTGCGATAAAATCCTGACCAATTTCTAATGAGAATGGCATAATACCATCTAAAATAGTGTAGAAAGATAATACCATTAACACATCATGGAACAATGCGATTACCGCACCTAAACCATACTGCCATTTTTTGAATCGTACTACGATGTAGATAAACATGAATAAACATGAGATCAATACCGCATAGAAAGCACCGTTTACAATATCACTTGCAATGATAGGCGTTACTTTTTGTGAGCTTACGATTTCATATTTAGAACCTGCTAAACCTTTGTTTAAAGCATCCTCTACAACTTTATCAGTTTTAATATCCTGATCTTCGATGTGGAAAGTAGTGGTAATTTTTACCTGGCTATCTTCACCTGCAGTTTTAACCTCAGGCGTTTCGTTACCGAAAACCGGGTTTAACTTAGTTTTTAAATCTTCAGTGTTAACAGCTTTATCGAAGTGAACCAAGTAAGTTCTACCGCCTTTAAAGTCTACACCTAAGTTTAAACCGCCATTTTTGAAATACATACCAATACCAGCAATAATAATGATGGTAGAGATTACGTAGTAAATTTTACGACGGCCAACAAAGTTGAAACTGATGTTTTTAAATGCGTTACGGGTAATGTTGTTATCGAAACTTACATCGATTTTGCGGTTTAATAAAGATTCGAAAACTACTCTCGAAATGGCTACAGCAGCAAATAATGATGAAAGAATACCGATACATAAGGTAGTTGCGAAACCTTGAACCGGACCGCTACCGAAAACGTAAAGAATAGCACCTAAAATAAATAAGGTAACGTTTGAGTCGATAATTGAAGGCATTGCATGTTTAAAGCCCTCTTTAATTGCCGAAGCAGTGTTCTTGCCATGCGCAAGCTCTTCACGTACACGCTCAAAAATAAGGATGTTTGCATCTACCGATAAACCAATGGTTAAAACGATACCAGCAATACCAGGTAAGGTTAATACTGCACCAAGTGATACCAGGATACCAATGATGAAGAATAAGTTGATTAACAATGCGAAGTTAGCAACCCAACCTGCACGGTGATAATACAACGCCATGAAGATTAAGATTACGATGAAGGCAATTACGAATGAGATTAAACCATCGTGAATAGCTTGTGCACCTAAAGTTGGACCAACTACGTAGCTACCTGCAATACGTGCAGGAGCAGGTAATTTACCAGCTTTTAAGATGTTAGATAAATCTTTAGTATCTGCCTGAGTAAAGTTACCAGTGATTGATGAAACACCTCCAGCAATTTCGTTTTGCACGGTAGGAGCAGAATAAACCTGATTATCTAATACAATTGCAATAGATTTTTTGTTGTTTGGATCAGCAGCAGCCTCGGCAGTAATTTTTTTCCATTTTGCAGAACCTTCGCTGGTCATGTACATGGTTACTTCTGGTTTGCCTTTTTGATCAAAATCCGCACGCGAATCGCTGATTGCCTCACCACCTAAATCTGGCTTGCCATCGGCACTAACTACTTTAATTGCATATAATTCGAAAATTTTCGAACCTTCTCTAGGTTTAACACTCCACATAAATTTCATCGTAGACGGAATAGATGCAGCAACTTCAGGAAGTTTTAAGTAAGCATTAACCTTTGCAGTATCTTTTTGTAACGACATACCAACAACTGCACCTGGCATTAATTGTTGTTGCCCGTTTTGGCCTTGGTAAATCGGAAGGTTAAGAACAGCATACAATGGATTAGATTTAATCAGTTCGGCTTTAACCGCGCTCGAATCTTTTTTACCTAAACCAGCAAGTTTGCCGCCTTTAGCTGTAGTATCTTTAGCAGCAGCTTTTTCTAAACCTGCTAATTTACCACCAGCAGCCGGAGCAGCGGTTGTATCTTTAGCAGCTGGTGCATCAGCTTTTAATGTTGCCGCTAAAATTTTATTAATGTTTTCTAACAATGGTGCAACTTCTTGTACCTGGTATACTTGCCAGAACTGTAATTCGGCAGAACCTTGTAAAAGTTTAGCAATACGCTCTTTATCTTGTACACCTGGCATTTCGATTAAGATACGGTTGCTACCTTCTTGTTTTTGCATGTTCGGACTAACTACACCGAAACCATCAATACGCGAACGTAAAACTGTAAATGAACGATCGATAGCACTGGTTGCTTCTTTTTCTAAGAAAGATTCAACATCGCTATTGCTTGCACTAGGTTTTAACTGAGATGCGTTATCCTGATTAGAAAAATAATCTGCAAGTTTTACTCCAGGGCTTAATTTTTCGAATTCATCAACAAAAATTTTGATGTAATCTTTACCACCGGCATTTAATTGGATCTGTGCGTTTTGAATTGCTTTGTTGAAGTTTGCATCAGTAGGGTTACCCGCCAATGATTTTACCAACTCCGCCAACGATATCTCCATCGTTACGTTCATACCGCCTTTTAAGTCTAGACCCAAATTAATCTCTTTCGCTTTTACCTCTTGATAAGTAAATCCAACAACTGGATAAACTTTTACGGTACTCATCGAATCTAAGTAAGCCTTTTCTTTGGCTAAATCACCCTTCGCAGCGTTTTTTGCGTCTTTTTCTACCTTGGATGCTACCAAAGTAAAAGAAAGTGCGTACGCACAAACGATAGCCAATACTATCGCTATAAACTTAATAAAACCTTTTCCTTGCATTGTTTGTTTAAAATAATTTTGTCTTTCGCTGTTTTTTAACAAGTCGGCAAATCTAATTAAATTTTTAAATTATAGAACCCCTTAATTGATAATTTATTAACATTAATTTTTATCGGGCAATAATCCTTCGAGATTCATCGTGCAGAATTTATTTCGGAGAACTAAATTTAGAATGAAATTGCTTTGGAAAGCAATTGTAGCAGCTTTTGGGATTAAGTTTCCCCCGGCTGATGTTTCAACTTTTTCAACCTCTGTCATGCTAAGGCACGAAGCATCTTTTCATCTATGAGTTCTAAGGTGATTTATAGATCTTTTGTTGAAAAGCAAAACCCGCGTTTCTTCGGCCCCGATTGTCCTGCTGTCCGTTTTATTCCGATGAAGAATCGAACAGCTTATAAAATAAAGTTGCGCTTTTTGCAAAATTCTTCGCGTACTTTGCAGTTAAATTGAGTTAATCCTTTCCAAAACCTCAAAAGTATAGTCGTACTTGTTTTTTTCGTCTGCTTTGTGAGGTTCACTGCTGATAACTTTCCATTCTTTCCGGTCTATTTCTGGGAAAAAAGTATCCGCGTCGAAATTATGATGGATAGTGGTTAAATAAAGTGTTTGCGTTTTAGGTAAAGCCTGTCTGTATATCTCTGCTCCACCAACAATAAATACTGGTTTTTCTTCTGTTTTGGTAATCTCTAAAGCCTTATCTAAGCCATTTACCACTTCAACACCATCGATTTGTAAATTGGTATCTCTGGTAATCACAATATTTCTGCGGTTTGGTAACGGTCTGCCAACTGAATCAAAGGTTTTACGGCCCATCACAACCGTGTGTCCTGAAGTGGTTTGTTTAAAAAACTTTAAATCGGCCGGCATGTGCCATAAAAGCTGGTTGTTTTTGCCGATTGCGAAATTTTCGCCTACCGCTACGGCTATTGAAAGCGAAGGGCGTTTTGGTTCATTGGTCATTGGTCATTAGTTTATTAGTGTCTGCATAACACATTAAGCATAGTTTGTTACGCTTGATTCTGACATGCATCGACGGCTGAGTTACGATTTGTTTATATTTTTACCAATATACTTAATATAAGCATTAAGCTTTAAGTGGATTGTTTGTAATTCGGTATATAGTGGTATATAGTTCTGAATAACAATCTTCAGATATCAAATATCTGAAATTACCTCAGACAAATGAACCAATGGCTAATGACCCAGTGAACAAATGTTACACCGCCACTATCCCCTTAATATGCGGGTGCGCTTCGTAATTCTCCAGCGTGAAATCCTCAAATTTGAAATCAAAGATGCTTTTTACATCAGGATTGATTTTCATGGTTGGCAATGCTTTTGGCTCGCGGCTTAACTGCAGGTTAGCCTGTTCGATATGATTGTTGTATAAATGTGCATCGCCAAGGGTATGGATAAAATCTCCGGCTTCTAAACCGCACACCTGTGCCACCATCATGGTTAACAGAGCATAAGACGCAATATTAAAAGGTACACCAAGGAAAATATCTGCACTGCGCTGATATAACTGGCAGCTTAACTTCCCATCGGCCACGTAGAATTGAAAAAAGGCATGACAAGGAGGCAAAGCCATATTTTCGATTTCAGCAACGTTCCATGCAGAAACAATAATCCTGCGCGAATCGGGGTTGTTCTTTATCGTATTGATGATATTGGTAATTTGATCGATATGCTGTCCATCTGGTGTTGGCCAGCTTCTCCATTGCGAGCCGTAAACTGGTCCTAGGTTGCCGTTTTCGTCAGCCCATTCGTCCCAGATACGAACACCATTATCCTTTAAGTATTTAATATTGGTATCGCCAGTTAAAAACCAGATTAACTCATGAATAATAGATTTTAAGTGCAGTTTCTTTGTAGTCACCATCGGAAAACCTTCCTGAAGGTTAAAGCGCATTTGATATCCAAAAACGCTTATGGTTCCAGTACCGGTACGGTCGTGCTTTTGAGCGCCATGATCGAGCACATGCTGCATTAAATCTAAATATTGTTTCATACTGTTCTGATAATTTACAAATATCTAAAATTTATCAGCTGTTCGGAATCATTTTTATACACACTGTTCACTTACTAACATTGTAATGATAATTGTTTTTTGGAAATGAATGTGCTGTGCCAATGGCGGACCACCTGTCCTGCTTTTCATTTCAAGTCCTCGCTGCGCTGTGGGCTTTCCACTACAATCAGGTTTGTAATTTACGGTTTCTTCATCAACCCCGATAGAAGTAGCCACTGGCCCCTTAGCCGCGGGTGCAGCGTTACCCTGCAGCAAGGAGGTACGACGAAGCGAAGCATAAAAGCGGAACACGGGAACAAAGTGAGTGATGATTACTGCTGTTGCGATCCAAAGAGCCTAGCGATATAAAATGAAAAGAAAAACAAGCAGTAAAAAACACTTTTGTATGTTTGTAGAATGAGTTTCCAGCTTGATTAGAGATTATGGACTCAAGACTATTGACTACAGACTCACGACTAGAATGTTATCTTTTCCCAACGCAAAAATAAACTTAGGCTTAAATATCACCGAAAAACGCGCTGACGGTTACCACAACCTTGAAACCGTTTTTTATCCGATCAATATCAAGGATTCCGTCGAAATTACTGATGCGGAGGTAACCTCTTGCAAAATTCATGGTATCGATATTCCTGGCAACCCTAATGATAACCTGTGTTTTAAAGCCTATCAGTTAGTGAAAAAGGATTATGATATTCCTGCACAGCAGATCAATTTATTGAAAAACATACCAGTGGGTGCAGGCTTGGGCGGTGGTTCAGCTGACTGTGCTTTTCTCATCAAACTATTAAATGATAAGTTCAGTTTGGGCATAGCTGTTGATAAAATGGAAGATTACGCCCGCCAGTTAGGAGCAGACTGTGCTTTTTTTATCAAAAATAAACCTGTTTACGCATTTAATAAAGGCGATGAATTTGAAAAGTGCGAACTAGATTTGTCAGCCTGGTATAAAGTTTTGGTAAAACCACCCGTACACGTTAGTACGGCCGATGCTTATGCGCATGTAAAACCGCAAAAACCTTTGCAATCGTTAAAAGAAATCATACATTTGCCTCCAACAACATGGAAAAATAAGGTTATTAACGATTTCGAGCTATCGGTATTCGCAAAGTATCCCCAAATTCGTCAAATAAAAACCAGTTTATACGATGCAGGCGCAACATTCGCTTTAATGAGTGGTAGCGGCTCGTCGGTTTTTGCAATTTTCCCCGAAGCGGTTAAATTGCCCGAACTGGAGCAAAACAATTTAGTATTCTACAATATTTAGTTTGCATGGTGCACGGCGTTTTGAGCTTAGCGTTTTATTGCAAAAAATAAGAAGAATTGAATAAAAAATAAGGTTTGTAGTAATGGCCTTGATACTTAATACTAACTACTTGATACTAAGAAAAGGTTAGTAAATTGTCTCGATACCTGATACAAACTACTTGATACTAACAAAATGAACATCAATCTGGTCCGCAAAAGCGGTAAATTTAATTTTGAAGCAGAAAACGAAAGTGGTTTTACTGTAGAATTGGACGCAAAAGCTGCTATTGGCGGCGAGGGTAAAGGTTTTAGGCCTATGGAAATGCTTTTAATTGGTTTGGGCGGCTGCAGTGGTATAGATATGGTAAATGTACTTAGTAAGCAAAAAGAACCCTTAAACGACATTAAAATTGCCATCAACGCCACACGTAAAGACGAAGAAATGCCCCCGATTTTTGATGTGATCGACATCAACTTCGAGCTTTTCGGCGATTTAAGCGAGGCCAAAGTACAAAGAGCACTACAAATGACTTTCGATAAATACTGCTCCGTATCGAACATTTTAGGCCGTTCAGCAACTATTAATTTTACTTATAAAATAAACAAATAACAAGGCTGGGAGGATAAAGTAACAAGTAGCAAGTATCGAGAAGCAAATCTTAAAAAATTATGATGACGGTTTTGTTCTCACACCACATCTTGATACTTAATACTCAAATCTTGATACCCATCCCTTGATACTCAAATCTTGATACTTAAAAATGAAATCCGAAAATTTTGAAACCATAGCTATACGCACTCAAACCGAACGTAGTTTACACAAAGAGCATTCATCGCCAATTTATCTGACTTCGAGTTATAAGTTTGAAGATGCAGAAGAAATGCGTGCTTTGTTTGCCAACGAAAAGGAAGGGAATGTATATAGCCGTTATTCAAATCCAAATACATCAGAGTTTATCGAAAAAATGTGCCTTTTAGAAGGTGCAGAAGATGGTTTTGCTACGGCAACCGGTATGGCTGCTATTTTTACTACTTTCGGTGCTTTCTTAAAAAATGGCGATCATTTGGTGTCAAGCCGTTCTGTTTTTGGTTCTACGCATCAGTTATTAACCAATGTGTTTTCTAACTGGGGTGTAACTTTCGATTATGCAGATTTAGATAAACCACAAGACTGGGAGGCTTTGATTAAGCCTAATACCAAAATGATTTTTGTTGAAACACCATCTAACCCTGGTATAGATATCATTGATCTTGAATTTTTAGGCGATCTGGCTAAAAAACATAATGTACTGTTGGTTGTTGATAATTGCTTTGCTACGCCATATCTACAACAACCCATTAAATTTGGGGCACATATTTCTATTCATTCAGCTACGAAATATATTGATGGTCAAGGTCGTGTGTTGGGAGGCGTTATTTTAGGTACTAAAGAATTAATTGCTGATGTGATTGGTTTTGCCCGTCACAGCGGACCGGCGTTATCGCCTTTTAACGCATGGATTTTATCTAAAAGTTTAGAAACTTTGGCCATCCGTATGGACCGCCATTGCGAAAATGCGTTAAAAGTTGCAGAATATTTAGAAAAACATCCGAAAATTAAACTGGTAAAGTATCCGTTTTTACCATCACACCCTCAGTATGATATTGCCAAAAAGCAAATGAAACAGGGTGGAGGCATTGTAACCATTGTGGTTGAAGGTGGTATAGATGCTGCACGTAAATTTATGGACGGTTTGCAGATGTTCTCCATCTCCGCAAATTTAGCTGATACGCGCTCTATAGCAACACACCCTGCAACCAGTACGCACAGCAAACTTACTGAAGAGCAGCGTAATGAAGTTGGTATTGAGCAAGGTTCCATCCGTTTATCAATTGGTTTGGAGCATATCAACGATATTTTAGCTGATATTGAACAGGCTTTGGCTTAATAATTTTATAACGGATAAAATCATAAGCATTAAAAAAAATATTTTATTCAATATTTGGGTATAATAGGGTGTTTTAATTTGAAAGAACTTGATGAAAAGCTTTTTATTATTGTTATTGAGTACGGTTTTGTTTTCTTGCAATCAAAATGATAAAGGTTCTTCAACTTCTGTAAAAAAAGCGGGACTGAATTTGGAAAAAATTAATTTCAAAGAAAACCCTCTTGAAATTTTAAAATCCAAAATAGATTCAAATGTAAATGATGATTCCTATTACGTGAAAAAAGGCTATTCAATGCCTTTCGACTATCCGGTTGCTTATAAATTAGAGGCTTGGAATGGCAAAGATTCCTTTTACGGTAAAGCGTATTACAGTAAGATTATAGATAGTATTGCATATTATCAGAACATATACTTCAATAGGATCGCTTTTTTAACCCACAATAATAAAACTGTAGCGATTTTGGCCGATGCAGAAATTAAATCTGATACTGTTTACAACGAATTTGTTAAACAGTTAGAGAAGCAATTTGGTAAGCCAACTTTTAGTCCGCAAACTACTGCAGATGTTTTTTACGAATGGTCTGCTAAAGATAGGCGCGTACAAATTGATTATTCTAAAGGGGTTTCAATGAGCATGATGTCTGGTAAGAAAACAGAATTAAAGCAAACATTTAACATGCAAATGCTTATTTTTAATAGGGCCGAGGCGGCAAAAATTGATAGCATACAGCAGAAAAATTATGCTAGAACAAAGGAATATAAAGTGATGCAGGGCGATTTCAAATTGTACAAAAATGATCCTCAAAAGAATATCATTTTAATGGATAGCATACTTAATGAAAAATTTAAGTAAGGTCAATAAATCAAAGCGAGACGTGTTTGTCTCGCTTTTTTTGTATAATTTTTAAGGTAACTTTGAGTTTAATAACTGATAAGTGTAATTTCGGGCTGCTAGGTAATCTTCACAAAAAAATATTCGATCGCCTGACCAAAACATATTCCTGATGAAAATAAATAATTTTAGCTTGGTGCTTGGCTTAGCACTTTTCTTTATTGCTAAATCTACTTTTGCACAACTATGTATTGTTCCTCAGCCCGAATCGCTCAAGCTATTGCCGGGTAATTTTGTCTTTTCTGCCAGCACCACCATTTCAGCGAATGCTGATAGTATTTTTTCGATTGCCATCCAGGAGATTTATCTGCTCAAAAAAGATCGGGCGAATGGTGCTGCCAATAGGGTTTTGTTCACCAAGGATACCAATTTAAAACCAGAAGCCTATAGCTTGCGTATTGCTCCTACACAGATTATCATTACTGTAAGCGATAAGTTGGGTGCTTTTTGGGCAGTACAAACCCTTAAGCAGTTGGCTGCTGCAAATGCTTTTAAAACCAATAATACCTGGACATTACCTGCATTGGAAATAAACGATCGCCCCAAATTTTCATGGCGTGGCATTCATTTAGACGTTTCCCGTCATTTTTTTGACATCGATTACCTTCATCGTTTTATCGATCGGCTTTCCTTTTATAAGTTTAATAAATTTCATTGGCACCTTACCGATGATCAGGGTTGGCGAATTGAAATCAAGAAATATCCCGAGCTAACGGCTAAAGGGGCATGGAGAAAATTAAATAATCAAGATTCTGCCTGTTTAAAACTGGCTACTACCAATCCAGATTACAATATTCCTGAAAAACATTTCAAAATGATAAATGGGGAAAGAATGTATGGTGGGTTTTATACGCAGGAAGAGATCAAAGAACTGGTATCATATGCAACCAGCAAAGGGGTTGAAATTATCCCGAGATAGACATGCCCGGCCACATGCAAGCCGCAACAAAACAGTTTCCGTGGTTAACCTCAACGGGATCGGTGCAAAAGGAAAAAAGTTTCACAGATCCAATCTGTCCATGTAAAGAAACTACTTTCGAATTTGCTGAAAATATTTTTAAGGAGATAGCCCATCTGTTTCCTTCGAAGTATATTCATTTAGGAGCAGATGAAGTTGAAAAAAGTAGCTGGAAGAATATTCCTGAATGTGAAGCATTAATGCATAAGGAAAACCTTAAGAATATTGATGAAATCCAGAGTTACTTCGTAAAACGGATGGAAAAATACTTCAACAGCCTGGGTAAAGAACTGATTGGCTGGGATGAAATTTTAGATGGTGGCGTTTCGCCAACTGCTACGTTGATGTATTGGCGTACCTGGATTCCGACGGCCCCTAAACATGCTGCAGAGAAAGGTAATCGTTTAATTATGACTCCAGGCGAATATTGCTATTTTGATGCACAACAAGATAGTCATTCGTTGAAAAAGGTGTATGGCTTTAATCCGGTTGGCTTCGGACTTAACGAAAACGAGCAGAAATATGTTTTAGGTGGGCAGGCCAATATTTGGACAGAATACATTCCATCAGAACAAAGGCTGGAATATATGGTTTTCCCACGCATGTTGGCGATGAGCGAAGTTTTATGGGGTCATCAGCAGGATTTTGATAGGTTTAGTTGGAAAATGGGACAGCAATATGAAATTCTGAGTAAATTAGGGATTAATTACCGCTTTGCTGATCTTAAGGGTTTTACGGATCATAATGTATTTCTTACATCTACATCTCTCCGTATCGAAATGCCTCAAAATACGGTTGTTCGCTACACTACCGATGGAACTGAACCCAAAATAACCAGCCTGCGTTATGATAAACCAGTGTACATTAATAAAAATCTAACTATTAAGGCGGTAATATTTGGTGCGAATGGTAGAATGGGTGATGTTTTTACGATAAACTATGTGCAAAGTAATTATCTAAATGCTGTTCAACTTAAAAATCCAAAGCCAGGCTTAGCGTTTAGCTATTTCCCGAAATTTTATAAGACTGTAAATTTAATATCTGAGGCTGATAAAACTGAGGTGGCAACAACGCCGGCCATAGAGATTCCTGTTCAAAATAAAGCAGGAAGTTTTGCTACCCGCCATCAAGGTTATTTTTATGCTGCTGAAGATGGTATTTATTCATTTTTCCTACGGTCTGATGATGGAAGTATGCTTAAAATGCAAAATAAAACCTTGATTGACAATGATGGAATGCACTTTGCCATTGAAAAATCTGCGCAAATTGCATTAAAAAAAGGGTATCATCCTTTTGAACTATTATTTCTTGAAGGTGGCGGTGGATATACCCTGGAGCTAGAATATAGCCTTAATTCAGGAAAACGCAAAGCTGTGTCTTCAACAGATTTTTTTATGGAATAACAGCAGGATTTTTGTAGGATACCATGAACGATATTACTTTTATTCTTTCCGAGCTAGAATCCATCAGCGAGCCTGATTATTTAAAAAAGATGGCTCATTTTGGGATCGATATTTCCAAAGCTTTCGGTATCAGGGTACCAAATATAAGGAAGCTGGCCAAACATATTGGTAAAAACCAAGCGCTATCTTTATTGCTTTGGGAAACCGGATTTCATGAGGCCCGGCTTTTAGCAACCTTTATCGGTGATTATAAAGAAGTCGCAGAAGCGCAAATAAATGCGTGGACAAAAGATTTCAACTCTTGGGATATATGTGACCAGGCTTGTGGGAATCTTTTCGTTAAAACGCCTTATTTTAAGTCGAAGGTTTTTGAGTTTGCCCAGGCCGAAGCAGAATTTGTGAAACGTACCAGTTTTGTGTTGATGGCCGAGGCAGCTGTACACCTTAAAAAAGAACCCAACGAAACTTTTTTAAGTTTTCTTCCAATTATTGAAAGAGAGGCTTATGATAACCGGAATTTTGTTAAAAAGGCCATAAACTGGGCATTGAGGCAAATTGGCAAACGAAATGCTTTCCTGCATGAGCAGGCTATCGAAACCGCAAACAACATACTTGCTCAAAACAATAAAAAAGCAAACTGGGTAGCTTTAGATGCCTTGAGAGAGCTTAACAGCGATGCGGTGCTTGCCAGACATACTAAACACCCTGCACACTAAACGCGCTAAACTTTCTTATCCTACATCAACGCCCGGCAAACATCGCTGATGTAGATTTGTATCATAAATAAGAAAGGAAATTTATGTCACAGTTTATTTTGCACAAAGAAAACACCCGCGGTCATGCTAATCATGGTTGGTTAGATGCACACCATTCATTCAGTTTTGCTAATTACTACAATCCAGAAAGGATGCACTTCGGAGTTTTAAGGGTTTTAAATGACGACAGTATTGATGGTGGAATGGGCTTTGGCTCGCACCCACACGATAATATGGAAATTATTACCATTCCATTGGCTGGTGCTATTGCACACAAAGATAGTATGGGTAATTCGGCTGTAATTAAAAATGGAGAAATCCAGGTAATGAGTGCCGGAACAGGTGTTAGCCATAGCGAGTTTAATGCAAATGCAGATGAGCAATTAAATTTATTGCAGATCTGGTTGTTTCCGAACAAGAAAAACGTTACCCCACGTTACGATCAGCAAACACTGGATGTTGCAGCAAGGCACAATAATTTTCAGCAGATTTTATCGCCAAACGCTGATGATGCTGGTGTATGGATCCACCAGGATGCCTGGTTTTCGTTAGGTAAGTTTGATGAAGGCTTTGAAACTGAATACAAAATCAAAAAAGCTGGAAACGGTGTTTATGCTTTCGTTATCAATGGAGAAGTAACCATAAACGGGCAAGTGTTAAGCAAAAGAGATGGTTTAGGTATTTGGGATACAGATAGCATCAGTTTTAAAGCCAATACTGCTGGAGCAGAAGTTTTACTAATGGATGTTCCCATGGAACTGAATTAATTTAGAAAAATCGTCATTTCGACAGAAGTGTTTCAAAGGAACTCCTTTGGAGGAGAAATCTTGGAGTAGAGACCAAATTTTTCCTACCGATGAAAATTGGTGTACCGATCGGAATGGCGATTTCTTTTTTTGATATATTTTTAAACTTAAGACTATGCAAACTACTATACTTTATATTGGCCGGGATACAGAAATTACTGCAGTAATGAACCGCTTGTTAAACGCAAGACCAGAGTGGAAAGGTATCTGCATATGCTCAGATGATGAGGCAATTTCCATTTGCAAAGAACAGCAGGTTGATCTTGTTCTGCTCGGAAACGGAATTGATGCTGAATGTGAAAAAGCATTAAGATCAAAACTGACAGGGATTAAACCCGGCCTGAAAATTATCCAGCATTATGGTGGAGGTAGTGGATTATTGTATGGCGAGGTAATGTCGGCACTTTAATTACGAAAAAAAATATCCGTCATTTCGATAAATAATCTATTGCATAAAAACCAATGTGATTGACAGAAAGTTTAAGAAGAGCATTATCCCCAGTCGCCGTCATCTCGAGCGAAGTGTAACGAAACCGAGAGATCTATCGAAGCAGATCTCTCCATTTCACTGCGTTCCAGTTGAGATGACGATTTTGCTATTGAGTATCAGATCGTAGGACCCTACAAATCCTAACTCTTAGCTGATATAATCTCTGTCCTCTTCACTCAATTCTTTTTTATTCGAAGTGGGTTTGTTTCTTTCGATCTCATCATCATAACTGCTAACCGTTTTTCTTGGTCGGCCCACAACAAAGCCAATGATAAAACCGATGATGATGCAGATACCGATAACCAGAAGTTTAGAAACTGGGACAGTGGTAACCAGGAAATCGAAATCTACAGGTTCGGTATTCACCATTAAAAAAATGGTTAGCAATGCTGTCAGTATAATGATCGAAATTGTTTTTGCACTCATGGTTTTAAAAGCTATAATTAAATGAAAACTCTAATATCGGATTTTGATTGTAAATCTGATTAACAAAAACCAATCTTGCTCCTAGATCTACAACAGGTTGATAGCGCAAAAGGTTTACACTGGTGTTTAATTCTACCCCATAAGTTTTCGGATCGTTAAAGGTTGTGCCTTTTCCAATGTTCTCATAATGGCAAAATAAACCTGCCCTAAAATTTCTAACATAAGCGAGAGGACCCAACTCCCAATCGGGAAAAGCAAATGGGAAACGATAATTGAAAAGCAGACTATTTTGTAATTTACTTTTCGCCAAAATATTGTTGTATCCGTAAACGGTTGCAATCTCGGTTGCGTACTGATTTACCCCACTTGCTTTTTGGTAATTGAAGCTGGCTAAAAATGAATGGTTTTTTGCAAAACCTGGAAAGTAAAGGAAGCTTTCGAGGGCTAAAATTTCTCCTTTTAAATTTTTGTCAAAAGGTTGGTGATTGTAGGTTACCCTAAACACTTGCGCCCACTTGGGTGCAATATCTCTTTCCGTAGTGCGTACATTGTGGTTGAAAGTGAAATTGTATTCCAGCGGAAATTTAAGCTCGCGTATAAAACCGGTAGGCATATTCTCTGGCAAGTATCTTTGCGTAAAACTGGTTGCCGTATTTAGCGTAAAAACATAGTTCTCATTGCGCATGTTAAACGAAAGCGGAACCGACGCATTAAGTTTGATATAGTTCTCCCTCCAATCGCCTTGTTGTGTCGTGTTTTTAGTCCTGTAGAACGCTCTTTTCGGACGGTTGCGGTACAATACACTAAATACAGGATAAAGTGCCTTATAGCTAATATCTGCTGTGTACTCAAAACGTTTTAAATCGCGGTGGTATTTTGCGCCCGTATAAAAGTCCATCGTGTTAAGCAGGTTGTTTGATTGTAACTCCAAACCAAAAACATATTCGTTGTCGATCACGGGAATAATGCTGTGGAAACTGAAAAGATTTAAAGCCTGATGATAGCGTTTTGTTTGATAGGTGCTGTCTGGTATCTTGTCGAAAACATTTCCTACATTTTCCTGCTTTTCTGCAGCTGCTGAGAAATCGATAAAGTTGTTTTTGCCAATTGGTTTTTCTGTTAATGCGGCCTCGGCTATTTCGTAACCATTAATTTTATAATTGTTAAAAATAATTTTTCCATTAGTGGTTTCGGTAGGGTTAAAGGCTCCATACTTGGAGGCGCTGAGCGCATTTATTTTTTTCGAATCAGGATCTATGCTGTAGATATTATCGATCCCATTAAATTGCGCATTGAAAACAATTTTGTTGCTTATAAAAACCGGTCGGCTTAGCTGTTGTCTGCTGTCCGAAATCAGCTTTGATTTTTTTTCTCCATCAATCAGCCATAAAGTCTTTCCTTTCTCACTAACACTGATATAAGTAATTTTATTTCCTGATTCATCGAAGGAAGGTGTCTGCAAGATTTCATTTTCAAGGTTAGGATAAGTCCTTATAATTTTTCCCGAATTAGCATCCAGTACAACCAGGTTAAACTGATTGTTTAGCTCTACTTTTGAAGCGATGATTTTCTTCCCGTCGTTAGAAAGGCTGGGAGAGAAAAGCCTACTTTTACTACTTAATTTACTGAATTTTTTAGTCTTTAAATTGTACGAGCAGATTACACTATAGCTCCGCTGTTTGTATCGAGGATCGTAGCGTATTTCATCCCAAATTAAAAGGTCGTTTTTTAAACTAAACCAAGGCTGTTCCTGATAACCAATTCCGAATAATTTTTGCTCCGATTTATCCTTATTAATAATCACAAAATATCGTGCGTCTGTTTTGCTTTCTTTTAGCGCTAATACCTGGGTTTCATTTAGCCGGACAGGAAGGAAATAATCGGTTGCCAAATCGGTTTTTTTATTTAAGCTTTCATAACTTTCTGTAACAGATTTTTCGTCCTGTATTTTCCATTTTTCAGCAAGCTTGTTTTGGGTGGAAAGAAAGTAGGCTCTGGAATTTTGCTTCGTAAATTTTTTTAAGCTCTGCGAAAAGGGGTACGGCCTTACAGGTCTTTTTCTAATGTCGCTAAGTATGCTATCGGAAATGAACTGTCCATATTTTTCTTTCATATCCGATACCATCAAATATCCGGTTTGGTAGTAGCCGGGAGTTACGTCTTTGTTCGAGCCAAAATAGGCTTTGCTGTAAGAGATTTTTTTGCCCTCCAAAATTGAAGTCCGATATGGCATAATCCAGTTGGGCTGTCTGCCTCTGCCCGAATTAGTCAGGGCAGTTTCGTTAACCACTGCGTCGCCCTCGAAAAACCAGGTAGGGATACCTGCACCAAAGTAAGCGAAGTAAACCAGTTCAGGGAAGGGGTGTGCTTGCGTTCCTGTCAATTTGTCAAACTGGGCAATGTGCCTTAGCTCATGTACTGCCAGGTTGTTTAACCAATCCTGGCTGTCGAAAAACTGAGGTGGGGTTGCATAGAATTCAGACTTCTTAGGTGCAAGCTGAACGAAGCCGTTTGCTACGGTTCCGCGGTTCTGGAGTAGGAGTGGAATAACGGTTTTTTGCTGCCTTAAACCGAGCCCGATTTTGGGGTAGATAAAGGGTAGGGTATTGGCCATTCTTTGGGCTTCTTTTTCCAGTTCTTGCGGATAGATGATTTTAAAGCCGCCCGAATAAATATAGTTCCATTTTACACTAAGTGGGTTTTGTGCAGTGCTGAAAATCTGTCCAAAAACCGATAGTGATGTTAAACTTAATGTAGCTGCACTTAAGTACTTGATAATTAGTTTTTTGTTTTGTTTATTTAAATTCATCTAAATTCTTTGCTAAAATATTTAGTTTTTTGAAATTTGAAACTGTTGATTTTTGTAAATATTTAATTTATATAAAATTGTTTAACTTATTGATTTTTAAATATTAATTAAATTTATATAAATCCTTTATTTGTTGTTTTTGCCTTTATTTTTTATTGAATTTTATAGCTGATTTGAGCTTTGATCAATATTTTTGAACACATTATATTTATTAATTTAATTTACACTTATTAATCGATTTTCTTTAAAAATTTTACTGCCTTTTTAAATTTTTGTATGGTTTTTCAAAAATCGATCAAGCTTAGTTAGTAGCTTAAAATGCCGTTGGATTTTTGTGATTATTGCAAATATTTTTAAGCTTTAAATCCTGGGAAGATTGTCTGGATTTCGGTTGGGATCATCTGCTTTAAAATTCACTTTAAGCATGCTGAAATCTGCTTCAGAATTGTGCGCTGTATGTGATACCTTAAAGCAAAATGTATAGCGTAAATAGGCTGTTTAAAATTCTTGTGAATATTTGAGATTATATTTTTATGACAAAATGTCATTATTTTTTATCAATTACTTGAACGGTTTTTTTCAGGTATTTCCTATTGCTTTTCTCATTTGTTATCTGATTTTGATGAATATTGTGCAGGTGAAATGCCAGTTCGGTTAGCTTAAATTGTGCATTAATTACAATTTTTAGCCTCATTTTCTGGTGCAAAATTTGATCTCGAAGACAGAAATTGTATATTTTTTGGCCCTTTTAAACCCTAAAATCTGCAATAATTT
The DNA here is from genome assembly GCF_014692875.1 of Pedobacter riviphilus. Classification (NCBI taxonomy): domain Bacteria; kingdom Pseudomonadati; phylum Bacteroidota; class Sphingobacteriia; order Sphingobacteriales; family Sphingobacteriaceae; genus Pedobacter; species Pedobacter riviphilus. Next base: position 3,043,906 of record NZ_CP061171.1, on the reverse strand, counting down.
GACCTTATAATGCAATTTCCTGACGATATTCATGAGTAGAGGTGTTTTCAGAATGTTTTAAGGAAATTTTCAATTTTACGCTAAAAAACGTGTCTGTTAATGCTTAAACGAGGTTTTTTCTCTTTTAGATTTTGTTCTCTTGAAACTCTAAATAAATGGCTTTTTCTCTTTGGCATGGGAAAAAGCAAGCTAAAAGTTAGGCTTACAACTGTAATTTTTACCAATATTTTTATGCTGATTGAGCTTGAAATACCTTATCTTTTTGCACTCGGTTGGCCAGATTTTATTGTGGTTGAAAACTATCCTGAACTGGAGATTAGGATGGTTTAGACAATTCATTCTGGTTTACTTATGATTTGGTAATTCAGGGTTGTATGGAATTTAACTAGAAAATACCTTGCATCTGGTGTCGATTTTAAGCAAGAATTTTGACTCTTTTTTCTTGTTGTTTTCGTTCCGTTTTTGCTTATTTAAATTAACTTTTTACTACGGTTTATGATCACTTTAATTATCCGCTTTCTGTGATGAATTTTGTTAATTATTGTCTTTGATTTTTGCCTTTTTTATAGGCTTGTTTTTTGCTAAATCTATATGGTAAATAGCGCAATAAAAACTTATAATTACGCTGCTATTTTGGCTTTGAAATAGTGGTTATTTTGATCAATTTTTTATTATAATTTTCATTTTTTTTTGCGCTAAATATAGTCCTAAATTAAGGGTTTTATTTGATCACTACTTCCGTTAGTTGATTAATGAATTCTGTCCATAAACATTAATTCAGATCAATAATTTGGAGTGGCGATTCATTCTCGGTTTAGGTATGTTTTTACATGAATAATTCTATCCTCGTGGTGATATGCATGACTATGGTCAATCACTATTTTTGGTCTTTCACTTCTGAATAGATTACATTGTTTAAGCTGTAATTCTTCTTACTTATATCTGTCGTTTTCGTTGTGATGGTTTGATGGAGTTTAATCATGTGGCATACCTCACCCGTTAAATTTTTGATGTTTCGGACGGTTGTTCGCTGCTATTGATGATTTGATTTTTGTACGTCTGTATAAGGCGAACTGGAGGTTTTTATAATACCAAGTAAACGTAATGATGACTAGCTTTAATAAGCTTTCTTATTGCGCTCTTGCTTAGCTTTATCAAGAGATTTAAAGAAGAGGATTTGGGTATTGAGCCTGATCAATAAAAAATAAATGCGGTCAATAAATACAGCTGAAGTTGTCCGTTAAGTTGATACGATTCAATAGAAACTTTGAATTATATGGTTTGTATCTACAATTGATTTTTTCTCTTTTTGTAGATCGGATAGAGAAAAATAGAGGCCAGGATAATCGTTGCGCCGATATAAAATCCACCAGTCATTTGCTCTTTGCTTTGAAAAAAAACGAAGGCTAATACTATTCCGTAAACAGGCTCCAGGTTGGTAATTAATGCTACTCTAAAAGCCGATAAAGTTCTCATTACCGCAACACCTGCAACATAGGCAACGGATGTACAAAGCGTGCTGAGAAGAATCAGGTAGAACCAGTTTTTAGCACTTAAGTTAAATGCCGTATGCAGCAGCGTGCCATCATATAAGCGATATAAAGTGATCCAGAATAAGGCACCAATAAGCTCATAAAAACTGATGATGGAAGGTTCGCTTTTTTGTACCAAAGTAGAATTTATGGTTGAAAAAAGGCTCGATGCAATTGCCGCTAGCAAGCCAAAAACAATTCCTAAAGTATATTTTCCTTCAAATTTAAAGATCATGTATATTCCCAGAATGATTAATAAACCGATCAGAATATCGCCCATTTGTATCGGCTGTTTTTTAATCAACGGTTCTAAAATTGCTGTAAATAAAGTAAAGGAAGAGAGGCAGACCAAGGTTACCGAAACAGTAGAAACTTTAATGGCGTGAAAGAAAAATATCCAGTGAATGGCTACAATTCCTCCTGTTAAAAAGAATTGAATGAACTGTTTTTTAGTGATCTTAATGTTCTTTTTGGTGATTAAAAACCACGCAAAAAGTGTAGCTGCGGCAATCAATACCCGGTACCAAACCATGGGCACTGCATCGATAGAAATTAATTTGCCGAGCACACCTGTAAAGCCCCAAACAAATACAGTAAGATGAAGGATGAGTAAATTCTTTTTGGTAACGTCCATCGTTATTTTGGTGCTTTTCTCAATAGGTAAAAACCTAATAAGCCAAAGAATAATGTAGGCATAATAACAGCAGCAAAAGGAGGTAATCCACCCTTAGTAGAAAACATCTGCGTGAACTGATTAAATACAATATAAGCGAAGCTAATAAAGATTCCGATACCTAAAGATACACCAACGCCTCCACGTACTTTGCGTGACGAGAGCGCCACGCCAATCAGCGTTAATACGAAAGCAGAAAGCGGGTGTAGGTAGCGTTTATACTTTTCAAACTGAAGGTCGTTCATTATCCCGGTTCCGCGGATTTTTTCTTTCCTGATCTTATCAGAAAGCTCCTTAGTGGTTAAATTTTGCACCACATTGTCGTATGCTGAAAAATCATCCGGACGCATATCGAGTATGGTGTCTTTTTGCTTCCCGTTGCCATAAATCATGGTTTCTTTTAAGCCGTCAATCTTACGGATGGAGTAGTTATTTAACTGCCACTTTCGTTTAAGTGAATCCCATTTTATATTTTCTGCAACGATCTTTTTGGTGAGTACATCTCCACTAAAATTATCTAAAGAAAACCGGTATCCCGAATTCGTTTTGTTGTCGAAATTATCAATGTAGATATAGGTTTTGTCATCCAGTTTCATATGGATGTTTGATTTTGTGGAAGGATCATTACGTTTTACATACGTATTCTCGAAACTATTTTTTAGGGTATTGGTATAAGGGAGGATGTATAGATTTGAAAGTAAGTTGGCTGAGAAAATAATCGTAGCCGACACCAGGTAAGGGAATAAAAAGCGGTTAAAACTCACGCCGCCACTTAAAATTGGTACAATTTCAGTCTGATCGGCCATTTTTGCAGTAAAGAAAATTACCGCAATAAAATTGATCAGGGGTGAAAGCATATTCACATAAAAAGGAATAGAGCCTGCATAATATTTAGAGAGGATTCCCCAAAAACTCAGGCCACTTTTCATAAAATCATCCATCTTTTCAGATAGGTCGAACACAACAATAATGATCACAAAAATGGCAAGGGTATAAATAAATGTACCCAGGTATTTCCCGATAATATACTGATCGATGATTTTTATCCTTCCTTTTAACAGATTCATTTTATAGCTTATTGCCTAATACTTTAACCATTTTGTTTTTCCACTCGTAAAATTCACCAGCAATAATTTTTTCCCTGGCTTGTTTTACCAGCCAAAGATAGAAGTGCAGGTTATGCAAGGTAGCAATTTGAGCGCCAAGCATCTCCTTACTATGTACTAAATGTCTTAAATATGCTTTACTGGTTACTAAATCAACATGAAGATCGCTCTCTGCATCCAATGGAGAGAAATCGTTCTCCCATTTTTTGTTTCTGATATTTATAATTCCATTTCTGGTAAAAAGCATGCCGTTTCTGGCATTCCTGGTTGGCATTACACAATCGAACATGTCGATACCCAGTGCAATATTCTCCAAAATATTGATCGGCGTGCCCACACCCATTAAATAACGTGGTTTTTCTTCTGGTAATATATTGCATACCACTTCTGTCATGGCATACATCTCTTCGGCTGGTTCACCAACAGATAAACCACCAATAGCATTGCCCTCACGGTTCATGCTGGCAATAAACTCTGCTGATTTTATACGCAAATCTTTATACACCGAACCTTGAACAATAGGGAAAAGGGTTTGGTCGAAACCATATTTAGGTTCTGTACTATCAAAACGGGCACAACAGCGTTTTAACCAACGGTGCGTCATTTTAATGGATTGCGCTGCATAAGTATAATCGCATGGGTATGGCGTGCACTCATCAAAGGCCATAATAATATCAGCACCTATTGTACGCTGAATATCCATTGCATATTCTGGCGTGAAAAGGTGTTTCGATCCATCAATATGGGAGTGAAAAGTAACACCTTCTTCTTTAATTTTACGAACTTTACTTAAAGAGTATACCTGGTAACCACCGCTATCTGTTAAAATCGGGCGGTCCCAACCAATAAATTTATGTAATCCACCTGCTTTTTCGAGGATATCTAGACCTGGTCTTAAATATAAGTGGTAGGTATTGCCTAAAATGATTTTTGCGTCAATATCGTCTTTAAGTTCGCGCTGGTGTACGGCTTTTACCGTTCCGGCAGTGCCCACAGGCATAAAAATAGGGGTTTGTATTTCGCCATGAGCAGTTGTTACTGTTCCAGCTCTGGCCTTAGATAGTGGATCGTTAGCCTGTAAACTAAATTTCATCTGTTTCTATTTATTTTTCTCCAATTGTAAGATGGAGCTTACCACCTTCAAAACACGTTTTATTAAAACTAATCGCTATTTTGAAGGCAGACGGTTCATATGTGTTTTTTCTCATCGAAAATCTGCCAAAAATAGCAAAAATTGAGGGCATATTTTTGTTTAATTTTTTATCCACATAAAAGTGATTTACAGATTAAAAATGAGAAATTTGCGCCTATTTATTTTACCATCGTGATATTAACCCTGCTTGAAATTATTCTGCTCTCGATACTGGCTTTTTGCCTGTTGGTTCAGCTTTATTATGTACTTTTTGTTCATTTAAAATTGGCCAATGTGAGTATCGAAGAGATACCATTATCTGCCCGAAAACCAATAAGTGTGATCGTTTGTGCCCGAAACGAAATTGTAAATTTAGAGCAGTACCTCCCTGTATTATTAAGTCAGGATTATCCGGAGTTTGAAATTGTGGTGGTTAACGACCGCTCCTGGGATGGCACAGAAGAATTTTTAGAACAATTAGAGAAGAAGCATCGCAACCTGAAAGTAGTTAAGATTTTAGATAACGATAAGTTTATTGCAGGCAAAAAATTTGCCGTAACCATGGGTATAAAAGCTGCCAAATATGATTGGTTGGTTTTTACCGATGCCGATTGTACGCCTGCTTCTGAACATTGGTTGATGGACATGCAACAGCCGGCTGATGAAAATACAGAAATTGTATTGGGTTATTCTCCTTATATTAAAAAAAGAAGCCTGTTGAATGCACTTATCCGTTTCGAAACCTTTTTTACGGCAGTAAATTATTTGTCTTTTGCGCTAAAAGGAATGCCGTACATGGGCGTTGGACGCAATATGGCCTATAAAAAAGCACTATTTTTCAAAAATAAAGGCTTTGCGGCGCATATGCATATCCCATCAGGAGATGATGATTTATTTGTAAATGCACATGCCAATAAATATAATACCGAGATTCGTTTACATCGCGATAGCCATGTTTGGAGCGAACCGAATAGTACATGGAGAGGTTATCTGAGGCAGAAAAAACGTCATTTTGGCGCAGGAAAACTCTATAAATCGAAGCATAAGTTTATTTTAAGTCTTCAGATTGTTTTTCAGTTTTTGTTTTATGCATTCTTTGCTGCATGTATGTTTTTTAGTCGTGAGGCCCAATATGTAGCCTTAGGAATCCTCGGATTAAGTATCATCATCAGGTGTTTATTTACCCAAAATTGCTGAAACGCTTAAACTATAGCGATTTGCGTTGGTGGTTCCCGATTTTAGACATACTTTTGTTTCTATTTTTAACCCTGAACGGATTTTTAGCCTTGTTTGGCAAGAAAAAGGTAAACTGGAAATAATTTAATAATCTTTTAGTAATTACAATATGCTTGACGTAAAGCCTGATATCATTTTAAAATATTTTCCTGATCTAAGTGAAAAACAAATTGCTCAATTTTCTCAATTGTTCGATTTATACAGTTTTTGGAATGCACAGATTAACGTAATTTCGAGAAAGGATATTGAAGAGTTATATGAGCGCCATGTATTGCACTCGTTAGGGATAGCTAAGGTGTGTACTTTTAAAGCCGGCGAATCAGTTTTAGATGTGGGTACAGGTGGCGGTTTTCCGGGCATTCCATTGGCCATTTTGTTTCCTGAAACGGAGTTTTATCTGGTTGATTCTATTGGAAAAAAGATTAAAGTGGTAAAAGAAGTGGCATCGGCATTAGGTTTGGAGAATTTAAGGGCCGACCATTTAAGAGCAGAACAGATTAAAGAGAAATTTAACTTTGTGGTATCGAGAGCAGTAACCCGATTAGGCGAATTCTATCCATGGATACAGGGCAAATTTAAAAAAGACTCATTAAATGCCATTCCAAATGGGATTTTGTATTTAAAAGGCGGTGATTTGGCTGAAGAGATCAAAGAATCAAAACTGAAAGCAGAATTATATCCGCTTTCAGCTTATTTTGAGGAAGATTTCTTTGAGACTAAATATGTGGTTTACGTACCGCAGTAGTTATTGCTTTTTGCTGGGCTGACCCACAACTATAACTTCTACGATCTTTGTTCCTTTTACCTTCTTAACCGGAACTGTATTCTTATTGCCTGTACTTGGGTAGCCGACAACAGTTACAGATTTTAACTCCTTTTGTTCTGCTGGTGAAGTACTTGTAATAGATTGTGCCCTATTATTATCATTCATTACAGCTATACCGGTAATGGTTTCGCTGTCATTTCCGCTTTTGGCTGGTTTTGGCTCAACAGGTGGGGGTGGAGGTGCCACTTTTTCATCTTTAATCACTACGGGCGGGGGCAACCTTTTGCCATCTTTTTTAACCACTGGTGGTTTAAAACGGATTACTTCTACTTTCGGAGCTGTTTTTTTTGCCTTGGCGGCATTTGGTGGTAACGGTGGAGGAGGTGGCACCAGCTTAATCTGTTTTGCTTTTTTACGGGTAGTATCCTGTAAAGCAATACTTAAGCTTTCCTTTTTTTGTCCCAGCTGGATGGTGCCGTAATCTTTTGTAAATGCCATCGTAGACAGGCATAGCATCAATCCGGTTAGCGGAAGGATAAACAGCAATTTGAGCCTGGCCCATTTTGCTGATTTGGTTTGATTTAACATACTTATTCTATTTTTTAATAATGACGAGTTAAAAAAATGATTGGTTAAGCTAACTTTCTGATTGCCATAGGAATTTTGGATCAGGAACATGGCATACTCGTATTTGGCGATATCTTTATTGGTTGTTATTTCGTCTGCCAGGTATTCGTGAATGAGCTTGATATCGTTTTTAATGAGATAGGTTATTGGATTAAACCAGCTGGAAATCTGGATCAGTTCGAATAGCAGGATATCTACGCTATGTTTTTGCCTGATATGGACCATTTCATGTTTTAAAATGGTAGTTTTCTGATCAAGTTCGGGATCAATAAACAGGAAATTGAAAAATGAAAATGCCATTTTTGAGTTTTCGATCTCAATTAAGGTAATACCGTTTTCTTTAGTCTTTTTGGCTTTAGTGATAATGCTTTTAAGGTTGCGTAATCCCAGGCATATTTTTAAGATTAAAACCAGTGAGATGACTGCATACAATAACAATAAGCCATTTTCAATGGTGAAGAGTGAAGGTTTTTCCGGAATTCCGGTAAATGTAGCATAACTGATGACTATCTCTTTTTTCAAAAATCCCAACTGAAAAAAGGGGAGCATAAAGGCCAGCACTGAGCTGAAAATCAGGTAGTATCTGTTTAATGTATAAAAGGTTTCCCTGTGGAGAAATAATCTATAAAACCCATAAAATAAAATGAGGTATAGATTTGCTTCGAGTAAATAATATAGCCAGCTCATCACTTGTCTTTTTTAAGTTTCTCTGCCAATTTGATAATTTCATTGAGTTCTTCGGTACTCATACTTTTTTCTTTCACCAGAAACGAAACCAGGCTTTCGTAAGAGTTCTCGAAGTAATTGTTCATTACTTTGTCGAACGCAAAACGTTTATAATCAGTTTCTTTTATAATGGGGAAGTAGATATGTGTATTACCGATGGCTTTATGGTTTACAAAACCTTTACTTTCCAAAACCCTGATTACAGTCGAAACCGTATTGTAGGCAGGTTTGGGATCGTTCATTTTTTCGATCACGTCTTTTACCAAGGCTTCGCCCATTTCCCAAAGGATGAGCATGATCTGTTCTTCTGCTTTTGTGAGTTCTTTTATCATAGCAACTATTTTTATAGTTTGGTTAATTGAAGTTACTACTATAAAAATAGTTTTCAAACTATTTTTATAGTTTTGTTTTTAACTATTTGATAAACAGGTTAATAATTTTTGTTTTAAAATTTGTAAAGCATAAAAAAACCTGCCGAATGGGGCAGGTTTAAATTTTTATGAATCAGTTTTTTAAAATTTTTCCGATTTTCTTGGATTGTCCATCATAATCATTTTATCTTTTAACAACTGTTGTAAGCCCGTTTGTTTGTCGATACTTTTTACAACATCTAATACAGCACTTGCTGCATTGCTGAAAAACTGTTTCGTTATTGTGGAGTATTCGTCTGTTGGTTTATGGTAATCTTTATGATCTTCTACACCAAAATATAAGAATGGGATATTTTTAGCATTAAATGCGCCCTGGTCGCTTTGGTTTGTCCAATCATCGTGACCTTGTTTAGGATCATCGTGGCCGAAAAGTAATTTGATATTGGTTTTAGTCGTATCTACATACTTCTTTAAATCAGGATATTTGAAAGTTCCGCATACATAAAGTTCGCCTTTATCGCTATGGCTGATCATATCCATATTCAGATCAATGGCAATAGTGTTAATGGGTACCGGTGGATTGCCAACAAACGCCTTTGCACCCTGTAAGCCCATTTCTTCCGCATCGAAAGCAGCAAAGATGATCGTGTTATTCGGTTTGTTTTTAGCAAAATAGGCGGCAATTTTTAATAATCCTGCAGTTCCTGAGGCATTATCGTCGGCACCATTGTAAACTTCGTCTTTTACTACGCCTAAATGGTCGTAATGGGCTGATACTACAATGGCATTGTTACCTTTTCCGGGAATGTAACCAATAATGTTGGTTCCGTTTACTTTAGCGCTGTTTCTGCTATTAAAGGTAAATTCCTGGGCATAATTTACATGTTGCGGATAGGATTTTAAACCCAGTTTCTGAAAACGTGCGATAATATAAGCCCGTGCCATTTCTGCACCTTTGGTACCTGTTTTCCGGCCCTGATAAGCATCTGAAGACAGCACTTCTACATCTTTAAGCAATTGGGTATCGAGCTTTTCGTTACTTGTTGTACTTTGGTTCTTTACTGATGAACAGCAGCTTAGCATCATGGCTAAGGGAATGATATAAAGGATTTTCATGAATAATAAGTATTGTTGTCATTGCCTCACAACGACGTATTGTTTAAATTTTCTAAAGATATTAATTATTGGCGTATAGAAAGGAAAACGTTGTTAAAAGCACTGTATTGCGTTTATAAACCTGATGGCAACGGCAGACCGAGCTTTTCCGCGAGGCTACAGTGTACAGCAGGACACAAGGTCGCCAAAAGTTGTTGCTTTAATTTACAAATTGGAATAGTGCTCAGAATATAGCTCTTCCGTATTTTGCAGGCTTAGTTTTAGTCTTTCCACTTTTACGCTGCTACTTCCCTTAAATCTACCGCTACCACCCTCGAAACACCCTGTTCTACCATGGTTACCCCATAAATGATATCGGTACTGGCAATGGTCCGTTTGTTGTGCGATACGATGATAAACTGCGATTGATCAGAGAATTTACGGATAATATTATTGAATTTATCGATGTTGGTGTCATCCAACGGGGCATCAACCTCATCGAAAATACAGAAAGGAGCAGGCTTTAACAGGTAAAGTGAAAACAACAGGGCTGTAGCCGTTAATGTTTTTTCTCCACCAGATAACTGATTGATAGATAAAGGCCTTTTCCCTTTCGGACGGGCAACAATATCGATATCAGCCTCTAAAGGATTATTGATATCTGATAAAATCAGGTCGCAGCTGTCTTCTTCATTAAATAAAGAGCGGAAAACCACAATAAAGTGCTCACGGGCCTGGGTAAAGGCCTGCATAAATTTATCTTTAGCCGTATCGTCTATCTCTTTAATGGTTTGTAAAAGATCGGTTTTGGCTGCATTAAGGTCCTTTTTTTGATTCTGGATAAAAGTATAACGTTCTTCCATTTCTTTAAAGGCCTCCATTGCCATAGAATTAATGGCACCAAATTCGTCGAGCTGGCGTTTCATTCGCTCTACCTTTTGGCGTAGATCGAACTCGCTTTCTAAAGCTTCAATTTCGGTATCTGTTTCTAGAAGATCATTGATATCGATGTTGAATTCGACGGCTAATCGCTCTTTTAAGGCATTCAGATCTATCTTTAATGCATTCTTTTTATCCTTGATTTCGGTTAATAAGAAATCAGTTTCTTCTCGGGTTTTACGGATATTGGTCAGGTCGTTTTCAACTTCGTTTATGCTCCCCTTGCTCGTGAAATAAGCTTGTTCGGCTTCAGCAAGTCCCTTTTCCATCTCTTCACGCTGTTGATACATTTCTAAAAGTGTATCGTCGTTCAGATCAGTGTGCTGTAAGGTTGCCGTAATTTGGGTCAGTGTTTCCTGTAATTCTTTATCGTTTTGGGCAATGCGCTTATTTAAAGCTTCTTCCTGTACAAAACGGTAATCCAAATCTTTTTCTAAGCCTGATAATTTATTTTGTTGTTGGTGGAAACGGATATTATCCTGGTTATATTTGCCTGCACTTTCGTTTACCTGGTCGGCAATTTCCTGGTAATTTAGTTGTTGTTCCTGTAAATTAAGGTGTGCTTCTTGCTGGTCTTTTTGCAATTGAACCAATGCTGGCAATTTTTCAGATAAGGCTTTTTCTATCGATACGATCTTTTGAGCAATATCTGTTTTACGGTTTTCGCTGGTGGTAATAAACTCCTGATACTGATCGCGGCGGGTTTGCACAGAAATGTGTTCGTTGTTTAAACGGTTCATTTCTTGTTGCAAAGTATTGATCTGATTGATTTTTGAAGCCTCTTTCAGGTTAAATATATTCTCTGTTTCTGCTTTAATTGCAGCATCGTACTGGTTAATCAGCGATTCGGACACTTTGATTTCTTTTGCCAGATTTTCTAAATTCTTGGCGCGACCAATTCTTTTCCCTTCAAATAAACCTACCGATCCACCTGCCAAAGTGAATTTGGTTTGGGCATATTTTCCGTTTTTAGCCAATATGGTTAAGCTTTCGGTTGGCGTGGCTTTAAATAAATTCTCTTGTTCAGCTACTGCGATGTACACATTTTGTAAAAGCAGGTTGCAAAGGTGTTGGTATTTTTTGTCGACCTCTATTACTGATAAAGCTGAAATAAGCCCTTCGTGAGTGCCAATAACAGGGTTTTTATCAGGAACATTCTCTAAAATAAAAAAGTTTGCCCTGCCACGACTGGCATCAGTTAAGAGGTTAATGGCCTGAACTGCATCTGCATATTGATCAACAACGTAGTGATTCATTACCGGTTCCAGGTAATTTTCTATCGCTATGCGGTAATCTTCGTTACAGAATAAAATATCAGAAAGGAGCAAGGCACTTTTAGCAAAGGCATTATTTTTCTTTAAAAAACGGATCGATTCAGGGAAACCTTCCAGGCTGTCTACCAAAGATTTCGTGAGGTTATACTCGTTCTGCTTGGCATCTTTTTTACGGTTTTCGGACGTAAGTTTTTCTTTGTTCGCACTCAGGTTGATTTCTGAAGCGGCTAATTTCTCTTTTAAGATTTCTTCAGCTTCGGTTAGGTTTTTAATATTGGCTTGCTTTTCTCTTACCTGAATATCAAGTTCGGCCAAAGCATGATCGAAAGCCTTTAATTCTAACGTTTTGGTTTCGGTATCATCAACATTCCGGTTGGTTTCCTGCACCAGTGCATCTTTTTGGATATTTAGGATATCGATTTCTTTTTGCGACTGGTATACTTGGTTTTGCAACTCGTTAACCGATTTGATCAGGTTATCAATCCTGTTTTTCTCGGTCTGCTGTTGCTCGCGTAAAGTATCAAGCGTAGATTTTAAGCTTTTTAAATCAGATTCCAACCGGTTAAAAACCTCCGTTTCTGTTAAAACCTCTTCGTTTAACCGTTTGATGTTGTATTTAATGTGGTTAACCTGGTTTTTGTCTTTTTCCAGCTCGCCAGATAAACGTGTTTCTTTTTCCTGTAAAAAGCGCATCTGCTCGTTTTTTACTTTTTTCTCACTCTCGTAAGCACGGATTTTGGAAACAAACTCATTTGTAGCCTTTTGTTGTATGGAAAGGTTCTTTTCCTGACTGATACTGCCTAGTTTAAGTTTTTGCAGTTCGGCTTCTCCGGTATCTATTTTAGTACTAAGTTCCGTACGGTTTACAAGCTGATTTTGCTCCTGGGTTTCTAATGCATTTAAGTCGGTACGGAAGAAGGCAATGCGGTGCGTAGCCAATTGAACACTCAATTCGCGGTATTGCTCTTTTAACTTATAATAACGTTCAGCTTTACGCGCTTGATTTTCTAAGGTTTTAAGGTTTTTTTCGATTTCGAAAAGTAAATCCTCAACCCGTTCTAAATCGGCTTCTGTGTCTTTTAACTTGCTAAAAGTCTGTTTTTTACGTAATTTGTATTTAGAAATTCCTGATGCTTCTTCAAACAGCGACCTCCGGCTATGCTCTTTGTTGGTTATAATTTCATCAACCATCTTCAGCTCAATAATCGAATAACTATCAGAGCCGATACCGGTATCCAGAAAAAGGTCGGTAATGTCTTTTAACCTACATTGAACATCGTTTAAGCGGTACTCACTATCGCCATTTCTATAGAGTTTACGGGTTACGGTAACCTGCGAATAGGCGGTAGGAAGGATGTTTTTTGTATTATCAAAGCTTAATGAAACCTCGGCAAGCTGTGCCTGTTTACGGTTTTTTGTTCCATTGAAAATGATGTTCTCCATCTTTTCTGAACGAAGTGCTTTGGTACTCTGTTCGCCCAAAACCCAGCGCATGGCATCGATTACGTTTGATTTTCCACAACCATTAGGGCCAACAATAGCGGTAACACCCTCATTAAAATTGATGGTCACTTTATCGCCAAAGCTCTTAAAACCTTTAATTTCTAACCTAGTAAGTTGCATGGTTTGTAATCGGGAGAACCGACTCCAATAATAAGGATAATTTTGTGGTTTTTCAAGTTTTAAACATGGTGTTTTTAACCGCAAAGGACGCAGATAGAAAAGCGCTGAGCATACATCGCTGGGCATAATTTCAATAGCACTCGTCATGCTGAACTTGATTCAGCATCTATTATGTTAATCTGTTAAGATCCTGAAACAAGTTCAGGATGACGAATCTCCGTTGATTTCCGTGACTAAATGGAAATCTGTGTTTATTTTACAATCATCAGTTTTGCAAATTTAAGGAGTAATTGTTTGTTGCCTAAACCCTGGAAGAATACTGTAGCCTTAACATCAGGCAAGGCTCCTTCTAAACTGATAATTTTTCCAAAGCCGAATTTTTCGTGCTCAACTTCCATACCGCCTTGAAATTCATGTGGTTGCGATGGGGTAAAACCAGGGGTTGGTACGTGTGCTTTTGCCAGGAGCGATGTTGTTTTCGGACGTGCTGGCGGGGCAGAAGTAGTTGCGCCGGCCGCTGGTTTTGGTTTGCTAAAGAAATCACGCGGCTGCGAGGTCCATGTTTTCCGATCATCATCAAAATTACCTTCAAAACTGTTCGACTTGGCTGGTTTTACATCCAATTCTAAAAATTTCGGATTAATTTCGTTAATGAAACGGCTTGGTTCGCAGTTGGTTAAAGTTCCCCAGCGGTAGCGTGAAGTGGCATATGTAAGTGTCAGTTTTACTTCGGCACGGGTAATGGCCACATAAAATAAACGGCGCTCTTCCTCTAAATCAGTGCGGTTGGTTAACGACATTTGTGATGGGAACAAGTTTTCTTCCAATCCTACGATAAACACGTTTTTAAACTCCAAACCTTTGGCCGAGTGGATCGTCATTAAAGAAACGGTATCCTTATTTTTGTCCCCATCCTTATCATCGTTGGTTAAAAGCGCAACATCCTGCATAAAGATATCCAGCCCTTTTTCTTCAATGTCTTCGCGCTCCGCAAACTCTTTAATACCGTTTAATAATTCTTGAATATTTTCGTATCTCGCACGTCCTTCAACACTGTCATCGGTATATAATTCTTTTAAAATACCAGCATGCTGGGCAATAAACAAAGCGGTATCATAAGCATCTAACTTTTTAGCCTCTGCCTGGAAGCTTTGCACCATTGTTGCAAAATCGTTCAATTGATTGGCTAAACGCCCGTCTACATATTCGTGTGCATTCGAAATTACATCCCACATGGTTTTTCCATGCTGATCTGCCGCAACAATAATTTTATCAATCGAGGTATCGCCAATACCACGCTTAGGGTAATTAATTACGCGTTTTATAGCCTCTTCATCCTTCGGATTAAAAGTTAAACGGAAATACGCAATTAAATCTTTAATCTCTTTGCGTTGGTAGAAAGACTGACCACCATATATCCGGTAGGGGATATTTAGCTTGCGTAAACCTTCCTCCATCGCTCTGCTTTGCGCATTGGTACGGTATAAAATGGCAAAATCGTTGTGTTGATATCCTTTTGTACTTCGTTCCTGAATAATGGCTTCGGCAACTAATTTGCCCTCTTCGTTATCGGTAAAAGCCCGCGAAACCTTAATGCGGTCGCCGGGTTCATTATCCGAGAAAACGTTTTTTTCGAGCTGGTTTTTGTTGTTGGCAATGATACTGCTCGCTGCATCAACAATATTTTGGGTAGAGCGGTAATTCTGTTCTAATTTATAAACCTTTAAATCAGGATAATCGCGTTCAAAATTTAAAATATTCTGGATGTTTGCACCACGGAATGCGTAAATACTCTGTGCATCATCACCTACCACACAAATATTCTGATAAGCCGCAGCCAGTTTTTTCACAATGGTATACTGCGAAAAGTTGGTATCCTGATACTCATCCACCATCAGGTACCTGAATTTCTGTTGGTATTTGTTTAAAACATCAGGATGTTCTTTTAACAGGATATTGGTTTTGAACAATAAATCGTCGAAATCCATTGCACCCGCTCTAAAACAGCGTTTGGCATAAGTTTCGTAAATCTGACCAATCAAAGGGCGTTTGTTCTGAATATCTTCCGCCTGTATCTGGTCGTTAGCTTGATATTCGCCCCAGGAAATTAAATTATTTTTAGCTGATGAAATTCTATTAAAAACAAAGTTCGCGGCGTATAATTTATCATCCAGCTGCATTTCTTTCAAAATGGCACGGATTACATTTTTACTGTCATCGGTATCATAAATGGTAAAATTGCTCGGATAACCTATTTTCTCGGCTTCTACCCGTAAAATTTTTGCAAAAACAGAGTGAAAAGTACCCATCCAGATGTTTTTTGCCTCTGCACCAACCACTTTACTAATACGCTCGCGCATATCTTTACTCGCTTTATTGGTAAAGGTTAGCACCAGAATGTTAAATGGATCGGTACCGGTTTGAATAAGGTGGGCTACACGAAAGGTAATTACCCTGGTTTTGCCCGAACCGGCACCTGCAACAATCATTACCGGTCCTTTTGTGTTCTCTACTGCTGCTCTTTGTTGTGGGTTTAATCCTGCTAAATAATCCAAATCGGCTCCTGTTTTTTTTGAGGCTCAAAAATAACAATTCCTATCGCTTTTTGCCAAAGTTGTTAGTAATTAGTTAAAAACCAAAAGTAATATTTTATCGTTCGTCATTCTGAACTTGATTCAGAATCACTCATGCCGTTAGACTTGTTGAAACTTATAGCCTAACATGGTAAAAAGAACTTGTTTTGATTGATTTTGAGGAAAGCTACATCCGTATTTCATTGGTTTCGTTAGTCCTTTGCTTTGCTCATACTGCTGCAGGCATTGCCTACAAGGCCGGTATCCGCTTCGCCTAGGTTTATGTAAATTGGGTTTGTGCTACTATTGAGGGATTAAAACCCACAGCTTTAATTTTACAGCTCGTCATTCTGAACTTGTTTCAGAATCCCTCATGCCGTTAGACTTGTTGAAATTTATAGCCTAACATGGTAAAAAGAACTTGTTTTGATTGATTTTGAGAAAAGCTACATCCGTATTTCATTGGTTTCGTTAGTCCTTTGCTTTGCTCATACTGCTGCAGGCATTGCCCGCAAGGCCGGTATCCGCTTCGCCAAGGTTTATGTAAATTGGGTTTGTGCTAATATTGAGGGATTAAAACCCATAGCTTTAATTTTATAGCTCGTCATTCTGAACTCGTTTTATTAGCTGTTCTTATTAATTTTTAGGTCTAATAGCTACTTCGTGGTCAGAAGCTATCCTGCATGTTTGTTTGAGAATAAAAGGCAAACCTATAGGGTATTAGCCATTCGTCTCTTCCATTCGCTCAAAATGGCGGTATTTTAATTAAAATAAACATTTATTCTGTCAGAATTGCACCTTGTTTATTTGGGTATAGAATTTGATATGCTTTCGTTATGGAAGAGAAAAGAATAAATAAGGATATTGAATTTACTGATATCCCTGATGGAGCAAATACAGATATTTATGCTAATTTAAAAGAGAAACTGGAAAGTGTTGAGCAGTTTCCTGGTGTTTACAATTTTAAATTTATTATCACTGGCGGACTAGATAAAATACAAGATTTACGTGCCATTTTACCTGATGATGAGTTTATTGAACATGCCTCAAAAACTGGGAAATATGTTTCGATTACGGTAAAAAAGCGTGTGCAAAATGCTGATGAAGTGATAGCTGTTTATAAACAAGTAGGTAATATCAAAGGAATTATGATACTGTAGGTTCCTCCCGCATATTTAAAATAATTTTCTTTTGGTTTTTAGAAAAGCTAGATTCGTATTTCATTTGAGGCTGCTTTTGTACCTACGCTGTTCGTAAACCTGATGGCAGCGGCAGCCCCGAAGCATGAGGGCTACAGCGAACAGTAGGACTGCAATCTCCAATGAAAAACCGTCCTTTCATTTTCAACCAATAAAAAATATTTCGTCTATTTATCGACTAATTTTCTTTTCGGAGCGGAATACCTGTGAAGGTAATCAAGTTGGTTCACGTGTTTCGCTTCGTCTTGTCTTCTTACCGCGGGGGTAATGCTTCACTAAGGTTTATATCATTATTTTCTGCTACTATTGAGGGTTTAACACCTATCTATATATTTATTCGTCATTTGATTGCCCAGATGAGCACATATGAAAGTTAAACAGAGCCATTTTTAATGGCCCAATCTACCATCGAATCTAATACCTGAAATAGATCCTGTCCCGATTTTGTGAGGCTGTACGTAACTATAGGCGGAATAATGGCTTGCGCATCTCGATGAACAAGGTCGTCATTTTGCAATTGCTTTAAGTGCTGTATAAGCATTTTCTCCGTAATCTGTGGTATCGCACGTTTTAACTCACTGTAACGTTTTGGCCCACTCATTAAATGAAAAATAATAATCGGCTTCCAATAACCACCAATTTTCTCCATTACAAAAGTAACAGGGCAGCTGGTTAATGCTACACCTTTATTAAAATTACGGGTCGAACTCTCTTTAATCGCTGTCATAGTTACATACTTTGGGGTAAGTACTTGTATAAAAGTATGTACAAATATAGCTTTGTATACAATATTTAAAAACAAAAAATGATGAAAATAACATTAACAGGATCAACAGGTAATATTACAAAGCCGCTAGCCGAAATATTGGTGGCTAAAGGCCATGAAGTAAAAATTATTAGCAGTAACGCTGGTAGAGCTGAAGAAATTAAATCGCTGGGCGCAATACCATTAATTGGTAGTGTAAGCGATATTGAATTTTTAAAGGATGCTTTCACCGGGGCTGATGCCATCTACACCATGGTGCCGCCGAATTTTGCAGCACCAAATTTCAGAGCATATATTAAGGGTATCGGCGAAAATTATGCTGCTGCTATAAAGGACTCGGGGGTTAAAAAAGTGGTGAACTTAAGTAGTGTAGGTGCAGATCTGCCAGATGGAACCGGTCCGATTGCCGGCTTGCATGATGTAGAAAATATTTTTGCTGCATTAAATGAGGTAGATGTAAAACATTTGCGTGCTGGTTATTTTTACATTAACTTTTTAGCTAACATTGATATGGTTAAGTATGCAAATATATTGGGATCTAATTTTGGTACCGATGCAAAACTTGTTTTGGTGCACCCCCGTAACATTGCTGAAGCAGCTGCTGAAGTATTAGCAAGTGATTTTACAGGTAAAACCATACAGTATGTAGCCAGTGAGGATGAAAGTACGCCTGCAGATGTTGCAAAAGTATTAGGTACTGCAGTTGGTAAACCAGAATTGCCATGGATAGAATTTAGCGATGAAGATGCATTTAACGGAATGGTAGGAGCCGGTTTACCTGAAGAAATAGCCAAAAACTATGTAGAAATGGGCGACGCGATAAGAAGCAATAAACTTTTTGTAGATTATTATAAAAACAGACCTATTTTAGGTAGCATTAAGCTTAAAGATTTTGCTGCTGAGTTTGCTGCTGCATATGATAATTAATTAAGCAATAACAGTTGTTCTGGTTAGCAGCCGGGACAACTGTATGGTTCACATCCAATCTTCATTTCCGCTTTCTACCTGATACAGCCAGTAATTTACCAATTGTTTAATTTCGGTATAATTACCATATTTAAAGTGAATCTGACCTGCAGCTGTATGTAAAGTGAGGTGGCCAACATTCACGCCTTTGTGCCAAGGGTACTGAAAAGTGGTAATGGCCTGAATCTTATTTGGCAGTACAATTTCATTCGAAATATCCCAAATTCCGCTGGTTTTGATAATGAAATCTTGACTTACGGAAATCCGATGCCGGCGGTAGCTGATATAAATCATCAAAGTGCCAACTATAAAATAAACAATTGATGCAGTGATGTAAGGTTTAACCTCGGGGATATTAAACGCAATGATTAAAAATGCCGCAACTGGTAAAATCAGTTTAAAGAAAATCGGTAAATTCAAAAAACGCCAGTCAGGGATAAATATTTTTGATTTCAAAGGTGTTTGGCCCAATATCATTTTTAACAATTCATCCCGTTCACCAGCATTACATCCAGGAATTTCTAAAGTGTTTCCCTGTATTTCATGTCCTTTTTTACTTTGGCCAAAATGAGCCTGCTTTAAACTTATGTTTAGCAGATTCATCTTTTTCTGAAAGTAATTCTGACTGTATTTTGTAATCTGGACTTTATTTGGGCTAATCAGTGTATTTTTCTTTGCAATCAGTCCTGAAGAGAGTAACAGCGTGTTTTTATGCTCGCTAATTTCTAGTTCGAAATATTTGTAAAAGGTTCTAACCAGGTTAATAATTAACAGCACAATTAAAAGGCATGCAATTAAGATAAAAACTGTAACAATGGTTAACATACCCGTTACTGTGCTCTGAATTTCATCTTTATTAATTTTAAAAGCATCAAGCAACTGCCTTCCCTCGTAAATAACCGTGTAAAAAAAAGCAGCAAGTAAAGCCAAACTTTGTCCGTAATTAGAGGTAAGTCCAACTTTAAATAAAGTCCAGGCACTTATTTTTAAAAAAGGTGCTTCCTCTGTCTTGCCATTTTCCTGCTCAATTTCCGATTGTATTTCAATTGCTGCTTTTCCATTTAATAAATGTTCTTTAAGGTCGTAGGCCGAGGTTTCGTCAATAGCTCTTATGCTTACTTCTTCTCCATGAGTACCGGCAGTATCGATTTTTAACCCATAAACACCAATAATTTTCTGCAGAATATTCTGGTTAATGTTAACCTGCTGTATTTTATCGAGTTGAATAATGACCTGGTCGCGATTGAATATCCCCTTATTCACCACAAATTCCTGTTTTTCTTTATCTAGAAAGAATGTGAATTTTAAGTACCATAAATAGGCGAATATAAAACTGAATACAACGATAGCAGAAATGCCTAATATGAGATAGGCAAAAGAAGTGCTCGACATTTTTACAAATGCGATAACGAATAAGAAAAAACTCGCTTTACCAATTTTTAGCATGGTATGAGCGCCCATTATAATAATACCAAAGGCCGATTCGCGCTGTGGTTTGCTAAAATCGTTATTCATTAAGATTCAATTCAGTTGTTGGGTTTTCAAGCAGGTCTAGTTTTTTCAACAGCAGATCTCTAATACGCTTTGCTTCGTCAATTGCGATGCCCGAAATATGGATATGCCCGGTTTGGCCACCTGCGGTAAATAGCTGTAATGACCCTAATTTGTACATTCTGGAAAAAATCCCTTCATTTAATTCAATATGCTGAATCCTGTTTAAAGGAACAATTGTTGTCGATTCGGCAATAATCCCACTCTTATATATTACATCGTGTGTGCGGATAGCATAGCCCCGTTTCTTAAAGCTGGCGCGATAGAGTAGCAAAAAGATGGCTAGGAAAAACAAATAAAGCGGGATAATCCATTTTGCGTTTGGTTTTAGTTCATCAATAAAAAATAGGAGTATACCAATAGTTATTCCCAGTAGGCCAAAAAAGATCAACAGATTAATACAGATGATTTTCCAATAATCGGGATGTGGCCTGCTTAACAGAATGTCTTCGTATTTGGGAAGAAGATCAAGATCAATAACTTCATTGGTGAAAACGGTTTCAGTAGCCATGGTTAAAGATATAAAACATATTAATCTATAAATAGACTCATGTTTAAATCTTTTGTTACCTCGCTACAATAAACTTTTTTGCAGAATTGTATTGACCGGAATCGGAAGAGATTTTGAAGAAATAAATACCAGGAACAAAAGTAGAGGTATTGATTTCTAAAGTGTGTTTTCCTGTATTAAGGTATTCGTTTACTACAGTTTTAACCAATCGGCCCATTAAATCGTAAATCTGCACGTTAATCTTATCCGTTTCTGGCAAAACGATATCAATAAACGTTTGCATTGCTGCAGGATTTGGGTAATTCTGAGTAACGGTAAACTTCAAAAATTTATCAAAAATGGCTTTATTAATGGTGTCGAAAATAACATAGCTCACCAATCTATAACCGCGTGCATTTGGATGAAATGCATCCTGATAAAGTGAAAAATCACGTCTCATTGCCGCATTTACATCAGCTAAATATATTTTATACTCTGTTGCTAATTTTTTGTATGCCGTATTAAGGTTCCTGATGTTGGTATTTACAGCAACATAACCTTTAATGGTCCTATCATCAACAAACTGAAGCGTACACAAAATCGGGATTAATTTCTGTTTAAGGCTTGTTGTAATCAAAACGCGCATATTAGCTACGGTTTCAGCTACACTTCCTTTGCCGGCAGCAATCGAAACAGCATCATTAATCCCCATATCAATCACAATAAAGCCGGTTCTATTGGCTATTGCATTATCAATTCTGAGCAATCCCTGAAAAGTAGTCTGGCCCCCAATACCATGATTGGTAATATCCACTATCTTGTTCGTATAACAATTTAAAAAATTGTTCTGGAGCATGGTTTGAAAACCAAGACCTTTTACGCCTTCTACCGTACTGGCTCCAAAGGTTACAATATTTATACTGTCTTTAGAATAATATTGCGCTGCTTCCGGGCAACTTACACGAGTTGGGGGTTGAGTTGTACCTTGAGCGAACAAAGAAATGCGGGCAACAAGAAGCAGCAGCAGATATAGAAAAACTTTTGCGCTAAACTTCATTGTTAAAATTCTTTCGTACAGGATTTAAGGATATCTGTTATTGGCGCAATTTACAAAAAAGTAAATATAAATAAGGTTATGCCATTTTTTTTTACAACATTAAAACATTTTTTTGTATCTATTAAAAGACGGTTTTAAGTTTTAAGATAACACATTGACTTAGAGTTTTAAAATTTAATTAAACGCATTACTATCTGACGATAAGCAAAGTTTTATGCCTATGTGGGATAATTTAACGGTTTACTGTGCCTTTTATTTGGTAAAGCCTATATTTGCTCAAACTAATTTTGTTATGCAAGAGATTAAAAAATACGTAGAAACGCACAAACAACGTTTTTTAGATGAGTTGTTTGAGTTATTGCGTTTTCCATCGGTTAGTGCCGATCCTAAATATAAAGGCGATGTTTTAAAAACTGCCGATTATGTTGCACAGAAATTAAAGGATGCAGGTGCTGATCAGGTAGAAATTTGCCCAACCGCAGGATATCCTATTGTTTATGGCGAAAAAATTATAGATGCTTCTTTACCAACAGTTTTAATATACGGTCATTACGATGTTCAACCGGCAGATCCATTAGAACTTTGGCATACACCACCTTTTGAGCCCACTGTACGCGATGGCAAAATTTATGCCCGTGGTGCCTGCGATGATAAGGGACAGTTTTATATGCATGTAAAAGCATTCGAACTGATGATGGAAACCAACACGCTGGCCTGCAACGTTAAATTTATGATCGAAGGTGAAGAGGAAGTAGGTTCTGCTAATCTGGGTATTTTTGTAAATGCAAATGCCGAGCGTTTAAAAGCCGATGTGGTTTTAATTTCTGATACTTCGATGATTAGCATGGAGCATCCATCAATAGAAACCGGTTTACGCGGTTTAGCTTACATGGAAGTAGAAGTAGTTGGTCCGAACCGCGATTTACACTCAGGCGTTTATGGTGGGGCAGTAGCCAATCCGGCAACTATCCTTTGTAAAATGATTGCTTCTTTACATGATGAAAATAACCACATTACCATTCCTGCTTTTTACGATAAAGTTGTAGAATTATCAGATGGAGAGAAAAAAGCCTTAAATTCTGCACCTTATGATGAAGCAGAATATAAAAAGGATCTTGATATTGAAGAAGTTTGGGGGAGAAAGGTTATACGACGCTGGAGCGCACGGGTACCCGCCCAACTTTGGAAGTAAATGGAATTTGGAGCGGTTATATTGGCGAGGGCGCAAAAACCGTATTACCTAGTAAAGCCAATGCAAAAATTTCTATGCGTTTGGTTCCGCACCAGAGCTCAGAAGAAATTGCCGAGATTTTTACCAAACATTTCGAAAGCATTGCACCCAAAAATGTAAAGGTAAAAGTTACGCCTCACCATGGTGGCGAACCAGTGGTTACCCCAACTGATAGTATTGCGTACCAGGCAGCCGAAAAGGCAATTGAAGATAGTTTTGGTAAAAAAGCCATTCCAACACGTGGCGGTGGCAGTATTCCTATTGTAGCGCTGTTCGAAGATGTATTGGGTATTAAATCGGTGCTTTTTGGCTTCGGTTTAGATAGTGATGCACTACACTCTCCTAATGAGAAATATGATATTTACAATTATTATAAAGGAATAGAAACATTGCCGCTATTCCATAAATATTTCGCTGAGCTGAGCAAATAGAGACGCTTAATTTGTCAATCTGAGCGGAGTCGAAGAGCATCCCTGCCTATTTATATAAGCAGGGATTTTTTATGAAAGTAAAACTTGATTTTTTTGAAAATGAGCGGTTTGTTTTTCATAGGTACTGTAGTCCCGCCACCGCTAATAGTCCTCATTTCGTTGCACTTCATTCCGGGCTATTTAGCTTTGTCGGGTTTATTTAACAGCAGCTGGTTCTTCGAAACAGAGTCTGTTCCTGCATGTGCTATAAAACTTGAATAGTATTGCCAATCTTACCACTTAAACCCGACCGTAGTGTAAAACCCGCAGGCCGAAGTATGAGGGCGAGGATTTGAAACAAATGGCGGGGCAGGTTTGACCGAATTGTTACAGGTTTTGCTTTCCAAAACAACTTAATAAATTTAACTTTTATGGTCAGTCCGAACGGAATAGAAGGCCTACCTCATCTACTAAGCGGGTTTATTTGGCTGGGAAATGAGCGGTTTGTTTTTCATAGGTACTGCAGTCCCGCCACCGCTAATAGTCCTCATTTCGTTTTAACAGCGGCTGGTTCTTCGAAGCGGAGCCTGTTCCTGGCATTTGCTTTAAAACGCTAATAGCATCGCTATCCCTGCCATCTAAACCCGATCTGAGTGGATGTTCCCGATTCTTCATCGGAGCAGGAACGGGAGCGGGGCTATCGAAACCGATAAGCACTGCAGTTGCTTTCCAAAAACTCTTCTTAAATTTGAAACTCAGTGTTCTTCGCATATTTTGCGGTTAAACCTTTCCCCAAATTTTTAAACCACATATTTTTTTATAAATTGTACCCATGAAATACCTATTCTCATCTCTTTTACTTTTATCTGGACTTACTTCTTTAGCTCAAGATGCTAAAACGATTAACCAGTCTGGAAATCCAATATTTCAAGGTTGGTACGCAGACCCTGATGCTGCTATTTTTAAGAATAAGTATTGGGTTTATCCCACTTATTCGGCCAGGTATAAAGAACAGGTTTTTTTAGATGCCTTTTCATCAGACGACTTGGTGAAATGGAAAAAACACCCGCATATTCTAGATACTGCCGCTGTAAAATGGGCCAACAAAGCCATGTGGGCTCCTGCAATTGTTCAAAAAGATAAAAAATATTACCTGTTTTTTGGTGCCAACGATATTCAGAGTGATAAAGAAATTGGTGGAATTGGCGTAGCCGTTGCCAATAAACCAGAGGGGCCATATAAAGACCATTTAGGGAAACCTTTAGTAGATATATTCCATAATGGCGCCCAACCTATTGATCAGTTTGTGTTTAAAGATAAAGACGGCCAGTATTATTTAATTTATGGTGGCTGGAAACATTGCAATATTGCAAAATTGAATAAAGATTTTACTGGCTTTTTGCCTTTTGAAGATGGTACAACTTTTAAAGAAATTACACCTGATAACTACGTAGAAGGGCCATATATGTTCATCAGAAATGGTAAATATTATTTTATGTGGAGCGAAGGCGGCTGGACTGGTCCCGATTATTCAGTAGCATATGCTGTTGGCGATTCGCCTTTCGGTCCGTTTAAGCGGATTGGCAAAATTTTAAAGCAAGATGCGGCCATTGCTACAGGTGCAGGCCATCACTCTGTAATTATTAACGAGAAAAAAGGACAATATTACATTGTTTATCACCGCCGTCCCTTAACCGAAACCGATGGCAATCATCGCGTAACCTGTATTGATGAAATGAAGTTTGATGCCGATGGCAACATTCTTCCTGTAAAAATTACCAACGAAGGTGTAAAAGCCCAGAAAGTTAAATAATTGCTGTTCGGCTGGAGGTTTTATTCAATTTCCAGCTGCGCTTCACTTTTTTGTAAAACAGTTTTTGCCTGTTTTTTATTCAGTGTGTTAAAACCCCATGTGCATAATAAAAGCATACCAGCCAACCCCAGCCAAAGCCAGTTATAACCTAAGTTTTTAGCAACAAAGAAACCAAATAATGGGCCAACAACCTGCGCACACGACCAACTCAAGGTATAACCTGCGGCATATAAGCCTCTGTTATGTTCGTTACTTCTGCTAATTACGATGGTGTTTATAAAAGGTAAGGTGAGCATCTCTCCGCAGGTAAAAACTACAATGGTAAGTACTGCTGCAACAATATGGAAACTAACGGGGGCACTTAAAATAATGTATGAAATTGAAAATAGAACCGCACCAACAATAATAAAAAACATTGGCGATCTTTTGGCTTCTATCTTGTTGATCATGATCATTTCAAACAAAGCGATTACGGCCCCATTGATGCCTATAATAATTCCAATTTGAAATTCATCGATATGCCATTGTTCCTTAAAAAATACCGGAACAACCCTAAACATTAAGAAAGCACAGGTAATAAAAACAGTAGTAAGCAGAATGAACTTTACGTAGAAAACATCTTCCCATGGTTTTATAATAACCATGTTGCTGGCGTTTTCTTTAGCCTTTTTAATAAAATCTTTCACTTGTGGCAAAAACGATAAGATTAATAAACCAACAATAATGCTTACCCCACCTTCAACAATAAACAAAAGCTTATAATTAATTGAAGCAATAATTCCTGCTAAACTAATACCCACTGACCAACCGATGTTTACTGCAAGTCTGTTTAAAGAGTACGATCTTGTTATAGCCCCTTCTGCAGCGTAGTGTGCAACCGCCGTGAAATTCGCAGGACGGAATGCCTCAGAAAAAAAGCTGATAACAACAGTTAAAATGCATAGACTGTAAAAGTGAGTAATGGTAGAAAATAGGATGAAAAGTAAACCGCCTACTATCGACGAGAGGATCTGTACCGGTCGGAAACCAATCATGTCGGTCAATTTTCCTCCTGTTGCCGAACCCAGAATTGATCCTACGCCAAATAAGGTGATAATCAAACCAGCTTCCATTTCCGAGCGGTGTAAACTTTGGGTAACGTATAAGCCCATAAACGGAACGGCCATGCTTCCACATCTATTAAACATCATTACAATACTTAAAAGCCAGGTTTCTTTGCTTAATCCGCTGAATGATGTTTTATAGGTGTTGAAAATAAGTTTAAACATGGTGTATTTAGATGCAGTAAAAATAGCAAAAGCCAGATATTAATTAATCATCTGAATTCAATATCCGCTTGTTAGATTAAAAAATATGAGCAAAGAATATCCCATAATTTTTTACAAATTTGCATCCGGAAACCGATCAAATGCCGCCAGAGAAAAGAACCCCAATCAACAAAAGTCCAGTTGCCAGAAAACCTGCCGTTAGGAAACCTGCAGCCAGAAAATCCGCAACGGGCAGAAAAAAGAAAGGTGGTATTTCGGTTCAACTTAAATTGGTTATTGCAGGCTTATTGTTGGTTTTACTATCCCCATTTTATTACGGTTATGTTTTAAGAAGTTTTGTGGCTACCTGGCGCTGGGTTAAAGATTGGGGGCAAGACCCAAATTACAGAACCTACGAAAGTTTTAACATCAAAATCCCCAAAAAATATACTATTCATGGTATTGATGTTTCTTATTACCAGGGTAAAATAAACTGGCAAAAGGTAAAGGAAATGAAAGAAGATGAGGTCAGTATCCGTTTTGCCTTTATCAAAGCCACAGAGGGATTAATGCTGGTTGATCCTTATTTTCAACGCAATTGGCGCGAAGCCCCAAAAGCAGGGATTATTTGCGGTGCATATCATTTTTTCAGACCAAAAAAAGACGGTAAAACGCAGGCTAAATTTTTCTTACAGGTAGTAAAAATCGAGAAAGGGGATTTACCACCAGTTGTGGATATTGAATCTCTAGATGGCGTTTCTCCTTTGAAAATGAGGGCAGAGCTGTCCGATTTTCTGAATTATGTAGAAATGAAAACCAAAGTTAGGCCGATTGTTTATACCGGGCTTAAATTTTATGAAGATTATTTAGTCGATCATTTTGATGATTATCCCTTATGGATCGCCCATTATTATCAACCAAAACTAAGGATGGATAAAAGCCGCTGGAAATTTTGGCAGCACTCTGATAAAGCCAAAATCAATGGCATTGGTCATGTGGTTGATTTTAATGCTTTTAATGGCGATAGTTTGGCGTTAGATAGATTGTTAGTTCATTAGTTGTTGGTTTACAGTTTATTAGCTCATTAAGCATGATGCATAACCGTTTTCGTCATTGCAAGAAGGCTTTTTCAGCCGACGAAGCAATCTGTTTAGTAGGCTCAATAGGTCGTTAATCAATAATGAACCGGTGATTAGCTAATGGATAATTTAATCTCCTAAAGACACCAGGCGGGAAACCAATAAACAACTGAGCTAAACCGTCCAACTTTCGCATTCCGCTAAGAAAAATTCATCTGCTTCAGCGCCGATACCGATTTCTTCCGGAACATCAAGAAAGTAACCATTATAAGTGAGACCGCCAACAGCCGGATCTACCAAATGCCCCAATAAAGCCGTATCGAGGTCGAAGAATTCAACATTCGGACTGGCATAAGCAAAATGGAGATTCGCACTTAAGGCAATCCTGGTTTCGAGCATGCTTCCAATCATACATTTTACGCCCCGTTGTAAGGCTTCCTCATGGATTTTTTGTGCTTCTAAAATGCCTCCGGATTTTGAAAATTTAATGTTTAAATAGGTTGTAGACTGGCTATTGATCAGTTTCCGGGCATCGTGGTGATTGTAACAACTCTCGTCGGCCATTAGTTTAATCGGCGAATTTACATTCAGCTCTGGTAATTGATCATCATACCAGGTGCGCATAGGTTGCTCACAAAACTCAATATCGTATTTTTCTAACTCGCCTAAAGCAAATAAAGCATCATCAAAACTCCAGCCCTGATTGGCATCCAGGCGTAAAATCAAATCTTCACCTACTGCCTCGCGGATATGTTTTACCCTTTCTATATCATCATGCACATTTTTGCCCAGCTTAATCTTTAGAATACGGCAACCCTGGCTTTTATATTTCAACGCTGTAGCAGCCATTCCCTCTGGTGTGTCGATACCAATGGTCATATCAGTTTCTATGGTGCGTTTGGTTCCGCCAAGAAATTTATACAGTGGTAATTTTGCATTTTTGGCCGCAATATCAAATAATGCCATGTCAAAAGCGCTTTTAATAGTATTGTTATGATCGGCATAACCCAATAAATCATTCATTCGCTCTGGAATTTCTAAAGGATCTTTACCCTTTAAAATGGCAGCGAAGTCTTTAGCCATCGCAATACAGGTTTCCTGTGTCTCACCTACAATCATCGGGAAAGCAGAACATTCTCCAATGCCGTGAATACCTGTATCGGTATAAATCCTAACTAATACATTCTGGGCAAAATGCATGGTTCCGGTTGCAATCACAAAAGGTTCCATTGGTATGCTAAAGCGGTATATTTCGGTATGGGTGATTTTCATTTGTTGTAAGCCTAGATTTCCAACTAAAGTATAAAAACAAAAACTAAATAGAAACAGGTTTGTAGATTATTAATAGATTTACACCTCAAATTAAAATTCCTCTTTCCCGCTTACATTTTACATTAGCATCTATGTCTGATACCAATAACCTAATCCACGCTTCTTCACCATATTTGTTGCAACATGCTCATAATCCTGTTGATTGGTACGAATGGGGCGCAGAAGCGTTAGAAAAGGCAAAAACGGAAAATAAACTCATATTGGTGAGCATTGGCTATTCGGCCTGCCATTGGTGCCATGTAATGGAACGCGAAAGTTTCGAGAACCATGAAGTAGCTGAAGTGATGAACCGTCATTTTATCTGCATTAAGGTTGACCGTGAGGAGCGGCCTGATATTGATCAGATTTATATGTATGCCATCCAGCTCATGACAGGTAGTGGAGGCTGGCCTTTAAACTGTATCTGCTTGCCCGATCAGCGTCCAATTTATGGCGGAACCTATTTTAGGAAAAACGATTGGATCAATATTCTCGAAAATGTTGCTGCACTTTGGGCAAATGAACCCGATAAGGCTATCCAATATGCTGAGCGGTTAACCTCGGGCATTAAAGACAGCGAAAAGATAATCCCTGCAGTTACTGCAGAAGCGTATACTCCTGAACATTTAACTGAAATTATAGATCCATGGAAACGCCATTTCGATATTGGTTACGGAGGTTATAACCGTGCACCAAAATTTCCTTTACCAAATAATTGGGTCTTTTTATTACGTTATGGCTTTTTAAAAGACGATGAATCTGTTTTTACAGCTGTTTGCCATACGCTCGAAGAAATGAGCAGAGGCGGTATTTACGATCAGATTGGGGGCGGCTTTGCCCGTTATTCTGTTGATGATAAATGGCATGTGCCACATTTCGAAAAGATGCTTTACGATAATGCACAATTGATCAGTTTATATGCAGAAGCTTATCAATGTACCAAGTTCGATTCTTTTAAACAGACGGTTGTAGAAACCATAAATTGGGTTTCTGATGAGATGACTTCAGCAGATGGATTGTTTTATTCGGCACTTGATGCAGATAGCGAGGGGGTAGAGGGCAAATTTTACATCTGGGATAAAGCAGAATTCGACCAGGTTTTGGGAGAAGATGCTCAATTTATTGGTGCTTATTACAACATTACCGAAGAAGGTAACTGGGAAGAAGAACAAATGAATATCCTACGTAAAACGATCAGCGATGACGATTTACTTGCTAAATTTAACATTACAGCAGAGGTGCTTTATGATAAGGTAAACTTAGCTAAAGAAAAATTATTGGCAGCCCGTAGCAAAAGAATCAGGCCAGGTTTGGATGATAAATGTTTAACTGCCTGGAATGGTATGATGATTAAAGCTTTGGCAGATGCAGCAGAAGTATTAAATCATCAATCATATTACGAAAAAGCCTCAACTGCGGCCAATTTTATTTTAAACCACTTAAAACCAGAAAATGGAGGCTTATATCGCAATTATAAAAACGGAAAGGCTTCTATTACAGGCTTTTTAGATGATTATGCCTTTTTTATTGAAGCACTGATTGCCTTGTACGAAGCTGATTTTGATGAAAAATGGTTAGAAGAGGCAAAATCATTGACCGATTATGTTATCGCTAATTTTACGGATACAGATTCGCCAATGTTTTTTTATACCTCTGCAGAAAGCGAAGATTTAATTGCCCGTAAACATGAAGTAATGGATAATGTTATTCCAGCTTCAAACTCTACCATGGCGCAGAATTTAAAAAAACTGGGTTTGCTTTTTGATGTAGAAGAATATACCGAAAAAGCTTCAGAAATGCTTGCTGCGGTTTATTCGAAGATTAAAAGTTACGGTTCTGCTTATTCAAACTGGGCCATTCAATTGTTAAACGAAATTTATGGCATAAACGAAATCGCTATTACTGGTTTAGAAACCGATCGTATTAAATTAGCATTAAGCGGACATTATATTCCGAACAAAATTACATTGGGCGGAACAAAAAGTAACTTGCCGCTGTTAAAAGGTAAGCAAAGCAATGAAACAAAAGTTTATATTTGCCGAAATAAAGTATGCCAGTTGCCGGTTAACACTGTTGAGGACGCATTAGAGTATTTACAATAAATTAATTTAAATGAATATTTCACCAAACTCTGTAGTAGCGTTAACTTACGAATTGCATACTACTAACGAAGAAGGACAACAAGTTTTTGTAGAAAAAGCTGACGAACAAAATCCTTTAGTATTTTTATATGGCGTTGGCATGATGTTGCCTAAATTTGAAGAACATTTAACTGGTTTAAAGACTGGTGATGAATATGCCTTCGAGCTATCTGCTGCAGATGGTTATGGCGATATCGATCCAGGGGCTTTTGCCGACCTTCCAAAAACCATGTTTACTGAAGCTGGTGGCGAATTACCAAATGTTGGTGATGTTATTCCATTGCAAGATAACAATGGTAACCAGTTTAGAGCAGGTGTTACTGCTGTTCACGACGAAACTATCTCAGTAGATTTAAACCACCCAATGGCGGGTAAAAATTTAGTGTTTAACGGTGTGATTTTAAATGTACGTGAAGCTACTCAAGATGAATTGGCTCATGGTCATGCTCACGGAGCTGATGGTCATTCAGGTCACTAAATTATAGATAATCGATTTTAAAGTAGTCAAGTTTAATAGCATATTGCCCTTTAAACTTGACTTCTTTTGTTGATATCCAGGTCTAATCTTGAAAAACCTCTTCTAAAACAAGTTTAAAGCCAGGTATAATCTTGGTAGTTACCTCTTCGCCCTCAGTGAGCAGTTTGGTAGGCTGGAACTTGCCATTATTATCAAGGATATACCTGAAAAATGTTTTGTGAGAAGGACTTATAATCCAGTATTCTTTAACACCTGCTTCTTCGTAGACTTCATATTTGTTAATCAGTTCCTTTTTATTATTGCCAGGTGATAAAATTTCGATAACAATATCCGGGGCACCAATACAGCCACGGTTATCTAATTTAGCCGGATCGCAAACTACCACGATATCAGGCTGCACTACGGTGAAAACTTCTTTATCATTTACACTTTTCTTGGCCAAACGTACATCAAAAGGAGCAGAATAGACACGACATGGTTTCCCTTTGAGTATATTGTATATAGGGACAAAAATGTTGGCTGAAATTCCTTGATGAATTCGAGAAGGGACAGGACTCATTTTGAATAAGTGTCCTTTAATGATTTCTAAGCGTTCCTCAAATTCGAAGCGCATATAATCTGCATAACTGTATGTAGCAGAAAAATCGACCTCATTAAGCGTTTTAATAGGAGGTAACTCCTCTTCGGTAGGGTATGGCTTGATATTTTTCATATGAGGTATTTAACCAAATATACTAAATATCTTAGTTTTTTTAAAAATCGATTTTCAATCGCAGTCCACCATTGGTGAGGTTAAGGTTTTCTTTAGAAAAAGTTTTCATGGGCAGCCTTAAAAAGGGCTCAATAGCGATATTATTCTTTTTGGATATTTTTTGCTTATAACCCAAAGAGAAATTGTAGAATCCGATATATTTATCAGGATCTATAGTAGCTTCGGGTTGCGGCTCAACAGTTTTTTCTTTCACGATCATGGTTTTAGAATCTGCATAACCGTTTATCGCCGGAGAAGAAAAGCTTTGAACCTGGTTTAC
This sequence comes from Pedobacter riviphilus, assembly GCF_014692875.1. Classification (NCBI taxonomy): domain Bacteria; kingdom Pseudomonadati; phylum Bacteroidota; class Sphingobacteriia; order Sphingobacteriales; family Sphingobacteriaceae; genus Pedobacter; species Pedobacter riviphilus. The sequence goes on along the minus strand of NZ_CP061171.1, from coordinate 3,011,463 downwards.
GATATAGCTGTTTTGCTGCGAATTATTTAAAACAGCAAGTGCAGATACCCCAATATTGGTATAAAGTTTATCACTTATATTGTACTTTAATTCTAAAGGAACATTAATTCCACGCACTTTAGCATCAACTGAAGCTAGGTTTTTGCCCGATAAGGTTTGTGGTGCAGAGGCATCTAACGATTCTGTTGTACTAATAGAAGCATATGATACGCCAGAACTTATTGATAATTTATTGGCAATGGCGTACGACAAAGAAAATCCATAATTCATGGTTACCTTATTGTCGTTACCCATAGCAGGGGCAATGTATACGTCAGGTTGCCATTTAGAGCTCCCACTTGCCTTATTGGCAGGTTTTTGTTGGTTTGCATAACTATCATGAGCAAGCAACTTTTCAAAATTTGTTTGTGGGCTGGGTTGAGGCTTTTTCTTTTCTGTTAAAATATTAAATTCTTTTGATTTTAAATTTGAAAGATTTATACCAGAAAGTTTATTATCTAATAAATTGTTATTAATAGGATTTAATTCTAATTCTTCTGATGTATTGATAGATCCATAGCCATGCTGTTGTTCCAATATTGGTTTTAAATTTTCTGTAGTCTTGGTAGGGTGATTACCAACTAAATTAGTTACAGCTGCTGTATGGTTGTTAACATTATTGTTTAATGGTGGTTTAATATTTTTCGGCGAAATTAAGATATCTGTATTTCCATGAGCAGGATTATGGTCTGCTTTAGATTTAGCTATTGTAACATCTTTTTCTGATCTATATTGTTTTGTGCAAAAAATACAGCTCCGAAGATGAAAATTAAGGCAGCAGCAGCCCATAAAGGCCAGTATGTAATGCCTCTTTTCTTATTTTTTTTCTCCGAAAAGCGCTCCCAGGCACCATCAGGGTATGTTTCCTCATGGTTTTGGAGTTGCGCGGTAATATGCTCAATTAATTCCTTATCCATTTTTTTCGTATGAATTAACCATGGTATTTAGGTAAAGGGTACGTAACTTATTTTTAGAACGTGTGAGGTAAACACGACTGGAACTTTCCGGAATGTTTAACATCTTCGAAATTTCATCGTGGGCAAAGCCCTCAATTTCATATAAGTTAAATACCAGTCTCTGCGTATCTGGTAAGTGATTTAGTAAATTCAAAATATCATTAACGTGTAGCTCCGAAGCAATCGAAACCTGCGTAACAGGATGTTCACTTTCTGCTAAATCATCAACATAAAACTGAACCTTAGAACTCCGGATCTTATCTATCGCCGTCCGCGAAGCAATCTGGGCAATCCAACCTTTAAACGATCGTTGTAATTCTTCCGGATTTTTCGGCGCTTTGAAGCCACCAACATGTTTAAAAATCTTGATAAAACTGTCATTTACAAGCTCTTCACTATCCGAAGGATTCTTTGTATATCTTAAAATTATGCCCATTAAATAGCCATAAAATGATTTATACATCATTTCTTTACAGCTATTGTCGTTTTTTACACAGCCTTTTAAAATTTCCTCAAAACTGAGTATTTTTTTTATCACCCTTGTAAAGGACTATTTATTAAAGGTTTATCATGATTAATTATTGTAAATTTAAGAAAAATAACACCACCCAATTTTTGGGTGATGTCAATTTTCGTTTTCACAGGTAGGGTGAAATATTTTTATTTGTTTGTCATCACTGATAAACCAAGGCCTGTACTATCGGTTTTGCTCGATAAACCTTTAGCCCAGATGGTATAAATTTTGCCTTTTTCGATTTTAACGGCTGGTAAGCTAACCTTAACCGCTCCGCCTTGTTTTAGTTGGAAAGTATAGCTGTCATTTGGTGCAATATTGCTAAAAGTGGTAAACTCTTTAAATGCTTTAGCAGTAAATAAAGGTGCATCTGTACCTGCAATTGCTAAATCAAACGGAGCAGAACCCGGACTTAAGTTTACAAAACGAACTTTAGCTTTATCAGTTTCAGGTGCTTTTAAATCATCTTCAAGGATCAAAAGTTTTGTAGATTTTAAAGTATCTACCACGAAAACCGAATAAAAGAATCCCGATTTTAATGTAGCTGTAGCATTTGTTAAGTATTTTAAAGAATCTTTTTTAGCAACGCCTACCAATCTTGTTCCAGGATAAGCTGCATAATAACCCAAATCTTTAGTGTAAGTAAAGCTGTTTATTTTTTGGTTATCCAATATAAAATCAAGAGCAGCTGTTCCTGGCGATGCATGAACAAAGCCAATACCGGCAGCTTCTATCGGATCGTTGTTAAAATCCTTTTTGCAGGCAGTTATGGTTAAAGTTATAGCAAGGAGAGAGAGTATAATTTTTGTTGTAGTGCTAAAATTTTTCAAATCCGTTTTCATTTTAATGTTTTAAATCAATTTTTAAACAAAATTGGTTAATGGCCATTAACGCTTTTTTCTTGTAAAACGATTAACGGAACGAAAACGCTACAGCTGTGCTGATTTTTTTATAAAAGAAAAGCCACATGGTATGCATGTGGCTTTAAAACAAATATTTTAAGTGTAATTAAGAATACATCTCTTCTCTTAATTTCGCAACATCGCTACTATTGATGTATTCATCATAAGTCATCAACTTATCGATAGTGCCTTTTGGTGTAATTTCAATAATGCGGTTGGCAACAGTTTCTGTTAACTGGTGATCTCGTGAGGTAAACAATATGGTACCTTTAAAATCTTTCATACCATTGTTCAAAGCTTCGATAGATTCTAAGTCCAAGTGGTTGGTTGGCTCATCAAACATTAATAAGTTAGCTTGTTGTAACATCATTCTGGAGAACATACAACGCATTTTCTCTCCTCCTGAAAGCACTTTCACGTTTTTAAGTACTTCTTCACCAGAGAATAACATTCGACCTAAAAAGCTGCGGACAAACTGTTCATCAGCATCAGTGCCTGAGTATTCACGCAACCAATCTACCAGGTTTTCATCTTTACCTGCAAAATATTCAGAGTTATCATTCGGAATATCTGCTGTACTAATGGTAACCCCCATTTAAATTCACCTTTATGGTCTGTATCTCTGCCCGTTAAAACATCGTAAAATGCGGCAGTAGCTAAACTGTTCTGAGATAATATGGCAATTTTATCGCCTTTATTAACCATGAAAGTGATTTTATCGAATAACACACCATCATTTCCGTTTTTACCCAGGTTTTCTACCTGTAAAATCTGATCGCCAGCCTCACGACCGGTATTGTTGAATATAATGGCCGGGTATTTTCTACTCGATGCTTTAATTTCGGTAATATCAATCTTATCTAAAGCTTTTTTACGGGAAGTAGCCTGTTTTGATTTAGAAGCATTTGCACTAAACCTGCGGATAAATTCCTGGAGCTCTTTCACCTTATCTTCCATTTTCTTATTCTGGTCGCTGCGTTGTTTTAGTGCCAGCTGACTAGATTCGTACCAGAAGGTATAGTTACCGGTATAAATGCTCATTTTAGCGAAATCGATATCCACAATATGCGTACATACTGCATCTAAAAAGTGCCTGTCGTGCGATACAACCAATACAATGTTCTGGTAATCAGCCAAAAAGTTCTCTAACCAGGCAATGGTTTCAATGTCCAAATCGTTGGTAGGCTCATCCAGTAGTAAAATATCCGGGTTGCCAAACAGGGCCTGTGCCAATAATACACGTACTTTTTGTGTATTATCGAGTTCCTTTAACAGTTTATAGTGGTTATCTTCTGTTATACCCAAATTGCTCAGCATGGTTGCAGCATTGCTTTCCATGTTCCAGCCATCCATTTCCGCAAACAGATTTTCAAGCTCTCCGGCGCGTTCGCCATCTTTCTCAGAGAAATCTTCTTTCATATAAATGGCATCTTTCTCTTTCATAATGGCATAAAGTTCTTTATGACCAATCATTACGGTTTCTAATACCGAAAACTCATCAAATTCGTAGTGATTTTGTTTTAAAACCGCCATTCTTTCGCCTGGAGTAAAAGCCACGCTACCGGAGGTTTGACTAACTTCTCCTGATAAAATTTTTAGAAAAGTAGATTTACCTGCGCCGTTAGCTCCAATTACACCATAGCAGTTGCCCTGGGTAAATTTTAGGTTAACATCTTCAAATAATGTGCGTTTGCCGTATCGTAACGATAAATTAGAAACTGAAATCATGCTATAATTGAAATAAGCCGCAAAGATACGGAAAAAGGTTGAGGGTAGGAAGGTGTTTAATGGTTGGATTGTTGGAAAGTTTAAAAGTTGAAATGTGTTGGAATATTAAAAGGCTTAGGAAATGGAGGGTTTGGTTCTTTATGGCGAGTGAGGCCCCGTTATTCGCTTTACTCCGCTACTCTCCGTGTTCGCTACTACCGGGTTTATTTTACAAAGGGGAGAGGCTTTTGGCCAATGGCTTAAAATCTTGTTCAGGAAAGCTAAAACTTAATAAGAAAATTAAACTAAGAGCACGTCATTCTTGCGCATGCGGGAACCACGAAGTGCTCAGCGAAGCTAATCTTAATGCACGTAACATATAGCACTTAGATTCCCAATCAGGTTGGGAATGATGACCAATCTCAAGGTAATTTGTCGTAAAATATTTATTTTAGTCCCATGCCAAATCATACCTTGCTCGAAACCATAAAAACAACCCTTCAGAAAAGCAAAGTAGAAAAATTAGCCGCAATTGCCTCAGAAGACACATTTTCGGTAAAAGATCTGATCGATTTAAGTTTTTATCATGACGAACAGATCGGTTTCAGGTCCGCATGGATTTTGGAAAATGTATTTACTAACCACCAGCAAAGATTTCTGCCTTACGTATTTTATTTTTTAGAGAAATTTCCGCAACAAAACAATTTATCGGCATTGAGGCATTATGTGAAAATTATGGCCCTTATGACCAAGAAAAACGCCTCAATAGAAATTAAGAAGATTCTTGCCGATTATGATACCGATCATTTGGTAGCGGTTGTTTTTGCCTGGTTAATTGATGAAAAGATTCCTGTAGCTGTAAAGTCACATTGCTTAAACATTTTGGCCAATTTAAATGTCAAACACAGTTGGATTAAGGAAGAGCTGCTGCAGACCATGGATTTCCTGGTGGATAAAGAAAGCATTGCCTTTTTCGCGAAAGTTAAACAGATCAGGAAACAGTTGTCAGTTGGCAGTTAACAGCTTTCAAACCCTCCATCTTCCTGCCTTATATCTTATTTTCAGTTAGCATAGCGTCAAATCTTTATTGGCTTTTAGCCTTCTACCTTCTTCCGTAAGCCTTTTACCTTATATTTGCCAAATGAGTACAACATACGACATCATTTCAAAAGTTATAAAAGAACGTCGCAGTATTTTTCCTGCTAGCTATATCAAAAAAGAAATTCCGGTTGAGGTGATCAATCAGATTTTAGAGACTGCCAATTATGCCCCAACACATAAATTAACCCAACCCTGGCGCTTTGTCGTAATCAGAAAAGCTGGATTGACTAAACTAGGAGAGGAGCTAGGTAAACTATATAAAGCATTGGTTTCCCCTCAACAATTTCTTCAGAAAAAGTATGATAGTTTTGCAGAAAAGACGAGTCAGGCTGATTGTATTATTGCCATCAATATGCAGGTGAGTGGTAAGATACCCGAGTGGGAAGAGTTGGCCGCGGTTTCCTGCGCGGTTCAAAATATGGCGTTAACTGCCGAAAGTTTACAAGTTGGCGCTTACTGGAGCTCTCCACCTTTAATTGACGATTTAGGCGATTTCTTAAGCCTGGCCGAAAATGAAAAGTGCATCGGCTTATTTTACATGGGCTATCATAACGAAAAACCATGGGCACCAAACCGGACTCCGATGGAAGAAAAGGTGAGGTGGATAGAGGGGTAGTCCTTGAGTCTTTAGTCCTGAGTCTTCGTCATCCCGGCTGGAGCTTAGCGGAATGGAGAGATCTTTGACGCAAATATTGAAATGAAATTTAAAAGATTTCTCCACTTCGGTCGAAATGACGATTTTTCTATTTATTTAATATTATGCTAAGTCCGTTAGAGAACTATTTTGACCAAAAAGATGAGCCGATTAAAAGTTGCCTTCAATATTTAAGGTCGCTTTTAATCGGCTATGCTGATATCACCGAGCATTGGAAATACGGAATGCCTTTTTATTACCATAAAGGAAAAATGTTCTGTTATCTTTGGACGCACAAAAAACTCCATCAGCCTTACATTGGTTTTGTTGATGGAAATAAAATTGAACACGAAGATTTGTTGCAGGAGAAAAGAGCCAGAATGAAAATTTTATTGGTCAACCACCTTCAAGATATTCCTAAAAAGAAAATCGAATCTGTTTTAAAACAGGCTTTTGCCTTAAGGAAATAGTCTATATTCCAATTTAATACATCCGTTTTATACTTTCCATTATTATATGTCTGCATTAAAATCTAAACTTTACCAGCTTTGCTTAACTTTTATACAAAACAGGATAGAAAATATCGAATATTCGCTCCAGCAGGCCAGACAGGCATCAAACGATGATACGAAAAGCAGTGCGGGTGATAAATATGAGACCACACGCGAAATGATGCAGCAGGAGATGGACCGCAACAGTAAATTACTGTACGAAGCAGGCCAACAGAAAATTGCTTTACAGCAGATCGAAAATGTAGAATCAGACCGATTGGTTAAAAATGGGAGTTTAGTGCTCACTTCAGAAGGTAATTTTTACATCAGCATCAGTGCAGGTGAATTAAATACCGATGGACAGAAATTCTTCGCAGTATCACAGGTTTCGCCAATCGGGCGATTTTTGATTGGAAAAGCTACAGGCGAAAGTTTTAAGTTTAATGGGAAAGATTATATTGTGAAAGAAATATTATAAAGTTTTCGGTTGGCAATTTGCAATTTTCAGTTCTATGTGTACAGGTAACGGTTCTATATTCACAGTTAGTTCTGAAGCTTCTTTTACATTTATTCCCGCTGATTTAAAATGATAAGCAGGATTAAGTTGGTCGTTTACAGTTTCCAATTAACTGAAAGCTGAGAACTGCCAATTGTAACCTGATGAGCTATTTAATTCCCATCCGCTCTGCAAAAGCCGGTGCCAGATAAGTCTTTAAATCCGAATAAGGAATAAATACCACAATCTGCCCTTGGGCATAACTCGCTACTTCGTATGGATTATACATAAAAGCGATACCATTGGCATTGAAATAAAAGTTGTTATTTGGTTTTATAAAGTCATCAAAAAGAATGGTGCTCAATGCATCTTTGGCTTTAATGTTATATTCTTTACGAAGATTGCGTTCTAAAATGCTTTGTAAGGTATTCGAATCTATTTTTATGATATCGTTTAGCGCCAATTGTTTTTTGTTCATCACATCTAAACAAAACATGGTGCTACTATAATTGCCATGTGCACCGCCAGTATAGGCATCAGCTAGCAAATCGATTACTACGTAGCCATTATCGTTATAATTAACCGATTGTTGACTGTTGTTGGTATAATTCATCCATGCCTGGAAATCATTGTCGCGGCCATTTTTTTGTTGTTCGGCAACCTGGGTTTTATAGTCTTTGAAATAGGCAGCTGCAATATTTTTGAAACCGATTGAGCGATCGACCTGTGATTTTACTCCTGAAATTTTTTTAAGTTCTGAGTTTAGCCAGTTGCCGTATTCATCATTACTTTTGCTTTCCAGGTATTCAAAACTGATTTCTGCTGTAGGTGATTTTGGCTGATCGGAAAATGCCTTAATGGAGTCTTTGTAAATTCCGGCACTGAAAGGATAGCTGCCCTCCGGATATTTTTCTGTTAAGGCTATCGGGTATTTTTTGGTTTTATCGCCACTTTCCCAATGGCCGCTGAAACCATTTCCATTCCATTTTAAAGCTAAATGGGGCGATTTAAAATCAGGCGTGAAATATGATTCATAAAAACTATATTCAGTAAGTACTATGCTATCTTTCCCGATTAAAGTATCGGTTGATAGGTTAAGCCATGCGCCGTCATAATAATAAGTACCACTTACATCATCATCAACCTTTTGCAAATGCATCACTACTTTTTTGCCTGCGATGGTACCTTCCAATCTCTTGTAAAAACTTTCTGTAAGTTGGGCCTTTGCATTCGCCGTACTATCATTTGTAGTTTCAGTGGTATTGGCTCCATTTTTAGGGTTGTTACAAGCAGATATGATCAGTAATCCTAAAAGGCAAAAAAGAAAAGAATATTTCATGAGCTAAGGAATTGATTACTTACTATTTACAGTTGAAACTATAATTTTGTTTTATTAAAACTCTTGTTAATACTATAATATAGGTTTTTTGTAGTGTATCTTCCTGGATCGATTATTCTCCTAATGGTATAAAGTGGGTAATTTTCATCCCGCGCTGTCGAAAGTATAAATGCTGCTTTAAAGCCATGCTCTTTTAGCTTGTGTAAAGTTGAAGCTTTAAAAACACCGTAAGGATAGGCGAAGTATTCCACTTTTTTGCCAGTAATTTCTTCCAGTTTTTTAGTTGGGGCATCAATTTGGGTTGTCCAGTCTTCGTCGGTAAACTGAGCAAAGTTTTTATGATCGTAGGTATGGCTGGCAATCGTATTTCCCTCGTCAGACAATTGTTTAATCTGCTCTTTGGTCATATAATTAATCCGCCCTTTTCTGCCGATTGATACCGTCATGATAAAATAAACACCTTTAAAACCGTACTTTTTTAATGTGGTATTCCCAATGGTAAATTGATCTTCGTCTGTATCATCAAAAGTGATCATAATTGGCTTTTCGGGTAATTTAGCACCGTAAACCAAATAATTATACAGTTGATCGGGCAAAATAGAATGGTAACCGCTATCGGCCAACATTTTCATGTGTTCCTTAAATTTATCAGGGGCAATAATATCGTCGTGAGCTCTTTTACTATCGCTGGCAATGTTGTTTCTAATCTGATGGTAACACAGAACGGGCACCTCTCTCCGCGCCAAAATAGTTTTGTTATCGGCAGGTTTGGCATTTGCAGAATCTATTTTAACCGTTTCGGTAGTATTTTCAGCTGCTTTTTCTTTTGAAGCCTTAGAAGGCTGGCAAGAGGTTAAAAGTAGTATAGAAATGGCACCATAGAGCAAGAAACTTTTCATAGAATGTAGCGATCTTATTTAAAAGCTGTTTTTAATGCTGTTGCTTAATGTTTTTGGCGACCAGTAACCGCTGGCTATAATCCTGCGGATGGTGAACAACGGATCTTTTTCATCACGTTTGGTCGATAACTGATAAGCCATTCTAAAACCACGTTTTTTAAGCTCAGGAATACCTTCCGCGTTCCATAAACCAAAAGGGTAGGCAAATTCTGTCATCTTTTTACCCGTAATTTCTTCCAGTTTTTTGGTTGGTTTGTCTAATTGCTCTTCCCAATCTTTGCCTGCATATTTTTTGAAATTTTTATGATCGTAAGTATGGCTGCCAATAATATTTCCTTCATCAGAAAGTTGTTTGATCTGCTCTTTCGTCATGTAATCCACAAACTTGCCTTTTCTACCAATCGAAACCGTCATAATAAAATAAACAGCTTTATAACCCAATTTATCTAAAGTTGGGCGTACAACGGTGAACTGGTCCATATCGGTATCATCAAAAGTTAACATAATCGGTTTACTCGGCAGGGCAGCACCAGTATTTAGATAAGCGTAAAGTTGATCTGGTAAAATGGTATGATAACCGCTATCGGCAAGCATTTTCATCTGATCTTTAAAATTCTGGATTTCTACAATATAATCTTTACCTACTTTGCCATCAGTTGGTTTCCAGTTTCTTACCTGGTGGTAACATAAAATTGGAACTTGTTTTCTGGCTAAGATGGTTTTGGCATCAGCCACTTTTATTTTCGAAACATCAACTGGTGTTCCGGAGCTTGCAGCAGTTTTGGTGCGCTGCGCAGAAGAATCTTTAGTGGTAGAATTTTCTGTCTGAGATTTAGATTGGCAGCTGGCAAATAAGATTACTCCGGCTGTTATTAGTGTTAAAAAGCTGTATTTCATTATTAGGATATATAGTTACAAAACTATAAAATCCCTTAATTATTTATCCATCAAAATAAATTGTGTTAATAATTAATTTCAGTTGCAGGAAATTACACTAACTATCGCATTTATTACATATCAAAACCTGCTTAATATCCTTTAATTAAATAATTTAGCGGCTCAAACAAATTTTAATGAATAAACTTTATAAACTCCTGTTGTGTGCGCAGTTTTTATCTTTAACTGTTGTTGCACAAAATAAAACATTTACCATTACCGAAAATATTCAACAACAACCTAAAGCAAATTATCAGCTTGCTTCGCGTTTTTCGCCAAATAAACTAAAAAAAATGGTTTACTCTACTGCTGTAGACCCACATTGGCTAAAATTGAGCAACCGTTTCTGGTACACTTTTGAAAGTCCAAAAGGAAAATTTTGGTACCTGGTAGATCCTGCATCAAAAAGCAAAAAAATAATGTTTGATAATGCTAAACTAGCGGCTGATATTACCCTGATTGTTCGCGATCCATTTGATGCAGAACATTTACCGCTCGAAAACTTAAAATTTGCTGCCGACGAAAAAAGCATTTCTTTCGAAATAAAAAGCACTGTTGATGAGCTAAAAAAAGATAGAAAAGATAAAAAAGCGGCTGATTCCATGCAGAAAAAAATATTTTCTTTCAAATACGAACTGGCAAGTGCTAAATTAACTGAAGTGCCAAATTTCAGTAAACCAAAACCAAAACCATCATGGGGATCGGTAGCACCCGATTCTTCAGCCATTATCTTCTCCCGTAATTACAACTTGTTTTGGATGGATAAAGAGAACTACAAAAAAGCAGTTAAAAATGAAGATGATAGTACCATTGTAGAGCATCAGCTTACTAAAGACGGGGTTAAATTCTATTCTTATGGAAGTGATGGCGATGGTGAGAATAACGTAGAGAACGAAAAAAACAATAAAAAACGCCGCGGTGCTTATGTGCTTTGGTCGCCGAATTCGAAATATTTTGTGTTGGATAGGACTGATTCGCGTAAGGTTAAAGATCTTTGGGTAATTAATAGTGTTACACCTGGTCGGCCAACTTTAGAAACCTATAAATACCAGATGCCAGGAGAGGCCGAAGCCCCTCAGGATGAAGTTTTGTTATTCGATTTTGCTGCAAAATCTTATAAAAAACTCAATGTTTCGGCTTTTAAAGATCAAAGTGTTTCGGTTTGGAGCAAACCATCGTTAAATAAAGACCGTGATAACGAATTTCGGCCATCTATTTGGTTGGGGAACGATAGCAGGTTCTATTTTTCACGCACCAGTCGCGATTTAAAACGTATAGACATCGGGACCGTTGATATTGCCACCGGGAAAGTAACACCTTTAATCGACGAACGTTTTAATACCTATGTTGAAGTTAACCGCCCAGGCTTGGTAAATGATGGTAAAGAGCTAATTCATTGGAGTGAGCGCGATGGTTGGGCACATTTTTATCTTTTTGACGAAAATGGGAAGCTGAAAAACCAGATTACAAAAGGTGCTTTCCACTGTGAAAATATCGTAAATATCGACGAGAAAAAACGTATCCTTTATTTCACGGCAAATGGTAGGGAAGGTAAAGAAGATCCTTATTACTTACATTTATATAGCATCAATTTTGATGGCTCGAACATGAAATTATTAAATGCGGGTGATTTTGACCATGTGGCGAATATGAATGATAACAATACTTTCTTTGTAGATAATTATTCGAGAGTAAATACTGCGCCAAAAGCTACACTTTATGATGGAGCAGGCAAAAAAGTAATGGATCTTGAAACTACAGATCTTTCATTGCTTATGGCGGCGGGTTACAAATTCCCAGAGCCTTTCAAAGTAAAAGCAGATGATGGAATAACTGATCTGTATGGCGTAATGTATAAACCTTTCGATTTCGATCCCAATAAAAAATATCCGATTATCGAATATGTTTACCCGGGGCCACAAACCGAAGCTGTAAACAAAGCTTTCAGCAAAAGTATGGACCGTACCGAAAGGTTAGCTCAATTTGGTTATATTGTAATTACAGTGGGAAACCGTGGTGGAAATCCTTCGCGGTCTAAATGGTACCATACTTACGGTTATGGTAATCTGCGGGATTACGGTTTAGCAGATAAGAAAACGGCTATTGAGCAATTGGCTGCAAAGTATTCATACATAGACGAATCTAAAGTGGGCATTACAGGCCATTCTGGAGGTGGATTTATGTCGACAGCTGCTATGTTGGTTTATCCGGATTTCTTTAAAGCTGCTGTTTCGAATGCAGGAAACCACGATAATAGTATTTACAACCGCTGGTGGAGCGAAAAACACCATGGCGTAAAAGAAACCATTTCGTTAAAAGGGGATACCTCATTTAAATACAGCATTGATAAAAATCCTGATCTGGCTAAAAATCTGAAGGGTCATTTGTTATTGATGCATGGCGATGTAGACAACAATGTACACCCGGCAAACTCAATCCGCGTAGCCAATGCACTAATGAAAGCAGGTAAACGTTTCGATTTCTTGATTATTCCTGGTCAGCGCCATGGTTTTGGAGATATGACAGAGTATGCTTTCTGGAAACTGGCTGATCATTTTAACAAATATTTAATCGGCGATTTTTCTGAACCAAGTGATGTTGATCTGGTAGAAATGGATAGAGATATCGAACAGAACGGAAAATAGTTTTATTACAATAGTTTATTTTGATGGCCTATGGAAACGTAGGCCATTTTTATAACGATAAAACGTGATTATAAGGCTAATTTTAATCGTAGCGTCACCCTGAATTTATTTCAGGGTCTATTTCAATATGAGTCGTCATTGAGAGGCTAATCCTATTAGCCGTGTCAATCTACCCGATTAGTATTAGGAACGGAATAGGTGCTCATGCAGCCTCAAAAATGAAATGCTGCCTTGGCCACCTAGCCCCGGTTGCAGCGATACCCTGCAGCAACGAGGTACGAGGAAGCGAAGCGTATAAGCGTAAAACGGGAAGAAACTTATGGTCCTGTAGAAACCTTGCGCTCCAAAACCAAAACTCAACATTATTAAGCCTGGTTTTTTATTAGCGTTGGCTGAGTTTATTTAACGCATCTTTAGTTTGTGTCGTCAATTTTCCCTTTTAAAAAAAAGCCTCCCGATTTTTACATCGGAAGGCCATATCTTAAGTTTAGGTAATCCTTGTTTTTTTTGATCTTATTTGTAAAGGTAATTTACGGCAATTACATCATTTGCATTGAAGGTACGGTTACCACCATTAGAACAAGCTAACATAAATGAGCCAGCATCAGGAGTTGAAGGAGTTCCTGGTATTCTAACTGCCCCAACATTTGATGCACCTTCGTTACCCGCACCACTTGCGCCACAGCTAAAGGCGCGGTCCATGTAATCGGTATGGCGGAAACCGATGCAGTGACCAACTTCATGTTGGATCACAGAAGCAAGGTAAAGTAAATTGGGGTTGGTGCCATAAGCAGCTGCATTGGTATTCATTCTGATCTGGTTGTATGGATTTCCGGATGAGGTAGGGAAACCTGCAGAACCTAAGGTAATAAAACCACCGCTCGGACCTTCGTTAAAACCTACAACATTAATGTTTCCGGTTGTACCTGCGCTTGCCCTTTGGAAAGTAATGCGTAAGCCTAATGAGTTGTATCTCGAAATCATGGTGTTTACGGCATCACTATATACCTGAGGAAGGTTAGTTACCGAAACGGTAATTACACGTGGTAATGATTTAACCAGGTTTGTGGTTCGGTACTGTTCGGTTTCGGCAATGTTTAAATTTGCACTAGTAGAAGTTTCAGTTAGGTTATTCTCAGTTAAAAGAATATCACCCTCTACCAAATATCCTTCATCTATTTTACGGATGTTATTAGTACTGAAGCCTAAAGATTTGATCTGTGATAACTTGTCGGCTGAAATATCAGTTTTGCTTTCAACTGCATTTTCTGTATTATTACTCTTACACGAGTATAGGTTGGTGATTAAAAAGCATGCGGCTGCAATCGATAAAAATTTGTTTGTTTTCATCTTGAATAGAATTAAATTAGTTTAGGTTGAATAAGTTAGTTAATAAAATTTGTGGATTACCTTATAAATGCTAATTTAGAGAAGATAAACGATGTAAACAAAATTTTACAATAAAATAATATTTGAAAGTCAATACTGTATTTTTATTTATATGTTTTTGTCTGTCTGTTCTTAGTTTAAACGCACAGATACAACCTGGCGGAATAGAAAAATATTTTGAAAAATATGTTTCAAAAACAGGCAATACTTTAAAACTAAGTGACGATCAGCCTATTTTGGTTAGGTTCAACCGTACTTTAACAACTGCAGAAATTCAATTGTTGAAACCCAAAAAACGTCTCTCAGGCGATTATTTTATTGTCGAAAAATCAAATGTTTCTAACTTTTCTAATAGTATAGTTTCGCAGCAACAAGCCAATGGACTTTGGAAGGTTAGCGATAGATTGATGAAAGTACTCAGTAAAAGCAATAAAAAGAACGACTCTATCCTGGTTCGGCTGGCCTTCAAAAATATAAATGCGTTACCAAAGGCTATTGCAAGCCAAAAGATAAAATTAGCCGATAACGTAAACAACATTTGTACAGTTTACCTCTCACCAGCTGATTTAATGTTGTTGTTAGAACTCGGCGATGTTTTATACGCCGATGTTTTGCCTGTGGCTAAAGAGGAAGTGGTAATTAATGGACTAGACCTGGCTTTAAACCAGATTTCTAACGCCCGAAATCTTTTTCCGGTGTTGATGGCACGGGTATAAATGTTTCTTTTAAAGAAGGGATGTACGATGCTACGGACCTTGATTTATTGGGAAAAACCGTTGCAGGGGCCACTATTGGTAAAACACCAACTACTCATGCTACCATTATGGCAACCTTAGCATTAGGAAACGGTAATTCCTTTATCCGGGGTTTGGGGGCAGCACCAAAGGCCAAACTTGCCTATTCTGATTTCACTAATCTGATGCCTGACCTAATAACCGATTTAAACAAACTTCAGATTAAAGTTCAAAATCATTCTTATGGTACTGATATCGATAACGATTACGGAATGGAGGCAGCGGCCTATGATAAACAGATCTTCGAAACCGATACTTTGATCCATGTTTTTTCTGCCGGAAATAAAGGAACAACTACACCTTCTGTTGGATTTTATCAAGGTATGACTGCTCGTGCCAATTTAACGGGAAATTTTAAGCAGGCGAAAAATTTATTAGTGATAGGAGGTATCAACAGAGAAAATATTTCCGAAAATCTAAGCAGTAAAGGCCCTGCCTATGATGGTCGTGTAAAACCTGAACTTGTTGCTTTAGGTGAAGACGGAACATCAGGCGCTGCAGCAATTACTAGTGGATCGATTGCTATGTTAGAACAATTTTATCAGCAGAAATATAAAAAAGCGGCTCCCGCGTCACTAATCAGAGCGACAGTAATTAATTCTGCCGATGATTTAGGTACACCACAGGTTGATTTTGTGTATGGTTATGGAAAGCTCAATGTAGCACAATCGTTAAAAACTTTAGACGAAAATAGGGCGTTATTGTACGAAGTGGCCAGAAATCAGGATTTGCTTATTCCCTTGGCCATTCCGGCTAATGTAGCTGAAGTAAAACTGACCATTACCTGGAACGATCCACCAGCAGTTGTAAATGCAGCGCAAAGTTTGGTTAATGGATTGGATTTAAGCCTCGAAAATCCTGCAGGAAATTTAACGCTACCCTGGGTGTTAAGTAGTTTTCCTCATTTAGATTCCCTCTCAAAACCGGCAGTTCGTAAGGCAGATATTATCAATAACGTTCAGCAGATTACGCTCGATAATCCCACTACAGGTGCTTATAATATTCATGTTAAGGGTAACAGAATTACACAGGGCAATAACCAACCTTTTGCATTGGCTTATCGTTACATATTCAAAAACACTTTTTCCTTTATTAGTCCTGAAAAAAACGAATACTTCTTTGCCAATGAAGATAACTACATCCGGTGGGAGAATACTTATACAAGCAAAACAGGAAACCTATCAGTGAGTTATGATGAAGGCGTCACATGGAAAACAATTGCTGCTGGTGTCGATTTAAGTAAAGGTTTTTACCATTGGAATGCTCCTGATTTGTTTGCTAAAGCAATGATAAAAATGGAAGTGGAAGGCAATATAATATTGAGCCAATCTTTTGTTATTTCGAGTCCAAGGGTGTTAAACGTTGGCTATGCATGCAAAGATGGAATTGCGCTCAACTGGAATCCACAACCTGGGGCAAAAGATTACACGTTATATAATGTAGTAGATAATATCCTCTCTCCAGTGCTAACCCTTACTGATACCATAATTAAGCTTGACGCAAACAAGGTTAATAGTAAATATTTTGCGGTGGCAGCTAACGGGATAGGTTTTACAGGTTTAAAAAGTTATACCATCGATTATACGCAGCAGGGAATTGCCTGTTATGTAAGAAACTTGTTTGCATCTTTGACTGATGATAACCGGGTAAGAATTGATCTAAGTGTCGGCACTACTTTGGATTTAAAGAATATCATTTGGGAAAAACAGACAGGACCAAATACTTTTAGTGTTTTACAGCAGACCAAGCCAATTTCAAATCAACTCGATTATACGATTTTTGATGAAAAGCCAAAAGCCGGAATCCAGTTTTACCGCGTTACTTTCGAAACTGCCAACGGCCAGGTGCAGAGCGATCTGGTATCAGTAGTGTACCTGAAAGACAATGAATTTTCTTTCTTTCCTAATCCGGTAGCCGATTATTTAACCATTTTGAGCGGATCGTTCGAAGATTATAGCCTATCTATCTTTAACATCTTAGGACAGAAGGTTTTTGAGGAAAAGGCTACAAGTTCGAACCGTTTTTTGCTCAACGCTTTATCAACAGGTGTTTATGTTGGTGTGATCAATAAAAACGGGCAGCAGTTAAAGAAATTTAAGCTGATTAAGAAATAAGTCTTATCAGCGTAAATCTGCAAGATCCGCGGTAGACCCTCAAATTTGGGATGATAAACACAGAAACTCCTAATTTCTTCGTATTTTTCAGCAAATGCAATTTTTTATTAAAATTCAATTCTTTATAAATGAAAAAAATCCTTCTACTTTCCAGTTGTGCGCTCCTTTTTTTTAGTTCCTGCAAGCAAGGCACAAAAAGCACTGATATTAGTGTCGATTCTTTAGCCGTAAAAGCCATTAATGATTCGAGTTTAACCCAATATTTATCTGTAATTGCAGCTGATAGTTTAGAAGGGCGAAAACCGTTTACCAATGGAGAAACGAAAACTATTAATTATTTAAAAACGCAGTTCGAAAAACTGGGCCTGCAACCTGGTAATGGAGATAGTTTCTTTCAGGAGGTACCCATGGTAGAGATTAAATCTGTGCCGGAAGATAAAATGGTGCTCAAAGGAAAAACAGCATCGTTAACCTTAAATTATTTAACCGATTTTGTGGCCGGTACCCGCCGTGTGCAAGATGAGGTAAGTATGAGTAACTCACCGCTGGTTTTTGCTGGCTATGGCATTGTTGCGCCCGAGTATGGCTGGAACGATTATGCAAACCTAGATGTAAAGGGAAAAACAGTGGTGGTGTTGATTAATGATCCAGGCTTTGCCGATTCGACCTTGTTTAAAGGTAAAAATATGACTTACTATGGCCGATGGACCTATAAGTTTGAAGAAGCGGCAAGACAAGGAGCTACTGGGATTATTATTGTTCATGATACAGAGCCAGCAGCTTATCCCTGGACAGTTGTGCGTAGTGGCTGGTCGAAATCTAAACTTACGCTGCAAAGCGAAGACAATGGAATGAGCAGGGCTGTAGTAGAGGGATGGATTACTTTAGATAAGGCGAAACAGCTATTTGCACTGGATGGTAAATCATTTGATCAATTGGCTTTAAGTGCCCGTAAAAAAGGTTTTAAAGCTGTTGATTTAAATATTACTACCTCACTAAAGGTTAAAAATACGATCAAAAAATCGGTTACTTATAATGTTCTGGCTAAAATACCAGGCGATAAGCGTAAAGATGAAGCTATTATTTATTCGGCACACTGGGATCATTTAGGTGTAGGAGAGAAAATACAAGGCGACTCTATTTATAATGGTGCGGTTGATAATGCAACAGGTTTAGCCGCTTTATTCGAAATTGCTTCGGCCTTTAAAAAGTTGCCTAAAGTATCTGGGCGTACCATTTTGTTTATTTCTTATACAGCAGAAGAGCAAGGCCTTTTAGGATCTGAGTATTACGCCAAACATCCTGTTTTTCCATTAGCCAAAACTGTTGCCAATATCAATATGGATATGATGGGCATTGCAGGTAAAACGAAAGATATTGTCGTGTATGGCTTTGGCCAGTCAGAACTGGAAGATTATGCTGCTGCTGCGGCTAAAAAGCAGGGGCGGGTAATCGTTCCGGATCCTGTTCCATCATCGGGATTGTATTACCGTTCAGATCATTTTAATTTGGCCAAAGTTGGTGTGCCTTCATTGTTTACAGGTTCAGGGTAGATAACATTAAAAACGGTAGGGAATGGGGATTAAAGCAGGTGGCCGATTTTACCAAATTCCGCTACCATTCGCCACAGGATAATTTTGATGCCAAAAAATGGGATTTATCAGGTATTATAGAGGATGTTCGAATGCTTTTTGATATGGGGTATCGCATTAGTAATGAAGATTCCTATCCTAAATGGAAAGAGGGATCTGAATTTAAGGCCATTCGCGAAAAGAAATAAAACAAAAAGCGTCCCGATGGTAAACCGGGACGCTCTTCGAAAAAAAAAGTCATTTTATTAAGTTTCCCTTAAGGGAGAATTAATTAAAAGTAGAACTGTACACCTAACCTTGGTGCGAAAGTATCAGCGTTTAAGCCAAAAGTATTGGTTTTAACTTTAGCACCAGTTCCTTCTGCTTTTAAAGTGTAGTTTTCATAACTTAAACCTTTAACTGAAAGTTCGATACCGATTCTTTTTGTTGGGAAGAAAGCAAATCCTGGAGCAAGTTCTACACCGATTTTGGTTGTACTACCCAATTTAACTGCGTTATCGCCGTTAGCGTCAGTTGCTTTTAATTCACCAAATGCCAATGGCACTGATAATTGTCCGAAGAATTTAAATTGATCAGATAAACCAACATAGTAACGACCGAAAGGAGCAACTTTAAAAGTACCTTCTTGAGTTTTGTTGCTTACTTTTTTATCGTATTCGTAACCAACACCTGTACCGATAGCAAAATTATTGCTGATAAAATAACCAACACTTGGTAATACGCTAAAGCTGAAATCTGCTTTTGGAGCGCCGTCTACTTTTGTAGAGTTTACACCTACATTACCGCCTAACATAAAATTTCCTTTTTCAGTTTGTGCTTGTGCACCATAAACTAAACCTGCTACTGCTACTAAAGATAATAATAGTTTTTTCATCTTTTTATTATTTATTTGTTATTAAAATATAGTCAATTTTACTTTTTTAATTTCTGACTATATTTGAATAAAAGTCAACACTTGTGCCAAAAAACTTTGTCTACGTCATCAAAAAATCAGTTTTTGGGCAACTGCCTAATTGATAAATAGATATAAAATTAGTGTTAAGTCAATATTATTTTCGTGTGACCAAAAATCAATCGATTGATTAATTTTTTAGACATGACAGATTGACAATCTGACTTTTTTTGTATAAATGTCAGATTTTTTTGTGTCTAAAATGGCAGATTTTGCAGAAGAGTTGTTGCGGTTTTGAGTTAAACCTTACAAGCAGAAATTAAATTTTCTATTTTCCTTTTAATAATATCGATGCTTCTCTCGTCTGTCAGATTTCCTTCAGCATCGAATTTGTTTTGAGCCTGAGCAATTAAAACTTCTGGTTGTAATACCGGATTCATATTTAAAAAGGTAAAAACAGGCAAAAACGCGGTTTGCATTCTAACTGTTCCCCACATTCCCTGTGTTGCGCCCATTAAGGCAACTGGTTTATGCATTAAGGGCGAATCCTTTCCACGGCTCGCCCAGTCGATGGCATTTTTTAATCCACCGGGAATAGAATAATTATATTCAGGAGAAACAATAATAAAAGCATCTGCAGTGGCTAAAGCATCTCTAAGTTTTACCACACTTGCTGGGCTTTCTTTAGTTTCTGGTAAATCAAGGTCTGCGTTATAAATAGGAACGTCTTCAAAAGTCACCGTTTCGAAGTGGATGTTTTGGGGAATTAAACTACCTACAACTTTAAGCAACATTGCATTATAAGAGCCTTTTCTTAGACTTCCGCATAAACCAACAATTTTTCCATTCTTTTCCATAGTTATAAAACCAAAACTTTATCAAAATGTTTGGTTTTTGCAAGGACATATCGTATAGTTTAAAAATTTATAATCGCTATTTTTGACGGTATAATCTACCGTCATGACTGAGAATACTACTACCACATCCATTATTGAAAAAACCGTTTTCCCGATACTTTTCGCCTTAAGTTTTTCGCATTTACTTAATGATACCATACAATCGTTAATTCCTGCAATTTACCCCGTTATTAAAACCAGTTATCATTTAAGTTTTTCGCAGATTGGTTTAATTACGCTTACTTTTCAATTGGCTGCTTCCTTGTTACAGCCATTTGTAGGTTTGTATACCGATAAAAAACCTCAGCCATATTCGTTGGCAGTAGGGATGGGGTTTACCTTGATCGGTTTGATTTCGCTATCACAAGCAGGTCATTTTTATACCATGCTAATTTCTGTTGCTTTTATCGGAATCGGTTCCTCTATATTTCATCCCGAAGCCTCAAGGATGGCGCACGCTGCATCTGGAGGAAAGAGGGGATTGGCACAATCTGTTTTTCAGTTGGGTGGTAATGCAGGTAGTTCTTTAGGTCCACTATTGGCGGCCTGGATTATTGTTCCCTACGGGCAGTTCAGCGTGATCTGGTTTTCGGTAATTGCACTCCTTGCCATTATGATTTTAACCTATG
The DNA here is from genome assembly GCF_014692875.1 of Pedobacter riviphilus. Classification (NCBI taxonomy): domain Bacteria; kingdom Pseudomonadati; phylum Bacteroidota; class Sphingobacteriia; order Sphingobacteriales; family Sphingobacteriaceae; genus Pedobacter; species Pedobacter riviphilus. The sequence continues at coordinate 2,990,498 of NZ_CP061171.1, read as the reverse complement.
TAGGTAACTGGTATAAAGGATTTATGCTTTCGAGAAGTAAAAAGATGAATATTCAGACTGTTGTGAACCAGTTTTCGCGAACTAAGGTAATTTTTTCGGTTTGTATTTTACTCTTGCTGATTTTCTCGAAATATTTCTATATGGCGAGTTTGACTAACTATTTCACCTTTTATCTGATCGGTAAATTTCATGTTTCGGTACAAACCTCACAGATCTATTTATTTGTATTCTTATTTTCTGTAGCTGCCGGAACGTTATTGGGCGGACCAATAGGCGATAAAATAGGACGGAAATATGTAATCTGGACTTCCATATTAGGAACTGCTCCATTTGCACTATTATTACCACACGCCAGCTTGTTCTGGGTAGGGGTGCTCATCGTCCCTATAGGGATGATTTTAGCATCGGCATTCTCCGCAATTCTGGTTTATGCACAGGAACTAATCCCGGGGAAAGTTGGTTTGGTTGCCGGTCTGTTTTTTGGCTTTGCCTTTGGCATGGGCGGTATTGGTTCGGCATTACTAGGGAAACTAGCTGATTCTACCAGTATAGAATATGTATTTAATGTTTGTGCGTTTCTACCCTTAATCGGTTTATTAACTGGTTTCTTGCCTAATATTGAAACGAAGAAGAAATAGAAAATAGACTGCCTCGTCAAAATAGATTTTGTCAATCCTGAGGAACATTTATTTCATAAAAATCAATATAAATGGCATGAAGATTTTTAATGAACTGTAGGCAATGACGACCGGAGTATGTAAATGATAGCCTGTCGAAGGACTAGCCAAAATATATGTTTTTAGCGTTTCGACAGGCTCTCCGTAGGAGTCCTTGGGACAGTGTGGCAGATTAGATTCGAAATTAACTTTGTAGAACAGTCTCTATTAGCTTAAAAATGAAAGTTAAATCCAAGAAATGGGTTAAAAGTGTTAAACCCAAAATCAAATGCTTCTGTTTCGTACCAAATATTTGAAGGCTCTTTACCGTCGTAATCAATTTTATTGTACGATAATAAAGGGAAGCCAAGCTCTATGCCCAGTTTTTTAGTCGGAAAAAATGCTAGGCCAGGCTGTATAGATGCATGGTACTGTGTGAATTTTGAACTAGGTGGATAATTATAAGTATAGGTACTGGTTTCATTAGTTTTTACAATACCAATCGTTCCACTAAACTGTCCAAAGGCTTTAAGTTTGTCAACAATATCTATATAATATCTCACTACAGGACCCACTGAGAAACTTTTTTGTTTACTTGTTCTTGTAGAGGTTGTGTTGAAATTAGAATCAAAATTACTATTGAAATTTTTACTATAACTAAAACCTGCAGTTAATCCAATTGCTAAGTTTTTAGAAAAGAAATGTGCGTAACTTGGGTTAATGGTGTAATAATTCCTTTTCTCGTAATTTGGCGACTCTGTTTTTGATGAAGAAATATTAAAACTTCCGCCGATTAGGTTATATCCTTTTTCTGTTTGGGCATGAGCTGCCATGGCGATAGCGCATACCGCTACCAACGTTAATAATTGTTTTTTCATTTTCATTTGTGTTTTTTGTGTATTCAATGATAGCATAAAAAAACAATATAAAACTATGTGTTTAGTTATTTTTGTGTTAAGTTTTTGATTGCCAGTGATAAAAAAAGACACCGATCTGATTTATTAGATCGGTGTTCGGTATAAGAATGAACGGATTGTATTTTACTTCGAATTTGCATTCAGGATAAAGTAATACAGTTCGATAGGTGAGGAAATAAAATCGCAATCGGTTTTACCTGTAATTGATTTAATCTTGCCATTTTCTTCGGGAAAAATGCTTCTATAGTATTCTATCTGTGTGCCGCCGATAGATTTAATTTTTCCATTTTCCTCGGGAAAAATGCTTCTATAGTATTCAATTGTCGTATTGCCGATAGATTTTAATTTGCCGTTTTCCTCTGGAAAGATGCTCCGATAATACTCAAACTTAATATCGCCAATAGATTTAATTTTTCCATTTTCTTCAGGAAAAATACTTCTATAGTATTCAAATTTCTTATCACCTATAGATTTGATCTTTCCGTTCTCCTCTGGGAAAATGCTCCGGTAATATTCTATTTTTTCATCGCCGATATATTCGGGTTTCTCGTTTTCTTCGGGGAAAATACTTCTATAATATCTTATTTCGTTGATCTCTGCAGTTTGTGCCTTCACATTAAATGCGTTGGTTAATAGAAGGGTTAAGCCTAAAATTTTTAGGCTTAACCAGCTAAATATGTTTCTCATCTTATTAAATATTAAAAATGATAGTTGAAAGTAAATGTCGGTGTGAAATTTTGCAGGGCGAGCCTTAGGTTATTGGTTTTGTCGTAGTTGTAAAGCGATTCTTCTGCATAGTAATTTTGATGGAAGAAAGATACAACGGGCAATGAAAATTCCAATGCTGCATGTTTGGATATGAAATAGCTGAAGCCAGGACTTACACTTGCACCCCATCCCTTTATTTTAGCATCAGTTCTGATCAGGTAACCTTCATCATCGATCCTGTTAAAGGTGTTGATTTGAAGGAGTAGATTAGCTTGCATAAAAAACTTGAAGCGCTCTTTAACATCAATATATTTGCGTACGAAAGGAGAAAAACCAAAGCTAAATTCCTTTACCCCAAGCTGTTCTTCGTAATACCCGTATTCTTCATTCCATGCGATATAATTTTCACCCCTGAGCTTCGAAAGATTTAAGGGAATTTCTAAACCAATGGCAAAATTATTGGCTAAAAAATAACCTCCTCTTGGCGTTAGGGTAAATGTGTTTAAGCTAGGTGATGAGCTGTTTTGCTTAGAAGTTCCAAAACTCAGACTTCCGCCAATAAATCCGGATCCCTTTTCAGCTTGGGCATAGCTGCGCCAACTGACGGCGCATAGCAGCGCCATGATGATTAATTTAGGTTTCATTTTATTTGTGTTTTTGTGTGTAATCAATAATAATCATTATTGAAACAAAAAACAAGAAAACGAACTATCATGTTAGTTACTTTAATGGGTGAATGATAAACGAAAAAAAATCCCATAGAAATTAATCTATGGGATTTGATTATTATGTTTTTAATCAGCTTTTTGGTTCAGGAACACAAAATTATGATCGAACATATCTAACTTAATTTTGCTGTCTTTATCTATCTTACCCGCCAATATCTCTTTCGACAACTCATTTAAGATTCTTTTTTGAATCACTCTTTTTAACGGTCTAGCACCAAATTGCGGATCGTAACCCAATTGTGCCAACCAATCTAAAGCTTCATCACTGGCTTCCATTTCTATACCCATTTCGGCCAATGTTTGCTGTACATGTTTAAACTGTAAGCTTACAATATTTCTGATTTCGCTGCGGTTTAACGGGGTAAACATAATCAGCTCATCAATCCTGTTCAAAAATTCTGGGCGAATGGTCTGTTTTAATACCTCGAACAATTCGTTTTTGGTTTTTGCAATTACTTCCTCACGGTTTTCATCGCTTAAGTTTTTGAAATTATCTTGAATTAAATGCGCACCAATGTTTGAGGTCATGATGATGATGGTATTTTTAAAATTCACCGTTCTACCTTTATTGTCGGTTAAACGCCCGTCATCTAATACCTGTAACAGGATGTTAAATACATCCGGATGTGCTTTTTCAATCTCATCAAGCAATACTACCGAATAAGGTTTACGCCTAACGGCCTCGGTTAATTGCCCGCCTTCATCGTAACCCACATATCCTGGAGGCGCTCCAATTAAGCGCGATACGGCATGACGCTCCTGATATTCACTCATATCGATGCGGGTTAAGGCATTTTCATCGTTGAATAAAAATTCCGCAAGGGCTTTTGCAAGCTCCGTTTTACCTACACCAGTAGTACCTAAAAAGATGAAAGATCCAATTGGTTTGCGTTTATCCTGTAAGCCTGCACGCGATCGGCGGATGGCATCAGAAATAGCTTCAATTGCTTCGTCCTGACCAGCCACACGCTGGTGTAATTCTTCTTCTAAATGAAGCAGTTTTTCGCGCTCACTGGCAATCAGTTTCGTAACCGGAATACCTGTCCAACGGCCTACCACACCTGCAATATCATCAGCAGTAACCTCTTCCTTAAGCATACGGCTATTGCTTTGCTGGCTTTCTAAATCGGCTTTAAGTTTTTCAACCTTATCTTGGGCTTCCTTAATTTTTCCGTAACGGATTTCGGCAACTTTACCGTAATCGCCTGCACGTTCAGCTTGTTCTGCTTCTAATTTGTAGTGCTCAATTTGCTCCAGTTCGTTATTTACGGCATCTACCAAGTCTTTCTCACCTTGCCATTTCGCTTTAAATTCATCACGCTCTGCTGATAGGTTAGCAATTTCTTCTGAAAGTTCTTTAACCTTCCTATCGTCTTTTTCACGTTTAATTGCTTCACGTTCAATTTCTAAACGCATAATTTCTCGGTCTAAAGCATCCACATTTTCGGGCACACTGTCCATTTCCATGCGCAATTTAGATGCAGCTTCATCCATTAAATCGATGGCCTTATCTGGCAAGAAACGGTCTGAAATATATCGCTGACTCATTTCTACGGCTGCGATAATTGCTTCATCTTTAATCCTTACTTTATGATGTGTTTCATAACGTTCTTTTAAGCCACGGAGGATAGAAATCGCATCCTGGGTATCAGGTTCTTCAACCATCACCTTTTGGAAACGGCGTTCTAACGCTTTATCTTTTTCTAAATATTTTTGATATTCATCTAAAGTTGTTGCACCAATGGCACGTAGTTCTCCACGGGCAAGGGCAGGTTTTAAAATATTCGCTGCGTCCATAGCACCTTCACCGCCACCAGCACCTACCAAAGTGTGGATCTCATCGATAAACAGGATAATATCACCATCGCTTTGGGTAACTTCTTTAACTACGGCTTTTAAACGCTCTTCAAATTCGCCTTTGTATTTTGCTCCTGCAATTAAAGCACCCATATCTAGTGAATAAACCACTTTGCTTTTTAAGTTTTCAGGTACATCACCTTTAATAATCCTAAAAGCAATTCCTTCGGCAATGGCGGTTTTACCTACACCAGGTTCGCCAATTAAAATAGGGTTGTTCTTGGTTCTGCGCGATAAAATCTGTATTACCCGACGGATTTCCTCATCGCGCCCAATTACAGGATCTAGTTTTCCGCTTTCTGCATATTCGTTTAAATTCCTTGCATATTTGCTCAGGGCCTGATAGGTGGCCTCGGCATTTTGATCGGTTACACGGTTATCTCCACGCAGCTCAATAATGGCTTTTTTAAGATCTTTTTCGTTAACACCCTGTTCTTTTAATAATTTAGAAGTACTATCGTTAACGGCTAAGATACTCAATAATAGATGCTCTACAGATACAAATTCATCTTTAAACTCTTTTAAAAACGTCTGCGCTTTTTGTAAAACGCTATTTGCGTTAGATGACAGATAGACATTGCTTCCACTCACTTTTGGGAACTTGGCAATTTCTGCATCTAAATTTTGATTTAATGAATTTAGATTGACGTTTAATTTCTTTAAAACATAAGAAACCACGTTTTCATCAACAGTAAGCAAACCTTTAAGCAGGTGTGCCGTTTCAATAGCCTGTTGCTGATTGCCTTGGGCTATTTCAGAAGCCTGTTGAACTGCTTCCTGGGCTTTTATAGTAAAATTGTTGAAGTTCATATCCCTTTTAAGTCAAAACAAATGCCACATCCATTTTGATTTTACAATCGGAAATTTTGTCGGTAATATTTTTATTTTAATGACTAAATTACTGATTTATAGTGTTTTGTGCTGAAATTTTGTCGTATGTGGATTTTAAACCTGCGAGGTTTGTATGATAAATTGCCAATCGTTAACTCCCTAACGCAGCATCCATCGCTGGAAGATATCTCAAGGCCTGTATGATGTGTGGCCAAAACAACAGACTTATCATTAATAAACCCGATAGCAGCGTAAAACCCGCAGGCGAGGAACGAGCCAAGGCTTTGAAGCGGATAGCGGGACTTTCATAACCCAAGTGTGCCGAACCCCGCTTTTCCAAAAATATTGACTACCTAAGTTACCTCATTGGGCCTAGATATTGTGAATAATTAATCTTGTAGATTTAGACCTCGCAGGTTTCAAAACCTACGAAGTCTGGATTATTTTTGGACTTTATGTTCGATTATATACCTACCAGCTTCTAAATCTATCTTCCCAATGTTGTTTATTTTACCATTTATATAAATATTCATGCCACGTGTAAGTGGCAAATTAATGGTCGCTGTAGAATTCGCTGGAATGGTAATGTCGTATCTGATTCCATTATTAATTCTTTTCCATGCACTTACAATTTTGCCATACGGACCAATGTGACTGGCTTCAAAAGAATTTAGGCCTTCCATAACATGAGGATCCAATATCACATGTTTAAAGCCAGGCTGTTTTTCATCTGGCTTAATACCACCTGGCGATTTGTACAACCAGGCACCAATTTCTCCGAACATAATATGGTTCATAGAAATATCCGATTTTGCATCTATAGGCCAGTTCTCGTATAAAGTGGTGGCGCCATTTTCCATCCACCAGCCCCAGCTTGGATAGGTTTTTTGAGCGGCAACTTTATAAGCAATATCACTATAGCCGTTTTCACTCAATGCATTTAAAATGGCTTTTGTGCCCAATAATCCCACATCCAAGTGGAAACCATCGGCTTCTACGCGTTTGGCCAGGTTTTCAGCAACAAGGGCAATCGATTCTTCAGGAACAATTTTCCAGTACAACGGAACGCTCATTTCAGTTTGGATACCAGTATTGTAGATTCCTTTTTCTTTGTTCAGGTATTTTGCATTAAAGGCATCCTTAATTTTTTTTGCCAGGGCGATGTACTTTTCATAATCATCATTTTTACCGAGAATTTTTGCTGCCTTTGCCAAAATAACCACATCAGCATAATAATAACAGGTAGAGGTAAGTTCGACAGGAGATTTTGATTTCACTGGAATCCAATCGCCCAAACCCCAAGTGGTTAAACCAGTTGGATAGCTTTCATCGATGTGGTTTACGTATTTTTTGATATTTTCATAACAATCGGCAAGTAGTTTCTTGTCGCCATAAAACAGGTAAACATTCCATGGAATAATGGCGATTGTACTGGTCCAGTCTGGTCCGTTACCCCATTCGTAACCCCAGCCATCGGTAGGGATAATGGAAGGTAAAACACCATTTGGCTGTTGTTCATCACGGTGATCGGCTAGCCATTTTTCGTAAATGGTAATGCCGTCAAATCCATAAAGACCAGTTTCTATCGCAATCTGAGCATCGCCCGTCCAGCCATTTTTTTCCCTCTGCGGACAATCTGTAGGGTAGCCAAAAAGATTCGACAGGTAAGAATTATTGGTGGCGTAATAGATTTTATTAATAATCGATTCTGAAGATTTAACATCACCAACAACTGGAACATCACTATGCATAAAGTAACCCACCAGATTTTCTTTTTTCAATTCGATGGGAATAGAACTGCTTACTTCTACATATTGAAAACCCTTGTAATTGAAATAAGGCATAAAACTTTGTTCACCTTTCCCGTTTAAAATCAGGATATCCGTCTGAAATGGATCAGTATTATCAGTTGGACGGTAATGGGCGTCAATATTCGATATATCCACGTGCCCATTGGCATATAAACGCTCTCCATGTTTCAGTTTTATCACCGTTCCTGCCGGGCCACTTACCGTGATTTTGCTTACTCCCGAAATATTTCTGCCCAGATCGAATAGGTATGTGGTATCGTTAAACCTCCTTAAACTTTTGCTAGCTATTTGTTCAACATTGCGGATAGGGTGCATAGCCTGCGCAACAATATTTTTAGAGGGAGCTGAACGGTAAATCACATTTTTCCAATCTGTATCGTCGAAGTTTGGCATGTTCCAACCTGCTTTTTCCAGGCGGGCATCGTAGTGTTCGGCGGTATAAATACTATTAAAAATAATCGGACTTAAAGCTGTTTTCCATTCTTTACCCGATTTAATGATTTCGGTTGTGCCATCTTCGTAAGTGATACGTATATCAAGACAAAAAGCGGGTCTGTTACGCCATGGTGCGCGGTCGAAGTACCAAACTGCAGTTGATTGATGATTATACCATCCATTGCCCAGTAAAACACCGATGGCATTTTTGCCCTGGCTGATGGCCGGAGTTACATCGTAGGTAACGTATAATGTTCTTCTATCAAAACGGGTGTACATCGGGTCCATTCGATGATTGCCGATTTTTTTGCCGTTGATAGAGAGTTCGTACAAGCCAGCTGCGGCGATGTAGGCTCTGGCCGACCTGATTTTTTTATTTGCAATAAAGGTCTTTCTGAAATAGGGCGCAGGTTTAAGTTGGATATTCTCGGTATCCGAAATCCAGGCGCCCAGCCAGTTTTCCATTTTCATCATGCCTGTTTCAAAGCTGGCGATAGATGTATTGTTCGATTTCTTTTGCCTTCCATCTGCAATATCTACTCGCCAGAAGTATTTAGTAAAAGGTTTTAGTAACGGGCCAGAATAAATAACCAGATGATTATCTGATTTAACCCAACCCGTATTCCAAAGTTTTGCATTGGCTTTAACAAGCGAGGCCGAATCGGTATCTAAAAGAATGCGGTAGGCTGTTTGTTTGGCACCTTGGCTGGCATCGTTCATTTGCCAGGTAAAACGCGGGTTAGGATTGTCTAAGCCGATGGGGTTAACCAAATATTCGGTTTTTAAAGCGGTAAGGGATTGAGCAAATGTTTTGGAAATAGGAGCAAGGACAAAAAATAGAGTTGTTACCTGAAGAAATCTGAGATTCATAGTTTAAAGTTATTCCGAAAACTAAGGTATTAAAATAATCTACTGTTATAAGAACACAATAGAATTTTTACGCATAAAAAAAAGACGAGGATGAGCTCGTCTTCTTTATCTGTGCAGTCAATTAAATCTATGCAATCACTTTTTTAACCTAAGATCTCTTTCAGTTTTTCCGTTTGGTGATCAGCCAGTTTTTGTAGTGGACCAGATGCCAACATTTTCATCATCATGTTCAAATCTGCTGAGATGATGTGTTTGGCTGTAGTTGTTCCATTTCCGTTATCTGTAACCGTCCATTTTAATTCTACATCAAAAGGTGCTTTTTCGCTCGGAATTGCTGTTATTTCTTGGTTTTCGATACGGCTAGAAATCTTAATAGCCAATTTTGCCATATTCTGGATGGTAAACCGTGCATCATCTTCAGTAGATTCCCAGTTGTAGATATTTTCTGGCATCAGTTGCTGATGATTGTTCATATTGGATAGAAATGCATAAACCTCTGTAACCGGTTTATTTACCTCTACTGTGCTTTCAATAACAGTCATTATATATTTTTTATTGGTTTTTTTTTTATTCAAAACTTAAGACTCCGAACTCAAAACCTGTCCTTGTCCCCATTCTGAAGGGTTTAAACGCCATTTGCTCAATAATTCCATATCACTTTTGGCAATAATGCTGTGCTCGGCAGCATAATCGATTAAAGCGCCATAGTTTGATAAGGTTAAGTAACGACATTTTGCAGCTGCGAAATTTTCGTCTGCTTTTTCGAAACCATAAGTGAAAATTGCTGCTAAACCAGCTACCGATAAGCCTGCAGCTCTTAGTGCTTCAACAGCCTGTAAACTGCTTTTTCCGGTTGAAATTAAATCTTCAATCACTACCACACGCTGACCTTCTACCACTTCACCTTCAATTAAACTTCCAGTGCCATGTTCTTTGGCCTTCGCTCTTACATAAATAAAAGGTAAGCCAAGCTCTTGAGCTACTAAAACGCCCTGTGGGATACCTGCGGTTGCAACACCTGCAATAACATCTACCGAACCAAACTCTTCTTGTATGGCCTGTGCCAGTTTCTGGCGGATGTAAGTTCTAACTTGAGGGTGGGAAAGGGTAATTCTATTGTCGCAATAAATTGGCGATTTCCAGCCTGATGCCCAAGTGAAGGGATTGTTTGGCTGTAATTTAATTGCTTTTATCTGTAATAAAAATTCCGCTACCTTTAATTCAATATCACTTTTATTATACATGGCTCAAAATTACAGATTTATTTGTGTTTGTCATAACGTTTATTAAACCCCTTTGTTTTACATTGGGGAAGAAAAATGTAGGAATCGGGATTTGATTTCGACATTCCAATACTACAAATATCGGAAATTTTGATGGATGCTAAAAGCTGTTTCTTGCGACTTCCTGTAAATCAGTGTAATAAAGAATGGTAGGGGCTAAAAGCAACGCTCATTATATTATAATTATCATGTTGTTAACTTTCTGTAACGTTCATTAAAAACCGGCTGTCTTAACCAAACTCGGGTGTAATTGTTTTAGATCCGATTATTTCAGTACTCGCCACCCGCTAACCAGACTCATATTTAGCTTTTTGAATGCCCAATCTATTATTCGTCAGTTTTATACCTTTACTGAAAGTACTGATATCCCTTTGGACTGGAATTCTATTATTTCGGGCGCATTATAGTCGCTAATTAAAATATCTACGAGCGATAAATCATTAAATTTTAAATATGATGTTTTTCCTATTTTGCTGGCATCGCAAAGCATATAAACGCAATCGCTTTGCGATGCCATAGCTAAAGTATTGGAAGCCTCGTGCTCACTGCCTGCATATAATCCCTCAGCAGTGATCCCATCTACACCTAAAAAGGCTTTCGAAGCGTGATATCTGGTAATATGTTCGTATGCCATCGTTCCATGAACAGCTTGTCTGGTTGTATCAACCTCACCTCCAATAAGGTTAATGGTTACGGCACTGTGCTGTAGTTCATTTACTACCGGTAGAGAATTGGTAATCACTTTTATTTTTTTGTTTTTGATAAACTGACATAACCTAAAAGCTGTGCTCCCGCAATCGATAAATATAACATCACCATCAATAATGTCTTCGGCAGCCCTTTTGCAGATCGCATCTTTTGCTTTTAAATTTACTACAGCCTTATTGGCAAATGATACTGGTTTTATTAATTCACTTATTTTCATTGCACCTCCATGGGTACGGTAAAGCAGTCCGTTAGCTGCCATAATGGTCAGGTCTCTTCTTGCGGTAACTTCAGAAACATTAATCTCAGCTGCTAATTGCCTAATATCAACCTCGCCAAGCTCCTCTAAAAGTTCGAGAATTTTATGCGCCCTTTTTTGAAATGTCATATATAATGATTTAATTCGATCAAAAATAATCATAATCAATCAAAAATAATCATTTTATGAAAAATATTAATATCCTAAATACCCAAATTCTATCAGATAATTGGTATACACTTAAAAAAGTAACTTTCGAAATGATGGGGATTGATGGCACTAAATCTATTTTAGAACGAGAAGCTTATGATAGAGGTAATGGCGCTACAATCTTATTGTATAATAAACAATTTAAAACGGTTGTACTTACCCGGCAGTTCAGGATACCAACATTTATTAATGGAAATGGTACGGGTTACCTGATTGAGTGCTGCGCCGGACTATTGGATGAGGATAATGCGGAAGATTGTATCAGAAGAGAAACTGAAGAAGAAACCGGATTTAGGATCGATCAGGTAGAAAAAGTGTTCGAGGCCTATATGTCGCCCGGCTCGGTTACCGAGCTATTATACTTTTTTGTTGCAGCATATTCATACGATATGAAATTGCATGATGGAGGAGGACTGCAAGAAGAAAATGAAGATATAGAGGTTTTGGAATTACCATTTGAAAAGGCGCTTGAAATGATAAAATCTGGTGAAATAAAGGATGGTAAAACCATTATGCTGCTGCAGTATGCCCAATTAAAGGGATTGATGTTGTAATTGATTGTTTGAATTTTGCAATGATTTATTTGATTTGCGTAATTATTCTTAACAAACTGCTGTTTACATTTGTTGTGGTCTAATTAATTTAAATTTTTATGATAGCAACAAAAGGATATGCGGCACAAAATGCCGAAACTGATCTTGCACCCTGGAATTTTGAGCGCCGGGAAGTAGGTCCCCATGATGTGCAGTTCGAAATACTTTTCTGTGGAGTTTGCCACTCAGATCTGCACCAGATAAAAAACGATTGGTTTCCAGGAATATTCCCAATGGTTCCTGGTCACGAAATTGTGGGCAGGGTAGTGAAGGTTGGAGATCACGTTAAGAAATTTAAGGTGGGCGACCTTGCTGGTACAGGTTGTATGGTAGATTCTTGCCAGGTTTGCGAAAACTGTAAACAAGATTTAGAACAATATTGTTTAGAAGGAAATACACAAACATACAATAGTTTTGAAAGAGATGGTAAAACACCAACTTATGGTGGTTATTCGGATACGATTGTAGTAAGGGAAGAATTTGTACTTCATGTATCAGATAAATTAAATCTTGCTGCCGTAGCACCACTTTTATGTGCAGGTATTACCACTTATTCGCCGTTAAAATACTGGAAAGTAGGAAAAGGCCATAAACTGGCTGTACTTGGCTTAGGTGGTTTAGGCCATATGGCGGTGAAATTTGGTGTAGCTTTTGGCGCTGAGGTAACGGTATTAAGTACTTCACCAAAAAAAGAAGCGGATGCTAAAAAATTAGGAGCACACCATTTTGTGGTAACTACCGATCCTGCACAGGTTAAAGCAGCTAAAGGTACCTTCGATTTTATTTTGGATACTGTATCTGCTGAACATGATTTTAATATGTACCTTTCTTTGTTAAGGACAAATGGTACACATATTTGTGTGGGTGTTCCACCAAAACCAGCAGAAATTGCTGCTTTCAGTTTATTGGGTGGCAGAAAAAGTTTAGCCGGATCAGGTATTGGCGGTATTGCCGAAACTCAGGAAATGTTGGATTTTTGTGCAGAAAACAACATTGTATCTGATATCGAGCTTATCGATATAAAAGATATTCACAATGCCTACGATAGGATGCAAAAAGGTGATGTGCGCTACCGGTTTGTGATTGATATGGCTACATTGTAGTTCAGGCCAGAGTAAAATTATGGGGATTTAGAGATTGCAATATTTCTAAATCCCTTTTTGTTTAAGGATAGGCTCAATAATTTAAAGCATCTCCATTTTTCTTTAAAAATTCGGACAGCGTGATGTGGTGTTCGGATTCTACTTTGGCTAGCTGTCTTTCGTTTTCGGTTAATAGGTTACCCAATGTATTCAGCGAATCTTTAAGATAAGATATCGATAATATCCGTGAAATCCTGTTTCTGATTTTATCGGCAAGGAATAATTCGACCAATATCAGGCTGATCAGAAAAATATAATGGTTAAAGATAATGTTGTTTGTATTCTTGGCGAAGGTAGGCAGGCCTATCATGCCAAAAAATAAATCTATAATTAAAGGAATACCGATAATCGCAAGGAGCGAAAAACCGCTAACTTTTAAAGTAATTTCTTTTTCAGCATTCTTGATCTGTTCATTAAAGGCAGAAAACTTGCTTTTAAAAGGAATTTCTCTGTTATTCTGTTGCTGTTCTAATTTTTGAAGCTCTTTACCATGTTCGATATCGATTTTCCGTACCTGCTCTACAATATGGGTTTCGGCTTTGTTCAGTTTTTCCTGATCTTCTACAATAGATTCCTGTTCGGCAATAATTTTGTCCATTACCAACAGGTCTTCGGGGATGCCGTGGCGAAGTTTCTGTTCTGCGGCTACAATGCGGTTATCCAGTTGTTTAAACTGCCTTTTAAGCTCAATAATTTCTTTGTTAAAATGCTCTTTTTTTGAAGCATAGCTATTTTCGAGGCTATTAAGTGCCGAAACATATTCGAAATCTGCCAAAAGCTGTTCGTTACTGGCAAAACGCTGATAAAGCCCATTTAATTTGATGAAGAGCTCGCCTGTTGATTTTTCCGGTTTAGAAAGATCACTTCGGTATGCTTCCAGATCTTTTTCTGATAATGAAGGTATGGGCATAGTAGATTAAAAAGCTAAAATTATGAAAAATATTTATCCTTGACGGAATTATAAACGCTGTTTTCCGTTCAAATGTTCCATTATTACTATTAAACCATTTTTTTTACAATCTAGTGTATCTGGGTTTTGAAGGAGGAAGATTTTTTATTTAAATATAATCTGTTAGTCTTCAGTTGTTTAGGGTCGGTGTTTTAATATTGCTAAAATATTTTTTGATTTTTTTTATCAGTTTAATAAATTATTCTATATTTGTATCAAGCAAGGGGTGAGAGCCTTGCATCAATCTTTGATTGAGAGCGTTAATTTAGATAAGGTTACAACATTAATTGTTGTAACCTTTTTTTATATCCTATAAATAACCCAACAATTTTTCTACTTTTAGAGCATTGCAAAATATATAGGTTTCGCAGAAAGAACTCTTTAAATGTAATCGGGAAAGGAGCAGGTTGCTATAAAAAAAAAGCACTATTCTCTATTTAATGTGTGTTAAAAATATATGCCAAGAAATTATAGAATTTATATCAACGATAACACTTTGTTTATATCAGACTTTTTGCCAGAGCAAAAAGAAAAAATTCAACAACTAGAATTTCAGGATTTCAATCTGCAAACGTTCTACAAAAAACTAAAAAATGGCTCTAAAAAGAGTTATATTTTCTTGACAAAAAATCCTCAGGAAACCTTTAAAAAATTAAAGAAAGATTGTACCATTATTAAGGCCGCTGGTGGCCTGGTAGAGAGTGCAAATGGTAATTTTTTGTTTATTTTTAGGAACAAAAAGTGGGATCTACCCAAAGGGAAATTAGAAGAAGGTGAAAAAATGAAAGAAGCCGCTGTTCGTGAGGTAGAGGAAGAGTGTGGAATCAGGGTTTTTAAGCGCGAAGAAAAACTTTGTAAAACCTATCATGTTTACCCAATTGGGACTAAAATGGTAATCAAGAAAACTAACTGGTACAAAATGAAGGTTAAAGGCGAACCAAAATTGATTCCTCAAAAAGAAGAAGGCATTGATGAAGCAGTTTGGCTTGATAAAAACCACATTTCGCCAGTAGTTAAAAATACTTTTCCATCAATTATGGATGTGCTGAGGGCTGGCGGGATTTTGTAAGAACTCCCAAAGCGTTAGACGGTAACATCCGACTACACATCTTGTGGTGTCAGATATTGCTATCTTACGCATGCAAATTCATCTAAAAATCAATGAATTGGTCCTTTATCAGTCAGATGGTAACATCTGACTGCACAGATTATTCATAATCCAACTCATCAACTACCTTTTTAACCTGTTTTAGGTATTTTCCGTAATAAAACCAGGCCCATAGTTCTGTTATGACGCCAATAATCAGAATGGTAACAAAACAGTTTAATAAGATGTAAACAGGTGAAAGCTTAGCTAAAATTTTATTGAAAATAGAAGCCTTTTCTATAAACAAATAAACTGTAATGAATGCGATGCCGATAAAGGCAATAATGTAGGTGAGGGCTTTATACAGTTCGATATTCAGTTTCATTTCGTAGAAAAACCAGAGGATGTTTTTGCGTGTATCTAAACTCATATCGTAAGAGTTTTTATAGAACAGGTAAAACTTAAAAAAATAATAAGCTGTAAATCCGCAGATGATGGCATAAAACATTAAAAATACCTGGTTCATTACCGATGAGAAACCAAAAAGGTAAGGAACAAAGGCCATGAGCATCAAAAAGAAAATCTGGTAGAAAAACTCATGTTTCATTTTTCCTCTTATTTTATCAATTGGGGTATGTGCCTGTTTTATTTTAAGCATGCTGGTAGAAATGTTGTTTCCTTCCGGACTTTCAGTATTCCATTCATTTTTAATTTCGTCAAAATTCATAACCGTTTTTCTTTATGATGAATTGTAATTTTTCTTTAGTTCTGTTGAGTTTAACCCGTGCATTTACTTCGCTAATTCCCAGGTTTTCGGCAATTTCGCGATGAGATTGATTTTCGAGGAAGAGAAATATCAATGCTTTTTCTATCACATTCAGCTCTTGCACGGCAGTATACAGATAGGCTAGTTTTTCTTCCTTTTCGGCACTTTCATTTACATCTATTACATCAATATTTTCATCCAATGGTGTTTTATCTACTTTTCTATTGTCCTTTTTAAAATAGATTAAAGCTGTATTTAAACAGACACGATACATCCAGGTGGTAAATTTGGCCTTGCCCTTAAAAGTGGGATAGGCTTTCCATAGCTGTAATACGATTTCCTGAAACAGATCACGTTGTTCTTCGGCACTGTTCATATACATTTTAGAAATCTTATGTATAATCGCTTTGTGCTGATTGATCAGGGTGAGGAATGTATTTTCTGCTTCTTTCATTTAATATTATAACCCATTGGTAACCGATTCTTTAAAACGTTACATTTTAAATTTAAATAATATTAAACTACTGTAAAGGAGGATGAGCAAGGATAGGGTAAAAGGCTTCGACTCTGCCCAGACTGACATTTTTTTAGTGGTTGAAGTTTATGATGGTGGTGTCAGATATTTCTATCTGACACAAAATGCAGATTAGAAATATGTATGTAAATGCATCTATCTGTCAGGTCGTAGCACCAGACACTACATCACTAAAAATTATAAAAATTTAAGTGCTTCTTTAGGCACAAATGGACTTACATCGCCGTGGTTTCTTAAAATATCGCGTACAATGGTAGAGCTAATGGCAGAATATTCGGGTTTGCTTAAAAGTAAAATGGTTTCTACTTCGGGCATCATGGTCTGATTGATCTGTGCGATGGCTCTTTCATATTCAAAGTCAGATGCTGAACGGATACCGCGTACCATATATTTGGCATCAATTTTCCTGCAGAAATCTACTGTTAAACCTTCGTAAGTTTGGATTTCGATATTTTGATAGCCTTTAAAAACAGTCTGTAAAATCTGGAGACGCTGCTCTGCACTTAAGAAATTCTGTTTAGAACTGTTTAGTCCGATACCCACTACAATTTTATCGAAAAGTGGAGTGGCACGTTGTAAAATGTTTACGTGAGCAATAGTGATCGGATCAAATGAGCCTGGAAATAGCGCTATCTTCATGATTCAAATATAGATTTTTATGGCGAAAGGACGAAGTTGGATTCATCTCAAATTAAGTCGGTCGTCACCCTGAATTTAATTCAGGGTCTTTATACTAAAAGATGCTGACCACGTAGTAGCTACAAGACAATTGAAAACACTATTTCTACTTGTAAAATAAATTCAGCATGACGATTCAGGGTCTTCGGTATTTTTTCCTACAGAAACACAGATTTACGTAATACACCTGGCTTAATCTTTTACCGCTAAGAAATTAAGGACATTAAGAAGTTCAGCAGCACTATAGCTGGAGCAGACCGCTCATTTTAAGCCTGATTGCAATGAAAAGCAGGACTGAAGACTGCCATAACGCGCTGTGTGCTCAATTCTAAAAATAAATTAACGATGCGCCATTAACCAATGAACTAATGACCAATGAACGATTGAACTACTATAACTCAAAAAAGCTGAACGATGAATTGCCGTATTTTCTGGTTTCGGTGTAGCCGGGCTGGCTGTTCAGTTTCATGTTACTTTGGTGTTCTACAATTAACAAGCCATTAGGCTTAAGCAATTGTTGCTCCTTTACCATTACCGGAATCTGTGGAATGTTAGGCATATTGTAAGGTGGATCGGCAAAGATCAGGTCGTAAGCGCCGGTCATCTGTTTTAATAATTTAAAAACATCACCTTTACGCACATCAATCTGATCGAACTGATATTGTTTTGCGGTATTTTTAACCCAGTTTACGCAGCCATAATCCATATCAACTGCTAAAATACTTTCTGCGCCACGCGAGGCAAATTCAAAAGTTAAATTTCCGGTACCGCAGAATAAATCTAAAACAGAACAGGATTCGAAATCATATTTGTTGTTGAGGATATTGAAAAGCGCTTCTTTGGCCATATCCGTAGTTGGGCGTACCGGTAAATTTGCAGGGGGCTGCAAACGGATGCCCTTTAATTTGCCGCCAATTATTCGCATAAATCTAAAGCAAGTAGGCCGCTGAAATAGTGCTTAGGCATATCGGCCAATAGCTCGCTATTTTGTTTTCCAGCAGGAAGGAAGAAATAAAGTTGGTTAAAATATTTTAATAAGCAGTTGTAATGCTCATCATCTTCGTTAATAATTCCTTGTAAATAAACGGGAATAGTATCACTTAAATCCAGTTGTTCGATCATTAACAACAGGAAATAATTAAACTCCTCTGCATTTTCTGATTGATAATGGTTTTGAAAAACAATCTTTTTATCTTTTATGTATAATACATTAAAAGATACTGCTGTAAAATCGATTAATAAAGATTCGTCTGCCAAATGGTTAAATAAAGCCATGAGGGGTTCAGACTGGGGAAATAAATCTGTTTTTTCAGGCAAATTTGCTTTCAAATCCTCATCTAAACAAAAAATAGTATTAAAACCCAGCTTATCGTTGTGTTTAGTATAAACTTTAGCATCGGAACCTAAATATTTTGAATAAACGGTCAGGTTTTCGCCATCAAACCATTCATCAGGGATAAAAATAAAATTCGACGTATGTATTGCCGCTTTTACCGTTGCATAGTTTAATGATAAATAACGATCGGTTTCGAATGCAGATTTTAGTTCTTTCTGTACATCTTCACAGCCTTGTTTATCAAAAATAATATTAATCTCTTCCGTACCCTTACCTACCACAGCATAAGAAAAGCTGTCATTCGTTATTTTTAATAATAAATGGCAGTTTGCAGATGCATCAGCTTTAAAATCCGGATCGACTAATAAGAGACTGTTGTTACTCATTGAAACAAAAATAGACTTTTTTGAGGATTAACGGTAAGATGGGGGTGAATTTTTTGGTTTTGCCCCCAGTGCTTTAGTTTTTTTGCCACGGAAACACGGAGTTCATGGAAACAATTCCTAGTCATTTTCCTTACCAATTGCCCAATGAACCAACGCTTTTTTCTACTACAAGAGACACTTGAGTGAATTAATATTCGCTCAAATATACAGTTAACTTCGTGTTCTTTGCGTCTTTGTGGTTAATCTTATCTCTGTGCGCTTTGCGGTAAAAAGAACATCAAAAATATCTGTGTTCATCTGTGAAAGTCTGTGGTAAAAATGTCTGTGTTTTTTTACCAAAATCAAACCTTTAGGATATTCAAAAATCGAAATATTCGGCTTAAATTCGGAACATGAGTTACAAGCCTACCTACAAAGCGGCAAACACGATTGCAGCAACTATTGAGCAACATTTTGTTAAATTGCATAAAAATGCAATTGCACAAGGTGAGATAGATTTGGCTACTCAACCAGGTCAAAAAATAATTGAAGCAATAATTGATGTTGCTTTTTGGAGCAGCTTACGTAAGGAGGAGGGGCATTCGCCACGGATTTCGATTGCTTTTTTACCTCCTGAACAAACCTCGAAACCATTGCATTTTGCCAAAAAGTTAGCATTAAATGCCAATACCTTAACCAAAATAGCACCTGGGATTGAACGCTCTGGTATCCATCTGGGCGTTTGGGAAGAAGATGGCGAACTTTATATCTGGGGCACAACCCTTAATATTCCGAACTTTTGTTTTGTGGTTGATGTTTCGGAACCTGGATTAATTGTAATTAAACACAGGAGGATTTATGGCATTGGTAAGTTTACCAACGTTGCTGTGCTAAAAGGGGAGCAGATCCGCATTGTAGACGATAGAAGTTGTACGAATAAGGATTGCCCGCCTATTTTACAGGCCTTGTTAGATCTCACTGTTTTAGCCAGCTGGAATGATCCGATCAATATTTTGATTCAATTTTCGGTTTCCATGCGTGCGCATGGTCGGGGGGAGCCTTGTTAATTGTGCCGAAAGGCGATACGAAATGGGAAGAATCGATTATCCACCCGATACAGTATTTGATAGAACCTCCATTCTGTGGATTATCCAACCTGGCGAAACAGAGCGGTAATCAGAGCGAAATTTTTTCGCAGGGGGCTGTGCGTCGCGAGGTTGATCATTTGGCGGGTTTAACAGCGGTTGATGGTGCAACAATCATCAACGAAGAATTTGATCTGATTGCATTTGGTGCAAAAATCGGCCGTGCTAAAGGTAAACCAACGGTAGAACAGATTGCATTTTCGGAGCCCATTGTTGGTGGTGAAGATAAAATTCTTTATCCAGGACAACTTGGTGGTACGCGGCATTTTTCTGTGGCACAGTTTGTTAACGATCAGCCACAGTCTATTGGTTTGGTAGCCTCTCAGGATGGCCATTTTACTATTTTCAGTTATAGCAAAAAACAAAATATGGTAATGGCGCACCGCATTGAAACACTTCTCTTATAACGAAAATTGCTTGATTGTTACATTGTTTTATTGTTTAGGCAGAATGCCCTTAAAAAAGAGCATTATCTTTGCCGCTTAAACCGTATTGAAGCGGCATCCCCGATTTAAGGGCCATTAAGTGTTTCATAGGTTTCATCGGGGATATAGCGGAAAGACGGACTGCCGGAACCGATTAGCATTGCAATTGCTTTTCAAAACAAAAAAATGTTTTTTATGAACGATAGCCGTAAACCGTTAACGGATTAACCAGTTTTTCAATTTTCAGGTAGCGAATTTTATATAATTTACCAATTCAGAATCAAAACCCTAAATGATCAAGGATAAAAGCCAGCTTATTGCTTCAGCATACGAACATAGCCCAACTAAGGAGCAATTGCTTTTTTGCGAACGGATGGCGTTGTTTTTGCAACAGGACGATGAGTACCGCTGTTTTGTGCTGAAAGGATATGCAGGTACGGGTAAAACTACTTCTGTAGCAGCTTTGGTAAAGGTCTTGAAACAATTTAACCTGCGTAGTGAGTTACTGGCACCAACCGGAAGGGCCGCGAAAGTAATGAGTCAATATTCTTTTCGGAAGGCGCTAACTATACATAAACGGATTTACCGCAAACGCTCTGCAGCATCGCCGGAAATGCAGTTTCAGTTGGCACCGAACCTCGCCGAAAATACATTGTTTATTATCGATGAGGCTTCTATGATAGCCGATGAATTTAACGAAACAGGTTCTTCGATATTAAGAGATCTGCTCGAGTTTGTATATAACACCAAAAATTGTTTTTTGCTTTTTGTAGGCGATACGGCACAGCTACCCCCGTGGGGAGTTTAGATAGCCCGGCCCTGAACGAACAGTACCTCAAAGATAAATTTGCGTTAACCGTGTCATCTGTCGAGTTAAAGGAAGTGGTTAGGCAAGGAAAGAAATCGGGTATTTTGGCCAATGCCACCATGTTGAGAAATCAGATTGCTAAAAATCCTGAAAATCCGATGCCTAAATTCCTGACTAAAAGTTATACAGATATCTATAATATGCCTGGGGCACGTTTAGTTGAAGGACTGGAATATGCTTACCGCAAATTCGGCATGGAAAATACCCTGGTGGTTTGCCGTTCCAATAAATCGGCCAATGTGTATAACCAGCAGATTAGAGCAAGGTTGCTGTATCGCGAGGAAGAGTTAACAGGTGGCGATCAGATTATGGTGGTGCGCAACAATTATTTCTGGCTGCCAGAGAACGAGGATACGGCTTTTATTGCCAATGGTGATATGGCAAAGGTGATTCGCGTGAGGGGAGAAGAAGAACGTTATGGATTCCGTTTTGCTGATGCCACTTTAGAGTTTATGGATTTCCCCGCTGCAGGACAGATTAGCTGCAAAGTAATGTTAGATACCTTAAATTTAGAAAGTGCAAATCTACCTTACGAGCAGAATAAAAAGTTGTTTGATGGACTTAATGAAGATTACGAACACATTGCCAATAAAAGGCAACGGATGCTGGCCATTAAGGCCGATCCTTTTTATAACGCCCTGCAAATTAAGTTTGCTTATGCGGTAACCTGTCATAAAGCACAGGGTGGACAGTGGGATGCTGTTTTTGCTGATCAGGGTTATCTAACTGAAGAAATGATTGATCTCGATTTTCTCCGCTGGTTATACACGGCTGTAACACGAGCAAAAAAAGAGTTATATTTAGTCAATTTTGCGCCACAACTTTTCGCGAAAACCGCGCAGGAGGATTACTTTTAGTAGCTATCGTCTGCTGAATTTATTTCAACATCTTTCCTGCTACAAGACCCTTAAATGAATTCAGGGTGACGGTCAAAGCAAGTGAAGTTTAGATACTAACCAATTATATTATGAAATTTGCCTTTAGTCTTAAAAACAAGCTAAAAATAGCTTTCCTGCTTTTCTGCATCATGTGCTGCACCTTGTTGATCCGCTTTTTGGAAGATAAAAGTGTAGAGCAGATTAACGAATCTTTTATTTCCATGTACAATGACAGGCTTGTTCCGGCAACAGACCTATATTTTATTGCCGAAAACCTTTATTATAAAAAAGAGATCCTTCAAGATATATTATTGGGTAACAACATTATTCATCCCTCAGCGGGTTTGGTTAAAATGAATAAACACAACCGTAAAATAGATTCAGTAATTAATAAATATGAACTTACTTTATTGGTAAAGCAGGAAAAAAGTTTTCTAAACGATCTTAAAAGGGCATTAACGGTTCAGCAAGGATTGGAGGTTAAAATTTTGAACATGGCTGGTACAGAGGAGAGGGCAATTTATGAGTCGTTGGGTAGGGAAGCTACAAACCAGACTTTGGCTAAACTTTCGGCGCTCATTAAAATACAATCTAAAGTTGGGAATGATCTGATTAAAGGTTCAAAGATCTTCGTTTCGGGAACAAAGATATATTCTACCTTGCAGGTTATTTTAGCTATTGTAATCGGAATTATGATCGTGGCCATTGTTTCGGCCTCGAATACAGTGAAAATTCAGAGCGAGAAGTTTAATTTGAATTAGATTTATAGTAAGTTTTACTGGTTAATTCATGATTGGTCGTCTTTCCCGCGCAGGCGGGAATCGTAATGCAAGCGCTTTAAGATTCCCAATCAAGTTGGGAATGACGACCAATCGTAATGATTTTATGAAATAAATTATTCTGTCTCATCGTCTGTAATCAATCTGATCGAATCGTCAGAAAGTACAATTAAGCGCTCTTTGTATAATGAACCAATGGTTTTTTTGAAAGCACTTTTACTGATCTGGAAACGATGGTAAATATCTTCTGGGGAACTTTTGTCGCCCAATTCAATCACACCACCACTTTTTTTCAGTTCTTTTAACACCATCTCTTTCGAATCGAGGATATGACCATAACCGCTAGGTTGCAGGGTTAAATCGATCTTGCCTTCCACACGGATTTTCTTGATCCAGCCTTTACGCAGATCACCTGGTTGGATATTATCGAAAACCTCATTATTGTATAGCAAACCGATATAAGTATTGTTGATAATGGCATTGAAACCAAGATCGGTTTCTTCGGTAATCAATAAACTTACTTCGTCACCTTCTTCGAAATCGAAGTCCTCTTCTTCAACAAAATCATACAGTTTAGAAGAAGCCAACAAGCGACCGGTACTTTCGTCTAAATATAGGTAAACCACATACTTATAGCCTTTTTGCATGGGCCTTTTTTGCTCGCGATCCGGAACATATACGTCTTTATCAATACCGAGGTCCATAAAAACGCCATCATCACCATCAGAAACTACTTTCAAAAAAGCAAAATCGCCCACTTCGGCATATGCCTTTTGAGTAGTTCCTGTTAAGCGGCCGTCTTTTTGCACAAATACAAAAACATTAATGTTATCGCCAATTTCTACACCATTTGGAACATATTGGTAAGGCAGTACCACTAGTTTATCGCCGTCGGTTAAGTTTAATCCGGCTTCTGTTTTGCTTAAAATCCTTAACTCGTTGTATTTTCCTATTTCAATCATTTGTTTTGGGTTTAACCATTTTCTTCAATGGCTTTTGCTGCAAAGGTAGCAATGTTTAGTTGCAAATTGGTTTTAAATCTGTTGGAAAGGTACCGGAGCAAAACAGAAAAAATGTTCTTTACTTCGGCCTTGCGCAATGGCTACCAGCAACAGATTATAGAAGAACGGTCGTCATTCCCGCGCAGGCGGGAATCTTAAAGCGATATGTAAACCTAGCTAAAGTTTTAAGATTCCCAATCAAGTTGGGAATGACGACCCACGAAGACACCTTATTTGATCTTGTAATCGAAAAAAATATATATTTTCGCAACTTATCTAATATTAAATCTACAATATGAACAAGCAGATTCCTCCATTTTTTTTAAGCGATGAATATTTTATTGACGAGAAAGTAAACTTTTTAAAGTTTGCGAACGAGTACAAAGTTTACAACGATCAGGGTGCTCAGATCGGGATTATTAAACAGCGTATTTCTGGCTGGCACAAGGTTCTAACCTTGTTGGTTGATAAGCGAATGATGCCTTTTAAATTAGAAATTACCGATACCAACGACCAGTTGCAGGCTACCATTACCAGAGGCTGGACATTCTGGATGTCGAAAATTATCGTTACCGATCCCTTAGGTGTTGAAGTGGGTATTATTAAACAAAAATTTAAATTCTTCAAGCCAACTTTTACCATTTCGAGCCCGACATCGGGCGAGGAGATTGCAAAAATATCTGGCGATTGGAAAGCCTGGAATTTCAGCATTACCAATAATGTAGGTGCCGAAATGGGCAAAATAAATAAAAAATGGGCTGGCGCTTTGAAAGAAGTTTTTACCACAGCCGATAAATACAATGTTTCTATCGATCCCAGTTATGCGGAAAGCAACCAGAAGGTAGCAATTGTGGCCACTGCCATTACCATTGATATGGTTTTGAAGGAAAGTAAATAAGTGGTTAATTGTTTAAACCGTTAAATCGGTTAATTGTTGAATGAGCGAATGACTGAATGGACCTAATTCTTGTACAGTTATTTCGCTCATTCATAAATATATTTCTTCCTTAATATCTTTCTTACAATCGATATCAATTAATTCGGCTAAATTTGGAACCTACAATTTAAGGTATCTTCATTTGATATGGAAAAAACCAAAGAAGCCAAAAAGCCAAGTATTTTCAGTTTACTTGGAAACTACAGGGGCTTAATTTTTATGCTAATCCTGTTTGCATTGCTCAGTAACGGCATCAACTTACTCTTACCAAAGATTATTGCCGGTGGTATCGATTCTTATACCAACAAAACTTTCAATCTTCAATCCATCTTGCTTCAATTTTCGCTGGCCATTGTTCTGGTTTTTATTTTTACTTATTTACAGAGCATTGTACAAACCTATGCTTCTGAACGTGTAGCAAGAGATTTAAGAACAAGGCTGTCTGATCAGATTTCGAGACAAAGCCATGCCTACATTATTCAGGCTAACCCCTCAAAGCTGTTGACTAACCTTACGGCCGATGCCGATTCGATCAAAATGTTTGTTTCGCAGGCTATCGTTTCTATCTGTTCATCTATATTTTTAATTGTTGGGGCGAGTATTTTGCTCTTAATGATCAACTGGAAACTTGCACTTTGTGTAATTGCGATTGTGCCGATTATTGGCGGTGCATTTTTTTATGTATTAAGCAAGGTAAAAGTGCTTTTCAAAAAGAGCAGGGAAGTGATCGATTGGTTGAACAAAGTAATCAGCGAAAGTATTTTAGGTTCAGCTTTAATAAGGGTAATTAACTCTCAAACTTTAGAATACAATAAATTTTTAGATGCAAATGCCAAAGCGAGAGATTTAGGGATATCCATTCTGCGGATGTTTGCAGCCTTGATCCCAGTTATTGTTTTTACAGCCAATTTATCTGGTTTGTGCATTTTGGTGCTGGGCGGTCATTTTGTAATTACCAATTCGATGACGTTGGGAGAGTTTACGGCTTTTAGCAGTTACCTCACGCTCATCATATTTCCTATTTTGGTAATCGGTTTTATGAGCAATGTTATTGCACAGGCTACAGCATCGTATCAGCGGATAGAAAGTGTGCTGAATGCTATCGAGGTTAAACATCCAGGTACGCTGACAACACAATTAAAGGGCGATGTGGAAGTGAAAGATGTTAACATGAATTTCGGTCAAAAACCGGTTTTAAAATCGGTTTCGTTTTCTGCAAAAGCGGGCTCTAAAACGGCCATTATTGGGCCTACGGCTGCGGGTAAAACACAATTGCTCTATATTTTAACAGGTTTGATAGATGCCGATTCGGGATTGGTATTGTTTGATGGTAAAGAGATTAAACAATACAATCAGGAGAATTTCCATCAACAGGTTGGTTTTGTATTTCAGGACAGCATTATGTTCAACATGAGCATTAGGGAAAATATTGCCTTTAGCGATACCGTTACAGACGAATCGCTGGCTAAGGCCATTGCTACTGCCGAACTTAAAGATTTTGTAAGCGCTTTACCCGATCAGTTGAACACCATTGTTTCTGAACGGGGAAACAGCCTTTCGGGTGGACAAAAACAACGGATTATGCTGGCCAGGGCTTTAGCGGTGAATCCGAAGATCTTATTGCTTGATGATTTTACGGCCCGTGTTGATACCAATACGGAGAAAAGGATTTTAGAGAACATCCAACAAAATTATCCAGGTTTAACTTTACTTTCCATTACACAAAAAATAGCTTCTGTTGAACATTACGATAAAGTGATCTTGCTGATGCAGGGCGAAATCATTGCAGAAGGAACCCATCAGGAATTGCTGAAAAGCAGTCCGGAATATGTTCAGATTTACAATTCACAACAGAGCACCAGTAATTATGAACTACAATCTTAACCAGCTTAGTACCAGGCAGGAAAAGCAATCTACTTTTAAAGCACTGAAAAGCCTGCTTAAACTCATTTCAGTCGAACGTAAAAACCTTTGGCTGGCACTGATTGCCATTTTGGTAAATTCAGGCTTATTGCTTTTAGGGCCATTGTTGGTCGGCCATACAGTTGATACTTATATCCGCACTAAACAGTTTCATGGTGTTCTTGTTTTTGGTGGTATACTATTGGTAATGTATATGATTGCCATGGTAACCGGTTACACTCAAACCAGGTTAATGGGCGGAGTAGGCCAGCGGATGTTATACACTTTACGTAATGCCATTTTTAATAAATTACAGGAATTACCTGTTTCTTTTTTTAACCAGAATAAAGCAGGTGATCTGATTTCGAGGGTGAATAACGATACCGATAAGCTGAACCAGTTTTTCTCGCAGTCGCTAATGCAGTTTATAGGCAGTATTGTAACCATGATCGGCGCAGGTATTTTCCTGCTTTCAATTAACACGGAACTTGGTGCGGCAACACTTTCGCCGGCGGTTGTAATTGTTCTTTTTACAGTGGCTTTATCGCCTTGGGTAAAGGGAAAAAATGCTAAAAATTTAAAAAGTGTTGGCGGAATGAGCGCCGAAATACAGGAAAGCCTGAACAACTTTAAAGTGATTATTGCCTTTAACCGCAGAGATTATTTTAGGAAACGTTTTAACGAAGCCAATACCGAAAATTATAAAACGGCGATTGGTGCAGGTTTGGCCAACAATATTTTTGTACCTGTTTATGGGCTATTATCGAGTATTGCACAACTAATTACCTTACTTTTTGGTGTTTATTTAATTTCTAAGGGCAATTTCACCTTGGGCTTATTGGTGAGTTATATTTCTTATACCACCAATTTTTATAATCCACTGAGGCAGTTGGCCGCACTTTGGACCAGTTTTCAGGTTGCCATGGCAGGTTGGGACAGGATATCACAGATCTTATCATTAGAGAGTAACTTAAAACAGGTTAAAGTTGACGAAAATATTACCTCAGATGCTGCTTTGCTCGAGTTTAAAAATGTTCATTTTTCTTATGATGATAGTAAAGAAATCCTGCATAACATTAACTTAAGGTTCGAAAAAGGTAAAACTTACGCCCTAATTGGACCAACCGGAGGTGGGAAAACTACAACTGCTTCATTAATTTCCCGTTTATACGATGCCACAAAAGGAACTGTTTTATTAAATGGCAGGGATATCCGTTCATTTTCTGCAGAAGAACGGACACAAAAAATCGGTTTCATATTGCAAGAGCCATTTTTATTTACTGGATCAGTAAAAGAGAATATTTTATATGGCAACAGTTTATATAAGGAGGTAAGTGATGAGCAGCTGGAGAAAATAATTGAAGAGGCCAACCTGAATGCACTTTTAGCCATATTTGATGAAGGATTAAATACACAGATTACTTCAGCATCAGATAGTATCAGTTTGGGACAGAAACAACTGATAGCTTTTATGCGTGCCGTGCTTAGAAATCCTGAATTATTGATTCTTGATGAAGCTACAGCCAATATCGATACCATAACCGAACAACTTTTGGGAAGCATTTTAAATAAACTATCAAAAGAAACTACATTGGTAATTATTGCTCACCGTTTAAATACTATTGAAAATGCCGACGAAATTTATTTTGTAAATGAAGGCGAAGTGCAAAAAGCCGGAACGCTGAACGATGCATTAAATATGTTGCTGAAAGGAAAACGGGTAAGTTGATATCGTTATAAACCTATCAGGTTTTTTTAAAAAATAAAAATGAAAAAATATTTCGTCTTTTTTGCCTTCATAGCCTTAAGCACCATTTCATTTGCACAAAGTGCAGGAAAAAACCTTTTTGTCCAGGATAGTTTAAAGTTGATTTCGTCGCAGTTTAAGTTTACTGAAGGTGCATCTGTTGATAAACAGGGAAACGTTTTTTTTACTGATCAACCTAACGATAAGATCTGGAAATACGACATTGATGGTAATTTGAGTTTATATATGGATAAATCGGGTAGGGCAAACGGAACTTATTTTGATAAGAAAGGAAACTTGATTGTGTGTGCCGACGAACATAACCAGATCTGGTCTATCGATAAAAACAAGAAGATAAAAGTGCTCTTCAGCGATTATGAAGGTAAAAAGGTAAATGGTCCGAACGATATCTGGTTGGATGCTAAAGGTGGAATATATTTTACCGATCCTTATTATCAGCGCGATTACTGGAGTAGAAAAGCACCGGAGATTCAAGGCCAAAAGGTATACTATCTGCCAAAAGGGAAAAAAGAAGCTGTTATCGTTGCTAATGATGTGATTAAACCTAATGGTATTGTAGGTACTCCAGATGGTAAATTTTTGTATGTGGCCGATATGGATGCGAATAAAACTTATCGTTATCGTATTGGTACCGATGCCAAATTAGCAGACAGACAACTTATTCTTAACCAGCATTCTGACGGGATGACTTTAGATAGTGAGGGAAATATTTATGTAACCGGAAAAGGGGTGAATATTTACAAACCAACAGGCGAACAAATCGGTCATATTGAAGTGCCTGAACAGTGGTGTGGTAATGTTTGTTTTGGTGGAAAAGATAAAAACTTGCTTTTTATTACGGCTTCAAAATCGCTGTATGTTATTCCTACTAATGCAAAGGGAGTAGAGTAATAATGTATTATAGTCGTTTAAATGGCATATTTAGCTGAAAAAATAAAGATGAATTAAGCCAAAAAAAAAATCTGTTCAGTTTATTCAACCCCAAAAAATATAAAAAGCATTAATTAGTTTTGAAATTCCTACTTATAGGGATAGACGACTATGAAAAAGCCCTCTCAGGATTGAAGGGCTTTTTTAATTTCATCTATTGTCTAGTTTTGAAAGGGAGTAACAAAGTATTTTATACATACAATCCCATTTTAATAAATCTGTGTTTGAATAACCCTATGACAGAACTTTTGCCCGTTCATAGTCCAATTATCAAAACAGCTTTCATATTTACCGGAGCATTTAGAGAAATCTTTCTTGTATTTAAGCCTCTGAAAAAAGTTTAGGCTAGCGAATCACAGGAGTTGAATTTTAATATCCAGAATTGTATAGGTCCTGTTACAATTAACCTAATTTGGAATAATTTTTTAAATTAGCATATATTAAAAAAACCTGATAAGCTTATGGAAAATCTAAAAGAAGAAACCAAAATCAAAGCTTTCCTCACCAGGATAAAAACAGAGTGGCCAGGAGTGGTAGAACGCTTTGAGTTTAAAACAGGCAGTGTAATTTACGTTCATTTAAAGGAGGGCATATCGAGCATGGATTTTCTCGGTAAACTTTCCAGACAGGTAGAACGTTTTGTCGATTTTAGTATGCCTATTATCTTGTATCATATTGAAAGTGATGGCATGAATTTAAGGTCGCACCCAATTAATTGGTATTCTTCTATTACGCAGGGAAAATCTTTTTAACCCGCAAACATTCACGGTTAAAAGCTTAGACTGTAAAATAGCAGCAATAATTTTTACAGTTGTAAATCTTTTTGTGCATAATTAGCAATTTTGTTTGCCAGTAATTTTGGTTTTTGGGTTTTAATCCTATTTTTGGTTTTTAATTTAAAAACATCCAGTATAATGAAAAACGGAACAGTAAAATTTTTTAACTCAGAAAAAGGCTTTGGCTTTATTAAAGAAGAAAGCGGATCTGAGATTTTTGTGCATGCATCAGGCCTGATTGACGAAATCAGAGAAAATGATACAGTTGAATATGAAGTTCAAGAAGGCAAAAAAGGCCTTAATGCAGTGAAAGTAAGAGTTGTTTAATTCTTCCCCAAAAGATTTTGAGCAGGATTTAGTCCTGCTTTTTTTTTGCACGGATACTTTATTACACTATCGAACTTAGGGATACGATTTACTGAACAAAAAGGTTGAAAAAATTTCCTGCTCATTTCTAGTTGATTACCATTCTGATCAACTTAACTCACTATCTATATCGTTGTTTTTTGAATTGGATTTTTATTTTTGCCAATGTCGATCTACTCGGCCGGAACCAAACAAATTAAATATTTTTGCAACTTTCTATTTTTTCAATTCAGGAACCTGTTATAAACAATAAACCGCTAGATCGGGGTACTTTTATGGCTGCGGCACAGTTTGTAATGGCACTTAATTTTGCAGGCGAATTTGAGCTTTTAAGTTTATCAGCTATGAATACACAAGCTGGCACTGCAAAAAAGGGCGGATTAGTATTTGTACGTAATGGAAAGTTGAAAATGCATCCCGAAATCTACGATCATCTGGCGTTAATATCGATATCTTCCATTTGTGCAGGCAGTGTTTATTTCTATGGTCGTGATAAAATTGCTGCAGAAATTGTAAATCTGCCCTACAGTGATGGCCTTTTAAACCTGGAGGGCGCCGAAGATGATTACATGGCTTTTAAACGTTTGTGCAGCCCTGTATCGCGTTTCTTTTTACTACTGGCTAAAAAAGTGCAATGGTCTGCAATTCTATCTGCCTTTAGGTTTTTTATGATGGAAGGTATTTGGAATGTGGTTAATTTTGTAGCCCAGGCACTGCACCAGGCTGATGCTGATGTACTCGCCTGTGCACAACTTTTAGAAAGTATGCAAAAACAAGAATGGTACCCTGGTTTTTGTCAGTCGCTTCAGGATTTTCATGCCTCCCGTTATCCTCTAAATAAAGTTGGTTTAGAATCAGAACTGCCAGAGATGGCTTAAATTATTTCAGATAATTTTCTAATAAAACACTTATTTCATCTCCAATAGCTCTATTGCCCATATTATTGAGTTTTTGTTGCGAAGAATTGTGCTTTTCGATGTATGTAGCCTCTGTTTTATTAAATTTAAGATAACCCTGTTCAAAATAGCGTTCTTCAATTTCGGTAGAAGAATCCATCGATCTGAACCATAATTTAATCAAAGAGCCTGTAATTTTATCAAAGTAAAGCCAGTGGTAGGTCGCTTCTGCATCAGCATTCTCGGGCAAACCAAGACGTTGAATTTCTAGAATAGCAGTATCAGAATTCTGGAAAAAGTATAAAATCTTATATTTAGACGACATGCCGCAAAAGTAGGACTTAATTTTTTATCACAAAAAATATTTTTGCTGTTTAGATTTAATATTGTTGATCTTGATCTATGCCCCGGATTTTCAATCTGGTTAATAAAGTCTAGGATCAATGTTTTTCCCCTTTAATAACCTTAAACAAATGTAAAACCTGTGGGAAAAGCGCATCCATACTTTCTTCTGCACCACCTTTCGAGCCTGGGAAAGTAAGCACCAATGTCTCACCAATAAAACCTGCTACACCACGCGAAAGCATAGCATAAGGCATGCGTTCCTGGCCATAACGGCGGGCGGCTTCCATAATCCCTTCAATGTTCCTGTCAATTAAAGGCGCAATGGCTTCAGGAGTTACATCGCGTGGTGAAAGGCCGGTTCCTCCTGTAAAAATGATCAGATGATAGCCGCTTTTACTTAACTCACTGGCTTTATTCCGGATGATATTGATTTCGTCGGGTACGATTTCATATTTCTCAGCATTGATTTCCCATTGGGTGAGCCTCGAAATAATTGCTTTGCCAGCGCTATCCTGTGCTTTATTTTCGAAAATAGAGTCTGAACAGACTACTACTGCAGCTTTTATTTCAGGGAATTTCGCATTTTTAAGGTCAGATTTTCCTCCCGATTTTTTTAATAACCTGATATTTTCGATTTCGACTCCCTTGTCAATTGGTTTTAACATATCGTACATGGTTAAGGCCGTAACCGAGGCACCATGCATCGCTTCAACTTCTACACCTGTTTTGTAAATGGTATGTACTTCAACATTAATAATGATGGTTAAACCCACAATTTCGTAAGTAATAGCAGTGTATTCAATCGGAAGCGGATGACAATCCGGAATCACGTCGCTTGTTTTTTTTACGCCGAATAATCCTGCTGCACGGGCAAATTCAAATACATCACCTTTGGGAATTTTGCGTTGCTCAACGGCATCAATGGTTTCCTGTTTCGATACCTTTACAGTAGCGGTTGCAATGGCAATCCTTAAGGTATTGGATTTTTTTGTGATGTTTACCATATTAAATATTTTCTTTCCACTGGTGGGTTTCGTCTTCGAATATTTCTTTTCCCCAGATCGGTAATTCAGCTTTTAATCGGTCTACTACTTCACTACAGGCTGCTATTGCAGGTTTGCGGTGTGCCGATGAAGTAAAAACGAAGAGGCAGATCTCGCCTGCTTTAACCCTGCCTAAGCTATGATAAATGTGCATACAGTTTAATGGATATTTTTGGAAAATATCTTCCCTGATCTGATGCATTTTTTCAAGCGCGAGGTCTTCGTATGCGGTATAATCAATTGCTGCAACAAATTTGCCGTTAATTTCATCTTTTCTCACCTGGCCCATAAAAATACTATGGCCACCAATAGCTGTTTTGCTATTGTGCTTGGCAATGCTATCGGCTATAAAAGCAGGTGCTATTGAACCATCAACAAATATGTTTTTAACTTTTTTTTCGCTCATGTTAGGGTTTGAGAAAATGATCTCTCCATTTTACAATACCACCTTTTAAACTGTAAATCTTTTTGGCATCACCGTATTTTTCCTGCATGGCCTCTGCTGCTGCTACACTTCTGATTCCATGCTGGCAGATTAAAACCACATGTTTTTGGTAAAACTCTTTGCTCATAAAAGCGCCAAACTCCGACATTGGGACCTGTGTAAAGATTTGTTTATCCAATATCGGTACTTCGTGCCTTTCACGTACATCGATTAAAATTGTCGATTCTAACTGTTGAAGTTTAACCAGTTCGCTGGCATCAATTTCTATATACCCCTGTGGTCCTTCGCTGGTATCCTGATAATCCATATTTAAAAATTCATCAACATTTTTAGGCAGGATATAACCGCCTCCGTGACTGATATTGATGGTGTATTGTTCTTGTGTGAGTAAATTATAACTTAATATTTTATTGGTTAACGGCTGCCCAATTTTGGCAATCAGTTTGATGGTTTCTGCGGCTGCCATGGTACCCAATATACCTGGTAATACACCTAAAATACCATTTTCGGCACAATTGGCTATTTCTCCTTTATCGGGGGAATGGGGAAGATATCGCGGTAATTGGTGCTGGGAGTAAAATGATCTGGAGCGTTAAATATGGCTAACTGCCCCTCAAAACCCGAAACTGCGGCAAATATAAGTGGTTTGTTAAGCAGTGCACAGGCATCGTTAATCAGGTATCTGGATTCGAAATTGTCTGTACCATCTAATATGTAATCATATCTGGATAGAATATCGAGGATATTGTTTTTCTGCAAACGGATTGGATGACGGATAATACCGATCTGGGTATTCATTTCCTGCAGGCGCTTTGCCGCAATCTCTACTTTCGGCTTTCCGATATCGGCTGTAGTAAAAAGAATTTGTCTATGTAAATTGGATAATGAAATGGTATCATCATCAACAATGCCAATATGGCCAATGCCAGCAGCAGCCAGGTATTGCAGCGCAGGACAGCCCAAACCTCCAGCGCCAATAACAAGTACCTTTGCCCTTAAAAGCTTTTGTTGTGCTTCCTCCCCAAACCCTTTAAGGATAATCTGCCTATTGTATCGCTCTGCACTCATATTGCTTAACCACCAGAAAAAGGTGGCATTATGGCTATTGTAGCCTGGTTTAAAATTTCCGTATTCTGTTGAACAATATTTTTATTCAAGGCAAGTTTGTATTTCATACCTTTTAAGGCTGGAAATCGATCTTCGAGGTATTGTTTAAATGTATCGGTATCGCGAATGCCTGCAATATCAACCTTTTGATTCTTGATGAATTCGGTAATTTGGCCAAAACTGATTATTTCGATTTCCATGGTGCTAATTTACCTGTAAGATGCTGATTTTACTCAATCCTTTTACAAATCTTCTTCCTGTAGCGAAATCGCTGGGTGTAATAATGGCGATATTCCCTTTTTCAGTCTTGACTGGATCGGTATCATAATTACTTAAAACCATCAGTTGGTTTCCGGTTGGTGAATTAAAAATTTCGTTCCACGAATACACTACTTTATAGTTATCAGTTGCGGTAAAAACAAGGTAGTATTCGCTAAGTGTTTTTGGTGAAACAGCGTCTATTTCTACTTTGGCCAAAATATCTTTTAAAAGCACACCTTTAATGTTTTTGATACTGTTTTTACGTTGCATCAAATGGTTAAAAATCGTCATACTATCCAAATTAACGGATTTATAAGTACTTAAATTGTCTAGAGTGATTGTTAATGGCTTTTTAACCTTCCCTTCGATTATAAATTGCTTGCTTTCTTGGGCATTTGCTACAAAACTTAAAAATAATACGGCGATGAAAAGGTATTTCATATTACGCATGTGTAAATAGTAATTTATAAGCAGCTAGTGCCAATACACATGCCAGAACATTTTTTAAAACGGTTTGCGGGAATTTTAAAGCGCCAAAATAAGCGCCGCAAATGCCACCAACAAAAGCTACCCCAACATAAGCGAGCATGTGGCTGTTAAATTGGAAGCCTTTAATCAGCTGGCCGCCTAAACCAGCAACTGAGTTAACAAAGATGAACGCTGCACTAATTGCCGCCGTCTGCTTTTGATCTGTCCACTTTAACAATAATAGGACAGGGGAAAGGATAATTCCGCCCCCAATGCCGATCATGCCCGAAAGCAAACCGATAATTCCGCCAATAGTAAGTGATAAAGGAATATTTGATGGTTTGAAATCTTTAGGATCGGTATTTTTAAAGAAGAAAAAACGGATGACCGGGATGAGTAAAAGCAACCCTAAAATCTTTTTATAAATGGAACTTTCAATAACCATCATACCGCCCACAAAAGAGAGTGGTATAGAGGCAACGGCAAAAGGCCAAAAGGTTTTCCACTTAAAGTGGCCACCGCGATAAAACTGGATAAAGGAAGTGGAAGAAACAAACAGATTAAGCAATAATGCCGTAGGCTTCATGATGGCGGGCGAAACAGCAAAAATAGCCATTAATGCAAGATAGCCGCTTGCTCCGCCATGCCCTACTGAAGCATATAAAAAAGCAACAATAAAAAGTAAACAGTAAAAGAGTATAAAACTTTCTTGCATGGTTTAGTTTGGTAAAATCATTACAGTTAGGATGTCACTTTTATTAAAGTGTTCTTGTATTTCATCGAGGCAGATGAGGCAATTGGCCTGTGCAAAGGAGCTTAATCGGTAAGATTCTTGCGCACTGAGCGGGGTGACCAGTCCATTTTCATATTTGCCTTTTAGGAAATGTGTTAGTCCCGCAGGCTTGGAATAGGGATGTGTAAGCGCTGCCTGAACCTCAATAACACTATTGTTTTGATGTGATAAGGATTTTATGGATGGTAATACGTAATTATAATAACAGCTGAGTACAGATGAAGGGTTGCCTGGAAGTCCGAATATTAGCTTCTGATCTTTTGTGCCAAAGTACAAAGGTTTACCTGGTTTCTGTTTCACTTTATGAAAAATCTGTTTGATGCCGCAATGTGAGGCTGCTTCAATTACGAAATCATAATCGCCAACACTTACACCTCCTGTCAACAGAACAACATCGCTGTTTGCTGTTGCATTTAGTAGTACGTTTTTTAAGATCCCGAGATCATCGTCAGCTTCATAAACGGCAACCTGTTCAATCCCTTCAAGTTTTAAAGCAGCAGAAAGAGAATAGGAATTCGATTCATAAACCTGTCCAAATTCAAGAGGCTTACCCGGTTGCTGTAATTCTTTTCCCGTTACAATAATCGAAATTTTTGGCATGGGATAAACGCTAACTTCGTTAATGCCAATCCCTGCCAGAAAGCCAATAGCGGCAGGACTAAGAAAATCCCCCTTTTCCATAGCCAATGCGCTAGCTTTTATCTCCGAACCCTTATCGCGTACATTTAAGCCAGGTTTTAAATTGGGATCCTGTAAGGTGATTTTTCCATCTATCCTTGTAATTTTTTCCTGCATCACTACGGTGTCGGCACCTTTGGGCAGCGGAGCACCTGTAAATATTCTACTGGTTTCGCCCTTTTGGATTGTAATGTTAGTTGCTGTTCCAGCAGCCATTTCGCCAACCACGCTGAGCTCTTGTTCGCGATCTTCAAACTTTAACGCATAGCCATCCATTGCTGACTGGCTAAATGCGGGAATATCATATTTTGCATAAACATCGGCTGCAAGAATGAGCCCTGATGCTTTTGCCAAGTCAATAGAAATGGGATTTAATGCTTTTATATGTTGAGAAATGAGGTGTTTTGCTTCTTTTACGCTGATCATGAAAATTTTATCCTCCAATGGTAATCATACTTCTGTTTTGAATAGTAGTTGCATCAATTTTTTCGAAATCACCCGCCAACTGCCCGCCTAATGCTTTCTTTTTGCTCCATATAGTCGCTTGGATTAACGGAAGCACATCTTCATTTTTCCGCAATGCAGTAAGCAGATCGGTTTCGCTATCCGAAAACAGGCAGTTTTTGAGTTTGCCATCTGCGGTTAGGCGCATGCGGTTACAGGTATCGCAAAAAGGATTGGTCATGGTGCTGATAATGGCAAACGAACCTTCGTGACCAGGGATCATGAAACTTTTGGCCGTATCGTGCGGTTCTCCTTTAACAGGTAATACGGTGAAATCTTTTTCAACCACGGATAGGATTTCATCTAAAGAAAACATTTTATTGCTCGTCCATTTATTACCGCTAAAGGGCATGAACTCAATAAACCTGATCTGGATGGGGTTGTGTTTGGTCCAACTGATGAAATCGTTAATTTCGTTGTCGTTAAGGCCTTTCATCACCACCATATTTACTTTCACCCTTATTTTATGCTGCAAAAGCAGTTCGATATTGCTGCGTACCTGATGGAAAACATCCCTTCGGGTAATCATAAAGAACTTCTCAGGCTGTAATGTATCCAGACTAATGTTAATGGTTTTAATACCTGCTTCTTTTAATACAGGCAACATTTCTGCAATGCGGGTTCCGTTTGTGGTAATTACAAGCTCAACCGGAAGTTTACCCAATGCCGCAATAATTTGAGCAGCATCTTTTCTCACCAATGGTTCACCGCCCGTAAGCCTGATTTTTTTTACGCCATTGGCTACAAAAACTTCTGCCAGCTTAATAATTTCTTCGGTTTGCATGAGCCGGGAAGCAGGGGTGAAGTCGTATTCTTCTTCGGGCATG
Organism: Pedobacter riviphilus; assembly: GCF_014692875.1. Taxonomy (NCBI): domain Bacteria; kingdom Pseudomonadati; phylum Bacteroidota; class Sphingobacteriia; order Sphingobacteriales; family Sphingobacteriaceae; genus Pedobacter; species Pedobacter riviphilus. The sequence continues at coordinate 2,952,635 of NZ_CP061171.1, read as the reverse complement.
CAATAAAAGCAGCGAAAATTGCAGTTATCTGTAAGTGATATCCGTAGGTAATCGTGTACTCTTCCAAAAGAATCTGCTATCATTGCTGGCTAATTAAATTATTGTAATCTGTTTCTGTATCAATATCAATTCCTCCATGCTCGAAAGCTACTGTTTCCAGATCCTGCGGATACTGCTTTAATATGCTTTTTGCCCCTTCGCTCCCTTTAAGCGATAAAAGTGCTTCAAAGTAGTCTTTTTTGAAGAGAACAGGAGTTCCAATCGTTTCATTATATGCACTGGCAATGATATTTTTGCCTGTTTCTTTCTGCTTTTCGATTAAGTTATTAAAGTTACTCATTTTTATAAAAGGCTGGTCAGCTATAGCAATAATGATGCTTTCAATTTCACTATTTTTTTTAACCAAGGTTGAAAGTCCGGCAACAATACTTGAGGCCATTCCATTTTTCCAGCTTTCATTAATAACGAAGTTAATCTGGTCATGCTGATGTTGGCCGGCTATTTCTTTCGCATATGCACCTAAAACAACAATAACAGGTTTGCAATTTGTTTCTAAAGCTTCATTTATTATCGTTTTTAAGAGTGTTTTTCCTTTGTAGTCCAAAAGCTGTTTTGGTCTTCCTAAACGTGAAGAGTTGCCTGCTGCCAATATGATGATGCCCGTTTTCAATTGCTTAATTATTTTTTTATTCGTAAACGTGGATCGGTTTTTTCTTCTCTTTTAAGAATATAGCCGATGCCCCGGTAAAAACGGATTTAATCTCTGCGAGGATAGAAATGGCAATTTCTTCTGCGGTTTCTGCGCCAATATCAAGCCCTATGGGCCCGTGCACTCGTGTTTCGTTTATTGGGGTTGCTAAATCCAGTTCATCTAACATTCTGATTAGCTTTTTCTTAGGCCCTAGTGTGCCAATATATGGTGCATTTGTACCCAATAGATATTTAAGTAGTTCGAGATCGTAGCTGTAATTATGTGTCATCAGTACAAAAGCTGTTTGCCCATCTATCTGAATTTGTGGTAACACATTTTCGGCTTTACTCACTAAAACCTTGGTTGCATTTGGAAAACGTTGAAGTGTGGCGTGGGCAGGCCTTCCATCTATCACAGTTACTTCCCAGCCTAAAAGGTAAGCCATTTCTGCCAAAGGCTGTGCATCATTGCCCGCACCTGCTATAATTAATGAAATTGGAGGTTGGATAAACTCCAGAAAGGCATCAATCTGTTGACTGCCGAGTTCATAGACCTTAAATGTTGCAGTTTATTTTCAGAAACTTTTTGGATATCCTTAATTGCTTCATCACTGATTGATTTTGGGATTTTAGATAGGATAGGTTTATTTCTAAAAAGCATGCTCGTGCCCAATTGCAACTTATCCGCTAACGAAAAAAGTGTAACCAATACAGCGTTTTCCCTTTTGCTTTGTAAAGCGGTTAAAATAGCGATGGGGTTTAAGTCGTCCGTTTCTATAATGGGTTCGAACAGAATGTGTACAATGCCATTGCAGCCCAACTGTACACCAAATTTGGCATCATCTTCGTCTGTAGTATCGTAAGTAATGAGTTTGTTTTCTTGCTGTACTATTGCCGAAAGTGCTTTCCGTAAGGCATCGCCTTCTAAACAACCGCCGCTAATGGCTCCTGTTAATTGGCCATCTTCAGTAATCAGCATCCTGGCACCTGGCCTGCGATAAGAAGAACCTTCTACCTTAACTACTGTTGCGAGGGCTGTTTTTTTCTTTTCTTTCGTTGCCTTTTGATATGCCTTTATGATATCGGTAATTTCTTTCATTAGGGATTGATGCAATAGATGATGCAATTTAACGATAATCTATTACAAAATGGTCAAAAGAACGCCGTAAGATATGCCTTATGGAAGCAATCCCAATAACGAGGCTGCAACAATTAAACCTGAAGGAGTTTTTAAGCAGCAGAATCCATACTCTTTTTAAAGAAAAATAGGTTTAAAAAGGCGCTGAATGAAAAATTTCGAGGTTAATACAGCGCAAACCAATGCTGTTAAAGAGCTCGGTAATTTCTTTTGTCCAATCTCTTGGCGAATCTACCCGAAGGATTTTATCAGAATCCCATAAATCGATATTCCATTTAATTTCTTTGAAACGGCTGTTCAGCAATGGGCTGATTACGTTTAATTCGCTATCCGTGGATACATTTGTTTTGAAAACGGCTATCATAATAAAATGTTTTTAGGTTTGTTATCAAGAGTAGACGTACAACTTTAGAAATTACTTTAAATCAGGATGATTTTTTTTAGACCAATCAGTTAAACAAGCACCTCTAAAAAAAATAAAATAATTTGTAAGGTTATTTCATCTCGTACAACCAATAAATTAAGGAGTATATTTAAATAAGATAATACCAAAATATGCAAAACGAAACGGATAAGGAATATGCAGTCAAGAGCCATTATTCAGACCCACTAAGCTGGGTTGAAAAATATGCCGATTACCTCTATGGCTTTGCCATGTCGAGATTAAGGGATGAAGATGTGGCCAAAGATCTGGTGCAGGATACCTTTTTGGCAGGTTTGCAGCGATTAGATGGTTTTGAGGGCAATAGTAAGGAAAAAACATGGTTAACAGCCATCCTTAAAAACAAGATTGCCGATTTTTACCGAAAACAATCTGCTATTAATTTAAAGATAATAAATGTAGAAGATGAACGGCAGGATTTTTTTGATGCGGAATCAGGACATTGGACTGAAAAAGACTATCCGAGAGCATTTGGCTTGGAGGTAGGCAATCCTTTGATGATGAAAGAGCTGAGTAGCATATTGAATGAATGTTTGGCCAAACTTCCCGGATTATGGTTCTCGGTATTCTCGATGAAACACATGGATGATCTGGCCTCCGAGCTAATCTGTAACGAACTTAAACTCACTGCGGCTAATTTCTGGGTAATTATGCACCGCACAAAACTTAACCTGAGGGCCTGCCTTCAAAAAAAATGGAACTGATATGACGAGTGCGCTGAGAAATATAATCTATAACTGTAAACAAGCTACTTTTTTGATCGAAAAAAGAATTGCCGGAAAAATTACCGCTGCCGAAACACTACAATTGCATATACACCTGGCAGGCTGTTCGGTATGCAAAATTTATCAGCGGCAGAGTATATTGATTAATAAGTTGTTTGTAGGTTTTGAAAACGGCGATTTTAAACTGGATAAAGCCTTTAAAAAAACATTAACGGAGAAGATTGAAAAAGAAATCAATAAAAATTAATTTAGCTGTAAGGTTAATACTGCTGATTCGACTAAGAAGAAAAAACATAAAGACAACATGAAAAGGATTATCTTATTTACAGCGTTAGCTGTTGTATTATCGCTGCAAACAAAAGCACAAAAAGGTTTAAAGGAGGGTGATAAAGCGCCTATGTTTAGCGGAGTTGACCAAAACGGTAAAACCGTGAGTTTGAAAAGTGCAGTTAAAGCGCACCGTTCTGTTGTACTGTTTTTTTATCGCGGTCAATGGTGCCCATACTGTAATAAACACATTAAAGAGCTGCAAGATTCTTTAAACTTATTAAGTGGAAAAGATGCTTACGTGATCGGCGTTACACCCGAAACGAAAGAAAACATTGATAAAACCATAAAAAAAACAAATGCTGGCTTTTCTATCCTTCAGGATAAAGACGATGAGATTATGAAGGCCTACAATGTTAATTTTGTTATGGATGAAGCTACCTTTACCAAATACAAGGGCTATGGTATAAATTTAGAAGATAACAATGGGAATACCCGACATACTTTACCCGTTCCTGCAACTTACATTATCGATCGTTCAGGGAAAATTAAATATGTTCATTTCGACCCAAACTATCAAAAAAGAGCCTCGGTAAAACTTTTGCTTTCTAAACTTTAGGCTGTTAATAATAGCAATCGATTGGCTTTCAGCTTCTACAAATTTAAGCTGTGGCAACAAGAATGGTTGTTTTTGTTTTAGCATTGATCGATCAATGCTAAGACTTTTAGCGCTAAAATTCAGCTTTTTATCTGTTATTTTCTTATCTTCAGATTTTGAGGCTTATGGTAAAAGATGAAATGATTTTGTATAAAAAGGCTTGGGACCCTGGAAATTGTTCTTGTACGGCCACCTTGTTTTTATTTTCATTTATTGTTATGGTTATTATTTCCTTTTTTTCGGAAGATAAAAGGAACTTATCTATCTCCCTTTATGCTTCTGCTATACTAACTTTTATATTAGTAACCGTAAGGGTAGTGGGTTATTGGGCTCAGCGTGAAGAAAAAACAGTGCTATTAATGGTTTGTGAAGAAGGACTTCATTACTATGAGCATGCTGCCCTTATCCAATGGAAGGTTATAACCGATATACAGATTGTTAACCGTGAACTTTCGGTTTCTTTTGGCCCCTCACCTGCATTGGATTTTACATTAAATTTATTGGACACTAACCTACAGGAAAGGTTCGACGATTTCTGCCAGTTGCTTAACAGGTATTATTATCCCAAAACCGTTTATATCTATGAATCTTCAGTTTCTTGTGGCTGCTAAATAGTTGATGATGAAACCTGAATATATCACGATATTACCTGATGAAAGAGAGGTAAATTATGCAGACGATCCTTTGTGGCAACGAATTTATGCCTATTCGCCAGATAATGAAGATTTTGCAATCCCTTTTTCACGCAAATTAGCAGTTACCGAGGGGTGGACAAGGCGGTTCACTTTATTGGCGATAGCAGAGTATAAGCGTTTTGTATATCTCTGTTGCATATCGCAGAACGGGGCATCGCCTTCTGTTGTGGTTGATAAGGTATGGCATATGCACCTGCTATATACGGTAGAGTACTGGGAAAAATTCTGCCCATTGGTTTTGGGTCGGAATTTACATCATTATCCCAATGTGGGTGGGATTGTAGAATACAATAAACATCAGGATTGGTATTTGGAAACATTAAAACTTTATCTGTTTATTTTCAAAGAAAATCCTCCTCCTGATTTTTGGAGAATACCTAAGAATATTTTACCATATTTATTAGATAAGAAAGATGCCACCTCTTCACAAAACTGTAAGAAATCGTTTTACAATAGAATTATAGGCATCATAATACGTAGATTTCAGTTTCTCAATAATTTTAGGATTATGACAGATAAAGAGCGAAAAAAAATAGTATAAACTGACTTTAAGCCATTTATATCGCATAAACTAAAAACAAGAAGTACCCTTTTATATCTAACATGGTTCAATTAAAATGATCCTTCGTCGAATTATTCTTACTTCCGCGTAAAATCATCCATTAACTTCATGGTTATTAGTGCATCTTCACCACTGCATGGATTTTCTCCTTTACCTAAAAAATAATTAACTACTTTTTCAATCATAGGTTGTTGTACATGCTGTAAAGGCTCAAATATAAATTCTTCTGTTTCATTGGCAGTAACCGTAATTTTGTTGCCAAACATAGGGAAATTGATTTGACCTTTTGAACCATAAATTACACAAACATCAGCCAGATCTTGTGTTGCTACAGAGAAACACCAGCTACCAGTGAAAACAACTCCGTTTTGGAACAGGATATTACCCACAACCAGATCATCCACCTCGGTGTTTTCCTGCTGCCTGGTGGCAATGCCCATCGCATTTTTCACAGCGCCGAAATAATAAGTCATCAGGTCTAATTGATGCGGAGCCAGATCATGGAATAAACCACCACCAGAAATGGCCGGATTGATCCGCCAATTATCGGCTGTTTTTGCAATAAGCGTGGGGTTCGGCGATTGGAGCATTTTTAAACGGACTAAACGGATATCGCCAATGGTATGTGTAGCCAATAGTTCTTTAACTTTCAAAAACATGGGTTGAGCCCGGCGGTAATGAGCTACGCAAAGCTTCACATTTAATTTGTTGGCGGCATCAGTCATGCGTTGAGCAGCTTTGGCATCTAAAGTCATGGGTTTTTCTACATATACTGGCTTGCCGGCTTTTAAAGCCTCAATAGTGTAAGCTTCGTGCTGTAGGGGTGGTGTAGCAATGTAAATGGCATTCACCTCCGGGTCGTTAATTAGTTGAGAAGCATTATCATACCATTTAGGCACTTGGTGTCGCCTGGCATAGTCAGCAGCTTTCTTTGCATCGCGGCGCATTACAGCAACAAGTTTGGAGTTGTTTACCTTATTAAAAGCTGGTCCACTTTTTACTTCAGTCACATCTCCGCATCCAATAATGCCCCATCTGATTTCTTCCATTGTATAATCGATTTGAAAGGCTGAATTTAGAAAATATTGGCTGGAAACTATGCTCAATAGATAGAAAGCTTCGTAAAAAAGAAAAGGGATTCACTTTGGGAGTGATCCCTAATCAACTAACCAAACAAACTATTCCGGAAACCACGCCGGAATCAATTTATAAACGAAAGAATTAGGAGATTGTTTTAATGAGTTTGTCTATTTGGTGTATTTTTTTTAAAAAAAGAAAAATAAGAGCTTTATCTGAAATTATAACCTCCCTTTTTTTAGCTTTGTAGCATGCAAAATCTTTCCAAGAAGCTTCAGATTGATCTTATAGAACTTAAGGCAAAATATGCTTTTATTATGGATGAGCTTGAAGTAACATTTGCAGATGCTTATCTTTCTAAATTGCAAGCTAAACAACGCCTGGCCGAGCAGATGATGATAGAAATGGAAAAGATACTGACCGGGGAGGCCGGAGAACATGAAAACTAATCTGTTAAGATAAAGAGATAGTTTTTGATATTGACCTTAAGATAAAGAAGCACGCTACGCTACCTCTTTTTTAAAGCAGGTGGTATGCTAAAAGTAGGTTTTTTGTCGGCATCTTTAAAGTCTACTTCCATAAAGTAGCGTTTTTGTTTAATGATGTAATTTTCTATAAACCACAAAATATCTGGCAGGTTTTCAACCATCGGTGAACCAGCTATCTCGTGCCCCATATTTTGCACATACTGAAAGTAATAAGGGTACCCGTTTTTACTGAAAGTGCGTGCAAGATACTTGGAGCCAAAAAAGCCCCTGTTAAGTAATCTCACTTTGTTATAGGGTACAAGTTTATCGGCTGTACCATGGAAAAGCATGGTAGGTGCTGGAGTTATGGCATATTTGGGGGCGCCATGATAACTTAATATTGCGCCGGCAAAAGAAATTACGCCTTTGTATTGAAAATGCGGTGGAAGTTTAGCCGATAACGCTGTCGCATTTCGCTTGTTATAATCGGCATGTAGTGCCGTAATAGCACCCGCACTTGATCCTGATAGGATGATCATAGCCGTATCGATACCGAGTTCTTTTGCGTTTTTGATCAGATAAGCTGTCGCGTCGAAAACATCTGCAGTAGCGGTATCAATAGCTGCCTTTAAATTAGAAGTATTAAATGGGCTGGGGAATTTCTTGCCCTTAAGACCTAGTCGATAGTCAACTGAAACTACTTTATAGTCATGCGCTATTAAAGCGTTAAAGTATTGATCAAATAACTTGCTGTCTCTGCGCCCCATTACAAAACCTCCGCCAAATACAAAAAGTACTGTTGGCTTAGTTTCTGTTATTTTGCCACTGTAATAAATATCTAATTTCAGTGCGCCTGAATCGGTTTGCGAAAATATTTTAGTGTCTACATGAAATTTTTTATCATGGAGTACAATCTGCCCTACTGAAGATAGAGAACTGAATAAAAGCGTCAGGAACAGTATGCTTAGCGGATATACTTTGTTATTGGGTATCATCTAAATTTTTAGGAAGAGGTTCGCTAATTGCCAAATCAGATTGACTTTAATTTCTATGCTAATTTATTGCATTTTCAGCTCTGGTGCAATTAGATTTTAAACATTAATATTAGTTCGTTATAGTTGCAATTGTACTATCTTTTATAGCCATTTAACCTAAATAATAAGATGTTTTTGCAAATAACACCGTTTCTGAAAACAGGTGCAATAATTGGTGGTTTGCAATTTTTAAATTGAGATTTGATAAAATTTATACTGTTTTCATCGTAAAGATTAGAAGGGACAATGTAATATGCGTTGTCGCCAACAGATAATTTCTGTTTGTTTTGGTTCGACCAATAATACTGGTGAAGATCGAATATTTCTCCAAGGCCATAGGTTTGCAGACCAGTTCTGATGCAAACATAAAAATCTAAATGTGCTGCAGGAAACCACTTTGTAATCACAATAGTTCTGACTGTCTTATTCCTTTGCGATAATTTATTATCTGCATGGTAAACAGAGTCAACTATTCTTCCAGTCTCTTTCCAGCCGTATAAATCTAAGGTGGGATCGCCCGTGCCTAAATGCATGGGGTCTTTTTGCGGTGAAAGTGTGCCCTTGTAAAAATTAATTGCGATAAGACCTGCACTTACTACGAACAAGAAAAACAGCATACTAGCAGCAATAATGGCTTTTACTTTTGATAAGGTAAAAGACTCCAGTTTCAATGCCGAGAGAAATATTAAACAGCTATAGGCTGGGCCAGACCAATGCGGCAATGTATCTCTAAAAATGGAAAGAAAAACCAGCGTAGCAATAAGTGGTAGCGCACAATATAATAGCAGCTGTATTTCGCTTTTAAGATGGTGTTTGGTTTTGATGAAGCTAAAAACTGCAATCCATGCCAGAAAAAAAACAATAGGATTGTTGTAAAATATTTGGCCGCTGATTTCTCTGGCGAAAGCCAATGGATTTATGCCAGCATGGAACAGGCTAACCCGGTTACTGTGATAGGTATAGGTGATGAAATGATGCTGGATATTCCAGATGATGAATGGAGATACCATAATTAAACTAATTAAGGCAGAAAAATACATGCCTTTTTGCGCCATCAATTTTCTATTGCTAAACAGAGCGAACAGTACAACGGCCACCCACAGGTAGACACCATGAATTTTACACATCATACAAAGACCTGTTGCCACCCCGAACCAGCACCAGAGACTTAATGTGGGTAAACCCTGGTGAACAGATTTGGTAATTTTAAGCAGCAAAAAGATACTCCACAACCAGAAAACCATTTGAGGGCCATCTGGCAAAATAAATGTCCCCGCAATAATGCTGCAGTAAAAAGACGAAGAATAAAGCAAAACAGCCCACCAGCCAACACGGTTATTAAGGAGTAATTTACCTATTTTATATACAATTATTGTACCTATTGTGGATGATATTATGGCACCTAGCCGAACCGCTAATTCGTTGTGGATATATAAATTTGCAGTTGTTGTTCTAATTAACCACGCCACAAATGGAGGGTGATCAAAATAACTCCATTCCAGATTTAAAGCATATGTCCAATAATATACCTCGTCGTTTCCAAGGGCAATTGTTGAGGCTATGATCACTTTGATCACAGTCATAACCATTATAAAAAGCCAAAGTTTAACAGGTATTTCTTTCACTTAAATGGGGTTAGCCTGATTGGTAATTTTAAGCTGTTTATATCTTCTGTTTAGCTTAGCCGATCTGAAAAGTTGAAGATCGTATACTTGATGATAGCTCACCACTGCGCAGATTATACCGGTTATTGCACCAAAAAATACATCAATAAGAAAATGTTGTGCCAGGTATATGCGTGAATAACCGATTAAAAATGCGAAAAATAAACAATAAGGAGAGATTTTCTTTTTCCTGAAAACCAAAACCAATACTGTGGCCAAGGCAAAAGCAGATGCGGTATGACCTGAAGGAAAAGAATTTTGATCATGCATTTTTACCCCATCAACAAAATGAGTATACTGAAATAAAGTTTGCTCGAAAAAATATTTCGGCCGTGGCATGTGGAATATCCTTTTTGCGATCTGGATAAGCAGTCCCGAATAAATATAAGCAAGAGCCACAGTAATTGCTTTTTTCTTTTTCCGAAATGCTAGCAGAATAGCCGCAGCCAGAATGCTGATTAAGCCATCTCCGAGATTAGTAACATACTTAAAAAAAATATCCAGCCAGGTTGGATGAAACCAGTTAAAAATGAGGAAGCCATCTATTTTAGAAAAGCTAAAATTAAAGATGAGTGCCAACAGAAGTATTGACATTGCAGTAAAGAAATAGTAATTGAGTTCAGTCAATCTTTTTATCGTGCGCATGTCCAGGTTTTACGGCAAAACTATTGGCTGTATATCACCTGAAAGTTAAGGTAACGTCATGTTTATGTCATGCGGCTAGATTTAGAATTAATTATCGATCTGTATGTTGATTGAAATAACCTCAATTATCAATGCAAGGGAAGTGATTACAGGAAAGAAAGTGCTTGTTAACATTTCTTAATAAGTTAATATGAAAATGCTGATAAGTTAAAACGATTTGTCTTGCTTTGTGGCAAAAGATTAATAATTGATTATGCAAAACAGTCAGGCAAAGATTAGCCCAGATCTACAGCAATTTATTGATAAGTTTGAGCCCAGCAAATTTAAACTAATGTCTGGGGGAATTGAAATTAGGGGAATAAACGATATGCAAAGAAATATTGCTCAAGCCAAAGCAATCATCGAAAGATTAAAACTTCGCCTAATTGTTTCGCATAATGCGGAAATGCTTAGCTATCGCGGTTTTGAAGTAAATAACCTTTAAGCCACGAAAAACGAGAGCGTGTTAAAGGAAAACTTTGATTAATTATTTTGATACTAGTTTCGGATACTCTTTAGTATGCTATCAAGATCGTTTTTCCCGCTTTGGTGATTTTATTTTAATAGTTAGCGTTGCGTAATTTGCTATTTCCTCCTTTGATGGCTCATATCTTCATATTTGCTACTATATTGTGAAGACTTATACTATTCCAGCCCAGCGCTAAAGTCTATTCCAAAATTAAAATCAAGAAGTGCTGTTGGATGGATTTTTAAACCTATTGCCAATCTCATTATTGTAATAAAACTTGGGCTGGTTTCTCCATTTTCATATTTAATAATATCTCCGGTATTAACTCCACTTCTCTTATAAAATTCACGATAAGAAAGTTTCTGTTTCTCCTTTAACGATTTTAAATGCTGACCGAATTTTTTCAGGACTATTTTTTCTTTCTCACTAATCATTTCATTGCTAATAAAAATATAATTGGCAATGTCTTTTATATTTTATTTTAAATCGTCATGCAATTACTTGACATTTGGCTTTTTTTATCTATATTTACCTAATAAAAAAATAAAACCAGTAAAGGTAAAATTAAGAGTCTTGCAACCTCAAATCTCACGCCGTTGGAGCAGGACAGCAGATTTTATCCCATTTCTTATAGCGGAATTGCTACCTTTAGCTTTCCAAAATAAGAGTGGGCTTCTGCTGTAATTCCATTTCAACGTAAGGCGTGAGAAACATTATGAGGTTATGGTTTGGGAAGCCCACTTTTCTCTCTCCGTCAAGACCCATAACATAAGATTATCTGTTTGCTTTTAGTCAATTTATAAGCAAACGCCAGTTCTATAGGATGGATCTCTTCTGCATTCATTAATAAAAGAACCAGTCTGATTTCTGTTTTTTATTACGCCTAAAATCTCTCCTGAATAAACAATTATTAAAATAATCATCCTTTGGGATAACGATCAGGGTTATCACCCGGTCATTAGGATGGGTTTTGATATTAAATGCTGTCGTGATCGCAAAACCGTTGCAGTACGCTTATTGCCTTGCTAAAATGGAGTGGTTATCGGATTAGTTCCTATGCACCAGAAGCGGATGAGTAGTGGGATTAAACTCCCTTAGTTCTGCTTTTTTGCAGTTATTTAGGGTTGTTTTTTATTGCTAGATATGCAAAATATAAAATTAACTGTACCTCCTTAACTGTTTAAACCGATTAATTGTTAAAACTGAGTCTGTGCTCAACAATTAATCGGTTTAATAATTTTTACAATTAACCTATTCTTCCTGGATATTGCTTCAATGCTATTTCCAAACAGTCCATAGCAGCATTTAAATCGTCGGTATTTAATACATATGCCATACGAACCTCGTTTTTACCAGAACCAGGGGTAGAGTAGAACCCGGTTGCCGGCGCCATCATTACCGTTTGGTTATTGTGGCTAAAGTCCTCTAAAATCCACTGACAGAATTTATCGGCATCATCAATAGGGAATTTTGCTACTACATAAAATGCACCACCTGGATTAGGACAGAAAACGCCTTCAATATGATTTAACCGGCCAACCAAAGTATCACGGCGTAAAGTATATTCAGTATTTACTTTTTCAAAATAACTATCTGGCGTATCTACAGCTGCGGCACCGGCAATTTGTTCAACCATACCTGGGCTTAATCTTGCCTGTGCAAATTTTAACCCTGATGCAATAACGTCTTTATTTTTGGTAATTAAACAGCCTAAACGTGCACCACAAGCGCTGTAACGTTTAGAAACCGTATCCATAATAACAACATTTTCATCTAAGCCGTCCAAGTGCATGGGCGAGATAAATTCCCTTCCATCATAACAGAATTCGCGATAAGCTTCATCTGAGAATAAAAATAGATCGTATTTAACGCAAAGTGTTTTTAAAGCCTCTAATTCTGCTCTTGAATACAAATAACCAGTAGGATTGTTGGGATTACAGATAATAATCGCCTTGGTTTTTTCAGTAATCAATTTTTCGAATTCGGCAATCGGTGGTAATGCAAAACCATTTTCAATATAAGAAAGTATTGGTTTTACAACCACATTGCTCATACAGGCGAAGCCATTGTAATTGGCATAAAAAGGTTCCGGAATGATAATTTCATCGCCCTCGTTTACACAGGTTTGCATGGCTATGGTAATGGCTTCAGAGCCACCAACTGTTACCAATATATTTTCTGGTGTAATATTGTAGCCTAGTTTATTGTAGTACTCGGTAAGTTTTAAACGGTATGCAAGTGTACCTTCTGATGGAGTGTAGGCCCAAACATTAAAATCAATGTTTTTGATGGCGTTTAACATTCCTTCTGGCGTTTCTATATCTGGTTGACCAATATTTAAATGGAAAACTTTTTTACCATCTTTTTTAGCTTGATCTGCAAATGGAGTTAACTTTCTGATTGGCGATGCAGGCATCTGCACACCTTTTTGTGAAATTTTTGGCATGGCACAAAAATAAAAAAGTCCCGATGAAAATCGGGACTTTTTAAATATTATCGTTTAAAAAAATTATTTTGAAGCTGCTGCAACCGTTTCACCTTTGATGTAAAGCACTTTAATTGGTGTTTTAGCATTTGAAGTAATGGTTACGGCTTTCGAAAAAGTTGATGGACCAGCAGCAGCGTTAAACGTTACCGAAATTACACCAGTTTCGCCTTTTTTTAATGGCGTAGAAGTGTATTTAGGTACTGTACAGCCACAGCTTGCTTCAGCTTTAGTGATAATTAAAGGCTCTTCGCCAATATTGGTGTATTTAAAATCGTAAGTTACTGGTTTGTTCAAAACAATTTTACCGAAATCGTGAGTTTCCGATTCGAATTTAAACTCTGCAGGTTTAGTTTGTGCATTTACAGCAACACTTAAACCTAAAACAAAAGCGAATAATACTAAGATCTTTTTCATGTTATGTGGTTGTAATTTATTTTTTAAAATTCTAAAACAAATTTAATGTTTTCATATTAAAACAAAAACTATTCCAAATATATTTTACAAATCCATATATAATTTTACAATGGAGGATAAAGGCAAACTTTTAATTTTGTATATATTTGCCGCAACCAATCTTTGATTACTATGCCGAATGAAAAATTGATGACCAACACTATTGATGCTTCCGAACTCAGTTTTAACGATTTTAAATCTATCGTCATAAACGACTATAAAATAGCCTTTGAAAGTAGGCAGGCCAGCATTTTAGGCCGTAGGGAAGTATTAACAGGGAAGGCTAAATTTGGAATTTTTGGTGATGGTAAAGAGGTGCCCCAGGTTGCCATGGCAAAAGCTTTTAAAAACGGCGATTGGCGCTCGGGTTATTACCGCGATCAAACTTTTGCCTTTGCAACAGGCATTTCCACTATTAAAGAATTTTTTGCACAGCTTTATGCCAATCCCACTGATGGAGCCGATCCATTTTCGGGTGGGAGGCAAATGAACTGCCATTTTGCAACAAAATCTGTTAATGAAGATGGCAGCTGGAACGATTTAACGCAGATTAAAAACTGCTCGTCAGATATTTCTCCAACAGGTGGCCAGATGGCCCGTTTGGTAGGTTTAGCTTATGCATCTAAATTATTCAGACAGAATAAAGAGCTCGATTACTTAAAACACTTTTCTGTAAACGGAAATGAGGTTGCTTTTGGTACTATTGGTAACGCATCAACTTCGGAAGGGGTATTTTTTGAAGCCATTAATGCTGCAGGTGTTTTGCAGATCCCCATGGCCATCTCGATTTGGGATGACGCCTATGGCATTTCGGTTCCGGCAAAATACCAAACTACAAAAGAAGATATCTCAGAAGTTTTAAAAGGTTTTCAGCGTGATGCTGATCAGCCGGGATATGAAATTTATAAAGTAAAGGGCTGGGATTATCCAGCTTTATGCGAGGTGTACGAAAAAGCAATAAATGTTTGTAGAGAAGAACATGTGCCTGTTTTAATTCACGTTACCGAACTTACTCAGCCCCAGGGGCACTCCACCTCTGGTTCGCACGAAAGGTACAAATCAAAAGACCGTTTGGCTTGGGAAAATGAGCATGATTGTATCCTGAAAATGCGGGCCTGGATGCTCGATTCGGCGGTAGCAACCGAAGAAGAAATTGCAGCGGTTGAAAAAGATGCAAAGGTTTATGTACGTAATGCACAAAAAGAAGCCTGGAATGAGTTTCTGGATAGTATTAAACCAGAACAAAAACAAGTTGTTGATTTAATTAGTGGTATAGCTAAACATCAACCTGAACTGGCTAAAATTGCTGCAAATTTGGCTTCAACTGCAGATGCACAACGTCGGGAAGTATATACTGCTGCACGAAAAGCGATACGTTTATCGGCTGGTTTTAGCTCTCCGGAGCGCAATGAGCTGTTAACATGGTATAAACAACAAGATAAGTTTAATTACGACCGTTACAACTCTAAACTACACACAGACGGTAAAGAAAGCCCGGATATGATTGCTGTGGTTAATGCAGCATATGATGAGCAATCGAAAATGGTTGACGGTAGGGAAGTACTTAATGCCTGTTTTAACGAAAACTTTGCGCGCGATCCACGTTTAGTTGCTTTTGGAGAAGATTTAGGAAATATTGGTGATGTAAATCAGGGTTTTGCAGGTTTGCAGGCCAAATATGGTGAATTGAGAATTACCGATACCGGAATTAGAGAAATGACCATTATGGGGCAGGGTATAGGCTTAGCCATGAGGGGCTTAAAGCCGATTGCCGAAATACAATATCTTGATTATTTAATTTTTGCATTGAATGTTCTTAGCGACGATTTAGCATCGCTTTCCTATCGCACCAAAGGGATTCAAAAAGCACCGGTTATTGTACGTACCCGTGGTCATCGATTGGAAGGAATCTGGCATTCAGGCTCACCAATCAGCATGATTTTAGGTTCTTTAAGAGGAATGCATTTATGCGTACCAAGAAATATGACCCAAGCTGCCGGAATGTACAACACCCTCTTTAGGGCTGATGAACCTGCAATAGTAATTGAGTGTTTAAACGGTTACAGGCTTAAAGAAAAACTACCTAGTAATGTTGGCGATTTTACTGTTCCATTAGGCAAAGCAGAGGTTTTAGAAGAAGGAACCGATATTACAGTAATATCCTATGGTTCTTCTTTAAGAATTGTTCAGGAGGCAGCAGAAGAATTGAGCTTGTTGGGTATTTCTGTAGAAATTATAGATCCGCAAACGCTTTTACCTTTTGATACTACCCAGGTTTGTGTAAATTCTCTTGCCAAAACAAGTAAATTATTGGTTGTAGATGAAGATGTTCCAGGAGGTGCATCTGCATATATACTGCAAAAGGTACTGGAAGAACAAAAAGGTTATTTCCATTTAGATGGTCAGCCGAAAACATTATCGGCTAAAGCGCATCGTCCGCCATTTGGATCGGATGGTGATTATTTCAGTAAACCATCAGTTGATGATGTAATCGAAACCATTTACCAGATGATGCATGATGCAAACCCAGTAAAATATCCTTCACTTTTTTAATAAAGTAATAACTAGGGTATAAAATTTAATGATCTGAATAATTTAAAAGGTTTACAATCAGTTTCTTATTTTGTTTATGCTTAAATGATTTGAGATTTTGATGAAAAGGTAAAAAACTCGTTACCTATTGATCAGTTTTTTATTTACTTTTATAAATCAAACACTATTTTGTTATTTCAGAATGTTTTATCTCATCCCGGATTTAAAACGCTGTAGTTTTCAAGATTTTTCGTGTTTTCCGATAAAAACAAGTTATTAGTTTGATCTGAAAATGAAGCGCTATCTTGTAAATGCTCAGTTAGTTAGTAAAACATGTTTTTTTAAAAAAGGCATGCTGTTCCTCTTTTTTTCATTTTTGTGCACAGCCAGCTTTGGTCAGGTGGGTGCACCGCAGAAAAAACTGGATAGCCTTTTAAGTTTAAATTTAAAGAATCTAAAATTAGATTCTACTAAGATCAAAATATTGACGGAGGTTTACCGCCAATACATGCGGATGAAAAATGTAGAGAAAGCAGAAGAATATGTGGATAAAACCATTCAGCTTTCGCATGAGAAAAATCTGAAAAAATTCTCTGCCATGGCTTATTACCGGAGGGGTTTAATGTATCATGGAAGGTCTGATTATCAAAAAGCAGAAGAAAACTATAATTATGCCGTTAATGAGTTTTCTTCAGTAGGAAATTTGGATATGGTAGCGGGTACTTACCTCAACCTGGGCGCTTTATATAGCAGCATTCCTGATTATGTTAAATCACTGGAAGTTAATCAAAAGGCCATAGCTATCTACGAAAAAATGGGCAATGAAACCGATATGGCCAGTTGTTATACCAATATCTCTACTATTTACCAAAGTTTGGGAAATCAGAGTCAGGCATTGGTTTACATGAACATGGCGCTAAAAGTATTTGCTAAAGATGGCGAAAATACTAGAGGTGTAGCGGTTGTTTATGGCCTGATCGGAACCAATTATTTTGAAGCTTCTGAACGTGAATTAAAGGAGATGAATGTAATGCCCAGCCAGAAAATAAAACTGGCCTTGGCATATTACAACAAATCGTTGAAGGTATCAGAAGCTATTGGAGATATGGGCTTAATAGCTACCGTTAAACGGGATCTGGCCGATTTGTACGCTTCAATAGGGCAAAAGGATGCGGCGTTAAAATCGTATCAAAAATCGGTTGAGTTAAATAAAACAGGAGAAGATAAAGAAGCTTATGCATCAAGTTTATATGCTTTGGGAAACTTTTACCAAAAAGAAAATGATTTTGAAAATGCAATCATATTACTCAATAATAGCTTAAAAATTGCAGAAGATAACAGACTACTGGATATTGAAAAACAATCTACTCTAGGACTAAGTGCCGTATATGAAAAACAAAAAGATTATAACAAATCTTTAGCCTATTACAGGCAGTATATTGCTGTTAGAGATAAAATTTTCGACCAGGAAAAGGAAAAAGAAATTACCAGAAGGCAAATGCAGCTCGATTTTGGCATTAAAGAGCGCAACTATTTATTGAAGCAAAAACTGACAGAAGGGGAGTTAAAAAGACGAGAACAGGAACTTGCACTAAAGAGGCAACAATTAGTATTGAGTGATAAAGAAAAAGCGTTGGGTCTGCTAACTTTTCAAAAAGCAAAAGCTGATCTCGATATCCAGCGTTTGGCCCAGGATAGCAAATTTGCTAATGCTAAATTTGCGGCACAGCTAGCAGCCGGACTAAAGGATAAACAGATTAGTAAACAGGTACAGCAGATTAAATTTGATGAACGTGTTAAATTATTCCTTACCATAGCCACAACACTTATTCTGATTATTGCCGTTGTTATATTTTTTAACCAGCGCAAAACAACAAGGCTGAATAAGATTATCAATACGCAAAAACGAGAATTAGAGCAGTTAAGTAAAGTTAAAGACCGCATTTTTAGTGTAGTAAGCCATGATATGCGTACACCTGTTAATTCATTAATTTCCTTTATGCAGTTGTTAGAAGGTGGAAATATCGAGCAGGATAAGTTAAACAGATACGCTGCGTCACTAAAAAATAACCTCACTTATACCTCCACAATGATGGAGAACCTTCTCAATTGGGCAGCCAGCCAGATGCAGGGTTTTAACCCGTATTTAGAATCATTGGACGTTCATGACCTGATTAATGACGTTATTCTTTCTTTGCACGATAACGCTAATCAAAAGCATTTGGCTATTCAGAATTTAGTGCCAGCCAAAACATTTTGTAAAGCAGATTCGAACATGTTCATACTGGTTATTCGCAATATCATCAGTAATGCAATTAAATTTACGCCAAATGGTGGTACCATCACAGCTAGTGCTCGTCCTGTTGGAAATGCGTTAGAAATTAAAGTTTCGGATACAGGCATCGGTTTAACCCCTGTACAGGTGGAACATTTTAATAAGCCAGGTTATTTAGGTGCGGGGATGAGCACCTTGGGTACAAATAAAGAAAAAGGTACTGGTTTAGGTTTATTGCTCTGCAGAACCTTTATTAGCATGATGGATGGTAAAATTAGCGCTGATATTAATCCTGAAGGTGGAAGTTATTTTAAAATAATCTTGCAGAAATAACTTATTTTAAAAATCTAGACAGAATTTTCTTGTCAATTGATTTTTCCAATAATTCCTGCCTGTTAGTGGCACTTATCGGAACCAGAAAGTTATGATCTAAATGAACCTCATGATTGGTTAAGGTTGCAATGTGGTTGATATTAATGATGTACTGTTTGTGTACCCTTGAGAAAATTTTCGAAGGCAGTTGTTTTTCTAGATTTTTTAGGCTTACCAAAATAACATGTTTGTCGATACTGGTAAACAGCTTTGAAAAATCGCCCATACTTTCAATATAAATTACATCATTATATTTCAGCTTGGTTATGCCTTTTGTTTCCCTAAAAAAGAAATAATCATCGTCTTTTTTATCGTAGTCGTTTAAATTTTCAGCTGGAAGTTTATTTACTTGTTTCCTCAATTCAATATATTCGATTGCTTTATTGGTAGCTTTTAATATGCGCTCGAATGTTGCGGGCTTAACAATAAAATCCAGGGCATCCAGGTTAAAGCTTTCTGCCGCGTATTCGCTAAATGACGTGATAAAAATAAATAACGGTTGCTTTTTTAGGCTCTTTAGTAAATCCATACCTGAAAGCTCCGGCATATCAATATCAGAATAAACAATGTCCACAGAAGTGGTTGATAAAATTTGGGAAGCTTCTATACCATTACTACAAACAGCAATAATATTTAATGATGGGATTTTTTTAAGATGCATTTCTATTGCATCTCTTTCAATTTCATTATCATCAACAATTAAGCAGCTGTACGTCATTTAGATATAGGATATATAATTTATTTATAGAACAGGTATTTTTGGTTAAAGTTACGCTAAAATATAGGTTATAATACAGTCTAGCTAAAGTTCTATCAATAACGCAAAGTTAAATTTATTTTTGATGTTTCTTTTCGCCAGTGTATAATTTCTCGCCAGCTTTTATGGCCAATTGTAGGTCGTTTTCTTCTGGTGGTACAGGGCAACGGTATCCGTCGCTATAGGCACAATAAGGATTGTAGGCTTTATTAAAATCGATTTCGATGTGATTATCTATGATTTCTTTTGCATCTAGATCGATATACCTGCCTCCTCCATAAGTTTCCTTATTATTGGTTTCATCAGTAAAAGGCAGAAAGAGGTGGTCTTTATAAACTGGGTTGGTTGATAAAGAAACACTTTTATATAAAGTCATCTGAATTTTTTTGTCATTCAGAACGAAATTTACATGTGCATATTTATAATAATCGCTACTAGAGCCGTTAAAAGTAGGCATTTTGAAAACCTTTTCATTCTTCAGTATTTCTACGTCAGCCAAAATTTTATACGCACTGTCTGCATCATAAAAGTGAAGGTTTTGCAGGTCGTTTTTCTTGAGCGGTGACCGCCCATCTTTAATGAAATCCTGTTTATAGGTTTCACGATGTTTTGAGATCTGTTCAGCATAACTTTGTGCAAAGCTATTCATGCTGATTAATAGCAATAAGAAGGTGATGGTTCTCATTAACAAAAATTAAATAATGCTTGCTTTGTTTCTTAAAAATTGATCGGCTAAAACGAGTGCTGCCATGGCTTCAACAATTACTACAGCTCTGGGTACCACACAAGGATCATGGCGGCCTTTACCTTTAATTTCCGAAGCTTCGCCAGCTGCATTTATGGTTTGTTGGTTATGCATAATGGTTGCTACAGGTTTAAATGCCACTTTAAAGGTAATGTCCATTCCGTTAGAAATGCCACCTAAAATACCTCCAGCATAATTGGTTGTGGTTTTAAAAACTTTCGAATCAGCAGCTTTTGGCTGAGGGATATCATTGTGCTGTGATCCTCTTAATTCGCTTCCGGCAAAACCAGAGCCGTATTCGAAACCATGAACGGCATTAATGCTGAGCATGGCTTTGCCTAAATCGGCATGCAATTTATCAAAAACAGGTTCGCCTAAGCCGGCAGGGCAGCCTTTTACTATACAGCCTATTTTTCCGCCAACGGTATCGCCATCTTTACGAACCGAATCAATAAATTCAATCATTTCGTGTGCAGTTGCAGGATCAGCACAACGCACAATATTTTCTTCTCTAATTTGCAATAAATCAGATAAATCATTGCTTTCTAAATTAGGCGCTTCTATTGTGCCTACTGAAGTTACGTGTGCGAAAATTTCTATGCCCTGTTGCTTTAAAAATAGTTTTGCAATGGCTCCTGCAGCTACACGGGCAGCAGTTTCGCGGGCAGAAGAACGGCCGCCACCGCGGTGATCGCGGATGCCATATTTTGCATCGTAAACATAATCGGCATGGCTGGGGCGGTAAACATCTACATTATGACCGTAATCTTTTGACCGTTGATCTTCGTTAGGAATTAAAAGTGCAATTGGCGTACCGGTACTTTTCCCTTCAAATACACCCGATAAAATCTGAACGGTATCGCTTTCTTTTCTTTGAGTGGTGATTTTGGATTGACCTGGTTTACGTTTGTCAAGTTCTGATTGGATAAAATCCATATCGATATCTAATTGCGCCGGACAGCCATCAATAATTACCCCAATGGCTACGCCATGAGATTCGCCAAAGGTTGTGATGCGAAATAGTTGTCCGAATGAGTTGCCTGCCATTATTTTTGATTGAATTATAGATTGATTAAATTCTTGATTGGATTTTAACACCCAATCTTAATACTTGGTTTTTGATACTTCCTTCTTGCTACTTGATATTAACATCAAATCCCGCTTTTTTCAAATCTTCCCAATAATAAGGATAAGATTTTTCTACTACCTGCATTTCTTCAATTTCAACTTCGTTGATCAAAAGGGCAAGAGGAGCAAAAGCCATTGCCATACGGTGGTCCTCGTAGGTTGCAAAAGTAACTTTATCGGGAAAGTGAAGGTTGTCTGTGTTTAAAGTATAAACCAGATTATCTTCTGTAAAAGTAACACCTATTTTCGCCAATTCGTTCTGAAGGGCTGCAATACGGTCTGTTTCTTTGATTTTTAAGGTTTCTAAGCCTGTAAAGGCCATGTTTTTGCCCAAAGCTGCTGCAATAACTACAATAGTTTGTGCTAAATCCGGACAGGTTTTTAAGTCTAGAACTTCTTTTGTATCTAAAGTGAGCCCTAAATTGCTAATGGCAATTCCATTATCGGTTTTGCTGGTAGCAATACCAAAAATCTTCATGATATTTTTGATCTGGCTATCGCCCTGCAAACTTTTTTCTTTTAATGCAGGTAAACTAATTTCTGCTTCATCAGCTAATGCTGCAATGCTATACCAGTACGATGCTGCACTCCAATCGGGCTCTACAACCAAATTGCCTGGTTTAAAAGCCTGTGGTTTAATAGAAATTGAATTTCCGTTCCAAGAATGCGCAATGCCAACTTCAGCCAACATATCTAAAGTCATATCTACATATGGTTTAGAGGTAAGCTCACCTTCAATTTCTAAAGTTAAACCCTGAGGTAGGATAGGGGCAATCATCAGCAAGGCCGAAATATATTGACTGCTGATATCGCCTTTAATTTTAACTTCAGCAGTTTTTTGGTTTAAAGGGCCAACAATGTTCAATGGTGGGAAACCTTCAGCTTCTGCATAAGAAATATCAGCGCCGATGGTTTTTAAAGCCTCTGCCAAAATACCAATGGGGCGCTGTTTCATGCGTTCGGTCCCGGTAAGTAAGAAATTGCCGTTTTTAGCCGAAAGATAAGCCGATAAGAAACGCATAGCGGTTCCTGCAGGGCCAACATCAACTGTTTTTGATTCCTGGATTTCTACTTCTAATTCTTCTTCAAGATGATTAAGGATGCCATTTAAAGTTACCGTATCGGCAGCATTGGAAAGGTTTTCAACTTTAACCAGTTTCTTGCTTAAAGCGCTAATAATTAAAGCTCTGTTGCATTCGCTTTTCGAGCCTGTTAATTGGATTTCCGTATTAATATTCTTGGTTCCTTTAAAAGAAACTAAGGCGTTTTTCGACATTTTATTCTGTTTTATGCTCAAATGTAAGTGTCAGATGTTTCCATCTGACACCACATTATATTTGTTTTAATATCATGTTGAGTTGTCGAAATAATTATAAGTCCTTCGACAGGCTCAGGATGACAGCAATGCTAGATTCCTGGCATTTGGTTTTCAGCTTTGGTTTTACCCTCCATCTTCAACCTTCAACCCTCCACCTTTATTATGCTTTAACTTCAGTATGTTGCTCTGCAGCAATACCTTGCTCAGCTTTACCAGCATTCATAATTTCAGTTTGCTTACGGATCGACTCACCGTGTACCAATTCTAAGAATTTTTCGGTAAAGTTTAAATCTAATTTTAAAGCTTTTGCAAAAGCCTGGCCTTTTTGAATAATGGCATCCCAACGGTTAACCTGTAAAATAGTTACCTGGTTATCGCGTTTAAACTCACCAATTTTTGCTACGATAGACATACGTTCGCCTAATTTCTGCAATAGGATATCGTCAATTTTATCGATTGACTTACGTAATTCGGCTAATTTATCAGCAGAAGCTTCGTTTGCAACCTCTGGTTCACGAACAGTTAAACGGTCAACCAATTCAGCTAAAGCAGCTGGTGTAACTTGTTGTTTAGCATCTGTCCAGGCAACTGAAGGATCTACGTGAGATTCGATCATTAAACCCTGCATATCTAAATCTAATGCTTTTTGAGAAATGTATGGGATTAACTCGCGGTTACCGCAAATGTGACTTGGATCGTTAATGATCGGTAATTCAGGGCAAAGCGTTTTTAATTGGATAGCAAGTTCCCACATTGGCTCGTTACGGAATGAACTTTTCTCGAATGAAGAGAAACCGCGATGAATAGCACCGATTTTGGTAATTCCTGCACCATTGATACGCTCAATTGCACCAATCCATAACTGTAAATCGGGGTTAACCGGGTTTTTGATCAATACCGGAACATCATGGCCTTTTAAAGCATCAGCAATTTCCTGAACGGTGAAAGGATTTACAGTAGAACGTGCACCAATCCAAAGGATATCTACACCAGCTGCTAAAGCTTCTTCAACGTGTTTTGCATTTGCAACCTCTACCGCCGTTGGTAAACCTGTTTCTGCTTTAGCACGTTTTAACCACTCTAGACCGATACTTCCGATACCTTCAAATTCTCCCGGACGGGTACGTGGTTTCCAGATACCAGCTCTCAATACCGATACTTTACCGGTAGCAGCCAATAAGTGCGCTGTAGTTAATAATTGCTCTTCAGTTTCAGCGCTACAAGGGCCAGAAATGATTAATGGCTCGTTGTTTACGTTTAACCAGGTGTTTAGAGGTTGAATGTTTAAATTAAGTTTCATGATGATGGGGTTGTTTAAAGTCCTTAGTCCACAGTCGGAAGTCCGGGTTATATTTTATATTGTTTAATTGTTATATTGAATTGTCAACTGAAAATTGTTTACGGCTAGCTGTTTATACTTTATCGTTCTTCTGGTACTCGCCCAGGATGTTAAAGTTCGACGTATATTTTAATGCCTTTCTAATGGCCTTATCATATTTTTCGGTACTTGGCCATTCTAAATCGACGTAAAAGTAATACTCGTTTCTTTTACCTAAAACAGGCATAGATTGTATTTTTGTTAAGCTTACATCCTGTTCTGCGAAAATATTTAACACCGTTGCCAGTGAGCCTGCCTTGTGGCCAACCTGGAAACAGATCGATGCTTTGTTTATCTTCTTTCCTTCGTCTGTTTTATCTTTTTTAAGAATCAGAAAACGGGTATAGTTTTTCTTGTTCGATTCTACCCGGCGTTCTAAGATATTCAAACTGTAAAGTTCTGCAGCTAAACTGTTTGCAATGGCCATGGTATCGGTTAATTGCTCTTCCTGGATCCTTTTTGCACAGGCAGCAGTATCGTTGCTCTCTACAATTTTAATGTGCGGATAATCGTAAAAGAAATCGATACACTGGCGGATGGCAATAGGGTGCGAAGTAACCACTTTAATATCCTCAAACTTTACACCTGGTAATGCCATTAAGTGCAATTGGATAGGTAAGTAAACCTCTCCCACAACCGAAAAACCAAAATCTCTGATCAGTGTATAGTTTGGTAATAAACTGCCGGCGATAGAGTTTTCGATAGCCATTACTACGAAATCGGCATCGTTTTGCTCTAGTTTGTCGCAGGTTTCTTTAAAAGAATTACACTCAACCGTTTCAATGTCTTTACCAAAGAATTTGTAGGCGGCCTCCTCGTGGAAAGATGCTTTAATACCCTGAATTGCTACTCGTTTTGTCGTTTCCATTTTTGCGTTAAAACAAAAAAGTCCCGGCTGTTTGCCGGGACTTTTTTATACATTTTAATATTGTTATATATCTTTTTGCATATTAGCCCCGGCTCTCACTAAAATAGTAAAAGTAACCAAAGTAATATGTGTTTGTAATTTGCATTTCTTTTTTTGTTGAGCCAAATGTAGTAACAAAATTTAATTTGTCAATAGGAAATTGAAAATATTTTTAATAAAATTTAATTTTGTTAAAAATGGACTAGTTTATTGATAGGTCTTTTTGCTTCTTGAAATGGCTTAAAAACGGATTTTTATATGGTTAGGGTTAGAAAATTGATTAGACATGATCAGAAGCGCGAGATCGTCATTTCCAACTTGATTGGGAATCTTAATGCAAAAGTATTAAGATTCCCACCTGCGCGGGAATGACGACTGTACTAATTGAGTACTATCAATAAAAGCGTAATGAAGTACATGCAAACGATGAAACACCTGTTCACCACAGTTATCGATTCTTCGCTGCGCTGGGAATGACAGATTTTTCGAATACTAAAATTCTTCATTGTTTATCTGCGTGCATCTGTGGCTAAAAAAGTAAATGAAATATTAACAAAAAAGGTCTGTGGAGACACAGACCTTTAGATTATTTTTATCCTGTAGAACTTAATTCTCCTCGATCATTAAGCCCTTTTACTTTGTCCTGTTGCAGTGCTTCGTATCTTTTCTGTTCCTCCTCACGTAATTCCTGTTGCATAATTTTAGCAATTTTGGTGCTTCCATCATGGCTCCATCCAGGCGGATTAAAAATGTATTTCACTTTATCCATAAAAGTTGGCGCTTTTTTAACATCAGCACTCAATGCAATAAACTCGTGGAAAATAATATTAACCGCACCAGTATCTTCAGGCTGAGTAGTTAAACCGTATTTAACCACATCTTCTGGTAACTCTTCTTGAAAAGTGCCGAACCATCTGTCCCAAAGAATTAAAACCATACCCATGTTTTTATCTAAGTAACGTACATTACTGGCATGGTGCACGCGATGGTGTGATGGCGTTACGAAAATATACCCGTACCATTTGGGAAGCTTAATGTTGTACTGTGTGTGAACCAGGTTGCCATAAATTTGGGTCACCAGGTAAGCAAAAAGGATATCAACAGCGGTGAAACCCATAAAAGCCAGGGGCAAATAAAAGAAAACACGGTACAATGGCTCGAAAACGGTTGAACGGAACCCGGTGGTTAAGTTGAAATGTTCAGACGAGTGATGCGTAACGTGCATCGCCCAGAAAAAGCGTACGTAATGGCCAACTGTATGCAAAAACCAATATAGGAAATCTTGCGCTAAAATCAAAACAAACCAGTAAATCCAAATGTTATGGATTTGGAACAAACGGAATTGATAACAGTATTGCAGTAGAAAAAAAGTACCTGTTTTTGTTGCTAAATTAATCACAATAGCGGCCGTCATCAGGTAAATGTTCGTCCAGGTATCGCGTTTGGTATATAATTTTCTGTCGTGCGCATAGCTGAAATACATTTCAACCAAGGTTAAAACGATTACGAAACCAAATAGCCCGATAACAGAAATATCACTTCCGGTAAAATTCATTTTATAAACTGTTATAATAATCTAAACTGCTTAAAATATCAGCTGTACTTACACGGCAGTTAAACGTGCATTTACCTGTGCTTTCTAAAAGCGAAAAGAGGATGTTTCCATCTTCATTCTTTTTGTCGCTCTGCATCAATTCTAAAAGGGTATCGAAGCTTTCTTTTTTAATCTGGTATTTAGGATATAACGATAAGATATATCCGCTAATATCATTCAGTTCCGCTTTCGTTAGCGTGCTGTTTTTGATTGATAAAGCTGCCTCACAAACAAATCCGATGGCAATGGCTTCGCCATGTGTTAAA
This sequence comes from Pedobacter riviphilus, assembly GCF_014692875.1. Taxonomy (NCBI): domain Bacteria; kingdom Pseudomonadati; phylum Bacteroidota; class Sphingobacteriia; order Sphingobacteriales; family Sphingobacteriaceae; genus Pedobacter; species Pedobacter riviphilus. The sequence continues at coordinate 2,925,850 of NZ_CP061171.1, read as the reverse complement.
GGATTCTCGTCATTCGCTAAAGAATAACCTTCTATGGCATGCCCAATAGTGTGCCCGAAGTTTAAAATCTTACGCAGGTTTTTTTCATGCGGATCGATAGTAACCACCTCGTTTTTAATTTCTACAGACCGATAAATATCTTCTGCCGAAGGGGTTAAGTAATTACTTTCTTTTAATTTTTCGTAATATGGCTTATCATAAATCAAGCCATGTTTAATCATTTCGGCAAAGCCCGATAACAGCTCGCGCTGTGGTAATGTTTTTAAGAATGCAGTTTCGATAAAAACCATTTGTGGCAAGGTAAAGGTACCTACCATGTTTTTTACATTGTCGATATCGATCCCTGTTTTGCCACCTACCGAAGCATCCACCTGCGATAAAAGGGTAGTGGGTATATTGATAAAATCTATACCTCTTTTATAAGTTGAAGCAATAAATCCACCCATATCGGTAATCACGCCACCACCTAAATTAATCATCAAACTTTTGCGGTCGGCTTCAAAATCCAAAAGGGTTTTCCAGATACCGATACAAAAATCAATATTTTTATTTTCTTCTCCTGCTGAAGTTTCGATCAGATCAAATTCCGAAAAATCATCTAAAAGTGACTGGAATAGCGGTAAGCAGATCTCGCTGGTATGCTCATCAGCTAGTACAAAAACTTTGCTGTATTTATTGCTTTCTAAAAGTGTTTTTAGTGCTGTTAAACTGCTTTCGAAATAAAGGGTGTGGCCTGCGCTGGTTAGTGGTTCCATTAAATAATTTCTATTTTATTTTCGCCAAAAGTAATAATATCTCCAACTCTAACCTTATAGCGTTTGCGGAATTCGACCTCACCGTTAGTTTTTACTAAACCATCCTCAACAACGGTTTGGGCATCACCGCCACTGCCAACCAATCCACTTGCTTTTAGCAGTTGGATTAATGGAATAAATTCGCCCTCTAATTTGAATTGTATCATTTTCTGCAAAAATACGATTATTTAGAGGTTTTTAGTTTTAACAACCAATGCTTTTTATAATTTTGCACCAATCTGACTTATTATTAAAGTAAAAATGGACTTATCCCCCAACAAACAACCAAATTTCGACAACACGGAAATAGCTTTCCGTCAAAAATCTAACCACGAACTAAAAAAAGCATACTGGCTTTTTAAAATGATCGGAAGTAATTTTCTTACTAAAGTTGGTCCGGCCATTACAAACTTCTTTTTAAATATCGGTTTGCCGATCCAGGGCGCTATTAAAGCAACTATTTTTCAGCAGTTTTGCGGTGGCGAAACCATTGCCGAATGTGATAAGGCCATTGAACAACTACATAAAGGTGGTGTAGGCACCATTTTAGATTATTCGGTAGAAGGAGAAGAAGAAGAGCAGGTTTTTGACGAAACCTGTGCCGAAATTATCCGTACCATTATCCGTGCTGATGGTGATGTTAAAATTCCGATTACGGTTTTCAAAATTACCGGAATTGGCCGTTTTGCCTTATTGCAAAAACTAGATGCTAAAGAAACCCTAAATGCCAGTGAAGTGGCTGAGTATGAGAAGGTAAAACAACGTTGCGAAATGATTTGCCAAACAGCTTTCGATAAAGGCGTACCAATTATGATCGATGCTGAGGAAACCTGGATTCAGGATACAATCGACGAATTGGCCTTAGCGATGATGCGTAAATTTAACCGTGAACGGATTATTGTTTACAATACTTACCAAATGTACCGTCATGATAAGTTAGCCGATATGAAAGCCGACCATTTGATTGCCAAAGCTGATGGTTTTATTCTGGGCGTGAAAATGGTTCGGGGTGCCTATATGGAAAAAGAACGTAAACGTGCAGCAGAAATGGGATATCCTTCGCCAATTCAGCCAGATAAGGCAGCTTCAGACCGCGATTACAATGAATCTTTACGTTATTGTGTTGATCATATTGAAGACATTGCCATTGTTGCCGGAACGCACAATGAAGATAGCAGCCGCTTATTAACTTACCTTTTGGAGGAAAAAAATATAACGCATAATCATCCTCATGTATATTTTGCCCAGTTGTTGGGGATGAGTGATAACTTAAGCTTTAATCTTGCTGATTCTAATTATAATGTGGCAAAATATGTTCCTTACGGGCCAATTAAAGCGGTAATGCCTTATTTATTCAGAAGAGCACAAGAAAATACTTCGGTGGCCGGACAAACAGGCCGTGAGTTAGGTTTGATTGAAAGAGAATTAAAAAGAAGGAAACTGTAGTTCAGTTTTCAGTTCACAGTTGGTCGTTTTCAGTTTTGGGCGGTAATTGATACTGCCAATTGAAAATTGCCAACTGTTTTTGTTTACGCATCGTCATACTGTCCCGATTTTGCATCGGGATCAGCATCTTTCATATCTTATAATTATCATTATTTTTTTGGAAATGAACATGCAGTAGTCCTTCGGAACATGCAACCTCGCTTTGCGCTATATCCCCAATGAAGGATTGGGGGATGCCGCTTCAATCGAGTTTATGTTGAAAGGTAGTTTTTTAAACTACTGAAAACTATTTCTTCACTACAAAAGATTGTTTTCCCGTTAACAGGTCGTAAAAAAGGATAAAATCACTAGCTAAACTATAACCTGGATATTGAAAAGTAGCAGGCTTGTTTTTCTCGAAAAAGAAATGCCCAACCCATGCAAAACCATATCCCAATACGGGTATGGCCAGAAAGAAATGCCAATTGTGAAAAAGAAAGCCGGTAAAGAAAGCCAGGCAAACCAATCCGGTACCGATAAAATGTAAAATACGCGATGTGGTATTGCTATGTTCTGATAAGTAAAAAGGGTAGAACTCTTTTAGCGACTTAAACTTTTTTTCCGACATATACTAATTTACAAAATTCCGTTCGCTTTTAAAAAGGCGCCCAGTTGTGCCGGTTTTTCGGTCATTAATAATGCATTTAATCCTACTTTTTTGGCGCCTTCAATATGTTGAGGGCTGTCGTCTATAAATAAGGTTTCGGCCGGATCGAGATTATTTTCCTTTAATACCTGTTCAAAAATATTGGTATTGGGTTTACGCAGTTTCATGTGCTGGGAGAAATAAGCTTTCTCAAAATAATCATCGTAATTATTGATCTGGAAGGTTGCTTGCAGGTAATTGATGATCCAGTCGTAGTGGATTTCGTTGTTGTTGCTTAACAAAAAAGTACGGTATTTTTCTTTTACTTCAAGCAATAAATCGTGGTTTTGCTGTATGGTTCCAATTAAAAGGCTGTTCCATGCATCATCAATCTGCTGGTCGGTTAATTCTGGCTTTCCTGCAGCTTTTCTAATTCCTGCTCTAAACTCGGCAGGAGAAATTGCACCTGTTTCAAAATCATCAAATAGTTTATTGTGTGCTTTGTGGGCAAAGAAATTTTCAATATCGGTAATACCCAATTTTTGAAAAGAAGCCTGAGCAATTCTGAAATCGATATCAAATATTACGTTTCCGTAATCGAAAATAATGTTTTTAATGTTTTGCATGTAAATCATCGGGATTTGCTGCAAAGATATTATTGCTGATTTAATGAAGGGTATTAATCGGCATTTTTTTACAATAAAAAACCCGAAGTGCTTAATTGGATAGTAATACTTTGTAGATGCGTCATTCCCAACTTGATTGGGAATCTTAATGCTTTAGTGGTATTTTCTATTTGCATTAAGATTCCCGCCTTCGCGGGAATGACGCAGCATCAAAATAATTTTATTTATAGACCTATTTCGGCTCTACTGTTATCGATTGGATAATTGGCCTATTCTTTTTGTCATTCGTTGTTAATTCTTTGAATATAAAATAAATAGAATGAAATTTTCCATCCGAAAGCATATTGATCGGGATACTTTTTCTAAAAGTAGATTTTCCGATCATAATGCCTTTACTATCATCCAACCGGATTTCAATTTCTCCATCAGCACCTTGATCAAGGTTTAAGAAAGAAAAACCAAAGCCCGAAATGCCAGTTAAATCGATATTTTTAATGGCTAACCAGCCATTATCCTTAGTTAAGACAAGTTTTTCACCTCCAAAAACATCTTTTCGCTGAAAACCTCCAAAATCTTTAATATCATCGGCATCAATGATACTGCTTTTAAGATTGATGACATTTGTAGTGGTTAAAGGTTTTAAACCCACAGCACCTGCATCCGTATAAGTTGCTTTCAGGGTTAGTACCGATTTCTTTTTATCAGTAGCTGCTGACGGAACAATTTTGCCAGAAGTTGGGAGCGATGCTTTAACAGCTTCCTTATTACCCAAAGTCATAATCCACTCCGTAATTTTTTTCACTTCAGCTTCTTTCATAGTGCTATGTGCAGGCATTGGTACTTCTCCCCATACGCCGTGGCTACCGCCAATCACTTTTGAAGCCAGATAATCAACCGCTTTACTATCGTTCTTATATTTTGCTGCAATTTTTTCAAAGGCTGGCCCGATAGAAACAGCCGATTCTTTGTGGCAGGTACTACAATCAGATTTTAGCATTAGTACTTTGCCAATCATAGTTTGTGCGGCCTGTTGGTGCCCTAATTGTGCGCCAGCTAAATCGGTTCCTTCGGTATAAGTATTTGAAATGTATATACGATTGTTATTCACTTTAGCACCTTTATCGCTTACTAAAACTTTATAATCAACCGGTTTATTAGGGAAGTAAAAACTCTTATTTCCAGCTAAGTCAATATTTACAATTGGGTATTCGTTACCTGCAAAAACCGGTATTACCTGGCTCTTTGCCGAGGCTTTACTATTATCTATTACGGTAACGCTTACCGGATATTCGCCTGTTTTAGTATAAGTATACTGAAGGGTTGGCGTAGTGGTTACTTTGGTTATTCCTTTTCCTAAGTTCCATACATAAGTTAAAGGATCACCATCAGGATCTTTAGCGGTAACAGTTGCCGTCATTTTATAAGGGAGCAAACCACTGGTTTTTGCAATGTTCAGGCTTACAACTAAAGGTGGGCGGTTGCCTTTCAGGTAATCGATTCTGGTAATTGCAGCATCAGGATTTTTGGTAAACCATCCTTTGCCATACTCGAGGATGTATAATTTCCCATCAGGCCCCAATTCCATATCAATAGGTGCTGCTAAAGAGACTTTAGACATAAAGGGCTCCATGCTCAGGTAATCGCCCTGCGCATTCATCGTAACTGCTTTAACCCATCCACGTACCCATTCATAAATGATCAGTTTTCCGTTATAATAAGCCGGATATGCTGAATTTGCCGTGGCATAATACACCGGACCGGCCATTGCCGTGCGGCCACCTGCACCAACCTGTGGAAATTCTTTCGATTCGCCATATGGATACCAGATATAAGCAGGTTGTGCTGGCGGAAGTTGTTCCAATCCCGTATTGTTTGGCGAGTTATTAATTGGTTTTGCAGGATCAAATGCATTCCCGTTTGTTCCATTGGTATAATCGTAAGCTTTATAAGGATAGTTATTGCCAATAAATAAGGGCCAACCAAAATTACCCGCTTTACGGGCCTGGTTTACTTCATCGTAGCCTCTAGGACCTCTTAAATCATCATCATTACTCGCATCAGGCCCAACCTCGCCCCAGTATAAAAAGTTAGTTTTCTGATCAACAGAAATACGATAAGGGTTTCTGTTCCCCATAACATAAATTTCTGGTCTGGCTTTTGGATCGTTTTTAGAAAAAAGGTTACCATCAGGAATGCTGTAAGTTCCATCTTCGTTTACTTTAATCCTTAAAATTTTGCCCCGTAAATCGTTGGTGTTTCCAGCCGATCTCCTGGCATCGTACTGTTCAAATCCCTTTCTGTTGTCGAGCGGGGCATAGCCTTTATTTACATATTGTTGTTTAGGTGCATCAAAAGGAGTAGAGTTGTCGCCTGTTGAAACATACAATAAATTATCAGATCCAAAAGCAATAGAGCCACCGGTGTGGCAGCAGATTTCGCGTTGAGAATAAAATTCTAAAATGACCTTTTCTGATTCTTTTACAATCTGATCGTTTATTAACTTAAATCTGGATAGTCGGTTTACCGATTTATCAAACGGACTGTAGAAAAGGTAGATATATTTATTAACCGCAAATTTTGGATCTGCAGCCATGCCCAACAAACCTTCTTCTGCATTTACTCCTGGAGTGCTCGTTTTAAAATAAACATCAAGCTTGCCTGCTTCTTTAATTTTTTTAGTCTGATTTTTATAAATCAATACTTCACCTCTGCGCTGTGCTACCAAAATATCCAGGTTAGGGAGGATGGTCATTTCGGTAGGTTCAGTAAATTCTCCTTGTGCCAGGGTAACTTTTACAAAGCGGTCCTGATCTGGTGTGTCTATTTTATGTTTAGGAAAAAATTCGAAAGCCTTATGCTCGTAAATGTTTTTGTTTAGTGTTGTTGCCGATATAAATACTAATGCAATAGCAGATAACAGTAGGGTAAAAGTTGTTTTCATTTATTTGGTTAATGGATTTTTATTAAATATAGGATATAGTTTTATAGGTAGTGGTATTGTATCAAAATTTATGCGAACGGGGGCTCGAGTCTTTTAGGCCGGAGAGATTTAAAATTTGCAAATCGGGGTTAATGATCAGCTTATATCATTACAAAATCAAACCCATCAGAACCTGCATGAAAAAGTAATCTAGCTTAAAATCGTACAACCCTAAGTTTTATTTTATGTCAGACTATTGTCATTGTCATTTTAATCTGTAAATTACGGAATGGGCGATAAAGTAAATTTGATTCTTGGAATAGTTTTCCTTTTAGGTGGTTTTAGTGTTTTCTTTGTGATTTTTAGCGGAAAAAAGGGTTAGTTCAATTTTCAAATACTTTTTCAGGAGAAATTTTTCTCCTTGAATGGTTTATTTTGATGATGCGGCAAAATTCGGTATCCGAATAAAAAACAGAATTCATTTTTGGTGTTTACATCAGTCCCTTATTAATTTAGGGATTGCTGGACTATGCAATGATAAATATAGACTAACAGCTTATTGTATGCCAATCGAAATTTCGATACTGGTAAAATATTGCTTGTTTTTATCGATGTTTTTATTCAAATCCTATTTATTTATTAATGCTGAGTGTATCATATATAAAAAATAGGAAAGCTATAAATTCTGTCTTTGGCTTTTTTACATATGTTTTGGTTATGCCAACACTAAAATCATCGTTAGTTATAGCTTGATCTATCGATTTAGTATGGAAATCTATTTAATAAGTAAATCTTTTTGGTTTTTTGTATGTTTATGGTTTAAAATCTAAATCAAAATGCAGGGAACAGTAAAATTTTATAATGAATCTAAAGGTTTTGGTTTCATCATAACAGAAGACGGGGAAGAAGTTTTTGTTCACGTTACAGGTTTAACTGATAAAATAAGTCAGAATAACCGGGTAGAGTTCGAAATCGAACAAGGGAAAAAAGGTTCTATTGCAGTTAATGTAAAACTGATTCAGTAATTCGATGAGGTTAGGTACAGTAAAGTTTTATAACCAAAAAGAAGGTGTTGGCAGTATTACACCATCAAATGGAGGGAGAGAAGTAAGTGTTTTTGCCCACGGTGTGGTCGATCCCATTAAACCTAATAATATAGTTCAGTTTGATATTGAATTTACGCAGAATGGTGTAGAGGCCATTAAGGTAATTGTGCTATCTGTGTAAAATAGTTATTAAGGAATGTTTCTTGTATCCTATTTTATTTGTAAGTCTATTATTATTTGGCACAATTTTTTGATGGGCTAAACAAATAGTTAATACAAAAGTGTCGAAAAATGGTGACAAGCGCAAAAGGTACAATAGAATATTATAATGAAAATGAGGGTTTTGGAAAAATCATGAGCGATATTGGAGAAGAAGTTCTATTTTATCAAAACGGCTTAATAAATGGATTTAATTTAAGAAGGGGGATAAAAGTTTCTTTTGAATTGCACCAAACATTATCAATTGCAATAAATGTGTTGATTCTTGAACTGAAAGATTGATGATGATTTAGCGATTTGATGTTTAACCCGTATTGCAGATAGCATTTTATCATTATAATAAATTTATTTTAGCAACTTGTAACCAAATCTGATAAATTTGATCTTACTGTTGTTTATCCTTAAGTTTTTATGATACAGCTAGAGCCAATTAACGGTTTTTTTAAAAGAGAACATGCATTGCATGCAATATACCCTATGCGTATGTTGATTGTACGCGAGGGAAATGGCTTTTTATGTATGAATTCTGGCGATTATCCCCTGTTAAAAGGTAGGATTTTTTTTATTCCGGAAGAAGGCCTGGTTAGGCTCGATGGAGAAATTACTTCAGGTTATTGGCTAAGTTTTAGCAGTTTATTGTATGCAGAATTTTTACTTCAGCACTTAGATCCTCAGGCTAAGAATCTCTTCTTAAATTTATCTTTCAGGGATCTTGATTCGCACAAATCAATTAAAACTTATAGTTTACTCGATCAGCTAAAAAGAGAGATCAATATTAAAAAAGATATGCCCTTTTTAGCACAATATTTATCGTTATTTCTGGGTTTTACAGCTGGTTTAGATGGCTATCTTGCTGCTTTAACTTTAGATGATTTACAGCAGGTATTAAGGTTTAGGGCAATTTTAGAACAATTTTATAAGCAAGAAAGGTCCATTCAATTTTATGCAGAAGGCATGGGCATGAGTTCAGGTAAATTAAATAAATTTTTAGATCGTGTGCTCGGGAAAAGCCTAACAGTGCTCATCAAAGATCGTATTATGCGCGAAGCCGAAGAATTGTTGCTTCATAGTGATTATACAGTTGATGAAATAGCTGAATTATTGGGTTTTGAACAAACCACCAATTTTAGTACGAGTTTTAGGCGGCACAAAGGCATCTCGGTATCACAATTTAGCCGCCTAACCTAAATTGAATGAAAAATTGGTGCGTCTGCCAAAGAAATGTTCATCAGCTTGATTTCATCTCTTCTAGATGAACAGGTATTCCAGACCTCACCACATTAATTGCTTGCGCGCCTAACGCGTAAAGTTTTGCTTACTGCATCTATTTTATCAGCCGCACCAATTTTTACGTCTGCTAAATTATAAAATCTTAATCTAAAGAAGAAAAATATTCTTAAATATGTTACGTGGTTGTATTTCAGCATTTACAATTCGGTATCTACGTTGGTTTTGCACGAGTAATATAAAAAACTAGTAAACTTATAGTCTATTTGAAAAAAATTATATTTACCGAAAATATAATCATGATGAAGCAAGCGTTTACGAAATCTTTTTCCTTACTAAATGCATTCAAATTTATAGCTTTTGCTATGCTAATGGCGAGTTTTATTGCTGTAAAGGCACAAGGTAAAAAGAAACCCAATATTATTTTTATACTGGCCGATGATTTGGGTTATGGTAACGTACACAGCTTTAATCCGAATTCTAAAATCCCTACGCCAAATCTGGATAAGCTTACCGAAGAAGGAATTAAGTTTACACGTTTCTACTCTGGAAATACCGTTTGCGCACCTTCAAGGTGTGCGCTGATGACGGGTTATACCATGGACACGCCTGGATAAGAGGTAATGCAAAAGCCAAAGATGGCCTTGCTGCGCTACGTGCGCAAGATACTACCCTGGCCGAACGCTTAAAAGGAAACGGCTATAAAACAGGTATGTTTGGTAAATGGGGTTTAGGTGATGAAGACAGCAAAGGTGCGCCACATTTAAAAGGTTTTGATAGTTTTTACGGATACTTGGATCAATCGCATGCACACCATTATTACACTAACCATTTGTACGAAATTGTTGGCGGTAAAACAGTAGAAGTACCTGTTGATACTACAAAATATACTGAAGACTTGATTGTAAATAAAGCTGTTGATTTTATTAATGCCAATAAAGATCAGCCTTTCTTTTTATACCTGCCGTTAACAGTTCCACATGCGGAGTTAAAAGTACCTGCAACACTATTGAAGAGGTTCCAGAATGCAGATGGTTCGAGTAAATTTCCGCCCGAAACTCCTTTTGAGAAAAAAGGAAACTACAACAGTCAGGCGCAGCCACATGCTACTTTTGCGGCAATGGTAAATAAGCTTGATGCCGATGTAGGTACTATTGTAGCGTTGATCAAAAAATTAGGTTTGGATAACGATACCTACATTTTCTTTACCAGTGATAATGGCCCGCATAAAGAAGGTGGTGCTGATCCGGTATTTTTTAACAGTAGTGGCGAATTTAGGGGCGTAAAAAGAGATTTGTACGAAGGAGGGATCCGCATACCACTGATTGTAAGAGCGCCTGGCAAAATTGCGGCGGGGCAGGTTAATCCTACGCCATGGGCATTTTGGGATGTACTGCCAACGATCGATGATCTTACGGGTACAACATCACCCAAAAATATAGATGGCTTATCGTTCTCTCCATTATTAAGTGGCAAAAAAGCAGTTAAAGAACATGAATATTTCTACTGGCAGTTTAATGAAAGCGGTTTGAAAGAAGCTTTAACCAAAGGCGATTGGAAATTGATCCGTTTTAAAGAAAAAGGTACTGCCGAAAAGTTAGAACTGTATAATTTAAAAGCTGATATCAGCGAAAAGAATAATATTGCGGCAAAAAATCCTGAAACAGTTAAAGTACTCTATGCTTTAATGAAACAGGCTAAAACGCCATCAGAAAATCCGCTCTTTGAATGGTCGGAAATTGAAAAATAGATGATGAGGTGGTGAAGTAACGTAAAGAAAATGAGTTTTGTGCGGGTAGAACATGTCAACTGGTAATATCTAATACAATAGGCATTAGGAAATGTTTCCCTTGTCCTCTGTCGTCGCTGACCGAAATATTAGTGTTTTAAAATGAGGAAATGAGCATCCGGTGGTTCTTGGCAGCTTCAGTCCCGCTTTCACTTATAGTCCTCGCTGCGCTGCGGGCTATTCCGTTCAATCTGGTTTAGGAACAAGGGTTTCTGCACCTTACAAACCCTAAAAATGAAATAATGAATTAGCCACCTAGCCCCGGTTGCAGCGTTACCCTGCAGCAACGAGGTACGAGGAAGCGAAGCGTAAAAGCGAAAAACGGGAAAAAAGGGAGTGTTTTGTACAGGCATTGCGCTCCAAATAATAAATCTATTTATCCCCATCGCTATGGTTTCTGTCTCCAAGTACCATAAAGCCTTATCCTATCGGTAGGTGTCTCACCGATCGAAATAGAGTCAGGAAATGAGCATCCGGTGGTTCTTGGCAGCTTCAGTCTCGCTTTCGCTTATAGTCCTCGCTGCGCTGCGGGCTATTCCGCTCAATCTGGTTTAGGAACAAGGGTTTCTGCATCTTGCAAACCCTTGCGCTCCAAATCCAAATCAGCATTTCTTCTTGCAGCGTCCTAGGATTCTTCGTTCAGAATGACAGGTTGTATAATTAATCCTCAAACAGATAACCGCTATAGGCTAGTCCTTTGGCTACACTTTTAAAATTATCGCCAGAGTTTAATGGAATGTGAGGAAATTTGGTTTTAAACAGATTTTGTACGGCCGAAACCATCGATGTTCCTCCGGTTAAAAACAAACAATCAATGTCAACAGGGTTGATTTTGTATGTTTCCATAAACTGATCCAGGTAAGTATCGATTTTATCAATGTCTTTTTCGATGATGGAATTATACTGCCCGAGCGAAATATTCTCATTAATCTCGATTTCCATATTGCTGTAGGCGAAGGTAGAATGAAGTTGGTCAGAAAGTTCAATCTTAGTTTTCTCTATCGATCTGAACAGGGAATAACCCAGGTTGTTTTCGATCAAGGTGATCAGATTTTTAAATTTCGGATCGTTTCCTGAGTAATAATAATATTCCTCCATCTCTTTCTGAATTTTTAAACCGTTAAAAAAGTTCATTTTATCCCAGGTGCAAATATTTGCAAAAAGCGATTTAGGTACATTTAAAACTTTGCCAGGTGTAGCCTCATATAGGGTGTTTTTTCCGAAATATGGTGTGCCTTTATCCCACATAAATGCAGAATCAAGACTATCGCCTCCAATGTAGATACCGCCAGATGCAATCATGTCGTTTTTACGGTCTTTGCTGCCAACTTTATCCGGATCGAGAATCAGGTAGGTAAAATCTGTTGTACCTCCACCTAAATCGGCTACTAAAACGCGTTCTTTCTTACTGATGGTTTTTTCGTAGGCAAAGGCTGCACCGATAGGTTCAAATTGAAAACGGACATTGGTAAAACCGGCACTTTCTGCTGCCTTTTTTAACCTGGTTTGTGCCAGGGTATCTTTCATCGTATTGTCGTCATCAAAGAAAACCGGTCGGCCTATAATGGCTTTTTGGCAATCTTCACCAATAATCTGATCAGCTTTCGCTTTCAAATCTTTAAGAATTAACGTTACCAGATCGGATGCTGTATATCTTTTATTGTGGATACGGGTTTCGGTAAAAGTAGTTCTCGAGAGGATTTGTTTGATGGATTTGATAAAACGGCCTTTCATGCCATCGCTCAGGTAGGCATCTATTGCTTTTTCGCCAACAATATGGCTTTCGCCATCAACAAGACTTTTTACTTCTGTAAAATAAATCAATGAAGGGATAGAAATCGTATCTACAATTTCTTTCTTTTCTTCATCATAAATGGAAAGTGCCGAATTGGTTGTTCCAAAATCGATTCCGTATAAAAACTTACTCATGGTTTGATATGCTGTGGCTGGCGGCTAAAATGGGGTTGCGAAAGTATTAAAAAAAGCGTGAAGAACTAAATTTTTTTAAAATAACTCGCTGGTGCCTAAATGGGCGTTTACAATGCGGGTAATCTGTTGGCCGAGTTCTTTTGCATTGCCAATGCCTACGCTTTTAAGGGCCGCCAGCTGGTCGGTAGTTCTGGGCATTTTTTCGGCAATAGAAAGTAATGCTAGGTCAGAAAGTATGGCATAATCGGGGGTGCCACGCTGCTGCGCGATTGTTTTGCGCCATTCGACCAGGTTTTTATAAACCTGCGGATTGGAAATCTCTTTGGGCTTAATGCTTGGTTTAACCGATTTTTTCTCTGGCTGTTTATTGCCTGCTGCGTGCAGAGTACTGATATAATCTTTGATTGAAAATGGGGTCCACGAAATTTTAAATAAAGCCAGCTTGATCTCAAGGGCATCTTTACAATCATTTAATACCGTAAGCAATTTATCCGAGTGTGTATCATTATAAAAGTTGATGGCCACAATTCTTGCCATTAAGGTAATGAGTTGTTCCAGCTTTGGAACGAAATAATCAGACGCTTTCTGCAAACGTTCCATAAAAGCAGTTTCATTTGCCGGATTTTCATCGGTGTTTATTTTCGAAAATTCCTTTGCAATAAAATTCCTGGCTACTTTAAAGATCTCGTGCTGAAGAATCTGGTTTCCTTGTTCGTAAATAGATAAAAAGGCATTCTTCTCGTCTTTGTCGATTAGTTTGGAGCGCCCGAGTTTTTCCCAATCTTTGGCAACCAGTGAGAAATCCAGCAGCTCATGAATCAGCCCCCAGGCATATTGCTGCGTATAACGGGCCAGCAGATCGGCCGTAGGTTTATTTTGGTGAGCGGCTTTTGTAAAACTGATTACTTTGGCATCGGTAATGATATTTTCGGAAACTACAGGCGATTTTAGGATAAGTCCTTCCAAGCTTCTGCAACGGCTCAGTGCTACGTAAGCCTGTCCGTGGGTAAATGCAGTGCTCACATCAACTATCGCCTGATCGAAAGTTAATCCCTGGCTTTTGTGTACAGTAATGGCCCAAGCCAGTTTAAACGGGTATTGAGCGAATGATCCGGTGCTGGTTTCGTCAATTTTATTTTCTTCATCGCTCAGGCTATATTTAACATTTTGCCAGATTTCTTTTTCTACTTCGATTTCCCTGCTACTGTTCGTGAAAGTTACTTTTATCGAATCTTCGCTAATTGCTGTAATTTTTGCCGCTTTCCCATTGTAAAACTGCTTTTTCCCCGATGAATCATTTTTGATAAAGATAACCTGTGCACCCAGCTTTAACTGGAGTTTTTCATCGGTAGGATAGGCATCTTTAGGGAAATCGCCACTTACGGCCGCATTGAATTCGAAAATTTCTCCGGGTAATTTATCTAAACAACCCTGGTTAATTTCGTTAACCAATTGGTTGTGTGTAGTTAAAGTAATGTAATCATCTTTCCATTCCTGATCTAAAGATGGGTCGTAACGTTCATTCAGTTTGGCAAGAAGGTCAGCACTGAGACTATTTTCTCGCATTCCGTTCAAAATATCAAGAAATATGGGGTCTGATTGACGGTAAACTTTATCTAAGGTAAACGTAAGCATTGGCGTAGACCTGAAAACCAAGCTATCGAAAAAATAGGGACTGGAATAGTAATTGCCCAGGATATGCCAGGCATCATGAAAAATAGGAGAGAGCTGGTAAAGATCGCCGATCATTAATACCTGAACGCCGCCAAATGGACGGTTAGCACCCTTAACACGTTTTAAAGTACGGTCGATAAAATCAATCAGATCAACCCTAACCATACTAATCTCATCAATGATCAATAAATCAAGGCAGCGTAATAACCTTGTTTTTTCAGCAGAGTATTTAAAATTCGTTTCAGCATTTTCATCAACAACCGGAACCAAAGGGCCGAAAGGAATTTGAAAAAAGGAGTGAAGTGTTACGCCACCAGCATTTATTGCCGCAACAGCTGTAGGTGCAACAATGGCGAAATTCTTTTTTGTGGTATCCCTAATTTTGCGTAGGAGGGTAGTTTTACCCGTTCCAGCTTTACCGGTTAAAAAAACAGGTTGGTTGGTGGTGGCTAAAAAATCTAAAAGAAGTTGGTTGTCCGGGTCGGGCGTATTCATATCAATTACAAAATTAACCTATTCGAAATGGATTTAAGGACAGATTAACAGGCGTTTTATCAACAATTTTGAAAATTGATAACCTAAAGAAACACCTTCGTTCACGTGATAAAAAAAGAAAACGTCTACAGGCTAATCAGAAGTTTATCGAACATCCTTTTAAACATCGATAAGGCATTTTGAAGCAAATATTGAGTTAAAGGGGAAATTATAGTAGCAATTTTCCCTTAAAAGTTAACGTATTTTCCTAATCTACTAATTCCGGCCAGTCCTAATTGTTTTTGTTTTTACAAAACCGATAAGTTCATCTCGGTAATTCTCTCCAATAGTTAGCAATAGATCGTTTTTCATTCTTACCAGGTTGTTTTCTATTTCCTCTAGATAGTTTCTTGAGATAATAAATGATCTATGTATCTGAATAAATGAGTTATTATTCTTAAGTATCTCTTTAATTTTTATAAGGGTAATGTGTGCCACAACAGTTTTTTGAGTGGTATATATTGAAATGTAATTCTGAATACTTTCTATTGCTATAATTTCATCAAACCTGATTTTCACCAATTTCGATTTATCATTTTTACTTTTAATAAAGAAATACTGATCATCAATTTTTTTCTTCTCTTGGATAGGGAGAATACGTCTGCTTTGTAATTTATGCAATACTGTGGCAAAATGGCCTAGAGAGAAAGGTTTGAGGAGAAAAGCATCAGCTTCGATTTCAAATGCATCTAGTGCGTATTTAGAATGGGCTGTTGTAAAAATCAGGTTTCTTGTTTTACTCCGGATAATCTTAGCTAAATCTATTCCAGAAAGACCTGGCATTTCAATGTCCATAAAAACAATATCAACATTATCTCCAGCAACAATATGGTTCATCGCTTTTATAGGGTCGGTAAAGCTTTCTATGAGTTCGTAATTATCAAGTGTGGTGAGGTAATCACATAGTAGTTCTAAGTTTGCGGGATCATCATCCACTGCAATACAGTTAAATTTCATATAAGGAGAGCTATTGTAGATCAAATATATAATCTGTAAACCTGAATAACAAAAAAATGACAGTTTCATCCTACATTTTGTCCTATTCATGGTGTCATAATGCCACTTACGTGTAATAGCAGGGGTTAGCAGTATAAAATTTCTTTTTTTTCGTTCATCTTCGATCTGGAGTTCTCAAGCTTCACAAACAAACTAAATGCTTACCGATTGATTACCGGTTGTTGGAAATAACGTGTTCATTTAGTGTACATGATATATCAAATAAGTAGGATTAATTATTAATTAGTAGCACAGATAAAATATTAAAGAATGAAACGCGAATCAAATTACAAATTGAGATTAACATGCATCGTTTTAGCCGTTTTTGGTGGTTTTTTGCAATTGAATGCGCAAGAAACCTTACAAAGTGTAACCGATCGGGGCAATACAACCACTAACGGGGTCAGGATTAATTCTTCGCTTGATGTTGGAGATGCTTACGACCCATCCAGGTATGGTTTTTTGCAGGTTGTGCGCCCTGCTCAGCAAGGGAATTTATTTCATATATCGCTAATCCGAAACAGCTACATGGTTTATGGTTTAGGTCTGCTAAACAACTCGAGTACCTTCGGTTTGCAGCCTGGCGATAGCAATGCAACAACTGAGGGGCTTTTTATGCTGCCAACAGGTAATATCGGGATAGCCAATCAGAATCCGGCTTTTAAACTTGATGTGGCAGGCGACATCAGATCGTTTGGTTCTCTTTATGTTTCTGCTAATAATGCAACAGGAGGAGGAATTAAATTGGGTGATGATGGTGATATGGTTGACATGAATGACGGTTGGGCAACCCATCGTTTCAGCAATGGAATTAGGATTAATAATGCAAATTCTGGAGGGACACCTGTAATCCAGTTGTCTAACTCTATTAATACTCCAAGCTTTTTTTCTTCTAGCAGGCTTGGGATAGGAACGCAGGATCCAGCAGCGGCCTTAGAGGTTTCGGGAGCTGCCGTATTTGGTGGTAACATCGATCCGAATTCAGCTATCGGAAACCTTGGCTATCTGAACGGAACAGGAAAAATGTTAATCGGTTTTAACCGGTCGGGTGGTAGGGGTGAGGCAAGTTTTATTTCCAATCAGGGAGGAGGTGGATCTAATGGCGGATTTACTTTTTATAACCATAATAATCAGGGTGCGGAAAATGAACTCATGACTATGAATGGAAATGGAAATATTGGAATTGGTACATCATCACCCTCAACAGCTTTGGATGTAAGAGGAATTATTAGCACGCCTGAGATTGCCTTTAGAAATGCAGATGGTGGAGATGACTCCGATCCTTACCGGTTAAGGAAAGTTCAAGGTGCATCGAATACCAATTGGTTAGAGCTTCAGCTTAATGATGATGAAACGGAATCTTTTAGAATCTATGGAAACTCTTGTGCGGGCTATGGTTGTGGAAACTACAGTGGAAATTTGTATCATTCTTTTGATGCAATGGGTAATGTATACCACAAAGGCAATGTTGGCATTGGTACAACTGCACCAAGCGAAAAACTTACCGTTAATGGTAAAATCAGAGCACGGGAAATCCGTGTTGATGCGCTGGGTATGCCTGATTATGTTTTTGAAGAGGATTATAAGGTTGGACCGTTGGAGGAGTTAGAAAGTTATATTAAAAAGAACAAACACTTGCCAGAAATACCCAGCGCTATTGAAGCTGAAAAGAATGGATTGGAACTGGGAGAAATGAATAAATTGTTACTCAAGAAAATTGAAGAACTCACTTTGTATATCATTGAGGAGCACAAACTAAATGAAAAGCAAGGAGACTTATTGGATGCCCAACGTTTAAAGATCACTGAATTAGAGAAAACACTAAAATCCTTTAAGAAATGAAATTTATAGCGCTCGTAATTTCTGTTTTTGTATTCACTGTTGTCGTTGCAAATGCTTAAAATGCTTTTCCAGATTCTGGCACTGCAGCGGTGATTACTTTAAACCCTATTGGCAATTTTCAGGTAAAAGAAGATTCATGGTTTGATAATAATATCAGTATTCTACGAACTAATAATCAGCATAATATAGTCAAACAGCAAATCCAGGCTTGCAGAATCATTATAAACTGTAATACAGTTAAATTTCATGTTAAAGTTTAATACAATAATCTGCAAGGTACGATTGGTAAAAAACAGGTTTCATCATACATTTTATCGTATTCGTGGTATCATAATACCACTTACGTGTAATGGAAGAGCTTGGCTATATAAAATCTCTTTTTTTTCTCTCATCTTCGATCCGGAGTTCTCCACTCCACAAACAAACTAATTACTGGATAGATCGATCATAAACGTATAAAAATGAGTCGACCTACCCTAAATATTTTTTATGTAATGGATAGTAATGTGCAGTTAGCTCATGTTAAATGTTGAGGCTGTTATACTATGGTATAAAAATGAAAAAAATCATGATGGACCAAGCCTATTTCTGTACCCTTTCTAACAAAAAACTTTTAAGTTTTTTGTTAATCATTTTTTTGATCCATATTCACAGTTTTTGCTTTGCCCAAACCTTTGAGGCAGGTGTGCATATACCTGCAGTGGCCTACAATCCTCCAGATCGATTTAATTACTTAGGTAAAGATGTATCTCATTACGGTTTAGGTTGGTACGGGGAAGGAAATGGTGTTCCTCCCTACGCTTATTTATCGGGATTTCAAGGGATAAAACTATTTACGCAGGGTATTCCCCGCTTTCATTTGGATGGGGCAGGTAACCTTGGGCTTGGTACCATGAATGCTAATGCTAGACTTCATGTAAACGGTACCGGTATTTTCGAGGATGATGTGAAAATACTGGCAAAATATGCTCCCTGGGCCGAAGGATTATTGATTGTTAAGCCGAATGGTTGGGGAGGGGTACGTCTCGCAAAAAATGATCCCTCTGTTGGAAATTATAATGGAAACTGGGCGCTGGGGTATACAGATTATTCAGGGAATGACTTTACAATAAGCAATCACTATAATAATATTCAATATAACGACATTTTTCATATCCGCGCAGACAACCGCTTTATTGGGATTGGTACCGCTAATCCTACATCAAAATTAGAAGTTGCCGGTGGTGATGTTGCTGTTTCAGGTAACCTGTTAGTATCAACAGGCAATATTACGGGCGGGGGAATAAAGCTTGCTGATGATGGAGATATTGTTGACCTGAATGACGGTTGGGCCACTCACCGTTTTAGTAATGGCTTAAGAATTACAAACGCCAATAGTGGTGGAAATCCGGTCATCCAGCTTGCCAATAACAATATCATTCCAAGTTATTTCAACGTAGGTAACGTAGGCATTGGCACCGTTAATCCATTGGGTTTACTACATCTCAATGGCGCTTATGCAACAATAGATGGTGGTAATAACTATCAGTTTGCTGGTACTGGCTTAATTGTACAGGCAAATACAGGTGGCAGAATAGCCGATAGGGGTGCACAGATAGAATTTGTTGTGCCGGCTTCAGTTGATGGAAGTAATCCTTGGGGCCAGGGAAGGATTATTACGGTAGCTGGAAATAGTAACAATGGCGATGCTACAGGGAAAATGATTTTAGGGACGCGTAGAGCATTTAATAAAAATGGTAAACCTGCCGAATGGTTTTATGGCGATGATATCATAATAGCTGGTAATGGTAATGTAGGTGTTAATACCTTAAATCCAACCGAAAAACTTACGGTTAACGGCAAAATCAAAACTCTTGAAATACACGTTGATGGCCAGGGAGCACCTGACTATGTATTTGAAGATACCTATCATAAACTTTCACTTGCAGAGGTTGAAAAATACATCCGTTTGAACAAACATCTTCCAGAAGTACCTTCTGCAAAAGAATTCGAACGCAATGGAATGGCCATTGGAGAGATGAATAAGCTGCTGCTAAAAAAGATAGAAGAACTCACGCTGCATTTAATTGATCAGGAAAAAATGATCCGTCAACAGCAGATGGATATCGATAAACTGAAAAAAAGTACTGAGGCTAAAAGTATAAAAAATAAAAACTAATGAAAATCAAGGGAATATTGTTTTATATCTTATTGATGTGCAATGCGACTGTTGTATTTTCGCAACAGTATAGTTATTTCTTGGCTGATGCTGGATCCATTAATAAAAATAAAACATTAGGTCGGAATAAGATAAATATCTATTCTTTACGGGATATCAGCGTACCTGCAGATCATTCGCCCCCTGTTGTTTCTATGAGGACATTTGTTGGCCCATATGCATTGAGCACTTATGTGCCCGGAAGCACAGATTTTAATGCCTATCAGGAACCTGGTCTATATGAATTTGAAACAGCGGGAGGAACACTTACCAATACGCCTCACGGTTCGGTAACCAGTTCTAATTTTAAGGTAATCAGCTTAGGGCAACCTTCCAGAAATGCCCAGCTAATGTTTGAAACTGCCAGTAATGCGGTATGGGTAAGGAATAACTGGGATTGGGGCGCCGGTATACAGCACACATCTTGGGATCGTTTAGCCTTGATTTCGGAACTTGGGAATTCTGCTTTTGTAGGCTACGCTTATGATGCTAATGCCTATACGATGGCAAGAAGAGACGATGGAGGTCATATAAAAGCTAACTATTTCAGGACTCAGGCCATGCTTGAAGTGGGCTCAACAGCGCTTACCGGGATTTTTGCCTCTTCGGGTGATGAATTTGTCCGAAAGTTTGATGTAACGAGTCTTCGGAATTTTTTGGGTATCCCTTCACAAGGAGAGACCTTTGCCAGTATAACGGCAAAAAACAACCATACCTATGCCAATCTCGCTCTTAGTAGGGCAGATACTCCAAATCCCAATACCTCTGGAGCAGACCATGATTATGGCAGCCTAGGGTTTTTCAATTCAGATTTCGGGATAGAAAATGCAAGGGTAGAGGCTTACTATGGAGTTGGACAGCATGTTGACAGGGGAGGCCTGAAGTTTTACACTCGTGAAGGCGATGGTCTACAGACCCGAATGACCATATGGCCAAACGGTAACGTTGGTATTGGCACATTGATGCCGGCAGAAAAACTTACTGTTGAAGGAAAAATCAAGGCTCGCGAAATTCGGGTTGACGGGCAGGGTGCGCCTGACTATGTATTTGAAGATACCTATCATAAACTTTCACTTGCCGAGGTTGAAAAATACATCCGTTTGAACAAACATCTTCCAGAAGTACCTTCTGCAAAAGAATTCGAACGCGACGGAATGGCTGTTGGTGAAATGAATAAACTCCTGCTGAAAAAAATAGAAGAACTCACCCTGCATTTAATTGAAAAGGAAAAAGAATTGAAAAGCCAGGCAGAGCGCTTAACGGAAATAGAAAAACTACTAAAAATTAATAAATAATGTGTGTTAGATTAAAGTATTTTATCATTTTTTTTCTTTTTGGAATACAGGGTGTTATGGCACAAACTGGTGTACGTAACGACGCGGGCTTACAGGGTAATGCTGGTGCCGTTTCGGGCTTTTTTGAAACGGAGTCGCCGGTAAATTACCCCGCAGGCGCTTCAAGCTGGTGGCATTTGCTTGATGTAAGACATTCCAATGAGGTTAATAATTATGCCATGCAGATGGCTGGGAGTTTTTTTGATCAGAATTTCTATTTACGCAAAACCAATGGTAATCCTCAACAACCCTGGTTAAGAATACTTACCGAAAGTAATGGTGTACTCAGTTCGGGCAATATCAATATTGAAACCTCTGCTGGGCAGTCTTTTTTTACAGGCCATCAATTGGGAAGTACATATAGTTATGGGGCTGGCATTTTCAGGGCTTTAACTGATAATCCAAATGGTGCTCATAATTTTTATTTTGATGGCGTAACGGCTGGTAACCGCCTTTTTAGTGTAAGGGCAGATGGACAGGGCTATTTTGCCGGTAGTGTGGGTGTTGGTACGCCTACCCCCTTTGCTAAACTGCATATCAGGAAAATGGATGCTTTTACCGATGGCAACGCATCTGGCTCAACAATAGATAATTTATTACTTATCCAAACACCTTATACCAGTGCCAATCCGGGAGGAACGAATGGCGCAGGATATAAATGGGGTATTCAGCTTTTTGGAAGAAATGATGCCGATCAGCTAACACCAGAAAAAAGTGTGGGTATTTACGCGGTAAGTGAAGATCCTGGTTTAGGGTTTAACCGTAGTGTTGGCTTGGCTATACATACCAGTCCCTTTGATCAGGCCAATCGTGAGGTGTTACGTGTTGCCGCTAATGGTTTTTTAGGTTTAGGAACACCCAGCCCCCGGGAGAAATTCGATCTCTGGGGAGGAAAAATGACTATTACAGGTGATGACCATAATGGTACAGCAATGATTACTACATACAATGGTTTGGCACTTTATGCTAACAATCAATTTTCTAATGGGCTTTCTATTAGCCCTAGTGGAAATATTGGTATCGGCACGGGTACAGCTTATGCAGGTGCAAAATTACATGTACAGGGTGGTGCAATGGTATTGGGCAGCAATAGTGTTATTCACAATACAGACGGTTATTTGAGCCTTGGCAATATTTTAGAAAATTCGTCACCAGTCATTAGCGATTGGGCTAGTAAAACCACCATGTTGCTCAATGGTTTAGATTATTCCACTATTGGTTTCCACGATTCTGGATCAAGGGTCGATTTTATCCGCGTAGGGAATGGAACGATAGAATTGGGCTACGATGGTGGTTTTGGTGCTCCTAATATTAAACTGCCCGGTGGCATTTGGAACAGTGCTGGTAACGTAGGGATTGGCATGAACAACCCTAGTGAAAAACTTACGGTTAACGGCAAAATCAAAGCCCGCGAAATTCGGGTTGACGGCCAGGGTGCACCAGATTATGTTTTTGAAGAAAATTATCGTAAGCTTTCACTTGGCGAAATTGAACAGTATATCAAGGTTAATAAACATTTGCCCGAAATTCCATCAGCAAAGGAGTTTGAAAAAGACGGTATGGCCGTTGGTGAAATGAATAAGTTGCTGCTCAAAAAGATAGAAGAACTCACTTTACACCTGATCGAACACGAGCGTAAAATGAACGAGCAGGCCGAAGTATTGGCTAGGCAGCAAAAGGAAATATCCGAACTTAAAGGAAAAATCAAATGAAACATTTATACATTTTAATCTTAGCTCTCTTTAGCGGTATGAGCTTATCTGCCCAGCAGTTCAGTTTACCTGCTGATGGAAAATGGTATCTGGTGGCTAAAGTTGGTGGTTTGCACAGCGAATTTGAGTACACGTATAAACATACCACAGCACATAAGCCTTCATTGGTATCGGGAAGGATACAGTTTATCAATTCACAGAATTTTTCTATTCAGGAGCATCATAGTATGGGCTATGCAGCATGGCTGCAACCGCAGTTTGCGCTATTAAATTTTGGAGGAGAAAGCCAAATATGGGTAAAAGCGGCAATAGGTGCAGATTTGGGGGTTTTTAAAGTGAGCAACTTTTTAGCAGGCTCATTGGAACTTGGTTCTATCAGTGACGACAACTTGAATGATAACGGTGGCATAGTGACCATCTTTAATACGATAAGAGACAATGCCCATACTTATGTTGGCAACCTGAATGTAATTGATGGAAGTGTGGGTATAGGGACTGATCTACCCTCCGAGAAGCTAACAGTAAACGGAAAGATCAGGGCCAGAGAGATCAGGGTTGATGTTGATGCAATGCCCGATTATGTTTTTGCGCCAAAATATGAGCTGCTACCCTTACCTGAGCTTGAAAAATTTATACAGGTGTACAAACACCTGCCAGAGGTTCCTTCGGCCAGAGAAGCAGAAAAGAACGGAATTGAACTTGGCGAGATGAACAAAATTCTACTTAAAAAGATCGAAGAGCTCACCCTCCATCTGATTGAACAGGACAAGGAAATTAAGTCCTTGAAAATGCAACAGTTAAACTGTAATAGTACCAGTGCCAAACAACTAAGGCCAACGGTTAAATCCAGAAAAAACAAGCAAAGAAATTTAAAAAAATGATGATTATGAAGTTTACAGACACATTATATGGACGCAGTAGGCAGAAGATTAACCAGGTTTTTGCAATCATGCAGATTGAATATTGGGAGTTTCATCAAACATTAGGTCACTTTCGTCAGCAGAAAGTTCCTGTTTGTGGAAAAGGGCTTTATTGAGTTTTTTTGCCGCCATTTTTATCATGATATTCGAAATTGAGTTCTCAAACTCCCAAACAAACTAAATAACGCTTTATTAATGTCTATTTCTGTCTTACCCTAAATGCCAGGGAAAAGCCTTTAATAAAGCGCTATGCTAAATTTAATGTATGAACAAAGCCGTAATAACAGTTACTGTACTGGTATTCTTTTGTCTGCAATCGGTACAGCTTTTTGCGCAGCTTCCCTCAACTGGGCAGGCCGTAGCAGATAGCCTGAAATCGGGCAAGAAGAAAATCCCGAAATTGGATTCGCTGGCCGCACAGAAAATCGAAACAGCCAAGAAAGCGATCGCCACACAGATAAAAGAACGTTTTGATCCATCAGGTTTAACCGGTATAATAAAAAAAGATTCCCTGAAGAAGAATCTTAAGGTGCAACCTGCAAATATTTCAGCAGATGTTGCAGCGCAATACACCAAAACGAAGCAGACCCTCATCGATACGCTTAAATTTGGGAAGAAGAAACTTTCCAAAGTAGATTCTTTGGCTATGGAAAAAATCCAGGCCACTAAAAAGTCAGTGTTGGCACAGGCTGATCAGCGTATCAAACAATCGGATATTGCCAAGCTATTAAAAAAGGACAGTCTTAAAAAAGGAAATAAGATCCAATTAAGTGATGTTTCAATCGGAAATGAAACCCAATACATCAAAACACAGAACCCTGCCAATGGTAAAAACCTGTTGAACAACGTAACCTTTGCGGGGCAGCTAAAAATATACAATATCCCAATCGATCTTTCGTTGGCCAATAATTATACCGCCATGCGCGATTTTAGGTTCGATCAGGGCAATCTTTTTAAATTCAATTTACCTAAACCCAGCTTTAACGAGTTTTTTAAGGCCGACCTGGATAAGTACCGTAATCTGCGCAAAAACATATTAAGCGGACAAACTGCCGAATCTTTTCTTCGCAAAAAGATAGAGGGTAAAATTGCTAAAAACATCGATCTTTCTGCTTCCCCAAAACTGCAGGCCTATTTAAACAATCCACAAAATTTAAGGAGCATGCTTAAAATGGATGAATTGGAACTGAAAGGGAAATTGAACGAGTTTACAGATGAAATTAAAAATCAGGCGCAGAATGGGAGCAAACAGCTTAGCCAACATGGGCAGGATTCGCTTACCAACCTTTTAAATGCTAAAAAGCAGGAACTGTTTACCGAAATCCAAAAAGTCCAGCAATCGGTTTACGAGAGCGGGCTCGATCCCGAAAAACTCGAATTGCTCGAAAAAGTTGCCCAGGGTAAAATCTCTCAGCGCGAACTCGAAAACTTTTTTGTGTCAGAGCTAGCCAAAGGAAAGGATATGGGCTTCTTACAAAAAGGTTATGCCCAGTTGCGCGAATTCCAGGCGGGTAATTTTGGTCATCAATTGCCCGGCAGTTTCCTTAACCGCGATCTTTTTTTAAACGGGTTCAATTTCTCTCTGCGTACCCCAAGAGGGCCGGTTAGTGTGGGACTGAGTACAAACCGCGACCTTAATTCAACAAAAGATGTTGGTTTTAATGCCTCTACCTATGCTATTCCAAAACTATACAGTTATTTAAGTGTACCTACTACCAATTTTTCATTCGGCTCAGGTAAGCTTTCTTGGATAGGCACTTATGATAGGCAGTTTAACGGTAATATTGGCTTTGCACAAAATTCATTGCCGCGCAATAACATGGTGTTTACCCTTAGTCAGGCTTTTAACTTTAGTAAGGCAGGTACCCTTACCTTCGATGTGTCTAAATCTTCTACCCAGTATAAAGAGCTCGCTGCATTTGGTCCGGATCAGTTAATGATTGATAGAAATACCAATGGAAATTATTTCAGGGATGATTTTCTTCAAACCATGTCGGTTGGCCTAAACCACGCCATCGATTCTAAAAAACTTGGATTAAGAAGCACTGTATTTGTTAATTATGCAGGTTCTGGTTTCCAAAATCCAGGGCAACAGGGCATCGGTAATCTAAATTTAAGGTTTGGTGGTAATATCCGTAAAGATTTTTTTCATAAGAAAATGACACTTTCGCTACGTTCTGATTTCAAGAATATGCCGATTAGTGCTGCCGACAATTCACATTGGAGCAACCACAACATTCAGATCGATTCGAGGTTCCGCATTTCCCGGTCGGCCAATTTAGGTTTAAAATATATTGATAATGGTGTGGATAAGGTATCGCAGGGCAATACCCCTGTTTATGCTTCTAAAAAACTTCAGCTCGATCTCAATTCAAATTATAAACTCTTTGGTCAACGCGGTTTTAGCCATATAAGTATTGCACAACAAGAAATAGCTAATCCTTTATCATTGGGTAATTCTAGTCTTTTACAGCTAAACTATGTACAAACAGTAGTATTTAAAGCTTTTTCACTTTCTGGAAACCTTTTTTATAACCGTGAACTGAATGCCAATACCATATTGGGCAATATGCTCAATTCAGATGCTTCGCTACAATACCAGTTATTCAGAGGTGTTTCAATGTCGAGCGGATTGAGTTATCTCGATAATCAGAAGCTGGCACGCCAGGCCGGCATTAAACAAAGTATCCAGTTTATGCTAAAGAAACATTTTGATATCTCGGCATATGTAGATATCCGCAAAAACTTGATTACCCCGACTTATCCTGATCTTTTTTCTACCAACAGGGGAGAAATATCTATACACTATTATCTCGATAAACAATGAGCAAGCTTAAATTAAGATTATTTGTTTTTTTATTTCCATCAGCACAGCTGTTTCAGCTCAAACCAGTATTGTGTTTGTTCCAGAGGTATACGGCACTACGCTAAATGGCCTTTTCAGGGCATCAATATACAATGCTTCCGGTATGAAATCGGTAAGGATGAACATTACAGTAACAGAAGCACGTGCCGGAAAAATTGCCACCATACAAACTGGGGTATTTACCATCGCACCAGGCAACAATATTATTCCTTCCGGAGTGGCCCGTACAGCCAGCCTGGCAATGGCGCAGAATGCAACCGCAAACTTTATCAGGCGTAACCAATACTTTCCGCAGGGCGATTACGAATATTCGTTTAATATTTATTCAGCTTCTTCAAGCGAAGAGATCATTATCGATCAAACCTTTAACCACGAAATTACACCACCAGCACCTTTAGATCTGATTGAACCCTATGATAAAGATGATATTTGTGAAAAACGCCCATTGCTTACCTGGCAGCCCTCTATACCCAAAATGGATGGTTTGCTTTATCAGGTCATGCTCGTCGAGATTAAAGATAAACAGAATGCGGTTGAAGCCTTAAATTATAACCTGCCGATTGTAAACCAGAAAGGTATAGTAGCCAATTTATTGGTTTATCCGCCAAATTCAAAAGAATTGGTTGCCGGTAAAAAATATGCCTGGCAGGTAAGCGCCTACCGCGATCAAACCATCATCAACCGATCAGATGTCTGGTCGTTTGAGGTGAATTGTCAGGATACGGTGAGCGCGGTTATCCCAACTGATTATGGATATAGGGATATAGAGAATTTGGTTAAGGGTAATTTTTATATAGCAGAAGGTTTTATTCGATTTTCTATGATTAACTCTTATCAAGAACAAAAGTTGCGTTTTAACATTGTATGTACAACTGATCCCAAATCAAAGATAAGAAGCCTACCAACCATTAAACTGAAAAAGGGCCAGAACAAAATTAACATAGACCTTAGTCGTAATTTTTCATTTAAAGAAGGTTATTCATATGTAATGACAGCCTACTTACCAGATGGTACACCAAAAAGTTTAAGATTTATTTATAAGAACATAGAATGAGGAAAATATATTTTATAGTACTGTTTATGCTTGCTTTATCTGCCTGCAAAAGAAAAACTACTTCAGTTAAACAGCAGGATAAAGATTTAATGATACAGGTAAAACAAGAAGATGCTGTAGACGATTCAACGAAAATAGCCTATCAGGTACGGATTTTTAATCAGATGAAATTGAGCGATCAAGGTGCAAAAAAAATAATTGAGGTGATGGCCTATGGGCAGGATAGCAGTTTTTACAAGTTAAAAGGTCTTGAAAAAATATATCCAGTTGGTGTTGTTCCAGTAGCCAATGGAATAAAAAATTGCTTTGAATATGTGGTGCTATTTGATAAGGTAGAAATAGCAGAAACAGTAGGGACATTTGTTTTTAGTGCAAAAAATATTAATGGAAAAACCTATCAATTGAGGGTAAAGTAGAATGAATAATAGATTTAGGAGTAATACAAAAAAAATTGCCAGAGTTTTATTGGCCGTTTGGGTTTTAAATTTAATTGAACCATTTTCAGCTTATGCTTTGACATCCGGACCATCACAACCAGAAAGCCAATCTTTTCAACCAGCTGGTGTTTCTGATATGGTTGATGTTTTTAGTGGCGATTTTAAGTATAATATCCCTTTAATGGATATAGATGGTTATCCTGTTAATTTAAATTATCAATCGGGCGTAAGTATGGATGATGAGGCCAGTTGGGTTGGCTTAGGTTGGAATTTAAATGTGGGTTCCATTAATAGGCAACTAAGAGGTATACCCGACGATTTTAATGGAGATTTACTTTTAACCGAGCAGCAGAATAGGGATAGAATTACCGTTGGAGGAAGGCTAACGGGAAAAATGGAAGTAAGAGGTAAGTACGTAAACCGCTTAGCTTCAGAAACAAAAGACCTGGCTGGTAAAAAACTTAAAATTAGCGGTTCATTTACGTTCGGTATTTTTAGCGACAATTATACAGGTATTGGAGCAGAAATCGGAGCCAATGCTGGTATATCGTATTCATTTGGAAGTAGCGGCCTGCTTACTTCTAATTTAGGGCTCGGGGTTTTATCAAATACAGCTTCGGGAGTAGACGTTTCACCATATATCTCTGCCTCAATTGCTAGTAATAGAGATGAAAAACAAGCCATAAATTCTGGCCTCACTTCCAGTTTAGGTTATAATAGTAGGGCGGGTTTAAAAACATTCAATTTTGGCGCTAACTCAGCTGCTTTAAATGTTTTTAATGGATCGGTTTCTTACAATACAGAACCTATACAACTTAAGGTGCAAAAAGCTTACGCTTCTGAAAATTATTCATTTAGCGTAGATGCTGGTCCATCAGAGACCGCTATCTTTTGGGGTGGTGGTGCTACAGGTTATTGGAAAAAGCTGTGGGTTGCAAATCATCATGCGAAAAATCCGGAATATGGCTTTTTGTATTCAGAAAGAGGGAAAAACGATGTAAACGCACTGCATGATTTTATCAGGGAGAAAGAAAATCCTATCATCCCAGAATTACCAAATCTGGCTTTGCCCATTGCAACACCCGATATCTTTACTTTCAATAGCCAAGTGGGCTCGGGTCAATTTAGGCTTTACCGGGGTGGATCAGGTATGTTTTACGATAATCAGGCGGTAGACGGCTCAAAAAATAATTCTTTCGGTGTTGATTTGGGATTTGGTTTTACCAATACGCATATTGGGTTTACGCTATTTAAGCAATCCGCAACGAATACAACAGGGAAATGGACCCGGGATAATGCATATGCAACTAAAGGTGATTTTCAAGATCAAGACATTAATGAACCTCAAAAACAACACGTGTTTTTTCGTAAACCTGATGAAAAGAATATTGAAGATGTAGCCATGCATGATAAAATCCATGGTACAGAACCTTTAATGATAAATACCTGGGGAAAAACTGCAAATGCAGCATTTAAAACGAGCAATTCTATTGCCAGTAACATCTATCAGGTAAACGATCGGATTGAAAAGAATAAGAGACAAGAACAAAGTACAGCAATAAGTTATCTTACAGCTGCCGAAGCAAGTAAGGCTGGGTTAGATAAAATGATAAAAAATTATCCGTTTAATAATTTCGGGGCGTTTTATCCAAATTTATCTATCATCCCCGATTCTAGTAGCCGGATAAATAACGAATTCAGAAAGGCACACCATATTTCCGAAATAACTGTTTTAAATGAGCAAGGACAAAGAAGTGTATATGGTTTGCCTGTTTATAATAAACGACAGGAAGAAATTACCTTTGCCGTTGATAATGGTGTAAATAATACAAATGGACGGGTCTCTTCTAGTAATTTATATAATGTTAACACATCTGGGGTTAATGGCACTGATAACTATTTTCATTGGGATACGCAGCCTGGCTATGCCAGTAGCTACCTCTTAACCGGTATACTCTCTCCTGATTATGTGGATAAAGAAGGGGATGGCATTACCCCTGATGATAATGGTACAGCTATTAAATTTAATTATTCTAAAATTGATTCCTATAAATGGCGCACGCCATATAATTTAGGTAGCAATCCTGAGGCTGCTTTAAATAGAGGTTTACTTGCCGATCCTAAAGACGATAAAGGGAGTATTATTTATGGAGAGAAGGAGATATATTATGTTCATTCTATCGAATCAAAAACAAAAATTGCCTATTTCATAACCGAGGATAGAGAGGATGCATTAGGTGTTCAGAATGTTGATGGGGCTAAAGATCCGTCTGTAAGACAGAAACGTTTAAGAGAAATACGGTTGTATAGTAGAGCCAATATGGATAGGCCCATTAAGGTGATAAAGTTTAAATATAACTACAATCTTTGTCCTGGTGTACCAAATACTGTTAATGGAGGAGGAAAACTTACTTTAGAGCAAGTGTGGTTCGAATATGGCTCTACACAAAAAGGAGCTAATCATCCCTATGTTTTTCATTATGACGCGAACGCAGCTTATGGCGCTCAAATGGTAGACCGATGGGGTGTATATAAAAATCAAGCTAACAACTACGGTTCATTAAACAACGAACAATATCCTTATTCAGATCAAAACAGGGAAAGAGCTGATCAGGCAGCAGCTTTATGGCATCTAAATAGAATTGAACTACCTTCAGGAGGAAAGATTAATGTAACCTATGAAGCTGATGATTATGCTTATGTACAGGATAAAAAGGCTACAACCATGGTGCCTTTTGACTTTGTTGCGGGGAAAAACATAACCGATACCCATAATTCGATCGTTTTACCTATCGATTCAACTCCTCCTGAAACAGATACAGGAGATGCAACTGATTGGTTTAAAAGGGTATATCTAAATGGTTCAGATTATATATATACGAAATCGGCCATTAAAATGAGCACCTCAAATGCACCTAGCGAAGGAAACGATAACGATTTTGTATCGGCATACGCCAAGGTAAAGCATGTAAATGTTTCAAACAATCATGCAACTATTGAACTTGCAGACGTTACGGAAGATGAGGTAACCACTAATCCAATCCGTTTTGCTGCCTGGCAAAAATTAAAAAACGAATATCCTAGATATGCCTATCCCGGATATGAAAATAGGGTATCAAATGGTACTCCTGGTATAGCTGCAGTATGGAAAGCAATTTCAAGTGCGACAAGAAATTTGAGCGAACTATGGCAAGGTTTTTACAGCAGGGCTGCGAGAGGAGGAGGAAAAGGCTTCTGTGAGAATTTTTATCCGGCCCAAAGTTTTGCCAGAATCGCTAAAGCAAGTACATCCAAAACAGGAGGTGGTGCAAGGGTGAAACAGATCCAGATCGAGGATGATTGGGACACATTTACTGATGGAAAGGCTCCAAAAGGTACTTATGGTCAGCGTTATGAGTATACCACAAAAGGTGATGATGGACGTACTATTAGTAGTGGTGTTGCAACTTACGAGCCCTCTGTTGGAAACGATGAGAATGCATTAAAACAACCCATACCCTACATTCAAAAAATAAAAGGCGCCGTAAATAACTTTTTTGAGCTAGAAGCACCTTTTGGCGAATCATTATACCCCGCACCAAGCGTTGGTTATAGCAGAATTGTTGTAAAAGATTTGGAAGGCACGGGTGCGCAGCCCAATATTCCGGCAACAGGTTATACCGTACACGAATTTTACACCGCTAAAGATTTTCCTGTCAGGGTTACTGTTTTGCCTATCGAATCCCAAAATTCCAGACCAAAAGCTCAATACTCCTGGTTTCAAACAGAAAGTATCGAAGAGCAAACCATGTCTCAAGGATATAGTATTGAGTTAAATGATATGCATGGCAAGCCCAGTGCAGATCGGGTATTTAACGCTTCTTCAGCAGAAATTTCTTCTAATGAGTACCACTACCAGGTAGATAATGAAAAAGAAAAATCTTTAAAACTTAACAATAAAGTTAAAGTTGTAAAGCGTAATGGAGATGTAGTTGATGCAGTGGTTGGCAGGGATATAGAGTTCTTTACCGACTTTAGGGAGCAGGAGAGTATAAATTCTGGTACATCAGTTGGTATCGGTGCAGATATAATACACGTTGGGTTCATTATTGTGCCGCTTCCGCATCTTCCTGTAAATGCAAACAACGAATATAAATTATTCCGATCTGCATGCGCGGTAAAGGTTATACAAACCAATGGAATATTATCAAAAGTTACTAAAAAGGAGAACGGCTCTTCAATAACAGTAGAAAATGTAGCTTATGATGGTACTACAGGGGCGCCGTTGGTTACCAAAACACAGAATGAATTTAACAAAAATTATTATACCGTAAACCTACCAGCATATTGGCCATACCGTAGAATGGGGGGGGCTTATCAAAATATTGGCATGTTACTGCAAAATGTAACACTTAATAACAATTTTGAGGTTAGCCCGCATGGTTATCTATTAACCCAGGGAGACGAATTGGTGAATCTTGGTACAGGCCTGCATTATTGGGCTGTAGATAATAGGCCGGCAGTTAATATAGATGGAAGCCCATTATATTTTTGGGCTGAGCCGAGTAAAATTCTTGTAGATAAGAAAGGAGCAAGATTATCATCAATTACAGGGGGTGATTTAAATCACAGCTTCAAAGTAGTGCGCTCAGGTTTCCGAAATATATTAGATGCCAGTGCACAAAACATTGTCTGCCTAAATAACCCTATTCAAGATGGTGTACTCTCTATTGCTTCATCAAATGAGCTTTCAGCGCTAAAAGTATTTAATGCCTCATCAACAGTTTACAGTGATGAATGGCCTGTAGACGGAACAGGCCAGGCTACTGAAATTAAGGAAAATAAATTAAGTCAGTTTAAATATATATTGGCACCTACACATTCCGGTCATGGTTCGCAAAATTGCCGTATTTACGTAGAAAGTTTTGGCGAAGGGGATTTGGAAGGTGAATGGGCCAGATTCAATAACGATTATCTAAGACATAGAGAAAGCAATACGGGCATCTGGCCAGACACAGGCATACCTGAAAGTCTTAACGAAGCTATCGGATTTAAAACAACTTTTTATGTTGATAAAAGTGATTACTATTATGTAGGTTTTGCCGGTGATGATAGATTAAATATAAAAATTGATGAGGTCAACTTTATCGATAATAGCTTTAACAATACTGACTACTGGTCACTTCGTTCGAAATATTTGAATGAAGGATATCATACGATAGAAATTGAAGGCTATAATATAGACCATTATGGGTATATATATAATCCACATAACAGTTGGGCCGAAAATCCAGGGGTTATGTCGGTTGAAATATATAAAAATACCGAAAACGAGTTAAGAACTGCAACAAGTGCTTCAAGCCTAAATACTGTTTTTTCTACTGGAAATCTACTCGCTAATCAATTAAATTTTCAAACCTTTAGAACGATTAATGGTGTCAAAACATGGCGTTTTACCTATGAAACCTATTTTAATCCCTTTGTTCATGGGATGAAAGGAAACTGGCGACCATATCAGCAGAATGTTTATCAGGAAAACAGGTCTTATGATAATATTTTAACATCAGGTAAAAAAGGTATAAACGTATCGAATTCAGGTTATCTAAACTTTTTTAAGTCGTATTGGATTGTTCAAAATGGCGATTGGGTTACCAATACATCTGCTACAAAATGGGTGAGTACCAATACCATTAAGCAATACGATAAATACGGTCAGGAAGCAGAAAATCAGGATGCTTTAAAAAGATATAGTGCTGCCAGTTTCGATTTTGCCGGCGCACTGCCTTCCGCTGTAGCATCGAATGCCATGAGGAGAGAAATTTTCTCGAATAGTTTTGAGGATGTTTCTAGAATGAATACTGTGCCCGACACGAGCGCGACAAAAGAGCTTACTTTAATAAATGGACAGCCTTTTGTTGCTTATCCCGGCGACAATACATTTAGGGTATCTGCTGAGGCACACTCTGGTAATTATTCTCTACGGTTGCCAAATACCGGCATTCGGTTATCAACCAAAAAACATTTCACCGAGCAAAAAGATGTTAATAAGCCCTACCTGACAAAAACCAGCAAGTACGAGTTTAGCTTAATGCCTACTTTCGGCCTTTACCCCAGCGGCTTCGAGCCAAAGCCGGGCAATCCCTATCTTATCTCATTTTGGATCAAGGATAATCAACCGCTGGATAGAGATATTAGGGTTGCTGTAAATGTGGGTAATGCCAATGCATCTACTCCCGTATACCTTAACTTTAAAGCAGCCGTAGAAGGTTGGAAACAGGTTGTAGGTACCTTCAGTCTTCCCTCTAGCTCTGGCAACAACCGCTTTGACGTAAACATCTATCCAACTAGTGGTACTGTGGTTTATTTGGATGATATCCGTATCCATCCTAATGATGCACATATGAAAACCTATGTGTATAATGAGAAGAATTACAAGCTGATGGCTGAGCTTGATGAAAATGCTTTTGCTACATTTTATGAGTATGATGATGAAGGCTCATTAATCCGTGTGAAAAAAGAAACCGAAAGGGGAATAGCAACTATTAAAGAAAACCATTCTTCATACCGTAAAAGAATAACAGCAAGTAATTAAGATGAAAAGAATTTATAAAAGTATATTTTTTATTGGCATTTCTGTTTTTGGCATCTGCTTAATTGCTTATGGTGGAACAAGCCTGATCAAGGGATTCACACAGCACAACGATTGGCCAACAACGGCCATCGTGCAAAAGGAGACAGATATTGATCCCAAACTGGTAGAAAAATTCACTAAGATTTCGGTAATGGTTAATCCGAGTGGCGTGAAGTTTAAAGTAACAGGAAAAATTAACATTACAAATCCTGTAGATTCTACTCAGAACCTTCACAATCTGGGTTATATATATCAAAAACAGGGTGATCAATATTATTATCAATCAGGACAAACAGAAACCATAAATGCGGATGGCCTACTCGTTTATGTTGATCATGCCCAGAAAAAGATAATGTTGGGCAAAAATAAGGGGGAGATGGCACCGCTAGTTTTTCCAGATCTATCTAACCTGATAAAGCAGTTTAAAGAGGAGAAATACCAGTTATGGGATAGGCGTACAGATAAACAATATTGGACTATTTCTCTGATAAACCCGACGCACATTACCTGCAAATTATATGAGTTAACCTACGATTCGCTTACGTTAAAGCCAAATAAGATTGTAATGCGCTTAAGTAATTTTGATGATCCCCTAAACAATAAAAAAGATAAAAAGGTCAGTTTCGAAATTATGACCGACACACAGGTAAATGCAAGTTTATTCCATGTAGGCCGCTTTGTTGAAAAAAAACAGCCACAGAGCTATGTACCCGCAGAAAAGTATAAGGATTACGAATTAATAGTACTTCCCGAGCTGCGGTAAGTTAAATGATCGACTACAATTTATAGCTATCATTTTATAAGTATTGGTATGATGAAGGATCTATTTAAGGATTATTGAGCCCGTTAAGACGGTACCAATCATTTCGAAATTTAATTTGCATTATTTCAGCTGACAGAAGCAAATCTAATTAAAGAATAAATAGGCTAAACAATTAGCTACAAAAATATTAAGTATCAGAATAAAAAAAGAATATGTTAAAAACACTTCGGTTTATTTTTGCTTTATCCTTGTTGTTGCTCCTTCAACAACATGTATTTGCTGCTGTAGAACCTTATCAAAATTTTTTGAAAGGCACAATCAAAGTCGGCGATTCGGTTTTAGTAAAGGATGAGAAATTTAAAAATCCAGCCTTTAACTGGAGCGAAATTACCAACATATCGGTACACAACGCAATTACGTTACAGATTTTAGCAGATCAAAATATTAGCCAGTCTTTCAGCTGCAAATTAAAGTTCAGGGTAGAATATTTTAGCAGCCCAACACAGGTAGAGCCAACACGTATTGATTCGGCATTTCTTTTAGTTAACTACGATAAAAAATCAGGCGCTACCTATAAAGGAACTGCCACTTATGCTTTCGAAAACGGATACTATGTAAAGGTATATGTATTGGATATTAGCAGTCCTGAATATGGCAATCAGCTTCCACCAGTTCTGCAATTAACCAATCAGATTAATATAGATCGTACTTATGCTTTTAAAAAGTACCTATTTCTAGGTATAAACGGACAAACAACTCAAGGGAGTGGTTCTGGTGGAGCTATGCAACGTTTAAGTACATCAAGTGCACCAACAAATAATAATCATCAGCTTGCATTGTCGTGGTCTCCTATTGTTGGTGCCCAAGAATACGATATAGAATGGGTACCCATAGATGAAGATGGTGAATTTGGACAAATGGCCGCTGCTCTTCATCAAGGTAATTACTATGATAATGAGCAAATTGCCCAAATGTTCCGTAATAATGCCACTAGGGTTACCACACACCAGGAAAATTATACCATTTCATTAATTTACAATTCCAAGTACATTGCCGTTAGGATGAGGCAGGTTGCCTATATGCCCGATGGGCTTAGAGATGAGGGTAATTGGTTTTATAAGAAAGAGGATGATATCTCATATGCAGTATGGGAAACCCCCTGGCATCAGCAAAATTTAAATTGGCAATACGCAGCAACTTACGCCGAAGATGGAAAGAAAAAAGAAGTAGTTAGTTATTTTGATGGTACTTTACGCAACCGGCAAACCGCTACACTTAACAATTTCGATAATGTTGCTGTAGTACAGGAAAATATTTACGATAAGTTTGGCCGTACTGCAGCAAGCATATTACCGGCGCCGTTTAAAGATGAAAATACTGCTGTTCAATACCTACACTATTTTCCAGCATTTAATAGAAACAATGCTGGTGCCAGTTACAACTTCGCTAACCTAAATATTGTAAATTGCGAAATTACGCCTGATCCGTTAAGTACTGAATATGGTGCATCTAAATACTATTCGGGTAATAACCAGTTTTTATCAACTGCGCCATATAGTCAAAAACTATATAATAAATATATTCCCAATGCAGGAGGTTATCCCATCTCGGTTACAGAGTATACACCAGATAACACCGGCAGAATAAAATCTCAGGGAGGTGTTGGTCAGGTTTTTCAACCAGGGCAAACTGAAAAACATACCACACAATATTTTTACGATAGACCAAGTCAGTGGGAGTTAGACCGATTATTTGGAAATGATGTAGGTTATGCAGATCACTATCTTAAAAATACAGTGATAGATGCAAACGGACAAACATCGGTAAGTTATGTAAATGCAGCAGGTAAAACAATCGCTACAGCATTGGCAGCTGGTACACCAGCTAATGTAGATGCTTTACCCAATAAACCTTCGTCTCAACAGGTTAATGTAGACCTCATAAATCCTAAGCAATTTGTTTTTAGTGGCAGCAATTTAAATTTAAGCGCAACCGCTACTTATAATGCAACTTTTACTGGTCCGGCTACTATCTCGTATGATGTAGAGAAACTTATCAGTAGATACCCAGGAGGAGCATTTCAGCCATATAGTAATGCCTATTATGATTTGCAGATTACTGTAAAAGACGATTGTGGAAATACCATTTATCCCACTTCGACTGTTTTACCGCCTCCAACAATAGCCATTGGATCAAAAACTTCTGACCAAACGGCTATAGGATTAGCTACTGGTAGCTTAGCCATAAATTTTAATAAGATAGGAGCATATTACATTACTTTCGATTTAAAGCTAAGCAAAGACGTAATTGAGAAATATACCAAAGCTTACGTAACAGAGGGACAGGGAAATGGTACATTAAAGAAGAAACAATTTTATGTTTTACAACAATTGGCCAAGGCCGACTTCAGCGGGTGTTTTTCTGATTGTAAAACTGCAAAAGAAAATTTAGGTTCGCAGGTTGAGTTTACCGCCATGTTTAACGCAAGACTCGATAGCCTTGGCGAACGCGATAATCTTTTAGATTACGCTACTTATATCAGCGGATTATATGCGGTACTTAATTCTTATGTAAATTCCCTGGAGACTGCATGTGCCAGCACACCAGCTTCACCTTGCGATATATACAGAAAACCAATGCTTGCCGATGTTTCTCCTGGCGGGCAATATGCACCCCTTGATGCCAATGGAAACCTAACAGAGCTTAGCATTAATGTGCTTAAAATCTATTTTAAACATGGTGTTTTTAATGATAATGATAATGTAACTGATCCAGAATATCAGGTAACCAAAGTAGATGGAAAGGTAACTACGCCTTATGCTACTGGCTTTACGCTCGAAGATTTAGTGAAATACTGGAAACCTATTTGGGCCGAGCAATTTTTACAGTACCATCCAGAACACTGCAAGCTTTTGTTCTGTGGTTTAAATGTTGCCAGTAAAATATGGGACAATAAACTTGAAGAAAAAACGGCTGCGGTAGCGGGATATAGTTATACCAATGCTTCAAATTGGTTGTTAAACAACGATCCTTTCTTTAATGGAGGATTAGGAGCAGGAGAAATCAATAATATGGCAGCCGATTTAGCTAATTACAGCAGCAATGTGTTGGCGCGCCCTTATGCGGTTAAAAATTTAAGCCAGGTAGTAGATTTTATGCTCTACTGTACCAATGGCAACACCAATACAAGCAATGATACCGATAATTGGACAAATTGTACCCCAAACAATTCTTGTCGTGTAAATGATAGAGAATGGGAAATGTACCGCAGAATGTATCTCGACCTTAAAAATAAGTATGTGGCCAAGGTAAGTAAAGCATATTGTGGCACATCCGCTTGCACGATTGGTACACCGGTTAGTTTGGCGCCACCGACTAATCCGGGTACACATACCGTGCGTGATTTAAGCGGTTATGACCAAACAGGTGAGGTAAGTTTTACTACATACGATTCGATTTATAACGGGCTGCAAGATATTATGTATGTTAGGGGAGGTACCTCTGATCCTAATTCGGTTGTTAGTAATTTTTCTATCGAAAGGCCTTTAAGTGGAGGATATGTTTATTTTACAAGAGGAACATTTCATAGCCATATTGATATTGTAAACCTGATGAGCAACAGTGCCCCTGTAAGCTACGATAATGTATGGGAGTATTATTCAGGTAATTATACCTGGTCAAATGCTGTATTTGTTGATGGTAACACATATACCAATGGAGGAACTAATGGAGGTGAATACTACAGAGATTACTTTGACTGCAGGGTTATTTTTAATCTGAATACCTGGCAACATGATCCATTGGGTAGCCTGGGAGCAGAGTATTCTAAAACCGTACGATATTATGATGATTTTTATATTTACGGCCCTAACAATTATGCATGGTATCCTAATTCGACAGTAGAGATAAGTTATGGTCTTGGTGGTACTGGCTTCCCAAATTTTCTAAACCCCAATTATATTCCAACGTCAACGCCATGCAATGTTTATTCATCAAAAATCAGCCGTTTTGATAATGTAGATTATACCATACCTACCCTGGATGATGGCCAGCAAGATACTAAGGTTCATGCTGATCTGGCGGCACAACTTACTGATGCCTGTACTGGCAATGCCGATACCTGGATGGAAAAACTGGCGCCCGGACTGGTTAATTATGCTAATTTAACCCAGCAACTAAGGGCGAATTTAATTGAATTGTGTAGCCGTGGTGGCGATTTTGAGCATCCTTTTGGTGCAAGCAGCTTTGCAGTAACAGATAATAACCCTGCCTTGATGATTAATGGTCATGCCTGCTCAAATGTTGTTGATGTAATTAAATATACTTTAGGTTTAAATGCGAATAATCCCTTTACCAATGATCTTAACCCTTGGCTATTAGATGGTTTTTATCCTAGCGAAGTAAAACAGCAGGCCACAGATATGGTTATTTCAGCTACCTCATCTGATATCTGTGATAAAATAACGGCTTTAACTAATGCAGCTAATGGTCAGCCACTTTTTACCTATCTAAAAAATACATACGGTAATGCCATGACCCTTACTCAGGGCGCGTTAGATACGCTGCTAAATGGTTGTAATAATTGTAGATATTTATTGGCGAAAGATATTCAGCTACCTGTGTTTTTGCAGCCAAAGGCAAATGGTTGCATTACCAAAGGCGAATATAATACAGCGCTGGCCGAAATGAACAGTTTGTTTACAAGCACCCCCAATACCAGCTGGAGCAATTATCCAACCATACTAACCAATTTTATGAATTACAAGTTTGGTTTTGTAATGGGTTACGATCAGTATAAATCTTTTGCCGATGATAGCAATAAAGCTATGCTTTGCAACGAACCTCCATTTGTACCCGTGCCGGAAGATGTTTTTGCCTGCGCCCGTTCCTTAATTAATGTAGCATTTAGTCAGGGTGAAGAATTATACAATGCCTACATAGCCGAAGAAAGAGCCAAATTTATAAATGCCTACATCAGCACAGCTGCTTCGGCCAAGGCAAATGTACGTTTACAGGCCGAACAACAGCTCTATCACTATACCCTGTACTACTACGATTTGGCAGGCAATCTTGTACGCACCGTGCCGCCAGAAGGTGTAGTGTTATTAGGCGATACCGAAATAAAAGAAGTAGGCCGCAATCGCGATGGCTTGGTAAATGAAAACTGTAATTACAATGGCCCTGCAACAGCATCAGATCGTAATACCGCATTAGGAAGTTTAAGTACAGCCTTGCAGGGAACAGGAAATAATGCCATCGAAATGTGGTTATATGCAGGTAATCCTGGCGCAAGGCAGTTTATTGCCACTACTCCAGATATGAAATACCTGTTACAGGCATGCCAGAATGGAAACCTGGTAAATGTTGATATTTTTACTCTAAACCAAACCGCAGCAAGCAGTGTAGCCATTACCTTAAGCAACCATGTTACGGCCGATGTAAGTAGTATAATACCACTGCAGCCCTGGAGCCATATTGTAGTTCAGGGAGCAGATTTAGCTAGGGGTGCATTACAGATCTGGATTAATGGCAAGCAATATGCAGCTGTAACAGGCGCACCAGCCGCAGGTTGTGGTTGGGCCATTAGCACCAATGGCTCAGGTAATGTGGTAATGCCCGATAATTTTGCTTTGCTAAAATATCTAAGGATATACCAGAACAGGTTAATGACGGGCGATGAAATTGCCAAAAATGCAAATAGCCCTTGTTTTGGAGTAGTAGATGTAAACAACCCCTACAACTACCGTTTCAATGTGCCAGCTCCCGGCGATCCTACTACCATTGCCGATAACAGTACACAAGAAACACAGTTTCATGGCATTTACCCTGCACATGTATTAACCACTACCTATACCTACAATGCCACTAACCAAGTAGTGCAGCAAAGTACACCTGATGGAGGTATCAGCAAATTTTGGTACGATAAATTAAGCCGTTTAACATTTAGTCAAAATGCTAAACAGCTGGATAATAACGATTACAGTTATACCCGGTACGATGAAACCCTTGGCCGTATTACTGAAGTTGGGCAGAAACATAACGGATATAGCCTGGGTGCGCCTGGTTACCTGGTAAATAGTAACGGTAAGTTTTTAGATCAGTTTGATATACTGAATATAAATTTTAGTGGTACAAACAGCCAGATTACCAATACCGTTTACGATGCCCCAAGCACCATTAGCGGTTCGGTTATAGGTTTAACACAAAATAACCTACGTAAGCGTGTAACGGCCAGCATTTACCGTGAAAATGGTAGCGATGTTAATTTTAATGCAACCTATTACAGCTACGATGTGGCCGGCAATGTAAAAACGCTGTACCAACAGGTAAAAGGATTGGGTTTAAAACGCCTCGACTACGAATACGATTTGGTAAGCGGCAAGGTAAACTTTCTGGCTTACCAGCATAACCCCGATCCATCAACTGCAGCTTTTAAAGACCGCTTTTACTATAAATATGAATACGATGCCGAAAACCGCTTAACCAAAGCCTATACCGCTACGCAGGCCAATGTATCGAGTTATGGTTTTGGCAGCACTTTAAGTGCCCCGTACCAACGCTTAAATGCCAGTTACCAATATTACCTGCATGGCCCGTTAGCCCGTATGGAGCTTGGCCCTGAGGGTGCTTTGGTACAGGGTGTAGATTATGCCTATACTTTGCAAGGCTGGCTTAAAGGGGTAAACGGAAGCACTTTAAATACCAATGATATAGGTAATGATGGAACTGACATCGCTAAAGATGCCCTGGCCTATAGCCTGGGCTACTACCAGGGAGATTATAGCCCAATTGTTGCGGGCAATGCCTTTAATTATAAACACCAGGCCAACAACGGCAATATCGCTGGCCGTAACTTTTATAACGGTAACATTAGCAACAGTACCTATGCCATAGCTGAAATAAACAATGGTGCAACAGTTGGTTATACCTATGGTTACGATCAATTAAACCGTTTAAAAAATGTAAATCAACAAGCATTAGGCGGAGTTAACGACTGGAGTTTCGATGCCGCTAACTCGGCTTTTAAAGAAAGCTTTATTTATGATGCAAACGGAAACATCTCATCGCTTAGCCGTAACAGCCAGAGCGGACCAATGGATAATCTGAGCTATCATTATAACACAGATGCCAATGGCAGATTAAAAAACAATCAATTGTTAAGTGTAACCGATACAGAAGGCATAACCAACGGAACCGATATTGGCAACAGCAACTATACTTACGATTTGATTGGCAATTTAACTGGAGACACCGGCGAAGGCATAACCAATATACAGTGGAGCGTTTATGGCAAGATTAAACAGATTACCAAAAACTCAGGAAATATAGTATATACTTACGATGCTGCCGGAAACCGCGTAAGTAAACAGGTAGGCAATGGAGCCAGCACCTTTTATGTGCGCGATGCCCAGGGCAATGCCTTAGCTGTTTATGATAATGCGGGCAATACCAGCAACTGGCGCGAACAGGATTTATATGGCAGCAGCCGTTTGGGTATGTGGAAACCAAACATTAATTTAGCGGTACAGAGCGGAGGCGATGTATGGGCAACTACAGGTAACATTACCTACGAGTTAAATAACCATTTGGGCAATACTATGGCTACCATTACCGATAAGCAGATACCGGTAAGCGGAGGTTTTAAAGCCGAAGTATTAACCGCTGGCGATTATTATGCCTTTGGTATGGCGATGAAAGGCCGCGATTTTACAAATCCAGGTGCACAAGCCTACCGTTACGGCTTTAACGGCAAGGAGAATGATGCTGAAGTAAATGGCCAACAGGATTATGGCATGCGGATTTATGATGCAAGGTTGGGTAGGTTTAGGAGTGTGGATCCGATAACTGCTGAATATCCAGAGCTGACACCTTATCAGTTTGCGAGTAATAATCCGATTGAAAATATTGATCTCGATGGATTGGAAGGTGTTCCTGCAAAATTTAATTTAGATAAAGGCACATATTCTGTTGCACAGTCCTCAACATATAAAAAACCTGCTCAGCCCATAATTAAGGCTAAGCCGCTGTTGCGATAATTAAAGAAACTATAGCAATGGCAGATATGTTTGGAAACGGTCATATTGGATATAAAAATGATGTTTTAAATAAAGTTGCTGAAATTAAACAGGATTATCGGAATCAGCTAGGAAATCTTGTAAGAAACAGTCCTACTGCAGCGGTCGCTTCCTTCTTTGGTGAAAAATACATTCCGCTTGGAGCAGCCATTGGTGGACTAAGCATGTCATTGTCAAGTCTCAAAGAGCAACCAGCATTTTTCGGGCCAAAAATCGAAATAGAAACTGAGGAGACAGCAACGATTACAAGGGTTC
This sequence comes from Pedobacter riviphilus, assembly GCF_014692875.1. Classification (NCBI taxonomy): domain Bacteria; kingdom Pseudomonadati; phylum Bacteroidota; class Sphingobacteriia; order Sphingobacteriales; family Sphingobacteriaceae; genus Pedobacter; species Pedobacter riviphilus. The sequence goes on along the minus strand of NZ_CP061171.1, from coordinate 2,881,960 downwards.
AAACTGAACATATTTTATCTCGTAGAATTGATGTAAATGAATCAGGAGAAGTAAAAATTGTTGGTAAAACTAAATTATACATAACAATTGATGACGCTAACCATGTTGAATATTATTACAATAAAAAGGGTGGCTCAGAAGGTGGAGCATCAATTATTTCATTCCAAGTAAAAAAAGAAGTCGCTGATGATATAAGAAAGATGGCAGTCCCACAATTACAAGCTAAATCATATCCAGATAGACCGGAGATCTCAGACCCTACAAAATCTGGAAGCGCATATGGGTTGCCTGCTAATTATATCGAAAAATTACAGAAGGGAGCTATAAAGGGAACTGGAAAAATAGAAAAACCATAACTATCATGATAGATAAAATACAGGAAAATATAGAAAATAGTTATTTGTTCGGATGTATGAAGTATAAAAATGATTTATCATTTTATTTAATGCCGATAGCTTTTTGGATATTAAATTATTCAAAATATGATCCTACATATAATCCAAAAGATTGGGATGATATATACAGAGATAATTTACTAAATGTTAGTGATGAAAACATTGAACTTTACTTACGCTCTATTGAATTAGATAAAATAGATTTAGATTCGGTAGATGTTAAGAAATACGATCTTGCGAACATATTTTTATTTTTCATCGATTTTGATTCGAAGATTTTCATTAGTTACTTTGATGATATAGATATTGAGGAATATCTTCCAGACGAAAGCTGGGTAGGTAAGTTTGATAATCCCTTAAATTATCTACCTGAAGCACTGATTTGTAAATTATGATAATGTATCCCTCACTAGCGCAAGTATTAGTTTGTGGGGTTGCAGGCCAGATGACTTGTACTTTAAAATAATCTAAGCCTGGCGTTTGTGCCGGGCTTTTTACTTTTCCAGCATTCCGAGTTTGATGAGCCTGGCTTTTATTGCGCCATAAGAGCGTCCGTGCAGTTTAGCGAGTTCGGTTATCTTTTTGCTCCTCACTAGCGCAAGTCTTAGTGTTTGGGCTAGTGGGGTGGCTGACTTGTGCCTTCATAATACTTAGTTAGTCAAAATCTTATTAAGATGTTCTTCCCTTCACTGGCGCAAGTCTTAGCGAGCGAGGCAGTGTTGCTGGCTGACTTGTGCTTTAAAGAATAATAATCTTAGCCTGGCCCTTGTGCCGGGCTTTTTACTTTTCAATTGCCCTCCCTCTGCTAGTCCGAGCGGATTGCAATTAGATAAATTGTGCTGGTGCGAGTTTTTAACTCGTACCAATAAAAAAAGCCATAGTTCTAAAATTTAGAAAGTCGCAATCCTAAACTTTCATAATTTTCGAGACACAACAATCCGGTTGAGGCAGGCTTTGTAACAGAAGATTACCATTGGAAGTATAATAGTGCAATAGATTTTTCTGAAGAAAGGGGTTTGTTAGAAATCGATATAATTTAAGTTAATTTGGATACGAGCTACAAGCTCGCACCAGCTTAGGGGAAGTGTAAATACCGCCTTTGCATTATTGGGGATATCAGAATTGAGAGGTATAGGTGCAGTTGGAAAAGCTATGTCAACAGCTGCAATATGGAGAGAGGGTAACTTTCTGCGAGGCACACTAATGGAGTATAGACTTTCGCAAACCATCTATAAAGGACTTGAACATTTGTCTGAAACAGTTTCTCCATTTTTTAGAACAATTGATTTCTATGATGAAGCTGCGCAAGTAGGTGTCAGTTTGAAAACGGTTAATGCAAAAGAAAATTTTGTATTTAAAAATATTACAGATAATATTGATGCTCTTGTTGCAGCAAAAAATGCTGGGTCAATTTCATCAAATGGCGCAGAGCGGACATTGAAAAGTGTTCGATTAGATATTGTTATCCCGAAAGGCTATGATAGACGTGTTTTAGATGATGTTGGTCGATATGCTAAAGATAAAAAAATCCCACTTAAAATATTTGAACAATAATATGCAGAGAACTATTTCATTAAATTTTAACAAAGGATCAGTAAAGGGTGACTTTTACCTGTGGCTTTTTAATAAGAAGGTAGAATTTCTACCCGATAGGTTTTCGCTAAAAAAAAGTGGAAAATCTTGGAAAGTGAAGAATTGGAAAGCAAAAGATGTTGATCAAATCTATAATATGGATTATGATGATGGACTTTTAGTTAGTGCAAATGAAAAACTATTTACAATTACTGAGACAAATACCTGTAAACCGCATCTATCTATATGGATTTCGCAAAATGACTTATCGATAGATGATGAAGATATTGATAAATTTTTGTGTTATGATGGTTTTACGTCAGCCTATTTATTCGACTCAGTTTATGAGAAAGTTCAATCAACTGTTTTTCAGGGCAACATAGAAGGCATGGGATATCCATTAGAATCCATAAAAAACACGCCCTATAAGCTAGATCCCTATACAAAAATGAAAATGTTTGATATAAGTTTTAATCCAGGCAGAAGTGTTTTAATCGGAGGGACATGGATTGTAGCCGCTTGGAAAATGTGGTTTGGGGAAAAATTTTACGATATCGTTCCTAAACAACATATCCTTAGTTTTCCAAATGCTTTCCAAATTCAAGAACTAAAAGAAGGTTTAATCTATATTCAGCTTTTTGAAAACATTGAGGAAAGCGATACTGAAAAAAACATGGCTATCCAAAAATCTTGGTTAGAGTGGATAAATATAGATGAACTCGAACGTTTATATCCATAATTCCTATGCTACCCCCTGCTAGTCCGAGCGGATTCAATTAGATAAATTGTGCTGGTGCGAGTTTTTAACTCGTACCCTTCACTGGCGCAAGTCTTAGCGAGCGAGGCAGTGTTGCTGGCTGACTTGTGCTTTAAAGAATAATAATCTTAGCCTGGCCCTTGTGCCGGGCTTTTTACTTTTCAATTGCCCCCATTCCTAGCGCAAGTCTTAGCGAGCGAGGCACTGGACCGGCTGACTTGTGCGTTTAATAATCTTAGCCTGGCCTTTTGCCGGGCTTTTTACTTTTCCAGCATTTTGAGTTTGATAAGCCTGGCTTTTATTGCGCTGCTAGTCCGAGAGGATTGCAATTAGATAAATTGTGCTGGTGCGAGTTTTTAACTCGTACCAATATAAAAAACATTCCTAGCCCTCACTGGCGCAAGTCTTAGTGCTTAGGATAAGGTGGACCGGCTGACTTGTGCTTTGAAGTTTTTAAAGAGACTTGTGTGTTCATTTAACGAAAGCACAAGTCGGGCCTTCGCTTGGGCCAGTGCGCTAAGACTTGCGCTAGAAGTGGGATGGCAATTGGAGGGGTCATAAATGATCCGTCAAATCCAGAAAGCTGGGGACATTTAGCTTCCACAGCTATTTTATATAAAGGTTTACTTAAAGAAAACCCATCAATATTTCAGTTTGAACCAAATGTTAGAGGATTTGCTTATGAAAAAATGAAAGGTGGCAATTTACCAAATAATTTCCCAACAATTGATAAACTTTATGGTAACGAAGTAACCAGTATAAAATCAATCGATCTCAAATCAAAATCCTATAAATCAGGAAAGCTTTTGTATAATACCCTAAAAAAATATGTAGATGCATTAGAAAAATTTAAATCTGGTCAAGCAGGTGGCAAAAGTATAACACCTATGGATTATAATTCTAAAAGTTTAGATGTTGGTTACCAAAATGGAGTTGCAACAAAATCACAATTAGAAATATTTAATCAAATAAAAGAATATGGTAAGGAGAAAAATATTAATGTTGAATTTAATAAAGTAAAATAGAATGAGAAGTGTAGTATATGAGTTGAATGATTGTTATAAAATAGTGACTTATTCGCAGTTAAAATCAGGAGTTTGGTCAGCGACTAGTTTTGTTGAAACTATTGACAAAAATGAATCAAATATTGGTTTTAATGAAAAATTATTACTGTGTTTAAAAGCATCCAGTAAAAATTTAAAAGAGAAAGATGCTTTGTCGCCAGCTGATTATTACAGTTTATTGGGCTTAACAAAAGGAAGTAAGATAGAAAAAGTAGCTAAAAGCTTTACAGTTATTCTTGAGGGGAACAGCCTTTATTTTATTCCGAGTATAAGAAATAATAATAAAACTCATTATCTTCCTCAATTTGATGATAGAATAGAATTCAACATAGCAACTGACCTTGATATTAAATCGATTTTTATCGAGATTTTAAAAAAATGTGAATAATCCCCTGCTAGTCCGAGCGGATTGCAATTAGATAAAATTGTGCTGGTGCGAGTTTTTAACTCGTACCAATATAAAAAAGCTATGGTTCTAAAATTTAGGAGGTCGCAATCCTAAACTTTCATAATTTTCGAGACACAACAATCCGGTTGAGGCAGGCTTTGTAGCAGAAGATTACCATTGGATATAGTAGTACAATAGATTTTTCTGGAGAAAGAGGTTTGTTAGAAATCGATATAATTTAAGTTAATTTGGATACGAGCTACAAGCTCGCACCAGCTTGGGGGAATTATACGGGAGTTGATGTTATATTTAAGAGAAAATAAGTATGAATGATGTTAGATTGAATGAATTGGGCTTCACAGGATTTATTCATTTAAACCCAGAAAAAAGAGATGGTCTTATTAGAAAAGTTTGGGGTGGATTGTACAAGGGAAGTCTTATTACTTTTCGTATTAAACTAATTGATAACAATTGGGAATTGGATAGTATTGATTGTGATATAATTGATGATAGTTTAAGTGCTTTATTTTCAGATAATAAAAATATCAATAGGGTTTTGGATTTTATATCTGAAATCCCTCGCTAGCGCAAGTCTTAGCGAACAGAACGGCGTGTCGGCTGACTTGTGCTTAAAATAATAAATTACTAGCCTGGCGATTTGACCGGGCTTTTTACTTTTCAAGTGCCCCTACTCCTGCTAGTCCGAGTGGATTGTAATTAGATAAATTGTGCTGGTGCGAGTTTTTAACTCGTACCAATATAAAAAAGCTATAGTTCTAAAATTTAGAAAGTCGCAATCCTAAACTTTTATAATTTTCGAGGCATAATAATCATAGATTATCTAAATTGCTATAAATTAGATAATAGCACAAAATGAGCAGAAAATACAAGTTTTATAACAAAGAGGGCCTATATTTTGTCAGCTTTGCAACTGTATATTGGATTGATGTTTTTGTTCGATTGCAATATTTTAACATTTTGATAGCGGGCTTAGATTATTGTCGAAAAAATAAAGGCATGGAAATTTATTGCTGGTGCATAATGCCTAGCCATGTACATTTAATATTCAGTGCAAAAAATAATAATCCAGGCGATACACTACGCGATTTTAAAGTACACACATCCAAGAAACTTCAAAAGGAGATTAGTGAAAATATACAAGAAAGTAGAAGAGAGTGGCTGCTTTGGATGTTTAAACGAGCAGGAGAGAAAAACAGTAATGTAACAAATGGCCAATTTTGGCAACAGCATAATAAGCCTATTGAGCTGTGGTCAAATGAAGTAATTGATCAAAAAGTCGATTATATTCACAACAATCCGGTTGAGGCAGGCTTTGTAGCAGAAGATTATCATTGGAAGTATAGTAGTGCAATAGATTTTTCTGGAGAAAAGGGTTTGTTAGAAATCGATATAATTTAAGTTAATTTGGATACGAGCTACAAGCTCGCACCAGCTTGGGGGATGAATTTTAAATTAGAGCTTGATTTTAAAGCACAAGTCAGGCCTTTGCTTGGGGCGAGGGGCTAAGACTTGCGCTAGACGTTCTGCTAAAATTAAAAAAGGAAAATAACGAACTAAGCATAAAATATATAAATTAGGACAAAAATACGACTAAATTAAAGCTTCCTTATGCGTTACACTATTATCTTAATATTACTTTGTTCGATCAGCTTTAATGCACAATCACAGGCCGACAAATATTTTAAGCCCGCATCTTATTATGATTTACACGGGACAAAAAGATCCGGGCTCATTGCGCATCATCCCTTGGTTAAGTACATTACTTTTAAAAGTAATGCAGCATCGAAGAAGCAGAAAATAAAAATAGATTCGGTATCGTCGCTACTTATAAATGAGGATAGTTTGGTCGTTTTAAATTACGGAAGGGAAAAGTTAGAAAAACATTACTGTTCATTAATCGCAGTTACACCCGTAAGGAAGTTTTTTTGTTACTATACGGTGTCTTATAGTACTTCAAGCATGATGGGGCATATTGGCCCTAGCCCATCTAATAATTATACCAACACACCCACATCTACCAGTTTTATTTCTGGCCAGATGGCAATTTATATTTACCAGGATGGAGATACAACCTATCCACTTAGAAGAGGTAATTATAAGGAAATTCTAACAGAAGCCTTTGCCGATTTTCCTGAATTGGTAAAGAAAATTCAGGATAAAGAAATTAAATACAATGATATCGATGTAATGTTTAAGCAATACAACGCTTATAAAAAACAGAAGTCTTGATGATGGAATTTTCAGTTAATCGCTTAAGCATTAACCATATCAGAAATTTAAAGAGCATATATTTAAACAATCGCTATTCAACCTCTGCCAAAAGCTACAAGCCCTCTTAACTAAACCCGACAACAGCGGAAATCCTTTTTGTTGTCCCTTCGATAATCTCAGGGATAACGCAACAAAAAGATTGTAGCGAATGGCGGGACTACACTACCCGAAAAACAGGGAACCATTCGTTTCCAGATCCTTTTCAACATACCTTTTTAATATAGGAAAGACCAGTTTTCAATTAGCTGTTTGTCGTTTTGTGTTAACCAATTAGCTGTTTAACCCTATCAGAAATTTAATGACATATATTTAAACAATCACTATTCAGTCCATCTATGCTATGAACCTAGCAAATACACCAACACATTTGGTCATTTACTTTAGGGTTTTCAACTATCAAAAACCGTGGTTTCGTCAATCAGGTTTTTTTTAATGCCCACATTGTCTGATATTTAAAATGGCGCATTGTTTTGGGATTAACTTATCTGATTAGCAACTGCCATAACTAAACAACAATGAGATGAAACTAAAATTACTTCTGCTTTTGGTACTGCTTTTGCCAATATGTAGCTTTTCGCAAACCGTTTTCCGCAATGATGCGGGTCAGGCTAATGTTAATGCTGGTTTTTATGAAGCGTCAGAACCTATCAACTTTCCGGCCGGAGCTTCCAGTTGGTGGCATTTGCTCGATGTAAGGCATTCGAACGGAGCCAATAATTTTGCCATGCAGCTTGCCGGTAGCTTTTTCGATCAGAACTTTTATCTGCGTAAAACCAATAATTATGCCCAACAGCCCTGGGTAAAAGTTGTAACTGAAAGCGATGGTAAAGTGGGCATTGGAACAACTGCACCACAGGTACCGCTGCATGTGATGGGTAAGGGGGTATTTGAGGGTAATTTAAAGATTATGGCTGCTGAAGAAGGTTGGGCCGAGGGGCTTACCATAATAAGGCCCAATGGCTGGTCGGGTCTTCGTTTTACCAGAAATGATCCCAGTACCGGGAATTTCGAAGGAAACTGGGCTCTTGGTTATTCGGGTTTAACAGGAAACGATTTTACCATTAGCCATCAAACAGGAGGCACACAGTACAATGCATTATTCCATATCCGTTCCGATAATCAATTTGTGGGTATAGGAACGGCAAGCCCCCAAGCCAGGCTTGATGTAAAAGGAGGTGCGCTGGTATTGGGAGCCATGTACTTAGCCATAATACAGATGGTTACATGAGTTTGGGAAATATTTTAGAAAACTCTTCACCAACCCTTCAGGAATGGATCAGTAAAACTACGCTTCTCCTGAATGCCCAGGATTATGCCACCATTGGTTTTCACGATTCGGGTAACAGGGTTGATTTTATCCGTGCAGGTAACGGAGTGATTGATTTGGGTTACGACGGTGGATTTGGCAAGGCAAATATCGGATTGCCTAACGGAATATGGAGCGCCGCAGGGAATTTGGGTATTGGTACAACCAGCCCTTATGGTAAACTCCATATTGTTGATGCAGGGGTTTCAAAAAATGCTGGTAACGAAAATCCAATCACTTCAGGTGGGCTGGTAATTCAGGCCAATACCGGGGGGAGGTCTCAAATAAATGGTGCGCAGCTGGAGTTTGCCATACCAGCCAATACGGATGGTAATAATATATATAGCCAGGGCCGGATTATTACAGTTGCCGCTAACGATCAAAGTTATAATGCTACAGGAAGGATGATTTTAGGGACCAGAAGAATGTTCGATAAAAATGGTAGCGGACAACAGTGGTATTATGGTGATGATATTACCATTGATGGTTCTGGTTATGTTGGTATCGGTATTAACAACCCTTCAGAAAAATTTACGGTTAACGGTAAGATAAAAGCAAAAGAAATCAGGGTTGATGGTGCAGGAACACCCGATTATGTTTTTGAGGAGGATTACAAGAATTTATCACTTAAAGAAATCGAGCAATACATCAAAAAAAACAAACACCTGCCCGAAATTCCATCGGCTTCTGAAGCTGCCGAAAATGGGATTGCACTCGGTGAAATGAATAAATTACTGTTAAAGAAAATAGAAGAGCTGACTTTACACCTCATAGAAAAAGATAAAGTGCTAAATAATGTACAGGAAAGATTATTGAAATTGGAGAAAAGTAAGAGATAGCAATATATAGATTAGTCATTTACTTTATTGCTTTCGACTGTCAAAACCCTTGGTTTCATCAAACACGGTTTTTTTTGTGGTTTTAATTGAAGATTTTAGATTGGCTCATTACGTCTGTTGGAGGCATAACTAACCTCATTTAATTCTTTTGAGTCGCAAATATCAAACAAAGTTATGATGAAATTTATTACATTTTTATTTTTTTTAGGCATCCCTTATTTTCTTTTGGCGCAGGAAACCAAACCAAAAGATGATGCGGGCCAAATGGGTGGTATATCCGGTTTTTTTGAAACGTATAATCCTGTCAATTTTCCTGCAGGCGCAAATGGTTGGTGGCATTTGCTTGATGTGCGGCACAGTAATGTGAACAATAATTTCGCCATGCAGTTTGCGGGCAGCTTTTTTGACCAGAGCCTTTGGTTTAGAAAGACCAATAATGTGCCTAATACCGAATGGTCGAGGGTACTTACCGAGACCAATGGCAACCTTAACGGAAAGATATACATGCTTACCTCAGGTGGGCAAAATTTTTTTACCGGCCATCAGGCTGGTGGAACCTACAGCTTTCCTGGTGGGATTTTTAAAGCCATTACGGATAATCCTAACGGACCGAGTAATTTTTTTTATGAAGGTGTTACAGCAGGCGTAACAAATTTTACGGTGCGGGCAGATGGACAAGGGTATTTTGCTGCAGGTTTGGGTATTGGTACACAAAATCCTGCTTATAAGCTAGCGGTTGCGGGTGGCGACATCAAGGCTTACAATTTTGATAATAACTCGGGTGTTGCTATTGGAGCTGAAGCCCCGAACGTCCACGCATTGGTTTTCACGCTTCTGATAATTCAAGACGTTTCAGAATCGAAATGAACAGCATCAACAGCGACTATGAGCGTTTAGGTTTTTTTTCTTTAAATGGCGGGCAAAGTCCGGAGCAGGAAGTATTTTCGATAAATAAAAATGGAAACCTGGGTATTGGTACCCCGCTTCCTGCTAGCAAACTTCATATTGCCGGCGACGAATTTATTACATTGGGCAGTTATGATAGCAGTAACGGCCTAAAAGGGATCCATTTTGCCGGCTTTAGAGATGTTGTGCCAAACTATTTCGGTGCATCCATCGAAGCCGTGCCAGAATGGCTATGCTGTGGATATCCTGGTGCAGGCTATCCGGGCATTAAGAATATTGCTTTGAATTTTAATGTGCATCTCAATCCTGAGGTTGCGGATAGTAAGATGACTGCGATGTCAATCAGACCAAATGGAAATGTGGGAATAGGAACCATAACACCTGAAGAAAAATTTACCGTTAATGGAAAAATCAAAGCCAACGAAATCAGGGTTAATGGCTCTGGTGCACCTGACTATGTATTCGAGGATAGTTACAAAGTTGCAACCTTAGCAGAGTTGGAAAGCTATATTAAAGCGAACAAACATTTGCCAGAAGTGCCTTCGGCAAAAGAGTTTGAGCGTGATGGCATTGCTGTTGGGGAGATGAACAAGCTGTTGTTGAAAAAGATAGAAGAACTTACGCTTTACATCATTGAAGAACGTAAACAAAACCTGACGAGAGATCGCCTCTTACTCGATCAGAAAACTAAAATTACGGAACTTGAACAAATTTTAAAAGCACAAAAAAAATGAGTGTACGAACCCACATTACAGCCCTGGCCAGTCTAATTATTTCGGTCTTAAACACGGTAAAAGCTCAAAATACTTTTACCAGTACAGGCCCGGCAGGCGTGAATACGCTAAATCCTATCGGTCATTTTCAGGTAAGGGGCGATTCCTGGTTCGATGCTTCAACTAAATTTTACCTTACGAATAATGCCACTGATTTTGGGCGGACAAGCTTTATCATAACAGGACGTTTTCAGGCGCTAAATGATGCCTGGACATTTGGTTCTGGTGCCCGAAATGCTATCGTGTTTGCACAAAATGAAGCCGATTCGGGTGTGGATGTAGGGGTGCCAGGCGATGAAAAATTTTCAATCCAGCTGGAAGGAAATTCCCGATCACTGGGTTTTCTTTCCAAACAAATGGGAAGTATACCTAATTTGGTAATGGCACAAAACGGATTTATCGGATTGGGTTTAACCACTCCACGCACTAAGTTTGATGTTTGGGGTGGTGATATTTCGGTAACCGGAACAGATCACAATGGAACAGCAATCATATCTTCTTCGGGCGGTACTTCTTATTTTGCTAATAATCAGCTTAATAATGGAATAGCCATAGATTATTTTGGTCACGTTGGGGTAGGTACGGGTAGCCCAAGGGCACTATTGGACGTTGCCACATATTCTGGTTCTGGTGGCCTGGCCAGTGTACTTTCCAGAATGCCAGAAGGAGATGCGTCTGGCACCGGAACTTACCTTGGCATTAAAGGTTATGAAACCACATTTTCGAATTACAATGGCAAAACTTTCGCCCTGGAACATAGTTTTTACGGACAAACCAATAGTGCGGTGAATTTTTATAGGGGTGGTAGTCAAACGGGTGGCTTTATGACCTTTAGTACCAATAACAATACAGAACGCATGCGGATAGATCCCTGGGGTAATGTGGGTATTGGTGTAACCAATCCTACAGAAAGACTTACCGTTAACGGCAAAATAAAAGCCAACGAAATCAGGGTAGACGGTACCAATGCTCCTGATTATGTGTTTGATGATGGATATAAAGTTGAAACGCTACAAGCGTTGGAAAGTTATATTAAAGCGAACAAACACCTGCCTGAAATGCCATCTGCAAAGGAGTTTGAACGCGATGGAATGGCAGTTGGGGAGATGAACAAACTGTTGTTGAAAAAAATAGAAGAGCTTACGTTGCATCTGATTGAAAAGGATAAGGTACTTATTGATGTGCAAAAGCGGCTGTTGAAATTAGAAAAGAATAAAAAATAATCATCATGAGCTATTATCACTTAAGTAAGATTTTCTTAAGCTTTTTGTTGTGTCTATCTGGATTTAACCTTTGTGCGCAAACCTTTAATACCAATGCTAACCAGGCAGGTATTGCTGTTGCACCAAATGATCACTTTAACTATCTGGGAAAAGATGTATCTTTTTATAGCCTTGGTTGGTATAATGAATCTGTAGATTGGCCACCTTATGCTTACCTGTCTTCTTATTCTGGAATCAAGTTTTTTACTGGAGGCCTTCCTCGAACATATATCGATCTAAATGGAAATATGGGGGTTAATACTTTATCTCCAAGAGAAAAACTAGACATATGGGGCGGGAATATCAGTGTAACAGGAGCCGATCACAATGGCACCGCAGTAATTGGCTCAAGCGAAGGAGTGGCCTTTTTTAGCAACAATTCGTACACCAATGGCCTTGCTGTAGCTCCTAACGGGAATGTTGGGATCGGTACTAGAACACCAGAAGAATTGTTCGAAATTAAAGCCAACCAGCCTGTTATCACTTTTCATCAGCCAGGTATATCATCATTTAAAATGGGAACAAGCAACGGAGTGTTTAAATTGCAGGCAATGGATTATGGTTTCGGCGGGCATACAGGTAATTTTTCTAATGCCGGTAACCCTATGTTTTTAGTTTTTTACAAAATGGAAATGTTGGAATAGGCACTACTGAAGCCAGCGAAAAACTGGTTGTAAACGGTAATTTTAGGCTTATTCTGGATCAAGGTGCTTTTCCTGCAAAAAATGTAGTAAACATAGTTGCCCTAGGGTATGCAGGCATTACAGGTGCAAAAAACTGGGCATTAAGAAGTGTTTACCAGTATGGAAGTGGAGTTAATAGTAATGCTGATGGGGGCGATTTGGATGTGATCAAATCGATGAATGGCAGTACCATTTTAGCAACAAAAACAGATGGTACTGCACTAGGCTACGTTGGAATTGGTATAACTACACCAACTGAAAGGCTTACCGTTAATGGCAAAATAAAAGCGAACGAGATCAGAGTGGATGGGCAGGGGGCACCCGATTATGTATTTGAAGATAGCTACAAGATTGCAACGTTGGAAGCGTTGGAAAGCTATATTAAAAAGAACAAACACCTACCCGAAGTGCCTTCTGCAAAAGAATTTGAACGAGATGGAATCGCAGTTGGAGAGATGAACAAATTGTTACTAAAAAAGATAGAAGAGCTTACGTTGCATCTGATTGAAAAGGATAAACAACTTGCTCAGGAAAAAGAAAAAAATCAATCGCAGGAAGAAAGAATTGCAAAGCTGGAAACATTATTTAAAGCCAGAAAATAACAAAATGAAGAAAATAATATTGCTATTAACATTCTTAGGCAGCTTTTTAAATAGTGTAAAGGCCCAGTTAGGAATTGCTAAGGGCGACATATTCGAAATATCGAATATCGGCGGCTCAACAGTAAGTAATAATATGATGCGCAAAATATGGCTTTATCGCAATCAAGCTGGTAACGATTGGCTTACTACATCATTACATGACGGTATTGCGGTGGATGTTTCTTTTTTACAGCCACAGGTAAATACCAGGACGTGGTGGGAGCGAAACCCTGTTACAGGAGCGCAGATGTGGGGAGATATGGGACAAACTTTTATGATGCTTTCGGGAGGTAACTTAGGCCTGGGAACACTTACTCCGACTTCGAAGCTTGAGGTACAAACCACTGGTAGCGGCTGGCCATTAAGCTTGCGAACCAATGCTTTTAACCCTGGCGATATTAATGGGGTAAAGTTTTATTCAGGATATATAGGAGATGATAAATGGGCAGGTATAGCCAGTGTAGCAGAGAATTTGCACAGTAATAAAACCGCTTTATCTTTTTATTCGGGTGAAACAGAAAAAATGAGGTTAGCATGGGATGGCAACGTTGGCATAGGAACAAAAAATCCGATGGCATTACTACAATTAGGTGATTTCAATAATTCTAATCAGCCAAAGTATGTTCTCGTTCCTGGTACTTACAATTTTGAGAGAATCCAACTTGGGCAGTTAGGGAATGGAAATTCTGCTTTAGAAATGGTTAACCATAACTCAACAGAAAGTTCTTATGGTATAAGATTAATGGCCAATATTGATAATGGCGGACCTGGTCTGCAATTTCAATATGCACAGGGCAAAACCAGTTATGAAATGCTCGATTATCATACGGCCATGTTTATGGATTTAAACGGACGGGTTGGAATTGGTACGCTTTTTCCAAATGAAAAACTCACCGTTAACGGTAAAATTAAGGCCAACGAAATCAGGGTAGATGGTACCAATGCACCTGATTATGTATTTGAAGAAAATTATAAGGTTGTAACCTTGGCAGAGCTCGAAAGGTATATCAAAGCGAACAAACACCTTCCCGAAATACCATCTGCAAAAGAATTTGAACGAGATGGAATCGCAGTTGGAGAGATGAACAAACTGTTACTGAAAAAGATAGAGGAGCTTACGCTGCATTTGATCGAAAAAGATAAACAATATGGCGAATTGCTCAATGATGTAAAAAAGCAGGAGTTACGTCTTCGCTTATTAGAGAAAAAGCTAGACAAATAGTAACGTGGGTAGAACCAAATAGTAAATAAAAACCGGTAATGAAAAAGTGGCTGCTGTTGTTAATATTGTGTGCAAATGTAAGGCTTTACGCACAGCAACGGCCACAGTATACCCAATATCTGCTTAATAGTTACCTGTTAAACCCTGCGCTAAGTGGCATTGAAAACTATACGGATGTAAAAGTGGGGTACAGGCAGCAATGGGCTGGATTGCAGGATGCACCTAAAACGGCTTTTGTATCTGCACATTGGGCACTTGGCGATGAATACTTGTGGTCTAATGCCTTATCATTTGAAACGGATGGTAATGATCCACGTGCCAGGAGTTATACCCAAAACTACACTGCTTCTCCTGCACACCATGGCGTAGGTTTTATCGCCGTATCCGATAAAGCTGGTCAGCTCACTACCACTACTTTTGATATGAGTTATGCCTACCACTTGCAGTTAAACAATCAATTAAATCTTTCATTGGGCGTTGCCGGCGGTATCAGCCGCATAGCGATCGATATTAATGCCCTTCTGTTCGAAAATCCACAGGATCCGGCTTTAAACAATGCCGTTAATGCGAGGCTTTTACCCGATCTTTCTGTAGGCGCATGGTTGTATGGAGCCAATTTTTTTTCGGGACTTTCCGTGCAGCAGATTTTGCCACAGAAATTAAGCTTTTCTGGAGATAAACAATATCAAACAGGCAAACAGGTTCAGCATGTTTTTCTTAATAGTGGTTATAAGTTTTACCTGGCCGAAGATCTGAATATTACTCCTTCCTTATTGTTTAAGTACACACCAAACATACCGCTATCGGTAGATATAAATGTAAAGATGGGTTTTAAAGACCGCATCTGGATTGGTGCAGGTTATAGAAAACAGGATGCCTTAAATATGATGGCTGGTTTTAATATCAGCCACCTCTTTAACCTCAGCTATAGTTATGATGTTACCACTTCTACGCTTAATCAGGCCAGTAAAGGGAGCCATGAAATTGTGTTGGGTTTATTGCTCAATAACGTTTATAAAGTGGTATGTCCGCAACGGCAATGGTAGTTATCTGATCAATGTAATAGACCCCGTAAAACGCACCTCTTGATTAAAAACGTTGGTTCCGTTTAGTACATAATAGTAAGCGCCAACCGGTACAGGTTTATTACGCCAGGTACCATCCCAGGAGTCGAAAATATTAGTAGTAAAGAAAACTTCATCACCATAACGGTTAAAGATTTTAAAATTAAATCTTTTTAAATTGCTTACATTAATATTCAGCAGGTCGTTAATGCCATCTCCATTCGGCGAAAAAGAGTTTGGGATCTGCAGTTCACTTCCATCCAGCACCATCAGGTTGTGGAGCGTAAATATATCTACACAGCCATTGTTTGTAAAAGCCTTAAGTATTACAGTATAATTTCCTTTTTTCTGGTAAACATGTGTGGGCTGGTAATCGGAAGAGATTTCATCATCACCAAAACTCCATTCAAAATAATCGGCATTTCGCGAATGGTTTAAAAAAGTGATGGGAACAGGGGCTGCAAATTTACCAGGCACAATAGGATCTGTCTTGAAATCTGCTACAGGGTTTCTCACGATGGTTGGAATATTGATTGTGGCCATTTCGCTATAACAATTGCCCACTTTTACGGTTACCGCATAGTCGCCGGCCTGTGCAAAATCGGTTATGGGTACACTAATTACTGCTGTTGAGTCGCTAAAATTGGCAGGCCCAGTCCATTGGTAGGTAGCATCCGGTACTTCTGCTATGCTAAGTTCCATCGTTGTACCCAAGCAAAAATTGGTTCTATTGGCAGAAATAATTGGTTTATCGGGTTTTAAAGCCACATAAAAAGAATAACTGCTTACGGTGCGGCATCCCCTTACAGAAAAGGCTTCGAGCACTACTGTTTTGGTACCTGGCGTAGCATAAGTAATTTCAACAGGACCTGTGGTACTGGCATTGGCAATGCTGGCACCTTCACCAAAGCTCCATTTTAAGCTGCTGTAGTTACTGGCATCGGCTGTAAATATAAATTTTTGTGTACTGAGACAGGCATTCTCGGTTTTTATATTTATAGCTGATTTTGGTCCTGCAAATTCCCCGTTACCATCAAAGGCGAGACTAAAACCGTTGTTTCTGTTCGAAAAATTGTCGATCAGCAAAGCATACTGGTGACCTTCAATCATATCTACTGCCTTTACAAAACCATCTTGATCCGGGGAACAGCCACCGTGCTCAGTTAGGTCTGCCGAAGCGCTGTTGGCGCCTGTAATGTAATACCTCGGACTGCAATCGACACCACTACCTGCAGCGCAGCGGATGGCATTAACAGAAGATGGTGTGGCAGCGCTTGTTGAGGGGCCTAAATCAAATAATACCCAATCTATATCATCGGTAACAGCAGTAGGCGTAATGGTAAAACCTAAAGTACCATTATTGGCTGCTATCCAGGTATACCAGGCACTGTTCGATTCGACGCTTAAACAGGTACCGGCAGCTTCGTGGTTGTTTGGGCCTGCACCCGTTACTTTAAGCTCGGTAAAACTGTCTTTACTGCATAGGTAAGAAGCAGATGTGAAATCCTGACCAGGTTTATTCGGCGGATTGTAGCTGTTTACACAGAGCTTAAAACTTCCTGTGGCATTATTATCTGCACTGATACGCAGATAATAAGTTTCACCTATAACCAAGCCACCTTTATAAGCCATTGTAATATTACTTTCTGAAGTCATCGAACCGATCTGTTCGGTAAGTACATTGTCTTTGTATGTGTAAAAGGCAATGAGCGGATTAACCAATGTGTTGCTGTTTCCTACCGATTGCCCGGTTACCGTGGCCGTAATATCGGTACCAATGGCTGTAAAGCTATACCAGATGTCTTTTCCCTCGCTATTCCAAAAAAAGCCCTTTCTATAACCACTTGGTGTAGCATTAATACTGGTAAAGGCGGCATCGTTAGAACAGTATACCGTAATGTTTTTAATTGGTGTGGCTGTTTTTATATCGTCATTCACTGGAGCCTGAGCTTGTACTTTAATAATAAACGACCAGAAGAACAGAAACAGGAGTATGCGTGTTAACATCATTGGGTATAGAGCGTTAGCGCGTAAAAATATTGATTATAAAATGATTGGTCAATAGCTGAAAGTAGAGAAAATGTCTAAAAAGATGGTTGTTATATGATTTAAGTATAGTTACCACAATGTTCTTAGATTTATTTAGCACTACGAAAACCCCTCTAAGTTATCCTTAAAGGGGTTTAAAGCAGTCTTTCTTTTTTGAGTTTATCAATTTAAAAACCATACATACCGCCCGAAACGGAAATCTGCTCTCCCGTAATCCAAGCCGACTCATCGGAAGCAAGGAATACTGCGGCTTTAGCAATGTCTTCGGGCTTACCTCTGCGACCGAGCGGTGTATTGGCAATGAACATTTTTTCATACTCACTGCCAGCGGTGACACCCGCACTAATTGCACCTTCTGTTTCTGTAGCACCCGGCAAAATAGAATTGATACGAATGTTTTTTGCACCCAGCTCTTTTGACAAAGAGATCGTTATGGCATCTAATGCGGCTTTAGTTGCAGAATATAAAGAAGCTCCCGGAAGAGGCATCTTGCTGGCACCCGAACTGATATTGATGACATTCCCACCCTTATCGCCAAACAGTTTCAAAGCTGCTTGGATAGTTAGTATGGGGCCAAGTACATTAACATTGAAACTATTATGAAATGTTTCTGCAGATATCAGTTCAATAGGTGCATATCCCTGATAAACCGCATTGTTGACCAAAATGTCCAAGGTACCGAAAGCCTGTTTTGTTTCTTCAAACAGCCTGGTTACATCGGCTTCATTCGAAACATCAGCCTGTATCGCAATGGCCATGCCACCATTGTCGGTTATGGCTTTCACCACTTTATCTGCGCCTTCCTTACTTGAGGCATAATTTACAACAACTTTTGCGCCTGCTGCCGCGAAATGTTTTGCGATCGCTGCGCCTATTCCTTTCGAAGCACCGGTAACTACTGCTACTTTGTTTATTAATTTACTCATGATTTTATAATTTAATATTTGATTTTATAAGTCGAACTTGATCAGATCCTTAAAGATCAATTTACCCCAGCTATTTCCCTGCGCCTGCACAAGAAGTCCACCTTCCGAAAGCCCACCTAATTGGATTGGTGAAAAACCGAGATTTTTTGCAAGTTCACCGATCTCAGCTGCTGCAGTGTCATCATCGCTTGCCAGATAAACTACTCTGCTTCCACCATGTACGGCAGGATCTTGCTCAAGAATGGCAGCGCCCAAATGGTTGAAGCCTTTCACCAGCCTACCGCCGGTGAAGGCTTGGGCAACGACACTTGCAGAAGGCTGTCCTCCCAGTTGCTCAAGCGGTACGCCATAGGCGTTGGTCACATCGACGATGATTTTCCCCTGCCAGTTGGGCAGCGTCTTTGCGACATCTGCATGCGACTCAAAACGCACCGCTAAAAAGATGACGTTTGCCTTCAGGGCTTCCGCCAGTGTGGTGGGAATGATACTGGGTCCGATTGCGGCGGCCTCGGATGCAAAACTTTCCGGGTTACGCGTGGTAGCAATGGATACTTCGATGCCTTTACGAGCGAACGCCTTCGCCAAGGCCTTGCCAATCTTACCAAAGCCGATAATTGCGTAACTTTTTGCTACGTTGTTTTGTGAATTATTCATTTTAAGAATTATTTAATTATTTTGATAAATAAGTCATACCGCCATCCACAAGAAGTTCGGCACCCAACATAAACGAAGAATCATCAGAGGCCAGGAAAACCGCTGTTTTACCAATGTCAGTCGGTTGCCCGATCCTGCCTATCGGCATTTGATCTGCAAAGTGTTTTTTTACTGCTTCCATTTGTTCTGCAGGAACAAACTTGTCAAATGCCGGTGTATCTGTTGTACCTGGTGTAATGACATTTACCCTGATCTTTCTATCTAAAAGGTCGCTTGAAAATCCTTTTGCTAAATAGATCACCGCTGCTTTGGCAGCGCCATAAAGCGTAAAATTCGCATAGGCCCGGTGTGCCGCGTTTGATCCGATCAGAATAATAGAAGCACCATCATTCATATAGGGCAGTGCTTTCTGAACGGTGAAATAAACACTTTTCAGGTTCAGTTCAATGGCCTGGTCAAAGTCGGTTTCACTGGTCGTTGCCACCGTTCCTACAGCGCCACCACCAGCGTTGGCGACGATCACGTCAATTTTACCAAATTTTTCAGCGGTGGTAGCAAACACGCTCTCCAGGTCGGCCAAATTGGTCACATCGGCATTGATGGCGATAAAATCATCCCCCAGTTTCGCCACAGCGCTATCTAACGTTTCCTGATTTCTGCCAACAATAACTCCCTTTGCACCTTCATTCTTGAATTCTAGTGCAATGCCCAATCCAATGCCGCTATTTCCGCCTGTAATTACAGCTACTTTATTTGTTAATCTGTTCATTTTTAATTTAATATTAAATTTGTTTCTCAAAGTTACTATCATTAGTTTATATTTGTAACCATTATCATAGATACTGGTTACGCACAGGTTACCACAATTTTTAAAAGATATGAGAGACGAAAGATTTTGTAATTCGAATTGCCCGTTCACGAGAGCTATTGGCACCATTGGTAATAAATGGAAGCCGATCATTATCAATGTAATTTCAACCCGCACCGTTCGTTTTGGTCAGCTGGATTCCATTATACCACACATTTCAAGGAAAGTACTAACCGAACAACTTAAAGAATTGGAAGAAGATGGATTGCTGGAAAGGATAGCCTATAAGGAATTACCGCCCAGGGTAGAATATAAGTTGTCTGAAAAAGGCGTAGCTTTTTTGCCAATTTTAGAAAGTATAAAAGAATGGAATTGCAAATATGAGGTAGCTCCGATGCCCAGCGAGGCTGATAAAAAAAGTAGAATAAGTTACTCCCGAACAGCATAAAATTGAAATGATCTCGGTTGGATGATACGCTGTCGTTGCTTCCGGCATTTTATGGTCAATCGTCAGGTATTACAAGCTTATTGATTTACCTCGGACGGAGAAAGAAGAAGAAAAAAGCAGCTACAGCTTAATTAAAATAACAGCTAAATAAAAAAGGTTTCTGGATATGCATATCCAGAAACCTTTTTCTTTTGGTTAAGCTTAAAACTTTAGGATGAAGTTCCCTGTGAACCTCGCCGGTGCCTGTGGGGTAAGGCGTACAGACCAAGCCTTTTCACTGGTTAAGTTATCTACTTTTAAGCCGATACGGAATTTTGTATGATCGTAAAAAACACTTGCATCGAATATCTTATACGATGGGATAATAAACTTGGATAAACCGCTCGTAAGCGTAGGATAAGCATTCGTATAATAAGACATATCACCGATATTGCCGCCTACACCCGCACCAAGACCACTGAATTTACCCATAGGTATGCGGTAACTGACCCAAAAGTTGTAGGTGTTTGGCGGACCAGACTGCCCAGGGCGCAAACCATTATTGCGTGGGTCTGCAGCGGCGGTGAGCTTGCTGTCGTTATAAGCATAGCCTGCAACAATGTTTAATCCTGCAATTGGATTTGCCGTTAACTCGATTTCCAACCCCCTGCTCAGCTGCGAGCCATCCTGGACACTGTAATTATTGGGATCAACCGGATCAGGTCGCAGCATATTTTTGACCTTAATGTCATAGTAACTCACCGTACCGACCAATTTATGGTCGAAGATATCGGCTTTTACGCCAAATTCAAGTTGGTCGGCATATTCGGCCTTAAACGCACTTCCGTCTCTTGCTACACCGCTTTTATTAAAAAAGCCGTTCATATAGTTCCCAAAAAGCGAAACATGATCTTTGTATACCTCATATACCAATCCAAATTTCGGAGATAAACTGGTCTGATTAAATGGCCCGTTTTGTACCCCGCCTGCGCCTAAACCACCTGAAGTCTGGCCCGTAGAAATATTATAAACACCTTTATATTGGTAGCGGTTTACCCTTAAGCTCATCATTGCATTCAAACGTTCTGTAATGCTGAATACATCTGAAGCATAAACAGCGTAGGTATTGTCTCGGTTGGTTTCCTTTCGTAACACTCCTCTTGAAGTCAAAGAATCTACCTTAAACTGACTCACACGGTAACTCGCAGGTGTATTGATAAAGTCTACATCAGGAAGATTGACCGTAACACGGTCGAAATCGTTATAGTTATTATAATAATCCAATCCAACCACTAAGCGGTTACGGTGTCCGGCGATCTTGAAATCACCAATAAAATTCTGCTGAAAATCTGTAGCTATAAACTGGGTGTAGCCTACAATTACATTGGGGCGGATGGTGGTCTCACTTCTTCCGTTAAGCGCGGTAATATCTCCACTGATCGAAGAACGCGCCCTTGAAAGAATGGTCTGAGATGTCCATTCTTCAGATATCTTATAATTAATCTGGCCAAAGATGTTCATCATCTGGGTTTTATAGGTCAGATCATTGCTCAGGAAAGTTTTGTTGTATGGAAAACCGATATCGGCAATTGATCTTGTAATCTCGGCGGTACCTGTAGGAACGGCCACGTAGGGATTTAAACGTACGACTGAAGTTCCCTTGGCTTGTCCAAATTCCACATCCAGCAGCAGCGATAAACGGTCTGTAATCTGATAAGAGAAGCTTGGGGCAATGCTCATGCTGTTGGTATAGCCAAGATCCTGAAAACTGTGCTCCCAGGTAGTTGCACCGTTTAACCGGAACAAAGCAGTCCTATCGGCATTGATTGGTGTATTCACGTCAACGGTAAGCCTGTTTAGGTTCCAGCTCCCAGTAGTATAAGCTACCTCACCGCCAAAACCGTTGTAAGGTTTTTTGGTTACACGGTTATACAAACCACCATAACTACTAGCAATGCTGTTACCGAAAAGTGTAGCAGACGGCCCTTTGATGGCTTCAATACGTTCTAAATTCGCTGGATCAATGAAAGAAAAAGCTGCACCGGCTACCCCGTTACGGGCATTGGGCTCCGTATCGAAACCACGTGAACGGAACGTCACGCGTCCCTGATTGGCAATCATTGGGATGCCTGCGCCCGGTACGTTCTTGGCAATACTTCCTAAATCCAGTGCCATTTGTTCCTGAAACAAAGCTTTTGGAACAGAATTGTATACCTGTGGATTCTCCAGGTTTTTAAGTGGAAGCCTCGCAATATACATGCTTTCCTTCTGTATGAATTTATTGGTCGTACCGGCAACGGTAACTTCCTGAAGGGCCTGTACGTTCTCCTTTTCGAGCCTGTAGTCTGCCCTCGTGGTCTCACCGTTAGCAACAGTTACTTTTAAATCTTTCTGCGGAAATCCCAGTAGCTGAATTCTCACCGTATAATTTCCAGGTTCGATGCCGGAAAAACTGTAGCTTCCCTGCTCGTCGGTCAGCGTGGTTTTTCTGATTTCCAAAACAGTCACAGAGGCTGATGCATAAGGCAGGCCATCGACTAAAAGAACTTTACCAGATATCTTTCCGGAAGTCTGGGCAAAAACAATATTGCCTGCAAATAAAAAGCAGGCCAATAAGTACAATGATTTCATCAAATAATACAATAAGGATGACTAAATATTCGGCAAAGATAAAAACATTATCTAAAATTAGTCTAAATAAATATATTACACTAAAAAACCACCTTGCTTTATTCTGCAAACAGGCAAAAGCTTCTCCCTTTTCATCCAGTACCAGTTCCCTTTCCCAGTTTTCAGATTGGAAGTGTAGTAACA
Source organism: Pedobacter riviphilus (assembly GCF_014692875.1). Taxonomy (NCBI): domain Bacteria; kingdom Pseudomonadati; phylum Bacteroidota; class Sphingobacteriia; order Sphingobacteriales; family Sphingobacteriaceae; genus Pedobacter; species Pedobacter riviphilus. The sequence goes on along the minus strand of NZ_CP061171.1, from coordinate 2,859,118 downwards.
TTCCTTTGTACAGACGATTCCAAATGGATTAATACTAAAAGAATAGTAGTTTCTGGCGGATACAGAATATAATAGAATCAAAATATATTAGATAAGCTCATTCGATTAGTGTTGAATGGGCTTTGGCTCGAATGACTCCTACACCATTTTTAGTAAAGTTAATGCATAAATCAAATGCGGTCTAACATTGATCACAGTACGGCTCTTTATATCGACCTATACCTTGTTCTTCAGCTTTTCTACGGGAACGAAAGAAGCAAAATCATCAAGGTTAAGTAAAATATACAATCATTTAAAAAAAACATTTGTTTTATTGAACGGTGTTCAATACATTTGTACGGTCAATTAAAATGAGCAGTTGCAAATGAAAAAGTTATTTCCTAAATCAGGCTAATATCTTTTTAAATTATTTTATCCATGGGCATTACAGAAAGAAAGCAAAGAGAAAAGCAAGAAATGAGGCAGCGCATATTAAATGGTGCTAGAAAAGTATTTCTTCAGAACGGCTATGAGCAGACCAGTATGCGCAACATCGCCAGTGAGATCAGCTATAGTGCAGGGGTGATTTATTTCCATTTTAAGGATAAAGGTGAAATCTTCCATGAGCTCCATAAAGAAGGCTTTAATCTGTTGCTTAAACAGCTTCATGTACTGGATTCAGTCGTAGATCCATTCGAACGGTTAAAAGCCGTTGGTCGTGTATTTATTCAGTTTGCTCAGGAAAATAAAGATTATTATAACCTCATGTTTATGGTTGAAGAACCATTAAAAAGCGGTGAAGAAGGTGGTTTTCAAATCGCTCAGAGCGCCATCAGCCACCTGCATAACCTGATAAGACAATGTCAGGACAATGGCCGGTTCACGGATATGGATACTGATTATTTCGCTTTTATGTTCCTCTCCGCCATACACGGGATCTGCGCCCTGTTCTGTAAGGACCGGACCGTAAGTTTTACGAACAAGACAAATGAAGCGCTCATGGACAATGGTTACGCTTGTTTGGTTAAGCTCCTGGAAAAAGGGTAAAACCTTTTTTTTGCCATAATATTGAACACTGTTTAAATTTAATACAATGATTAATTATCTTCGAAATCTGCCTACTATTTACAGACTGACGATCGTACAGCTCTCAGTCATCTTGCTCCCATTGGGGCTAAGTGCCCAAAATCGTTTGAATGACTATATCTCACAGGGGTTAGCGTCAAACCAGAGCATCAAGGAGCAAAACTTCCTTTTGGAAAAGAACATCTATGCCCTACAAGAGGCAAAAAGCATGTTCCTGCCCAGCGTAACCTTTTCTACAACTTATACGAAAGCCGACGGAGGCAGAACAATTGATTTTCCTACAGGCGATCTTTTTAATGCCACCTACGCCACGTTGAACCAGCTCACAGGAAGTAACTCTTTCCCCCAGCTGGAGAACCAGAGTATACTGCTCAATCCCGATAATTTCTACGATGCCAAGTTCCGCACCAGTCTTCCCATCCTGAATGCCGAACTGGTATACAACAAAAGGATCAAAGCACAACAAGTAGACCTGCAGAAAGCGGAAATACTGATGTATAAACGCGAACTGGTCAAAGAAATCAAGACGGCATATTATAACTATCTTAAAGCCACCAATGCCATAAGGATCTATCAATCCTTTCTGAAACTGCTCGAAGAAGGTGAAAGGGTAAACCGGAAACTCTTTGAGAACAACAAGATCAACCGTACAGCCGTGATCCGTAGCCAGAACGAGGTGTCAAAAATAAACGCATCGCTTACTACTGCCCAAAAAACAGAGGAATCTGCCCGTTATTATTTCAACTTTCTACTGAACAGGCCATTAACGGATCCCATTCTGACCGATGATGTTCCATTACTGCCCGCCCAGGATAATCTGTTGCTTAATGATGTTAATGGCCGTGAGGAACTGGCGAAGCTTGAGATTGCCAAAGGAATAAATAAAAACCTTACCGGCCTTGCCAAATCTTATCTCATACCTAAAGTTGGCACTTCGCTCGATCTGGGTTCCCAGGCCTTTGACTGGAAGTTTAACCAGAAAAGCAGATATTATCTATTGGGCGTTTCATTGGAATGGAACCTGTTCTCCTCAGGACGGAACAGTTATAAGATAAAACAGGCTATCGCCAGTGAACGGGCTGTGTCGGCACAGGCCGATCATGTTACGCAGCAACTGCTTACCGAACTGAACGTGCGCAGGGCAAACCTGCAAAGCGCTTCAGCTCAGTACCGGGCAGCCCAATCGCAACTCAAAACCAGTCAGACCTATTATAATGACATGACCAAGCTCTACAAAGAGGGAATGGCCATTTATATAGAGCTGCTTGATGCCCAGAACCAATGGGTAGATGCGCAGCTTCAATCCAACATTGCCCTATTTGACACCTGGATATCCCTTACCGCTATCGAACGCGCCAACGCTAGTTTCAACATACAATAAATATCATGAACAAGACACAACTCACACTTATTGCGCTTACATCACTATTGTTCGCTTGCAAAGAAAAACCAAAAAATACAAATCCCCTTGGCCAGCCAGATATCATCTCTGTAAAGGTTGCGCTCATTTCTTCTTTTGGGATAACAAATTCCATTCAGGTCACTGGACTGGTAGGTACCGAAAATGAAGCGAACTATTCCTTCAAAATTGGCGGGGTAATCAGCAGCATCCTGGTAGATGAGGGACAATTTTTTAAAAAGGGGCAATTGCTGGCCACCCTGAATACCACCGAGATTGCGGCTGGTCTGGCCCAAGCGAATCTTGGTGTAGATAAGGCCGCTCGTGACTATGCCAGGGCAGTTAATCTTTACAAAGACAGCGTTTTTACGCTGGAACAACTGCAGAATACCAAAACGGCATTGGATGTTGCAAAAAAAACAAGCGAGGCAACTGCCTTCAATCAGCGTTATGCCAGGATCTATGCGGCCTCTGATGGTTTTGTAACCAAAAAGGTTGCCAGTGTAGGCGAAGTGATTGGTGGCGGAATGCCGGTGCTGATGACGGGCTCAACCCAAAAAAGTGATAGCTACCTGTTAAAGGTTGGGGTAACTGACCTGGAGTGGGCAGGAATCAGTGCAGGGCAACGGGCTGTTGTTTATCTTGATGGATATCCCGAACAGCCATTCCAGGCAACGGTACTGCGTAAACTTCAATCTGCTGATGCCGCTATAGGATCTTTTCAGGTAGAACTGAAACTCCAGATGGGCAATCTGAAACCTGCAATTGGCATGTTCGGGAAGGCGGAAATCGAAACCAATACTTCTGAAAACAGGACCGTAATTCCCTTTAGCGCCCTTGTAGAGGCAGATGGAGAGACAGGTTACATCTTTACTCCTAAGGGTACAAACAGCGTTAGAAAAGTGCCGGTAACCATCCTGAAGTTTGACAATAAAAATGTTTACCTAAAAGATAAACTGGAAGGAATAGATCGCATAGTTATTTCTAACAGTGCCTACCTCAACGAACAGTCAACCGTAAAAATTATCAAATAAAAACCACGAGATGAAAATTACAAATTTTGCTGTAAAGAACTACCAGTTTACCCTGATCATATTTGTGCTTGTGGCAGTGGTAGGATTGCTTACGCTCTTTACCATGCCCCGCTCAGAGGATCCGACTACCCACCCTCCGCAATATCTGGTAACGGTTATCTACCCAGGCACCAGTCCGAAGGATATGGAAGAACAAGTGGTAAAGCCCATAGAAAATAAGATCTATAGCCTGGAGAATATCGATAAGATCCTGACCACGGTTGAAGATGGTGTAGCAGCGATACAGATCAAGTTCAAGTATGGGGTTGATGTGGATAACAAGTATCAGGAAATATCAACGGAAATCAATGCGCTGAAAAACGGCGAGCTTCCAAAAGACATTTATCAGATCAAGACCGAAAAAATTGCCTCATCAGACGTAAAGATTATTCAGGTTGCGCTGATCTCAAACACCGCTTCGTCCAAAATATTGCGCGACAATGCAGACAAATTGAAAACCCAGCTGGAAAAGATCACCAATCTGAGAGAGGTAAAGTATACTGGAATGCCAGAGCAGGAAATCCGCATCGACATGCAACTCGATAAACTGGCCCAGCTAAAAATACCATTGAACCTGGTTATAGGTAGCCTACAAAGCGAGGCAGCCGACATTCCGGGAGGAAGTATCAATATGGACAGTAAGGTCTTTAACGTAAAGACCAGTGGCAAATTCAAAAATATTGAAGATGTGGCGAATACGATCATTTATAATGCCAATGGAAAAATAATATACCTGAAGGATGTGGCCCATGTGAGCTATATGGACGGCACGATTAACCACATTACCCGGATCAACGGACAGCGCTGTATATTGGTTACCTCTTCGATGAAGAACAACGTGGATATCAGTCAGGTTAAGAAAGAGTATACTCCAGTATTGGAACAATTTTCCCAAACCTTGCCTCAGAACATTAAAATGGTTAAAAATTTTGACCAGGCAGATATGGTATCAAAGCGGCTAGGGCACTTGGGCTTTGATTTTGGATTGGCCATACTATTAGTGGTGGTTACCCTGTTGCCTTTGGGCTTCAGACCATCGCTGATCGTAATGATTTCCATTCCACTCTCCCTGGCCCTTGGTCTTATTGCAATGAACCTTTTAGGCTTCTCGCTCAACCAGCTTAGTATCGTTGGGCTTGTGGTAGCATTGGGGCTATTGGTTGATGATAGTATCGTTGTTGTAGAGAATATAGAAAGGTGGTTAAGGGAAGGCCATTCCAGAAAGGATGCCATTTTAAAGGGCACCAAGCAGATTGGGGTAGCTGTTGTAGGCTGTACCGCAACACTTGTTATCGCATTTTTACCATTGGCCTTTCTGCCGGATATGGCCGGAGAATTTATCCGAAGTCTGCCTATGGCCATTATTACCAGTGTATTGGCCTCTATGATTGTGGCGCTTACGCTCGTGCCTTTTATCGGCAGCAAGATCCTGAAAACCCATAGCCATGCGGAAGGAAATTATTTCTTAAAAAAATTGCAGGGCTTTTTGACCTGGTCGTATCGTGGCATTATGCCGTTGGCGCTAAAGTGGCCAAAGGTAACCATTAGTATATCTATTGCATTGAGCGTATTGGCTTTTTTACTGTTCCCACTGGCAGGTTTTAAGCTTTTCCCTACCTCAGAAAAACCAATGTTTCTGATTAATATTAAAATGCCGCTACAGGCAAATATCCCAGAAAGCGATAAAGCGGCAAAGCTGGTGGAAATGGAACTGAAAAAGCATAAGGAAATCGTTTACTACACCTCAAATGTAGGAAAAGGTAATCCACAGATCTATTACAACGTGCATCAGCAAGATATAAAACCAGATTTTGCACAGATTTTTGTGCAATTGGAAGAAGAGACAAGCCCAAATGACAAAACTGAGCTGATCAAAACACTTAGAAGCAGATTCACTGATTTCCCATATGCAAAAATAGAGGTGAAGGATTTTGAACAAGGCACTCCAATAGAGGCGAATATCGTAGTCAGGATTTTTGGAGAGAATCAGGATACCCTGCGATCACTCTCGTTCAAAGTGGAGGAGCTGCTACGTAAACACCCAGGTACTTTTTTCATCAACAATGAACTCAATGCCTATAAGTCGGACGTAAAGATTAAGATCGATAAGGCAAAGGCCCGGACATTGGGCGTACTGACCAGCGACATTGACAAGGTGATCAGGCTGGCTGTTGCCGGACTGACTGTTGGGGATTACATTGATGACAGGGGTGATTCGAGGAATGTGGTGATCACCATTCCACGTGATAAGTTTTCAAATTTAAATGCATTGAAGAACCTTTATGTGAACAATATCCAGGGTGCACCAATTCAGATCGATCAGATTGCAACCATTGGGCTTGAAACCTCTCCAACTGCAATCAACCATTTCAATAAATCGCGATTTGCAAAGGTTACCTCGCTTACCAAGGATAATGTTTTGGCAAACGATATCCTCAAGGATATTGTGCCCGAACTCAACAAATTGAAAATGCCCAAGGGCTATTATTATAAATTATCTGGAGAGGCTGAATCGGAAGGTGATGCGCTGGGCGGAAATTTCCTTTCGGTGATCATCCTAAGTACCTTCCTGTTTATCGCTGTACTGCTGCTACAGTTTAAGACATTTAAAGGGATTATTATCGTTTTGTCAATTATTCCTTTGGGCGTTTTGGGTGGAGTGATATTTCTGCTGATGACAGGAAATCCGATGTCGCTGGTATCTATCATCGGTTTCATTGGTTTATCAGGCATACAGGTAAAGAATTCACTGTTATTAGTTGATTTTACCAACCAATTGCGGGAAGAGGGAAAAAGCATAGACGAGGCAATCCATATTGCCGGTGAAACCAGGTTCCTGCCTGTTGTACTTACTTCTATTACGGCCATTTGTGGTCTGATCCCGATTGCTATGAATCCCAATCCACAGATAGCGCCACTTGCCATTGTGCTGATTGGGGGCTGATCAGCTCTACCATATTATCAAGGATCGTTACCCCGGTAATGTACAAGCTCATACCTCCACAGTTGCACGAAAAGATATGATATGCCAAAATTGTCTCGTCGTGCTATGGCTTGTCACTAAGAACAGAAAAATGGCAAGTTATAACAGGACGAGACAGTGATACTCCTTAACCGAAGTAACCATGTGTTTGGGATTGTCAATATATCAATGGGTGGTGTTAGTGGTACTTATGTTGATCCAAAGGTGGTGTTTGCTGTCGCTTTAAAAGGTAATTCGTCTGGAATAATACTCACATATAACCATCCAAGTGGGTAAGTGCTTTTAAGAAAGATCAGGCAACAAAAAACCCCTCTAAGTTATCCTTAAAGGGATTTAAAGCAGTGGGCCCACCTGGACTCGAACCAGGGACCAAAAGATGATGAGTCTTCTAAGCTATTCATCCCCAGTACATAAAATAATCATCTAAGTGCCATTCAAATGAATGGCACTGGAAAATCGATTAAACTGATGGTGTATAGCAATAGTTTGCAGGCTTATCAGTTGACAAGCAATTTGTAATTTTGCAGGTTTTTCCATATTGCGAACTTGCGCAATCAGAATCTTTCGTACATTCTGCAGCTGGGCAATCATCGCCACCGCCAACAGGAGTGTTACCTCCTAATACTCTTTTCATTTCAGCTTTGCTGAGTAGGTTCATTTTTTTCATTTTTTAAACGATTTAAGTTAATAATTTGTTAATTGTAACTCAAATTAATTCATTAAAAAGTGAATTCCTAAAATGTAAAAAAAAATAGAACATTTTAATCAAACATCGAGCTTTTGGAACGCAAAAAAGTGGTCATATGTTTGTGTTACCACCTTTTGAAAATCCTGCCTATAGTAGGGTTCTATAAAAAGAAGCATTAAAAAAGATCAGGCAACAAAAAACCCCTCCAAGTTATCCTTAAAGGGGTTTAAAGCAGTGGGCCCACCTGGGCTCGAACCAGGGACCAAAAGATTATGAGTCTTCTACTCTAACCAGCTGAGCTATAGGCCCGGAAAAAAGGCATTCCTTTTTTGCGAGTGCAATGTTACAAATTTGAATTGAAATTAGGAAAATGTTTCTCGCAATTTTTTATGAAAAAACTAATATAAACTCATTTTCAGTTCTTTAAACTTATCAGTTACAGAATTTGGGTTGTGTTTTATTGAGCTTTTGCAATACTTACTTTCAAAAGAAAGCCGATACATAGCGTTGGAATTGCTATTTTGTATTTAATATTAAATGTATTTGTTTACCCTTCCTTTACCTGTTGTTTACCCTTTGTTTACCCTTTCTTGCTACCAGGTTAACCCCAGGCTTACCCCAGGGTTACCCCAGGGTTACCTCTGCTTTACCTTTTGCTTACCTAAAAGGTAAAGCCAACGTTTGTTTTTGCAGAATGGGGCCACTGCTTAGGGTTATGCTGCCCTTAAGCAGGGCGCCACTCCATGTCATTAAGCTCAGCGTTTAACCACAGATGCGCACAGATAAACACAGATTTTTGTAGCTGTGTGCACCCTTTCTATCTGTGGTTAAATTATTTTTCGTGCCGAATGGTTTACCCCAATGATATCGAGTTGCCATAAGCGCCCGGTCTTTGCATTGCAGCCCCACAACTGTGACGGTTCATTTCAGCTCAATAATGGTCTTAATTAGCTCAATTTAGCTCATTTTAGCTCAAAATGAGGTGCCAATGCTGCTAAACTGCTAGGTTTGAGCATGGATTTAAACATAGGGGTGTAAACAGAAATCCTTTTTTGAACAAACATTTTTCAATAAAAAAATTATGGCAAGGTATTCAAAAGGCGTAAATGGCGCATTCTCGAGTAAAGTAGGCAGGATCATTGGCAGTAGCAGGCATGGTGTAGATTATTTAAGGAACTTCTCCTCAAAAAAAAGTAATAAATACATGTTACAATTGCAGGTAACTGAAATATTAATGCAACAACAGAATCTCAGCAGCACTATAGTTTTTAGCTATGGCGAGTATTTGCATCTTTTTTATGTTTACCGCTTCAAGCCCATTTTCCTTCATTTCTATCTCAAAAAACACAGTTTCATTTAACTCCAAATCTAAATCATTTAACCGGCTGAAGCCGATTGTTTGTCTGTTTTCATCAATGATGATTCCAGAACGATTTGTTAAACATATACTTTTAATTTTGCCTCTCCTCATTTTCGGACTGTTTGTTAATTCACTTTTTGATCTTAGTTTGCTTGTTTTTTAGGTTGATATATTTAAAGTCAATAAATTGAATGTGATGTGTTTGATTTCTTACGATTTCCCTAAAATTATCTTGTATTCTCTCGGTGTTAAACTTGTTTTGACTTTGAAAAAATAACAGAAATAGGTCTGACTCTTAAAACCCAAATCAAAAGCAATTTCCTTGATGGATCGGTCAGAACTGTGAAGCAATTTCTTTGCCTCCAGTAAAACACGTTCCTGAATAAAATCTAATGCAGACATCTTATACTGCTTTTTGCATAATACTCCCAGGTAATTGGATGTGATGCAAAGGTGGTTTGCATAGAATGATACCGATTTCTGGGTTTTAAAATGCTTGTCAACCATTGCCTGGAATTTATAAGCAATGGACTTGGACCGTTGTGGCGAATGATCGCCAAAGGTATGCTCTACCCATAGGGTGATCATCAGACCGACTAAACGGCATCTTGCATTAACCAGCTTACTGAAAACGGTAGATGCGGACAGTTCCTTATTAATGGCCGAAAATTCTGCGCAGACTTTTTCGTACATTTCCGTATCCAGATCCAGGATCGAGTGCGCATTACGTCCCAAAAATGAAAATTGTAAGATTGTGGGAAAGGTCTCAATCAATGGCCGCTTTATCAGCAGGATTTGACCCTTTGGTTCATTCTGGAACCTCCATTGCGGAATTTCTCCGGGCGGGTATATGCAGATCTGCTGGGGCTTGATAACTTGTTTTTGAGAAGCGATGTTTTGCTCTCCCGTTCCGCTTTCAAATAGTATCAGGGCAAAGTAATCGCCTTCTAGAGCCGCGGTGAGCATACTGGCGTTATCAAAGTACTTATATTCTACGAAAGCTTTGTTTTCGGAACCTGGATCACTGCCGGGATGCCCAATGTAGCTCTTTGTTTTAGACATTTAACAATTAATAATGTAGCTTGTGTAATGTTGATTTATTTTAGGTCGCGGTGTCAAAGTTTGTGAATTGTTCTTCTTGGCCATAATTTCGAAGGATTTTTACTTCTTGCTGGAGCTTTTTGATCCTCTCTAAAAGGTGCACTACCGTTTCGATACCTTCCATGTTGATTTCCAGATCATAATGAAAGTGAATGTATTTCTCCAGGTCGTTCAGCTGCTCATAGGTAATAAAAGCCCCTTCGCCCGATGTAATAAGGCTTATTAATCCATGTTGATCTAGTTTTTGTATAAAAGACAATTCAATTTTATAGTAGATACAGCACTGTTCTACTGAAATCTTCGTTAAATTTTCCATCGGCTTTATTATTTTTTGGATTCTTTTGCAAGTTGTCCGAATAACTCCTTTTCACGTTCGGTGAGGTTTTTGGGGATTTGCACATCAAAGGTGATGTAAAGATCTCCAAAGGCCCCTTCTTTTTTGTAAACAGGAAATCCCTTGCCCTTTAAACGTACTTTTTTTCCGTTCTGTGTTTCTGGGGTAATATTCAATTTAACTTTTCCGCTCATTGTTTGAATCATTTCTTCTCCTCCCAGTATTGCTTTGTAAAGATCCAACAAGACGGTTAAATACAAATCATTGCCCTTGCGTATGAAAGCGGTATTGTTTTTAATTTCAACTGTGATATAGAGATCGCCTTTTGGCCCTCCGTTAGCGCCATCGGCACCATACCCGTTAATTTTGATTTCCTGGCCGTTTTCTACGCCCGCAGGAATGGTAATCCTAATATTTTTCCCGTTTACGGTAAAGGTTTGTTTATGGGTTGTATAAGCTTCTGATAGATTTAACTGGAGCGTGGCGCGAAGGTCCTGCCCCTTAAAATGGGGCTGTCTGCCTCCCCTTGATCTGCCCTGGTTTCCGAACATCGAAGCAAAAAAATCAGAAAAGTCTCCATCATCATCGCTTGAATAATATCCGCCCTGACCTCCAAAAGGGTTACTTCCGCTGTAAGCAGACTGTTGTTGCTGTTGCCTGCGCGCCTCTTCAAACTGTTCTGCATTTTTCCAGTCTTTTCCGTACTGATCATATTTTTTTCTTTTTTCCGGGTCACTGAGCACTTCGTTAGCCTCGTTGATCTGCTGGAAAAGTTTTCCTGCAGCGGGATCATTAGGGTTCAGATCGGGATGATGCTGGCGGGCTAACTTGCGATATGCCTTCTTGATCTCATCGGGTGTTGCATTTTTACCAACACCAAGAACTTTGTAATAATCAATGTAATCCATTTGGCTGGGTTATCTTTAATAAGCTGTCTTAAATTTGAATCTTGATTTAATAGACGTGACCGTTTTTCTTTGATTGAATTATTGTGAAGTTGCCGAATAATTCTGAAGCATAGTAATGGTTGGTACAAAATAAAGTGTGCCGGTTTTAGCGGTACTAAAGTCAAGTATTCGGTCAGAATTTCCCGGAGGGCTTCCAATAAACATTCTGGTGAGCATTTCTTTTACAGTACTGAATGTATTGGCATAGGCAATGAAATAGGTACCAACTTCTCCTTTTGCCGGATGCCCAAAAGGCATGTTATCTCTGATGATTTTAAGGTCGTTCCCTGCGGCATCTTCAATCCCGGCGAGTGCACTGTGCGAATTGCTTGGTTTTACCTCATCGGTCATTTCGATGTCGCTCATTTTATAACGGCCAATTACCTTTTCCTGGTCCTCGGTAGACAATGCTGTCCAGTTTTTCATCTCATGCAGGTACTTTTGTACAAATAAGTAACTCCCACCTTTGTAAACCGGGTCTTCATCTCCCACAAGGGCAAAAAGTTGCCTTTCATCTCCAATAGGGTTTTCTGTGCCATCTACAAAGCCGAGTATAGAGCGGCCGTCCCAGTACCTGAAACCATGTATTTCCAGGCTGCATTCAGCTACGGATTCTAGCACCGCCGTAATGTCGCTGGCCATATCGAAACATATGCCCATATCCATTGCCCGTAAATGTAGGTGTAGATCACCCGGGGTAGACACTGCGGTATGTCGTTCTCCAACAATGGGTTCGAATTCTACCAGCTCTTTTGGGAGGGGAGAGGGTAGTCTAAGTTTTTTCCAGGCATCATACCCTACACCCAGCACACAACTTGTCCGTCCCTTTACAATTCGGATTGCATAAGAGCGATTTATGTTTTCTACCAGGGCACATAGTTGCTCGAAGGCGGGCCTGATGGCTGCGCCATCTTTGAATTTCCAAACCATAAAAATGGTGTTGTTATTAGGATAGTCTGTTACGTTTTGTGGTTGATTCACGCTTATGGGTTTATAATTTTCAATTTTATCTTTTGTCTGATTTTTTTTTATCTTAAATATACGCTATCCAAATCAATTCCCATTACGGTAAAACTTGCCTGTAAAATGCCTGGTATATCGATAATTATATCAATAACACGATCTAAAATAATGGAGTAAGTTGGTGCTCATGGGAAAAATTACTGTTGTTTTTTTAAACTTCGAAACAAGAATTCAATGATTTCTTTGCTTCCTATAATGCAAATAAATTTCAGACTTCTGTAGCTTTTTTATAAGTAGATTTTTTTTACGTTCACAGGTATCGTTTTTAAAAGGCATAAGCCAAATTTAGTTTATGTAAATGTGATACAGCTCACATTTTCTGCAAATGCATATTATTCGACATTATTTTCACTAAATACTATATTTATAGTTTTTAGGGTTTCTTCTTTTATACTTTAATATTTAAAATAGCCTAAATAAACCACTTTTCATCCAGGCTGTAGCCTAAAATACACAGGTTTAATATTTATTTTTCTGCTATCCAAAATCTTGCCTGGCTGTGCCACGACCTGCAAAATCATTTTTGCAGGTCGAGCGGTCTGGATGTTTTTTGCAGTTCTCGGATCGATAATTTACGCTACTATTTTCATGCTATTCTATAGTGATATCGAAAGATGCCGTTTTTTTATTATCTAATATTGTATTGGCTGATGTTATGAAATTTGATAGTTGTGAGAAATGCAGAACATGCCCCAGCACCGAGAGGGGTTAGGAATTGGGATTTCTATTGTGGCGTATAATCACCATCCATTTTACGACAGGTGATTTCGATAGACAGGGTTTTTGGCTAAAGAAAGTATTAATCTGAAATAATTAAATTTTTAACTAAAACTATATCTAACATTATGGGCAAAATTATAGGTATCGACTTGGGAACCACCAATAGCTGCGTGGCAGTTATGGAAGGAAATGATCCGGTAGTGATCGCTAACGATGAAGGAAAAAGAACCACTCCTTCGATTGTGGCTTTTTTAAAAAATGGAGAACGTAAGGTTGGCGATCCTGCGAAAAGGCAGGCTATTACCAATCCGCAAAATACGATTATGTCTATCAAACGTTTTATGGGTCGTCGTTTTGATGAAGTAACAGAAGAAATAAAACATTGTAGCTATAAAGTTGTTCGGGGCGACAATGATACTATCCGGGTTGATATTGAGGGGAAGTTGTACACGCCACAGGAGATCTCCGCCATCATCCTGCAAAAGATGAAGAAAAACGCAGAAGATTATCTCGGGCAGGAGGTAACAGATGCTGTAATTACCGTGCCGGCATATTTTAATGATGCCCAAAGGCAGGCAACCAAGGAAGCAGGTGAAATTGCAGGGCTTAACGTAAAAAGGATAGTAAATGAGCCAACTGCGGCTGCTTTAGCCTATGGCCTGCAAAAGGCAGATAAGAACCAGAAAGTAGCTGTTTTCGATCTTGGAGGAGGAACATTTGATATTTCCGTACTTGAACTTGGGGATGGTGTTTTTGAGGTTAAATCAACCAATGGTGATACCCATCTTGGGGGTGATGATTTTGACAAGGTAATTATAGATTGGATGGCAGATGAATTCAAGAAAGAGGAGGGGATTGATCTGCGTAAGGATCCCATGGCACTTCAGCGTTTAAAGGAGGCAGCTGAGAAAGCCAAGGTTGAACTTTCAACGGCTACTGAAACGGAAATTAACCTACCCTATGTAACTGCAGTGGATGGAATTCCTAAACACCTGGTAAAAAAACTGAGCCGTGCAAAATTTGAAAAATTAGCCGACAGTTTATTTTCGCGCTGCCTGAAACCTTGCGAGGCGGCCCTTAAAGATGCTAAATTGAAACCGGCAGATATTGAGGAGGTTATCCTTGTAGGTGGAAGTACCCGTATTCCAAAAGTGCAGGAAATAGTAGCGCAGTTTTTTGGCAGGCAACCTAGTAAAGGTGTAAATCCTGACGAGGTGGTTGCATTGGGGGCTGCAATCCAGGGTGCGGTGTTATCTGGCGACGTAAAGGATGTGGTGCTACTGGATGTGACGCCGCTCTCATTGGGGATAGAGACAATGGGTGGTGTAATGACAACCTTAATCCCGGCCAATACAACCATACCGGCAAAAAAATCAGAAGTGTTCTCTACTGCATCTGATAACCAGCCAGGGGTTCAGGTACATGTATTGCAAGGAGATAGAACCATGGCAAAGGATAATAAAAGCCTGGGCATCTTTAACCTTGATGGACTTCCACCTGCGCCAAGGGGAATCCCTCAGATCGAGGTTGTATTCGATATCGACTCCAACGGGATACTTAATGTAACTGCAAAAGACAAAGGGACCAATAAGGAACAAAAAATACGGATTGAGGCCGGTAGCGGACTGAGTAAGGAAGAGGTTGAAAAAATGAGGGAAAGTGCTAAGGCCAATGAGGTTTCTGACAAGGAGGCCCGGGAGCGGGTGGATAAACTGAACCTGGCGGACAGCCAGATTTTCCAATCTGAGAAACAATTGAAAACCTTTGGAGAGAAACTTTCTACAGATAACAGACAGGCTATTGAGGGTGCGCTTTCTGCCCTGAAATATGCACACGAAAAACAGGATATTGCGGCTATCGATACCTCCCTTGCAGATCTGACCAAAGCATGGAACAGTGCCAGTGAGGAGATGTACAAAACCGATCAGCCTTCACAGGGAGCAGAAAATGTAAACCAACCTGCAAATGACGGACCGGATGATGTGACAGACGTTTCTTTTGAGGATGTAAAGTAAAACAATGAAAATAGTACCGTTTAAACTGGAGCGTATTCCACTTAAACGGTACTATTGATCGAGAAATAAGATATACCTGTTAGGGGTTTTGTGTAACAGCGGCAAAAAATAAACATATTAGCGCACCTAATTTTCTGCTCAATCAGTATCTTTATATTTCATTTTTGACTAGAACGATTTTATGAGGGATATTCCATCGGTTTCGATTAAACACTTGCCCGTTAAAAGAGTATCGGGATTTATCGCTTCCCCTGCACTAGACATTCTTTCTGTAGAGGAACCGCTGGAAATCCGGATAATATATGGGCCTGCAGACGCTCGGGTAAAAAAGAATATTTCTGTAACCATGCGGACACCCGGGAATGATCTGGAGCTGGCATTGGGTTTTTTATTCACCGAAGGTATTGTATCCTCCAAAGAGGAGGTAACTGTTATTGCCCACCTGGCAATGGCATGTGAATTTGATAAGGAAAACATTGTTTGTGTTGAATTCAGTGATCGATTTACGCCTAATCTCTCGCAGTCTGACCGTAATTTTTACACCACATCGAGCTGCGGAGTCTGCGGCAAGGGGTCAATACAGTCTATCAGGACGTCAAGCATTTATTCAGGTCTGGCCAGTGAGCAGGAACTCAGCCTCTCTCCTGAAATCCTCTACCAGCTCCCACGCAAGCTGAGGTCGGCACAGCGAAATTTCTCTGCTACTGGGGAATCCATGCATCGGGTCTTTTTACGATTGAAGGAGAAATGCTGATGCTTAGGGAGGATGTAGGCCGCCACAATGCTTTGGATAAGCTCATTGGTGCAGCACTTGCCAGCGATCTGCTTCCCCTTAACAAGTACATCTTATTGTTGAGTGGGCGGGCAAGTTTTGAGCTGATTCAGAAAGCAGCCATGGCTGGAATTGCAATTGTAGCCGCTATCGGTGCCCCATCCAGTCTTGCCGTAGAACTTGCTACTGAATTTGGCATTACCCTTTTAGGTTTTTTAAAGGAAGACCGTTTTAACATTTATACCAGTAACGACAGAATTTTAATACCTACATCACATGAAAATTAGAATAAAGGGCAATTCGCTCAGATATCGTTTAACCAAGTCTGAAGTAGCCGCATTGGGAATGGTTGGATTTCTTTCCGAACGTACCCACTTTGCTAGCCAGGCGCTGGAATATGCGATTATGACAACAAGCGAGGGACAGCTTACCGCCGATTTTTCGGAAAACCGGATCGTTCTGAATATGCCCGAAAAAATGATCGAGGAGCTGGTCAATACAGATAAGGTCGGTTTTAGCGATGTATCTGGTCCGGTAAGCCTGCTCATTGAAAAAGATTTTACCTGTTTGGATAATGTGGAAGAAGATCAGAGTGATAATTTTCCCAATCCCAATATAAACTGTTAAGCTATGGAACAAGATAAAAAGGCACCTTCTGCAGAAAATCCATATAAGCTGCTTGATCTGAAACTGACACCTGTAGAGAAATCGGCAGCAGGAATGCACGCGGTAATGGCCGCCATGGGAGATTTGATAGAGGAGAAGACATTTTTCAGGGGAAACCACGCACTTTTGAACATGAACCAGTTTAAGGGATTCGATTGTCCGAGCTGTGCATGGCCAGATCCTGATGATGAACGCTCTCCTGTTGGCGAATACTGTGAAAACGGTGCAAAGGCCCTTGCAGAAGAAGCAACAACGAAAAGAGTGACAGCTGATTTTTTTAAAAAGCATTCTGTTTTTGACCTGGCCAAGCTGGATGATTACCAGATTGGTAAGTTCGGGAGACTTACCGAGCCAATGTATATGCCCAAAGGCGGAACGCATTACGAACCAATTAGTTGGGAGAATGCCTTCAAGAAAATAGGAGCGCACCTCAATGCACTCGAGTCGCCCCACCAGGCCGCATTTTACACCTCGGGCAGAACCAGCAATGAGGCATCATTTGTGTATCAGCTCTTTGCCAAGGAATTTGGTACCAACAATATGCCCGACTGTTCGAATATGTGCCATGAAACTTCCGGTTCTGCACTGCGGCCAACTATTGGCATTGGCAAGGGAACCGTTACGCTAGAGGACTTTTATGAAACCGATGTAATTATTGATATCGGCCATAATCCAGGTACAAATGCACCTCGGATGATGAGTGCCCTGGCTAAGGGGAAAAAAAACGGAGCCATGATCATAGCCATTAATCCTCTGCCGGAGGCCGGATTGCTTGGTTTTCAGGATCCACAGTCTATAAAGGGAATGATTGGGGGCGGGGTTAAGCTGGCAGATTTATATCTCCCTGTAAAAATCAACGGTGATATGGCCTTGCTTAAGGCCTTGGAAATTCTGCTGATCGATTTCGAAAAGAAATTTCCGGGACAGGTTTTTGACCAGGAATTTATCAAAGATAAAACAACCGGATACGAAGCATTTTTGAAGCAGTTTGAACATGAGGATTATAATCTTGATCATTTATCCGGGCTATGTGGCGTTTCCAAAGAAGATATCCTAAGGGCTGCGGAGATGATTGCCTTTAAAAAAAGAATCATTTTCTGTTGGGGAATGGGACTTACACAACAGCCCAATGGTGTTGCAATGATCCGTGAAATTCTTAATATTCTATTGCTTAAAGGAAGCATTGGAAAGCCCGGGGCCGGCGTATGTCCGGTACGTGGGCACAGTAATGTTCAGGGTAACAGAACCATGCTTATAGATGAAAAGCCTACAGCTGAACAGCTCGACCGCCTTGAAAATTACTATGGCTTTAAAATGCCACGTGAGCATGGCTACGATGTGGTCCGGGCAATCAAGGCCATGCACGAGGGAAAGCTCAAATTTATGTTTTGCATGGGCGGGAATTTTTTGTCTGCAACTCCTGATACTACCTATACCGCCAATGCTGTACGAAAACTGGATCTGCTGGTTTGCGTGTCTACCAAGCTCAATCGAAGCCATCTTATTCACGGAAATGAAGCATTAATACTGCCAACTTACGGCCGAAGTGATAAAGATATTGTAAATGGCGAGGTACAGATCATTTCTACTGAAAACTCTATGGGGGTTGTACAGGCTTCAAAGGGGATGCTGGATGCGGTATCCAAAAACTTGATTAATGAAACGCAGATAGCCTGCCGAATGGCAATGGCAACACTGGGAGAAAAATCGGTTGTTAACTGGCAACTCTACCATGATAGTTATGACGCGGTTCGCGACGCGATAGAGAAATGCATTCCAGGCTTTGAAAACTACAATGAAAAAGTTAGGCAAAAAGGTGGGTTTTACTTGCCAAACGCTGCAAGAGATGGAAAGTTTATGACCAAAGAATTCGGCGACCGTGCACCCTTCACCCTTACAAAAATTCCCAATAACAATCTCGAGCATGATGAGTATATGATGGCAACCACCAGGACACATGATCAATTCAATACGACCATATATGGACTGGATGACCGTTATCGCGGCATTAAAAATGAGCGGCGTGTGATCTTCATGAATAGGAAGGATATCGAAAAACTGGGGATGAAAGCCGGAGACAAAGTAGACTTGTTTAATTTCGACGACGGCGTTGAACGGATTGCCCCGCTGTTCATCATCGTACCTTATGAGATTCCTGAACGTAATACGGTAACCTATTTCCCCGAAACCAATGTTTTGGTTTCTGTGAACAATGTGGTAGAAGAAAGTAATATGCCAGCTTCTAAATACGTAAAGATTAAAATTAAAAAGCACGAACCCACTATTTATGACCGGGTAAAAAAAGTAGAAGAAAATTATCGGCTGATGCAATAGTAATCCTAAAGCATGGTGCCTTATCGTATCTTTGACTATGAAAATTACCTTTGTCAAAATGATAAATAGCTCAAAATAATATGATAATCAGGAAAAAAGAAAATTGGTTCAAAATGCTTTTTGTGTGGCATGGCTCGGTTCTTCCCAGGCTATTGCCACGGCTTATCTTACTTTTTGTACTGTCTATAGGGGTGGTGTTCTTTCATGGTAAAATCCTTTCCTTTAAAGTGCCTTTAAATCCAACACCGTTAACCTTGTTTGGTTTTGTACTTGCATTGTTCCTTGGCTTTCGAAATAATGTGAGTTATGACAGGTTCTGGGAAGCCCGAAAGCTTTGGGGCTCCCTTTTAAATTGTACCCGCTCACTCGCCAGACAAGTCATAACGCTTCCCCGCACTTCATCTGAAAAATCTGAATCCACAGGCTTCATCAATCTTTTGATATCATGTACCTATGCGTTAAAACATCAGCTAAGGGGTACAAATGCAGAAAATGACCTTAAAAAAAGGCTCAGCGATACCCAATTCAGCTTTATTCATGCTACACGTTATAAACCGACCATAATTATTAAACTGATGGGGGATTGGATTGCTCATGCACGCAGCAAAGAAAGCATAGATTCAATTCAGCAGATGCGGTTTGATGAAAATCTAGACAAGCTGGCCGAAATTGTCGGAGGCTGTGAGCGGATCATATCAACACCAATACCTTACAGTTACCGTGTGTTATTACACCGGACAGTATACCTCTACTGCTTTCTTCTTCCCTTTGGGCTTGTAGATAGCCTCCAATGGCTAACCCCATTTATTGTTGTTTTTATTGCCTATACTTTTGTCGCTTTTGAAGCCATTGCAGATGAGATTGAGCAGCCTTTTGGTACAGAATCTAATGACCTTGCATTGAATGAAATGTGCCAGATGATAGAAGCCACATTGATGGAACTTGATGGCAAGGAAATCCCCGAAATTAAAGCCAGGAAAAGTGGAACCATAGATTAACCGATGTATTGTCTTTGGTTTGGCTATTAGGAAAATCGAAAATCTAGATTAAATCAATATACTTTTAAGGGCCCGTTTAAAAACTAAATAAAATTATTTCGTACATCAGTCTGTCCAAAGGACTCCTGTGGAGAGCGTAGTCGAAGATCATTAACGTATTAATAAATGCACTTGGACTACGTGACCATTGACAGAATCCACTAGAGCGGTTGTCATTCTCGCGCATGCGGGAATCTTAGAACGCTTGCATTAAGATTCCCAATCAAGTTGGGAATGACGATCTCTCGAGGAATATTACATACTTAAAATTTATCAGTCACTCATATTGATTTTCATCCAATAAATTACTCCTCAGTGTTGACAACAAGAGGCCATTTATATTGGTTATAAAAATTTAAACAGGCGCTAAGTTTATTAGCCCTTACCGGATAAATTCTCGAAATCCAGTTATCAAACAGGTTGTTCTTTATCTAACTTTAAATAGGGGGTTAGCTCTAAAGTATTCGCCCTTAGCAAAGCTAACAGCGTAACTGGACTTAAAATGTGTGCTTTTTAGGTAATAGTCTGTTGTGATAACCTGTGCACCAGAGTTACATGCTGCATCGAAATCACTTGTATCATTTTTACGAGCCTGTTGCGTATCGTTATCGGCTCGTGTTCTAATGATGTAACCTTTTTTTACCATTTCCGGAATCTGTTTGTCTTTCGGATTATTTCTAATCATAAAAGCAGCCTCGGGTGTACCTGGGTCTGAATTCGTAAACATTACACGGGCTTTTAGTGATGGATGATTTTGAATATAAGTTGCTCTTTTTTTTCCGGTTGCATCCAGTACAAAAATAAACTTGCCTTTCGCCTGGCTCAATTTTGGCCAATTCTGATGAAGTACAGCGTCTTCAAGCGAACTGTATTTACCTCTTACTTCATCAGGAAGAATGATATGTTCTTTACCTAAATTCTCTAAAATCACTTTATCCAGTTCATCAAAAACCTTTGGCGTAAATAATTCTGGTGATGTAAAACCAGGTTTTTTTATCGAATCATCTTTAGCCTCTAGTGTAATAAAAACCGGGGTATGATCTGCATGTGTTTCTGACCAGGTACGCAACACTTTTAAAGCCGCTACAAAAGTTGGTACAGAACTTCTAAAATCGAGTTCGGGGATGTGTAAAACCTTAAAACCGGGCTTTTTCATTTCTTCAGAGGCATCAAAGGCAGGCTGATCCTTTGCCCAATCTAAACCTTTTGGATGCGCATAACGGCCACCAGCAGAATCAGCATAAACATCAATCTCCAAATTTCTTAAGCCCATATTTAATTGTTCTGGTATAGAAATGTGCTCATAATCGATCTTACTGGCAGCTACTGAGTCCGTTTTTTTAAACATGGCAAATAATGCCGGATCGATGGCTTGCTTATAACTATTGTGCGAACCAATAACCTGAATCTGATTGATGGTTGGATCTTCCTTAACGGTAATAAACGCTATTGCTGGCAATACCAGCAATAGGCTTACGTAACTGATGATTCTCATACACCTTTTTTGATTATTAATACCCTGGGTTTTGTTTCAGGTTTGTATTAAGCTTTAACTCGTTTGCCGGAATAGGATAAATTCTTCTGGTTATATCCTTATTCATGAAAAGTACATCGTTAGGTAACGGATATTCGGTTTCAAATTGCCCGAAACGGATTAAGTCATTTCTTCTCCATGCTTCCCAGCTAAATTCGCGGGCTCTTTCATCTAATAAAACCGTTAATGTTACAGTGCTTGCCAATTCGGCACCTGCACGGCTTCTTATTTTATTTAAAAGTACCAGTGGCGTTTGCAACTCGCCATTAACAGTGGTAGCAGTTGCTCCTCTTAATATGGCTTCTGCTTTCATGAGCATCACATCAGCTAAACGCAATACGGGCATATCGTTACCATTTAAACGTGTGGCCTGAATTGCGTTTACATCTGGCCAGTATTTTACCGATCGAACACCTTTAGCTTGGTCTGCAACGGTATTGCCTAAATCCATTGGTTTGCCTGGTTTCAGAATTAAATCTGGCGTAATTTCGATTTGTGTAGTGGTTCCTGCAACAAAAACGGGTTTAGTTAAATCAGGCTTACGGTTGGCATCTGGTGCATATTGTTTGCCTATTAACCAGAAACTGTTACGGATATCATTGTTTAAATTAAAACGATTATAATATTCGGGTGTAGTGCTCATGGCAATACTGAAACCTACGTTAATGCCATAAGCTGCTGCTAATGCAGGGTAAAAACCAAATCTTGTAATCTGGTTACCCGGAATTTGCTGATCGTAAGGAATAGCGAATATGGTTTCGTTAATTTGAGGCCCATTGTTTACATCAAAAATATCAGAATACTTGTTATCCAAAGCGTAGTTGGTATTTTTCAGAATATTATCGGCCATAATTACGGCATCTGCATATCTCGGTTTGCCTGTATATACCTCAGCATTAAGGTACATTTTTTCTAATAAAGCATAAGCCATTGCCTGGGTTGGTCGGCCATAAACCAATACGCGGTTGTTATTATCCTTTATTGGTAATTGCGGAATAACGGATAAAAGTTCTTTCTCAATAAATTCAAATACTTTATCTCTGCTTTGGTTTCCTGGGAGCGTACTCACTGGGAAAGTATCAATAATTGGTACATTACCGTATAAATCCATCATAAAATAATAGTATAAGGCCCTCATTGCTTTTACTTCGGCTATACTGCTACTTTTCTGTGTTGCTGAGATTGAAGACTCATTGGTTAGGTTAATTAAGCGGTTGCAGTTATTGATACCGCCAAATCCCCACTGCCAGATATCTCTCACATTTGGATGATCAATGGTCCAGGTATGGTAGTGGAGCTGACGGTATTGACCTCCATCATCAAAATTTCCATCGCGTGCCGGAATAATTGCGGCATCTGTAGAAAGCTCTTGCATTCTCCAATAAGGAACACCATATTGAGAAGAAAGGTTAGAATACATGGTGCCGAAAAGTGCCGCGTAATCTGAATTGGTAAAAGGAAAATTGTCTTTAACGTATTGCGATTCTACATCAACATCGAGCTTACTGCATGATTCTAAAACCATCAGGCAAGCAAGGAAATTAAATAGGATTATAATCTTTTTCATCTTTATTTTTTTTAGAATGATGCACTTGCACCGAAACTGAAGGTTCTTGTTTTTGGGTAATAGTTATTGTTATCAATTCCTGGCGTTAATCCACCAATGTTGATTTCGGGGTCTAAACCGCTGTATTTGGTTATTACAAAAAGATTATTTGCCGTAACATATAACCTAATGGCTTTAATAGCCGGTGTTTTAGGTTTTACCGTATAGCCAAGGGTGGCGTTATCCAGGCGCAGGTACGAACCACTTTCAAGAAAACGGTCTGAAATCAGATAAGCATTAATATCATTGAAAGATTCGCCCAGGGTAAACCTTGGAATGTTTTGAAGTTTTGCATCGGCAGGATTGTTTAAAGATGCCTTTGTAGCATTCAGAATCTTATTGCCCAAAACCCCACGAACAAGGAAATTCAAATCCCAGTTTTTATAGTTGAAGGTATTTGCCCAGCCGTAAATTAATTTTGGTTGGGCATCGCCTGCTATTTTAGCATCAGTGGTTAAGGGTTGTGTAGCAATGGTTTGTCCGGCTGCATTAATATAGGTACTTACGCCAGCCGCATTTTTACCGGCATAGTTCCATAAATTGAATGTGCCCAATGCATAACCTGGCTGAATCAGCTGACTGAAATTACCTGACTGGCCTTTGCCTCCGAGTTGGGCAGTTTGGATGGCTGCGATTTTATAGAAATCATCAGATAAAGTTTCTACTACGTTTTTGTTGTGTGCAATATTTGGAGAGGTTGTCCATTTGAAATTGTCTGTTTTAACTGCAATTGCATTTAAAGAGAACTCTACTCCTGTATTTTTCATTTTACCAACATTGGCTGTAATGGTTGGTAAGAAAAACTGTGTTGTAGAAACTTCGTAACGGTCGTAAATCAAATCTGAAGTTTTCTTCACGTAAAAATCTAACGAACCGGTAATCCTATCTTTAAATAAACCAAAATCCAATCCAATATTGGTTGTTGCTGTACTTTCCCATTTTAAATCTGGATTAGGATTTCTAACCGGGCCAATTGCATTGCTGATAGAACCATTATTTAAAAATTTATTACTTCCCGGAAGTGTTCCATAAATCAATAACGAAGAGAAGGCATTGAAACCTAAACTGTTACCAGATACGCCATAACCAGCACGAAGTTTTAAGTCGCTAATAACCGGAACAGATTGCATAAAATCTTCACTAATTATTCTCCAGCCAGCAGAAACAGCTGGGAATAAACCCCAGCGATTGTTTTTTCCGAATGCAGAAGAGCCGTCGTCCCTTAAAGATGCCTGGAATAAATATTTTTCATTATAGTTGTACTGAACCCTGCCGTAATATGAAATTAACCTTAAAGTAGATATAGGCGCATCGTTAAAAGTGATTTGGGAGAGTAAAGTTGGGTTAGATAAAAACAGGTTGTTAGAACCTAAATTATCATTTGAAAAATTTTGTGTAGTTACGCCAAAACCATCATTGGTTCTATCTTCTTGCCATGAATAACCACCAAGCAATTTTAAACTATGTTTGCCAAAAGTTTTATCGTAGTTAAAATAACCTTCTAAAATCTGATTTTTGTTCAGCACATCGATTTTTTGCGCTTGCCCGTTTACACCCCTGGCTAATCCCGATTGGCTGTTTAAATAAGTGCTATAATTATTCTGATCTCTCTGAGAAGAAACACTTGCTGTAAACTTTAATCCATCTATGATATTTACCTGGGCCATACCATTAATCAACGTTTTGTTGTTCAGGTTATTGATGATGTTATTATCAACAATGGATAACGGATTTCTTGTTCCGCTCCCCGTGCGGTTGTAGTTCTCTTTATAGCTGCCATCAGTATTAAAAGGATTTACTGTTGGCAAATAGAAAAGCATATTGGGTAGCGCTTGCGACTGGTATATATCAGAACTTTTCGAATTACTATTTGTTATGGTTAAGCCAAGTTTAAGCCTGTCATTAAAAAACTTTTCGTTAAGGAAGGCACGAACAATTGTTCTCTTTAGCGATGTATTTTTAAGAATTCCTTTATTATCGAGGTAATTTACACTTGCGCCATAATCTGATGTCTGACCAGCGCCACCATAAGAAACATTGTGATTCTGAGAATAACCTGTTCTTTCTAAAAGTGATTGCCAGTTTGTATCCGAACCATCATCATCTACAGCGTTTAAAGTTTGCTTATTATCTGCAAGATATTGCCTTAACTCTGGGGCTGAAAGCATATCATATTTTTTAGAAACTTTCTCTACTGCAGCATAACCGCTATAATTTAGGCGGGATTGGCCGCTTTTAGAACGTTTTGTGGTGACAATAATTACACCGTTTGCAGCTCTTGAACCATAAATTGCGGTTGAAGATGCATCTTTTAAAATATCGATATTTTCTATATCAGCCGGAGCCAATAAATCAATTGAAGCTCCAGGAACACCATCGATAATGTAAAATGGTTCTTGCGCAGCACCTTCACGCAAAGTAGATGGACCACGTAAAATAGTAGATGGTTTAGCATTCGGATCGCCACTTTTAGTAACATTTAAACCCGCAACTTTACCTTGTAAAAGTTGTGCAGGGTTAACCAAAACGCCTTGATTAAATTCTTCTGACTTTACAGAAGTTACCGCACCTGTTAAATCTTTTTTGTTAGCGGTACCATAACCAATAACCACAACATCTTTCAGGTTTTGATTATCCGAAACAAGTGTTATATTTATTTTAACCTGGTTATTAACCGGAATTTCTTTCGTTAAACTTCCAAGTAGCGAAAATGTAAGTATATCAGACGGTTTTGCCTGAATGGTATAAACGCCATTTGTATCAGTTGATGTTCCTAAATTGCTGCCTTTTATTTTAACTGTTACACCTGGTAATGGCTGGTTGGTTTCATCAATAACTTTACCCGTTATTGTTTTACTGCCCTGAGCATGGGTGTTTAATGAAAAGAAAAGCAGCATTGCAACAAGACATTGCCATCTGCTAATAAAAGACAAGTAGGTCTTTTTGTAGTTTTGTTTCATGAATGATTGGTTATGATTGTTGGGATCATTCACAGAAACAAACGATTGTTCTTGCTCTGTGAATTTCTCACAAAGATGCCTTAACCCGATTAGGGATTTTGTCAATTAGAATTAAGAAATTATTAAGAATTATAAGGTTAATTGAAAATAATGTTAAGGATTTTCAACTGATAGGTTCAGAATTAAGGATTAAATTTAACACGATGACGTAAAGATGAAGTGAGCCTCATGTTACTGATTGAAAAATGGCGATTTTTTTTCTGAATTATATTGTTCGTTGTTGTTTGTGCTGTGTTTGCGGCTTTTTAAAAGACGATTTTGTTAAAAACATAAAAAAATAGATACTTCCAGTCTTTTTAGGTACAAAAAAAAGAGGAAGGCTTTTCAGCTCCCTCTTTTTTATCTGATCTATATATTTTATTTTTTATTGATCTGTATTTGGTTTATTTATAAAGGTAATTCATTGCAATTACATCATTTGCATTAAATGTACGGTCGCCACCGTTAGAGCAAGCCAGCATGAATGATTCTGCATCTGCTTTTGATGGTGTGCCTGGGATTTGTATTGCGCCAACTCCCGCTGTTCCTTCGTTAGAACGTCTTCCTCCACAGCTATACGCTCTGTTCATATAGTCGGTATGACGGAATCCTATACAATGTCCAACTTCATGTTGTAAAACAGAGGCAACATACAATAAATTAGGATTTGTTCCATAGGCATTCACATTCGTATTCATTTTAACCTGGTTAAATGGTTCGCCGCTCGAAGTAGGAAAACCAGATGAACCTAAAGTGATATAGCCTCCACTTGGACCTTCGTTAAATCCAAATACATCAATGTTACCTGTAGTACCTGTATTTGCTCTTTGAAAAGTCATACGCAGGCCTAAAGAGTTGTATCTTGAAATCATCAGATCAACAGCATCACTATACACCTGTGGTAAATTTGTAACAGAAATTGTAATTACACGTGGTAGTGATTTAACCACGTTTGTTGTGCGGTACTGCTCGGTTTCGGCAATGTTTAAATTAGGACTTGAAGACTTTTCATTTAAGTTGGCATCTGTTAGAACGATGTCGCCTTCAACAAGGTAACCGTTATCCACTTTACGTGCATTTTCGACACTAAATCCCAGACTTTTTATTTGCTGTAATGTACTTGCTGATATTTCGGCTTTGCTATCAGTTTGTTCTGAAGTGTTGTTCTTTTTACAAGAAGATGCGTAGATAAATAAAGCGCATAGCATGGCTAGCGATAAAAATTTTGTGTTTTTCATGTTTAAGTTAGTTTAGGTTAAAATGTATTGATCAGATAAATCTAATATATAAACAAATTATATGTAATCAAATAGTTACAATGTTTTTTTTAAAAAATACGCTTAGTCTGGGCGTAAAGCCCCACTAACATTGTCGCATATTGCCACTGGCAAACCCGAATTTACATGCCATCTTTGTATAGTCAGGAATTAATATTAAAAACCTGACCATATGGTGGAGCAGCTACCACTCCAAAAACGGGCGAAACCGAAAAGCCTAAAGAGTAGGGAATTAAAAAATAATTTTATGTCGAACAACACCGTTTCATTGCACAGAGTTTTAAAAGCGTCGCCAGAAAAAGTATACCGTGCATTTACCGAACCTTTGGCAATTGCTTCATGGTTACCTCCATATGGCTTTCTTTGTACTGTTCACGAAATGACAGTGGCATTGGGAGGTTCTTTTAAAATGTCCTTTCAAAATTTTTCTACTTCCAATGGTCATTCATTCGGCGGGAAATACCTTGAAATTACACCAAACGAGTTTCTAAAGTATACCGATCAGTTTGATGATCCAAATCTGCCTGGTGAGATGATTACCTCTGTTTGGTTAAAAAAGACCTTAGTGGGTACCGAAATTAAAATTTCACAAGAGGGGATTCCATCAGCTATACCTGTAGAGATGTGCTACCTGGGCTGGCAGGAATCGCTAGAAAAGCTAGCGAAGCTGGTAGAGCCAGAAATACCAGATGCTTAATTTAAAGGAATTATATTTTCTAAAATACATAAACCAGCTAACCTCATAACTTAAACCCCTCTAAAGTAACTTTGGAGGGGTTTTTGGTCATAAAGCATGCCTAAGAGACTCGCTTTTACGACATATCTGCCGTGGCCTCTAATAAAACAGACCGCTTGCATATACCTACTTCCACTTCAGTATATTAAACTTATGCCCGTCTGGGTCGGCAAAGGCGCAACCGTACATGCCCTGAAATTCTTCTGGTGGCGAGAATACAGAACCGCCCGCATTTTTTACTTTTACAGCCCATTCATCTACCTCTTCTTTTGTTTCGGCCGAAAGGGTAAAAATGACTTCAGTGCCCTTGCTCAAATCGGCCAGTTCGCCTTTCATGCCTTTTTTTAAACTATCCTCTTTAAAAAAGTGGATCACAAAATTATCCGCTCCAAATAAAAAGCTGGCTAACTCATCGCTTTCGAGTCCCGCATTTTTTTCAAAGCCTAGTTTGGTATAAAAGGCGCTGCTTTTCTCTACCTTTTTAACGCCTAAATTGGCCCAAATTTTTGTTTTCATGGTTATCGTATTTAAATATCGATTCTTAGTTATAATGCTTCGTAACTCAACAATACGGTGCCGCTTTTAAAGCTTCGGGTATCGGTTAATTTCAAATTCAATTGCCCTTTTATGCCACTAAAAATGGAAGTGCCTTTGCCAATGGCTACCGGATCGATCATGATTTGATAAGTGTTAATCAAGCCTGCTTCAGCCAGTTGTGCACTCAGATTGCCACTGCCTAAAATGGTAATATCTTTTGGCGATGTTTTCTTCAGTTCAGCTATCTGAGCCACTATATCTCTACTCATTATCCGTGTATTTTGCCAATAGGCGTGTTGCAGCGTATTGGAGCATACAATCTTTTCGGCCCGGTTCATACCATTGGCTACCCCGGGCATTGCATTAATAGCGTTTTGCGATGGCCACCACGATGCCATCATTTCATAAGTTATCCGGCCGAAGAGCAGGATACTATCGTACTCCAGATTTTTTGCACTAAATTCGGCCTCTTCCTGGCCGTGTTGATGCCAGTTTATGCCATTGTTGGCATCCTTATAATAGCCATCCAAACTGATAAAATTGAATACATTTAATTTGCCCATTGTTTCTATTGCTTTATCTGTTTACAAATCTCTACGGATTATGGATACCATTTAGGTGGCATAAATGACAACTTAGAGGCATGAAAGTGACAAAAAAAATGCCTAATTTAGGTATCCTTAAAATAACTATTTATTATGTTAAATGTTTGCCTTTATATCTTCGATGAAGCTGTTCCTTCATCGGTTACGGGTGTGGTAGATTTATTGAGTGGTGCCAACCGTTATATGGAACGTGTTGGTAAAAAGCCTGTATTTGCGCTAAGTTTGGTGGCAGAGAAAGACCACGAAATCCCTTTTCATTTTAACAATGCCAATATTCAGTTGTTAAATTATGAGGAGGTACAAGAGGTTAACCTGATTATAATCCCCTCATTCAGTGTAGGCAATGAAGGCGTTTTAGACAGAAATCAAGCAGCCATCAGGTGGATCAAGGAGAGGTATGCCTCCCGAACTGAGGTGGCCAGTTTATGCGTTGGCAGTTACTTTTTGGCCGAAGCAGGTTTGCTTGATGATAAGGAAGTAACCTCACACTGGGCGGTAGCAGCCGATATGCAGAAACGTTACCCTAAAATCAGGATGAAAAGCGATTTGGTTACTACTGATCAGGATGGCGTTTATACCAGTGGTGGGGCATTTTCTTCACTTAAACTGATCCTTTACCTGATCGAGAAATTTTGTGGCCGCGAAGCTGCTTTATGGATCAGCAAGATGTTTGCTATTGAGATGGATAGGACCAGTCAGGCACATTTTAAGGTATTTACCGGTCAGCATCAACATGATGATAAAGACATTTTGAAAGCCCAACAGTATATTGAAGAAAACTACCAGAACGAAATCGCGATGGACGAGGTATCCAGTCTGGTTAATATGGGTAAGCGTAATTTTATCCGTCGGTTTAAGGCCGCCACCAATAATACACCCTTCGAATATCTGCAAAGGGTAAGGATAGAATCAGCAAAAAAAGCCATCGAAATGAACCATAAAGACCTGCCATTTATTATGGAAGATACAGGCTATAACGATTTGAAAGCATTTAGGAAAATCTTTAAACGCATTACGGGGCTATCGCCTGTAGAATACAAACGAAAATATGCGCGGGCTTAAATCATCCATTAGCGCGATATGCAGGAGAGAACCATAAACCCACATCAACAATAAGAGTCTATTTGCCTAATAACTATTTTTCAGGACTTATAACAGCCTGTTTGTTTTGTGCTACATAGGCAATTTTAAGGGGTATAGTCTTCCTAAGATCAATTCATATTTTTTTAAAATGGCGTAGGGGTAAATACAAATGTTGTTGTCATACTTTCAAAAACACAATAAATATTCAATTATTTAAAAAACAAAAAGTATGAAAATGAACAAGTTTTATTTATTAGTTGCTGTTATGGTTATTACAGCGGGGGCGGCAAAAGCACAAGATTCTGACCTGGTATTTGGTGTAAAAGCTGGTGTAAACTATGGAACATTACCAACAAGTTTAAAGGCTATAACGGATAAAAAAGGAAAGGTAGGTTATAATTTGGGGGTATTTGCACGTGTTGGTAAATCACTATATTTTCAACCAGAGTTGAACTATGTTAGCTTTAAGAGTTCCTATGTTTATGCAGCTAACACTTATACACCAAAATTTAACCAACTTAATTTACCGCTTATGGTGGGTTACAAACTGATCGATACCGAAGCTTTAAATTTCAGGGTTTCTGCGGGCCCTGATGTTAATTATACCCTCAACGAAGCAAAAGGGCCAGTTGGCTTTGATTATAAAAAACTTAATTTTGGCGGAGTGATTAATGCCGGGGTAGATATTGGCAACATCAGTATCGATGCCAGATACAGCAGGGGCCTTACTAAAATTAATAAGGGACTAGGTGAAAAAAGTGGTCTGTTTAATCTATCTGTAGGATTTAAATTGTTTTAGGGTACATCTAAACTTATTATTTTAAATTAATAAGTTTAAATATTTAAAGTACATAAGAGGTTGATCATTTTTACCTATGATACAACCTCTTTTTGTATTAATGGTGTTTTTTGCTTTTTATTCCATTGATTTATAAATGAAACCATCTTTCAAAATGAACTAAATTTTTCAAAAACTAAAAATGTGTAACTTAAACCTCTAAAAGATATATCAAATGAAATATAACCGACGCGATTTTATTGGTGGTAGCCTGGCACTCACATCTGCTTTATTTTTAACGTCAATGGAAACATTTAGTATGCCTTTTTCTGGATCTGAGAAATCGACAAATGGTTTCGCACTAAAAATCATGGCGCCTTATTGGGGCTTTAATGGCTCAGTAACCGATTTTTGCAAAAAGGCTAAAGACTCAGGTTATGATGGAATAGAAATCCTTTGGTCGGCAGAAATTGCCGAAGAATTATTTAAAGCATTAAAAAAATATCAATTAGAAGTGGGTTTTCTTTGCCGTGGAGATGAAACCCTTCCGGTACCACATTTTGCAACTTTTAAAAAAGTACTTAAAGAAGCCATTGAACATCAATATCAAAAGCCATTGTATATAAATGTTCATTCCGGAAAGGACTTTTTTCAATATCAAGACAACAAAAAATTCATTGATTTTACAGTTCAGTATGCTCAGGAAACGGGTGTTCCAATTTATCATGAAACCCATCGGTCGCGTATGCTTTATTCGGCTCCTGCATCATTACCATATTTACAGGAAAACCCTGATTTAAGGCTAACCCTCGATATTTCTCATTGGTGTAATGTGAGCGAAAGTTTACTCGAAGATCAACCAGAAACCGTGGAACTTGCCATTTCACGTACCGATCATGTTCACGCCAGGGTTGGCCATGCAGAAGGGCCACAAGTAAGCGATCCAAGAGCTCCGGAATGGAAGCAAGCAGTTGAAGCGCATTTTGCCTGGTGGGACAAAGTTGTTGCCATAAAAAAACAACAGGGTAAAATCCTGACTATGTTAACTGAATTTGGCCCGCCCAGTTATATGCAAACCGTTCCGTTTACCAATCTTCCAGTTGCCGACCAATGGGCAATAAATGTATATATGATGCAAGTTTGGAGAAAAAGGTATTTGTAAGTTTTTTAGCCTATAACAGTGCAAATGTTTTTGTTATTAGTAGAGATATTTGTATTTGGTTAAGTTATATTTTAATTCAGTGGATATTTTTTATGCTTATTGATAGTTTTTAGGGTATTTTTTTGAAAATTTATCAATATTTAAGGTTTTTAGTTGAAAATATGTTGTTTAATGGCTTCATTAATTCTATTTTATTCTATATTTAAATGCTGAATTGAAAAATGATAAAAACATATTTATTAAAGTAATGCAAAAAAGATTTAAACTAAGTTCGGTATATGGTTAATTTAAATAGTTTCAACGTGGAACAATCTTGTGCTATCGGAATTGATGTTGGTGGCTCTTCGCTTAAATGTGGAGTAGTAAATCAAAATGGCGAAATTTTATATTCCATTATTGTATCGTTAAAAAATGCGAAAACGCAAGGGGCTATTATTGCACTTATTGTAGAGGCGATTAATACCTGTGCTAAAAAAATTAAAAATCCTATTCTTGGAGTGGGTATTGGCTTTCCGGGGATTATTTACAACAATAAGATTATTGCTGGTGCAGATAATTTACCAGGATTTAAACAATTGGCTTTAGGCGAAATTCTGCAGGAAGTAACACGTTATAATATTGTAATGGATAACGATGCCAATTTAATGGGGCTAGGAGAGATGACTTACGGCGCTGCCAAAGATTGTAGTGATGTGGTTTTTCTTACAGTGGGTACGGGAATAGGTGGCGCAGTGATGATTGATAACAAGCTTTACGGAGGATTTAGAAATAGAGGCACAGAGTTAGGGCATATTGTTGTGCAACACCGTGGGGCTGCCTGTGCCTGCGGAGGCAGCGGTTGTTTAGAAGCGTATGCATCGGTATCGGCTCTGCTTAACCATTATCATGCCATCAACCCTAATTCACCAGAAGAGATTGATGGTAAATATATGGTAGAAAAATACCTGGCTAGAGAAGAATATGCAGTTGAAGCCATGGAATCGCATTTCGATTATCTGGCTACGGGCATTATTAGTTTTATAAATGTATTTAGTCCGCAAAAAATTGTAATTGGTGGGGGCATAAGTGAATCTGGAGCTTTTTATGTTAGAGAAATAGAAAGAAGGATAAAAACTTTAGCAGTGCCGGTTGCGCCTGGCAATGAACTGGTGGTTGCCGCCAAGTTAGGTAATAAGGCCGGTTTATTGGGTTGCGCGGCTAATGTTTTTCAAAAATTTAAGGCTTTTGATTATGCCGTAAAATAATTCATCGGAAAAATAACAGGTACTCATCTAAATCCACATCCTTTTCAGCGGATCAGCAGGAAACGAAAAATATTGTATTTAAACAGAAAGGATATTCTAAATAATTAGAATATCCTTTTTTCTGTCGAATAATAATAATGTAGGATACCGCTTACCGGAAAATATAATTCGATCAAAATTTTTGGCCATTTATCTTGCTTATTTTGTTTTCATTTCGTTCAAAATAACCCTCTGAAAGGCTGAAATAACCCGCTTAGGGTGTGTTAGCCAAATTCGATGGTATTTTAGTCAAACCTGAAACGCTTTTTCTGTTCCTCGTGCTAAATCAGTACAGTAAAATGAATGGCGATTGACCGGCGGAAAATAATCTCCACATATAATTTCCTAGAAGTTTACAGACTAAACAAACCTTAAAAGGTTTAAAACATTGAACCAAAAATATGGATAGGTGTATATCAGATTATAAACTTTTTTGAACGAGAATAGGCCTAACTGCATATAATTTGTAGTTTAAAAATCAACCATTTCTAAATCTTATTGTAAAATAAACAAGGCATTATTATTGTTAAGGAAGAGATCAGTATTGTTTTTAAAAAATTAGCGTAATTTTATAATCATAAAATATAATTTTTAGACTTAAAGATTTTCAAGAAATGCATTTCCTTCATCATATTAAATTATCGTAACCCCAATACGCTCATGAACTATAAACAATTGCAGGAAGATGTAGAAAAGCATGTTAGCCATTACTTCCATACCCATAACGATCCACGCTTAGTTTATCATAACCTGGAACACACGCAAGAAGTGGTAAATGCTGCGCAGCAAATAGCCAATCATTACCAGCTGAATGAGCAGGATTTTTTTTCTGTAACGGTTGCAGCCTATTTTCATGATACAGGTTATTTTGAAGATGCATTAAACCACGAAGCAAAAGGAGCAGAGCTGGCTGATGCTTTTTTAGCAAAGCATCAGGTTAATCAAGAAATCCGTGATCATGTTAAAAGCGCAATACTGGCCACTAAAATTCCCCAGAAACCTAAAAATGAAATTGATAGAATTATCTGCGATGCAGATCTGTTCCATTTAGGTCTGCCCGATTTCCGTGCAAAAGGGAAATTGATGCATAAGGAAAATGAACTGATCTATAAAAAAGATATCAGTAAGCTCGATTGGCGTAAAAAGGATATCCAGTTTATGGAATCGCATCATTACCATACCGATTATGCCAATCTGCTGTTAAACGATCAGAAACAAAAAAACATCGAAAAACTGAAAAGCAAATTAACAGCACAGGAAGAAATTAGTACCGAATTGGCCGAACCCGTAAATTTTGCACCAGCGATTGTAAAAGAGAAAGAGAAAGACAAAAAAAAGAAAGATAAAGACGATCGGCCTGATAAAGGTATTGAAACGATGTTTAGGATTACCTCTGCCAATAACCAACGCCTAAGCGATATGGCCGATAACAAGGCGCATATCCTGATTACGGTAAATTCGATCATGCTTTCCTTAATCGTGAGTTTATTGTTAAGGCGGTTGGAAGATCACGGCAACCTGATTATCCCCACATTTATTTTATTATTGGTGAGTTTAACCTGCGTGGTGGTTTCCATTTTATCTACCCGCCCGTCTATTCCTAAGGGAGAATTCACTCAGGAAGATATGGATAATAAGAAGGTGAATTTATTGTTTTTCGGTAACTTTTATAAAATGAGCTTACCTAGCTATACCGATGGCATGATTAAGGTAATGAACGATAAAGATTTTTTATATGGAACATTAATTACCGATGTGTACTCGCAAGGCGTAGTTTTGGGTAGAAAGTATAAACTGATCCGCCTGGCCTATAATATTTTCATGTTTGGTTTAATTGCAGCAGTATTTGCATTTGTGATTGCTTACGCAGCTTACGGTAAACTTTAATGGAACAGATAGTAGAAACCTCTTTTTTTAACAGAGATTTAAGTTGGTTAAAGTTTAACGAGCGCATTTTAATGGAAGCAGAGCGAAACACTGTTCCGCTTTTAGAACGCATTAAATTTTTATCTATATTCTCTTCCAATCTTGATGAGTTTTATCGCGTAAGGATGCCAGTGTTACTCGCTTTAGAGAAATTGAGCAATAAGGAAGATAATGATATTCGTATTGATGATAATCTGCTCAACACGGCCAATCAGCTTATTTCTGAACAGCAACAACGTTATGGCAAGGTACTTAAATCAGATCTTATTCCGTTGCTCAAAGAGAATAAGATTAACTTAATTTATGGACAGCCATTCCCCTCCGAAATTCAGAAAAGTATAACCCGGTATTTTTTGAGCCAGGTAATGGCCTTTTTGCAGCCTGTTTATATTAATGCCAATTCCAATTTCTTTCCTTCAAATAATGAGCTGTATTTTCTGATTACGCTAAAAAAGAAAGAAGATGCAGAAGTGGTTATTTTAAATATCCCTTCCAACCAGTTAGCCCGTTTTTACAAGGTAGAAACAGCTGATGAAACCTTCATCGTTTTTTTGGATGATATAGTGCGGTTTCATTTAGACCGCGTTTTTCCGGAAGGCGAAGTTACCGGATGTTATAGTTTTAAAATTACCAGGGATGCCGAAATAGATCTGAAAGATGAATATTCAGGCAGTTTATCAGAACAGCTGGAAAAACAATTGTTAAAACGCGACTCTGGTTTAGCCACACGTTTTCTCCATCAACCAGGCATACCGGCCAACGTTTTCGAATTACTCAAAAAGCTTTTCAACCTTAAAAAAGCAAATAGGATAGAAGGCGGCCAGTACCATAACCTGAAAGATTTTATGGGTTTTCCGGTTAATTCCCCAAAACTATCTAACCAAAACTGGCCAAAACTATGTAATACAGATTTGATAGATGGATCGTTAACCGAGGCTATTTATAAAAACGATATCATTGTACATACACCTTACCAGAGTTATGATAGCGTGTTGCGCTTTTTTAATGAAGCTGCTATTGATGCCGAAGTTAAGGAAATCTACGTTACACTCTATCGTGTAGCCAGCGATTCGAAAATTGTAAATGCATTAATCAGCGCTGCAAAAAATGGTAAAAAAGTTACGGTTTTGGTTGAGCTTAAAGCCCGTTTTGATGAGGCCAACAACATCAAATGGGCCAAGAAAATGAAGGAGGTTGGCGTTGATATTATTTACAGTGTTACCGCTTTAAAAGTACATGCCAAAGTAGCCCTGGTAAAACGCCAGACAGGTGATCGGATGCATTATTCTGGTTTGTTTGCAACCGGAAATTTTAACGAAAGTACAGCTGCCTTTTATACCGATCATATTTTAATGACGGCCAATAAAGAAATGCTGCGTGAGGTAGAGCTACTTTTTATTTTTCTGGCCAAAAGGGTTAAACCTACCGCTCCTGACCAGGTTAAATTTAATCATTTATTGGTGGCTCAGTTTAATTTACAACAAGTTTTTCTTCATTTGATAGATAGAGAAATTGAACATGCCAAACAAGGTAAACCATCGGGTATTACCATTAAAATGAACAATCTCGAAGAGAAAGTTTTAATTAACAAACTTTACGAGGCATCATCGGCAGGTGTAAAGATCGAAATGATTGTACGAAGCATTTGCCGCTTAATTCCAGGCGTAACAGGAATGAGCGAAAATATTAAGGTTATCCGCATTGTTGATCGTTATCTGGAGCATGGACGTGTTTTTATTTTCCATAATTTAGGAAAGAATGATGTATACCTGGGCTCGGCCGATTGGATGAACCGGAATATTTATAGAAGAATTGAAGTTTGCTTTCCGATTTATAATGAGCAGATTAAACAAGAAATGATAAATATTATCGAAATCCAAAGACAAGATAACGTACAGGCGGTTTGTATAGATGAAAACATGAATAATATTCCTGTTAAAAGAAGTGAACCCCTTGTTGCGTCTCAACACGATATTTATGAGCTATTAAAAAATAAATAATGCCGTGGTCTGTGTCCTCACAGACCACATGATTTTACTTATTGATGGTCTGTGGGGACACAGACCATGGACATTAAATTTACCCTTATGAAATACAATAAAACTTTCCTCGCCTCTAGCTTGCTAATTTCAGTTGCCTTTTTGGGCATTTCGTGCGTAAATGCTAACCGCGATGATAAAAAGAACGATTCAACAGAAACTGTTTCCAATAACGGAGCAGAAAAATCAACGCTTCCTTATGATTTGGCAAATCCGGTAAAATATAATATGCCGCAAAATCTTTTCGAAATTTCTGGAATTGTATTTCATAATGGCGATCCGAAAGAAGTATTTGCAATTCAGGATGAAGATGGAGACCTCTTTCATTTAGGTTTAAATGATAAAGAATCGAAATTTACCAAATTTGGAGGTAAAGGCGATTATGAAGACTTAACCATCATTAAAAATTATTTCATTGTGTTAAAAAGCAATGGCGAACTGCACACTTTCCCGATTTCGGAAATAAACAAGCCAGAAGTTGCCAATGTGATTAAAACCAAAGATTTGGTACCAAAGGCAGAATATGAAGGACTGGCTGCGGATGAAAAAAACAGCATGGTTTATGTTTTGACTAAGGATAGCAAACCTGATTCGAAAGCAAAAGCATCAAGCATTTATGCCTTTAAGTTTGGTGCTGACGCTTCGTTAACACCTGGCGGAGAGTTTAGCCTGTCGCACAAAGACATTGAAAAATTGTCTGGAAGTTCAAAATCAAGGTTCCGTCCATCAGCATTGGCTAAAAATCCAAAAACCAATGAGTGGTATGTGCTTTCTTCTGTAAACAAATTACTTGTGGTTACCGATACCGATTTCAAGGTTAAAGCTACATACCCATTAAACCCAGGCTTGTTTAATCAGCCAGAAGGTATTGCTTTTGACCGTGATAATAACCTTTACATTTCTAATGAAGGCGGAACTTTAGCTGCCGGAAATATTTTAATGTTTAAATTGAAAAAGTAGATTTTGGTAGTGGTGTCCTAATGCAGTCGTCACCCTGAATTTATTTCAGGATCTTTCCTGTTATAGATGCTGAAGTAAATTCAGCATGGCGGGGCGGATGGGAAAATTCCCCAAGAAATAAAATAAATTTTAAAATAACTATCTTTATACAAACGCTGAGTCTATGATTAAAAGATTTACCTTTTTTACCATCTTATTTTTATTCAACTTCATTGCCTTTGCTCAGGATGATGTAAAATATCGTGTAATTCTTTTTGGCGATGCAGGCGAAATGAATCCTGCGCAAATGCATGATTTAAAAAATGCTGCCAAGCAAATTCTTCCAAAAAAAACAACCGTCGTGTACCTGGGCGATAATATCTATCCAACAGGAATGGGCCTGCCGGGTAGTGTAGAAGAGGATACAACCAAAAAGATTCTGCGTTCGCAGTGCGAACCTATGCGTAAAATGGGCGCTGCGGTTTATTTTGTTCCCGGTAATCACGATTGGGATAAATCAGGTCCTAAGGGTTTGGCCAAAA
The DNA here is from genome assembly GCF_014692875.1 of Pedobacter riviphilus. NCBI lineage: Bacteria > Pseudomonadati > Bacteroidota > Sphingobacteriia > Sphingobacteriales > Sphingobacteriaceae > Pedobacter > Pedobacter riviphilus. Next base: position 2,820,555 of record NZ_CP061171.1, on the reverse strand, counting down.
TCAAAGCACAAGATGATTTTCTTAAGGCGCAGAATGACCCACTATTAAGATTAATACCGGAAAACGGATGCCCCGATCCGGTAGCGATTAAATTAACCGATAAATTAACCATTATTGCCTACGATAGTGAATGGTGGCTTTTTCCATATAATAAATCAAATCCAAATGGCGAATGCGAATGCAGGACTAAAGATGAGGTTTTGGTAAAAATGGAACAATTGCTTGAAGAGAACAAAGACAAGGTTATTCTCTTGGCTTCGCACCATCCATTTCAGAGTTATGGCCCACATGGCGGTTATTTCAACTTAAGGAGCCATATTTTTCCGCTAACATCGCTGGATAGAAATTTATACATCCCTTTACCTGTTTTAGGCTCCGTATATCCTTTACTCCGTTCCACTTTGTTGAGCCCCGAGGATTTAAATCACCCGGCGTATAAGGATATGATTAAATCGGTAACCGGTGTATTTGGCGATTATCCTAATGTAACTTATGTTGCGGGACATGAACATGGTCTTCAGTTAATTAAAGGAAAACAATTGCAGATTATCAGTGGTTCGGGATCAAAAGTATCGCCAAATAAAGAAGGTAAAACTTCGTTGTTTCACGAAATGCAGCAGGGGTATGTGGTGGCCGATCAATTGAAAAACAACGATATGCGCTACGAATATTATATTTATTCGGATACCAGTGTTAAAAGAGTTTACAGTTACATTAAAAAGTTCGAAACCATTCCTCAAAAAGTAAGAAATAGAGATAAACCAATTACCGCTGATAGCATTTTTGTACGCATTAAACCCGAGTATGACAGCGTTGGCCATTTTCACCGCACTATTTTTGGCGAGAATTACCGTAAAGAATATGCCGCAAGAACAAAGGTTCCGGTGTTAAGGATTTCTCAGATGATGGGTGGTTTAAAAGCAACACAACGCGGTGGGGGCAATCAATCGCGTTCTCTACGGTTAGAAGATAAAAACGGCAAGGAATATGTGCTGCGTAGTGTAGAGAAATATCCAGAAGTGCTGCTACCTGCAGCATTGCGCGAAACCTTTGCTAAGGATGTTATAAAAGATAATATGTCGGCACAACATCCATTTTCGGCGCTGGTTGTGCCCGAACTCGCTAAAGCTAGCGGTATCCCGCATAGCAACCCAATTATTGGCTGGGTTTCGCCTGATGATAATCTTGGAGAATTTGAACCAGTTTTTGCCAATACCCTGTGTTTGTTCGAAGAAAGAGAACCAACGGGAGAATCGAGCAGTTCTCCGAAAATGGATAAAAAACTAACCGACGATAATGATAATAGATTAGATGGTCCTGCCTGGGTAAAGGCCAGGGCATTTGATGTGTTGTTGGGCGATTGGGACAGGCATGAAGACCAATGGCGTTGGAAAGAAACCAAAACCAAAGATGGCTCCATTTATTCGCCGGTGCCAAGAGATCGTGACCAGGTATTTTTTAGATCAGATGGCCTTTTACAGCGCTACACCCAAACTTCATCATTATTACCGATGATGCAGGGTTATGAGCGCGGTATAAAAGATATCAATTGGTTTTTATGGGAGGGAAGGGAAATCAGTAGCCGCTGGACCGCCAATATAGACGAGGAGGAATTTGATAAAATTGTGAAAGATTTCTGCGCAAATTATAATGATGCTGTTTTCGAAAAAGCACTGAAAAAACTCCCTGAACCAAGTTACTCATTACATCACGATGCCTTTTTAGCACAGTTGCGCAACCGGATAGCCACTTTGCCAAAATTAATGAACCAGTATTATCATTTCTTTAACCGCATTGTAGATATCGAGGTGACCAATAAAAATGAGCTGATCCGGATCTCTGATGCAGATAATAATGGATTACGCGTGAAAATCAATAAAATTTCAAAAGAGGGTAATATCAAAGACGAGCTTTTCGACCGGAAATTTGATCCGAAAGTAACCAAAGAGATTAGGGTGTACATGCACAATGGTAACGACAGCCTGATTCTGAACAATAAAAACTCGAATATTAAATTGCGGATTATTGGTGGCAAGGGTACTAAAGTTTACGATTTTGCAAACAGTAACGGATCTGTAAAGTTATACGGTAGAACCGATAAGGCAACTTATAATGGAGCGGATGCCAATAAAATCAGAAAAATAATCTCTAACGATACTTCTAATTTCAGCTATATCCCAAAAGATATGTACCGCCGGAATATGTGGTTGTTAAACGCAGGTTACAATAATGATGATGGTGTTTTATTGGGCCTGATCTACAAGCAGACTAATCCTGGTTTCAGAAAACAGCCTTATGGCAATTCGCAGACTATTTCCTTTTTGCATTCATTTTCGACCAAAGCTTTTAGGTTTAACTATAAAGGTGAATGGTTAAAAGCTTTAGGTAAGGGCGATTTTGTGTTGAAAGCTGATGCTTTTGCACCAAATAATACACAGAATTTCTTTGGTATGGGAAATGAAACACCTTTTGATGATAACGACAACATCAGTTATTATCGTGCACGTTTTAATTTATACCAGATGGATGCCTCAATCAGATGGCGCCGCCCTAAATCTACTTTTAGTGTAGGCCCTTCCTATCAATATTATAAATTTAACCAGGAAGATAACATAGGCCGTTTTATCGAAAACCCTTCACAATTACATTCTTCTGATTCGCTTACCTTTCGGAACGAAAAGATGTTTGCAGGGGCATTTGTAAATTTTACCAACAACACGCGTGATAATGATTTATTACCAACCTTGGGTAGTTTTGTAGATTTCAAACTGCTGGGATATAAAGGTGTTAATAAATATTCTAACTCTTACGGACAATTTACAGCGAGTATAGCATTGTATAAAAACCTCGATGGTAGAAAAAACTTCATTTTGGCCGATCGTTTCGGCGGGGGAGTAACCATTGGTAAACCTGCATTTTACCAGGCTTTATTTTTAGGTGGACAAGGGAACCTTTTGGGCTATCGTCAGTTTAGGTTTGCCGGCGAACATATGTTTTATAATAATTTAGAATTGCGTGCTAAACTTGGCGATTTAGTAAGTTATGTTTTACCCGGACAAGTTGGCTTGCTGGGTTTTTATGATGTAGGCAGGGTATGGAAAAGAGACGAAGCCTCTACGTTATGGCACCATGGCATAGGAGGGGGCGTTTACTTCGCTCCGGCATCACTTACAGTTGTGCGATTTGTAATGGGGCACTCGTCTGATGGCTGGTATCCATACGTATCGCTTAATTTTAGGTACTAAATTTGTGTAACAAATTAATAGATGTAATATCCAAGTATTACGTTCAGCAGACGAACATTGCTTTAATGAGTATGTATCTTTGCAAAGAATTAGTAATTAAATAGATAACTATAATTTTTACACTATAGCAAACTTATACAATGAATACCAATGTAATACAGATACATAAAAACGAATGTATACATTGCCAGGTAGAATCATCTCTGTCTTTCCGCCCCTTGTGGAGTATTTGAAAGGCAGATTGAAAACAGAAAAATCGGTAAAATCTGAATTTTACAGGTTTTTACTTCAAAAAATTGAAAAAGACGATGTGCTGCTTGGCAACATCAGTGCCGAAGAATTATCCCAATATAAAGATACTTTAGAATTGATTTTTACTATTCTAACCCCTTTAATGGATAATGAAGACGATTTATTTTGGGCCCTAAGTACCCCAATTCCAGATCAGATTTTCTTTAGTACCAACGCATTCTATAAATTTTTTAAGGATCATGATCCTAAAAATAAGGTAACCAAAGACAACGAGCCTGTTGAGAAAAAACAACTTAAGTTTATCTATAATGTTATTTTAGGCCGTTTTTATAATTTTACCTCGGTACTAAAGAATGAGATCATTTATGCGCATATTAATCAGGAAACAAAACTGACGCAGTACTATAATATCCAAACAGATACGAAGTTTGTAGATATTGTACATAAAGGCGATTTGCCTGAACTTAACTTTGAAGAACTGGGCAAGCATTTTCAAGAGGAAACTGAATTGGAGTACCTGGTAGAGCATTTGCCATTACAAAATTTTCATTTCGAAGGATTCAGTATTATCTCTATAACAGATGTAACCTTACAACATGCCATTGATGGTATCCGCGATGCATTGGTTAACCACAATTATCAAACGGAAGCCTATACGCATGTCATCCATGCCTTAAAAACGCTTAGCGGAAACGGAAAACTTGAATTTGGCCTAATGCCATTTTTAACGGTTAACAATAAGTTGGTTTTTGATAATCGGGAATTTTCGCAGAGTATGCTGATTAATTCAGCAAAATCATCCAATCTCGAAGAAGAGGTTTTTTATTCGCTGGTTGATAAATATAAAGAAAACCCACGATCAATTTTTGTAAGCTCAATCAATGACGATCAGATCGATAAAGATCCTTTTTTAAGGGTTTTAAAAGCTGCTGGTGTTTGTTCTTATTCAGTACTGCCTGTATATTATAATACGCAGTTGGCAGGCGTTTTAGAGGTTTATTCGAGCGAGGAAGTATTGGTTGACGATAAACTTTTATCGAGGTTACGTCCGGCAATGCCTTTAATCGGTCAGCTTTTCCAATACAGTATCGAAGAATTTGATGCTAAAATGGATGAAGTGCTGATGGATAAGTTTACCGCTTTACAGCCATCGGTACAATGGAAGTTTAACGAGGCTGTTTGGCACTTTCTTCAGCAGAATAACAGTTACCATAAGTTAAAGGAAATCGAAACGATCACCTTTAAACACATGTATCCGCTATTTGGGGCAATTGATATCCGTAATTCTACCATAGAGCGGAATAAAGCTTTAAAAGATGATATGGAAGTACAATTAAACAGCTTAATTGATACTTTAAAAGCCATCCGTAAGCATGTTTCTTTAGAACTTACCGATAAACTATTATTCAATTGTAAAGACTGGATTAAACGCATCGGCGATTTTGCTTCATCAAACGAAGAAAACAAACTGAACGAGTTTTTAGAAATAGAAGTTTATCCTTTCTTATCAATTATAAAAGGAAACTACCCGATAACAGCTGAGTTTGTAGATCATTATTTCGAAGTTATTGTTCCAGAAACTGGTGCTGCATTTGCAAATCGCAGGCAGTTGGAAATTTCGATGCAGCTGATCAATACCGAAGTGAGTCAGTACCTGGAGAAATCGCAGGCTAATTTACAGGCTTCATACCCTTGTTATTTTGCCAAATTCAGAACTGATGGAGTGGAGTATGATATTTACATCGGACAGGAAATTGCACCAGACCGCCCATTTGATTTGTTGTACCTTAAAAATATCCGTTTATGGCAGTTAACCTCAATGGTCGATATTGCGCGTTTATCGAAAGGATTAATTGGTGAAATGCCCCGTGCATTAGAAACCACACAGCTGATCTTTATCCATTCTAATGCAATTGATATTAGCTTTAGGAACGACGAACGCCGTTTTGATGTAGAAGGTGCTTATAATATCCGTTATGAAGTAGTTAAAAAACGTATTGATAAAGTATTGGTTAAAGGTACAACCGAACGTTTAACGCAGCCCCATAAAATTGCAATGGTTTATTTCAATCCTGAAGAAGCCAAAGAATATATGGAGTATATTAAATATATGCAGGTTCAAGGATATTTAAATGACGATTTAGAGCAATTGGAGCTAGATGAACTTCAAGGTGTTTCTGGCTTAAAAGCTTTAAGGGTAGGCGTAAAATATCTGGAAAGTAAAGTAGCAGCAGGTAAAACAGATGCTGCTAAAAAACTTAAACCTAAGGAGATCAAATCCATCGAGAAGGAAATCGCTAAGGTGCTTCAGCACTAATAATCCGTAAGAGTTCGTCATTTCGAGCGGATTGCAACGTAGTCGAGAACCACTATTGCTCAGCGAAGTCCATCTTACATTTTCCATACAACAAAAAGGCTTTCTGATCCGAATCAGAAAGCCTTATTTCATTGGTGTGTTTTATAATTATTTGATTGCGGCAATTTCTTTTTCAACAGCAACAGTTTCTATAGAACTGATGTTGGTTTTTAAAGCTGCAAATCTATCGATGGTTAACTTTTGCGATTTACCCATTACCAAAGTATGGCTATCAGTAGAACCGCTTAATTTTAAATCTGCCTGATCTGAAATTACAGTATATAAACCTTCTGAACTGGTATTGATCTCAGCATGTGCATTTCCTTTTAAAAAGATCTGAAGATATTTAGTTCTTAGTTTTCCTTCAGTTTTAACAATTGCGTTTTCTGAAGCCTCAATTCTGTAAAAATCGTTTACATAAACAGTCAATTTTGTTTTTTCGGTGCTGGTTGAAGTGATTTTTAAATTATCGCCATCTTGCATAACTTTTGCCGTTCCTGTGTTATCATCAGCATAAGAAATACCAGAATTACTTCGCTGGATAATGGTTACTTCTACATTTCCTTTAACAGAAATTCTTTTAAAAGCCGATATTTTTAAAATTGCATCAGGCTCTTTTTCCATTGCAGAAACGTTTGTAGTAAATAAAGCTGATGATAAAACGATTGCTGTTAATGAAGTTGCAATTAGGGTTTTGATTGAGGTTTTCATAATATTTTTATTTAATAATTAAATGTTAATTAATTGTTATTTAAATGTTTAAGTCTTTTTGTTGTAGTTTTGATGATAAGACGCAGTGAAATGAAAAACGTTGCAGACAGTATTGCGTTTTTATACAACCGATAGGTAATACTCGACGAACAGGCATTAATTCAAGACGAAAACTTGAAACTTTTACCAAGCATTTGTAAAATATTTTAAGATCTTTTATTGATCTGGTCTTTTTTTTTATATTTAATGAGAATTTAGTCTGTTTGTTTATGAAGAAAAAGGTTGTGCTTGTTCAGGATGATAAAGATATCCTCGATATAATGGACCATGTATTGGAAGAAGAGGGATTTGATGTTACGGCATCATTAACAACCGAACCTATAGATAAAATAGATGAAATTGAACCCGATGTTGTGATTGTGGATGATCACATTAAGGGAAAAAAGAAGGGCTCAGAAATAATTAAAGAGCTTAAGTCCGACCCCGAAACAGAGGATGTATCGGCTGTATTAACCTCAACTTCAAATAACTTGCCACAACAGGCAGAAGAATGCAAAGCTGATGATTATATCGAAAAACCATTTGATATTGATCATATGGTTGAAGTGGTAAAGAAAAACAGCTAGATTTTTATCGAAAGGTTGTCATTTCGATTCGATAGCTATCGGATGGAGTGCAATCCCGAACTTTCGGGAGAGAAATCTACAAGAATACTTTTATTGATATAACCAAAGCATTTCCCGTTTACGCGATCTGTTATAGATTCTATTAGGGCAGTCGTCATTCCCGTGCAAGCAGGAACCACAAAGTGCTCGGCGAAGCTAATATTAAATCTTATTGTAATTAAGATTCCCGATCTGGTTGGAAATAACGATTTATCGAAATGAATTTCTCTAGGCAGTTACATTGGGTTTGAAAGTATCTGTTTTAACCGTTGCTTTTAATTCATGTAATATCGTATACAGACCAAAATTAGTTCGGTTAACGTAAATAAAATGTTTTACCCCACGGGCCTGTTTAAATTCTGGCATTTTCGAAATCTTTTCACCATAGGCGTATAGCTGCTCAAAAAAATCAGGTTTACTAAAATCAAAAGTTTTACTGGTATAGGGTTTGGCAAAGAGGCTGATCATCTCCCTGTACGATTTATAATAAAACTCAATCTGCTCAGGAGAATCGTCAGTATGGATCATATCCAGTTTTCTAAATGCATCTATCGTTTTATTTTTATCATTAATTACATCAGTAGAAATTAAGGCGAAAAACGGGTAGTAGAAATCATCCGGCATCTCTTTAATACAGCCAAAATCAATTACTCCAAGGTTTTCATCTGGTGTAATCATAAAATTCCCGGGATGCGGATCAGCATGTACAGCTCTGAGTTCGTGTTGCTGAAAATTATAGAAATCCCACAGCGCCTGCCCGATTTTATTGCGTACTTCCTGAGAAGGATTCGTTTGTAAAAATTCTTTTAAATGCAAACCATCAATCCAGTCCATGGTAATGATGCGCTTTCCGGATAATGCTGGATAGTATTTTGGAAATACAACATGATCGAGGTTTTTACAGGCTTCTGAAAATTCGATAGAACGTTTAACTTCCAGTTCGTAATCTGTTTCTTCTAGCAAACGTTCTTCAACTTCTTTAATATAGATATTCAATTCCCTTTCCGACATGCCCAGTAAACGGAAAGCGAAAGGTTTTACCAGCTTCAGGTCAGAGGAAATACTGTCGCCCACACCAGGGTATTGAATTTTAATGGCGAGTTTTTTACCATTAAGCATCGCTTGGTGCACCTGGCCAATAGAAGCAGCATTGCTGGAGCTTAAGTTAAAACTATCGAAAATATTTTCAGGTGTTTTACCGAAATTTTTGGTGAAAGTTCTGACAATTAACGGACCTGAAAGGGGAGGAGCATTGTATTGAGATTGGGTAAATTTATCGACATAAGATTTCGGCAGGATATTCTTATCCATACTTAACATCTGTGCGATTTTTAAGGCACTGCCCTTTAATTCGCTTAGCGATTTATAAATATCGGTTGCATTATCCTCGTTAAGCTGTTCTCGGTCCATTTCAGGGTTGAACAGCTTTTTTGAGTAATGTTTAATATAGTTGCCCCCGATCTGAATACCTGTTTTGACAAACTTAGCCGAACGCTCTACTTTGGTAGTTGGAATACTTTTTTGTGTTTTCATCTGGTGTTTAAAACCTCATCTTTTCTGCAAATTTTCCATTTCTGGATAAAAATTTCCCATATTCCAATAAATTGTCGATTGGCGAATGCTGGAAAAGATCGAAGGTTACATTGATGCCTTTTTCTATGGCTTCGTCGCTTTTTTCGAAACCTTCACTATCATCATTGATCCAGAAATTAACAATAAAGGCAAACTGGATCCATAAGGCATCTTTATATCTTTTGCTTAGAAAACGGCGCTCGGCAAGTTCGCCACTATCTAAACCTTCTTCAATAATTTCTTGTGCAAAGTTCTCGAAAATAGGTTTTACGCCAGCCAGTACATCAGGAGTAGAAAATTTACCCCGGTGATTCTTTAAGCTGTAAATCACAAAACTGCGTTCGTTCTTCAGGTTTTCCAGATAACTGTAAAAGAAAGAAAGTATTTTTTCTCTGGCCGTATACTGGGGCCAAACTTCCTGCTCTTTGATTTTGTTTATGGTTTCGAAAGTAAGTTCGAACCAGATTGTTTTTTCTATGCTTTCAAAAGAAGAGAAAAACTGATAAAAATCGGTCTCTGTAATTTTAAGCTTCTTTACGAAAATGTAAACCGATTTTGGTTTTTCATTGTTTGTTAGAACATAATCTAAATATGCTTTTCTAATTTGCTGAGCAGTTGCCATATACCTGTTTTTTACAAGTATAACGTTTAATTTATTGGCTTGTTTTTATTGCAGGTTTTTTGTTGATCATGAAATTGTAATAATAGCTTTCAAAATATTTGAAAGTGGTTTTATGACTAATTATATTAGTTTTAAGGGGTTTTAATGTTGATAATTTTTTATGATAAAACTAAAATTATTAGTATTTTTGTTTCTGATTATTCCTTTTAATTAAAGCACAGCAATATGATCCAGGTAAACGATTTTTTATACGGCAAAATGGAACTGCCAATGGTATTTTCTGATCTGTTAAATACTGATGCTTTAAAAAGGCTAGGCGGGATACATCAAAGCGGTGCTATATTTTTGGTCAACCCAGATATCTGCCATTCACGATTGGAGCATGCCATTGGGGTTACCATGTTGATTAGGATGCTTGGTGGTTCAGAACTGGAGCAAATTGCAGGCTTGCTGCACGATATTTCGCATACCGCTTTTTCTCATGTGGGCGATTATGTTTTCGATAATACAGATGAAGATTATCATGAAAAAGTTTTTGCCGAAGTTTTATATAAATCGGAAGTACCTGATGTGCTGTTAAATTATGGATATAATGTTAACCAGATTCTGTATGGTACTTTTGATATTTTAGAGCAACCTTTGCCGTCGCTCTGTGCCGATCGTTTGGATTATACTTTGCGTGATGGTATTCATGGCGGGGTAATTTCCCGTCAGCGTGCCCGCGAATTTTTGACTTACATTGTTTTGAAAGATGGAAAAATAGCGGTGAGTGCAGAAACTGAGGTAGCTTGGATTAATGAAGCTTTCGAGAAGCTGAACAATGATGTGTTTAAATTACCGCTTCATTTATATGCCAATGGCAAAATGGCCGAACTAATTAAAAAATTTCTGAATAAAGGGATATTGGTTGAAAGTGATCTGTTTAAAACAGATACCATGCTGCTAAACAAAATTAGAACATCATTTGAAGGCTATGAAGCCATTAAGTCGATCAAACAGTTAAAAGGTTTTGCCGAATTTATGCGCCATGGCGCGGTGCCTAAAATCAAAACAAGAACTTTAAATGCTTTGTTGGTTTAGCGCCTAGGTGGTACGTGTTTAGAGGCGATTAGCTCCTTCTTTTCGTCCTTCTGAGCCTGTTTCAGGATCTTTCTTGTGATTGTACCAATGAACTAGTTTTCCATGGAGACACAGAAACAAGTATCGTCTATGGCCTAGCTGGATGGAAATGCGAAAGTTGTTAAGAAGCTGATTAGTAATGACTTGTAAAATAGTGTTAATGCTAGCAAGAATAGAGGGAGATATTAGGCATTCTGAATACAATAGAACCTTTGAGGTTCGGAATTGAGCATTTGTTGTCAGCGAACCAATTAACCATTCCCTAACAAACCATTTCAGAGGAATTAACGTATATTGTGAAAAATATAAAGATATGTCTGCAATAGAAATTATTTTAATCGGCGTGGTTATCCTGCTTATTTTTGGTGGTAAAAAGTTGCCAGAATTAATGAAGGGGATAGGGAAGAGTGTAAAAGAATTTAAAGACGCCAAGGATGAACCGCCTGTTAAATAATTGCGGTAAATAAAACTTTCTGTTAATGGTGCTGTTTTAATTAAAATAAACGCCAATAATGGAAAATAAAAAAGAAGATCTGTCCAAATCAAAATCTGATTTCACAGCAGAAAATGCAAAACACCCTAATCAGGGACTGGACAATTGGAACAAACGCTTAGACGAAAATCTGGAGCCTGAAGATCATAACGATAGTGCTGCAGATGAAAAAGCCAAAAATTTCTCTGCAAAATACGGTAGTGGCGATCAGTCCGACCAAGGTAATGATTGAATATTTATCATATAGCGTCTGTATCATAAATATAGATTTGTCATCCTGAGCTTGTCGAAGGACCTGTTTAAGTTTCCCGCAAAGCGCTTCGATACTTCGTCAAGCTCCGTACAGGCCGAGCTCAATGTGACAAGTTCGAATGGAAATCACCACTTATGATACAATCACTTTTTTATCTCCTTAATTCTTTTCATAGGAATTACATGTTTATCTGAAACTTTTTTACACAACCCTTTTATTTTATTACACGAAAGGTGGTTTTTCTGCTTAAAAATTGTTAAAATTCTAATAATTGTTTTTTCTTGTGATTTGATTAATAGTATATTGCATATCTAATCAAACAAACATGTATAACGTTTTCAAACTAAACCGATAGGTGATGAGCAGGCATTGGTTATTGGTTTTGTTAGTGTCTTTGTTTTTCTTTAAAGCATCTGGACAAAATATTTCTAATGAAGGAACTGATTTCTGGACAGTCTTCCCAACCCATGTTCCATCAAGAGCTGTTAACGGCGTAATCCCATATGGAAATATTGCTGTTTTTGTAACATCAAAATCTAATTCTGAAGTTACCATAACTTGCGGAAATGCTGCTCCTGTTACAAAGACTATTCCTGCGAATACCGCTGTAAGATTTGATGTTCCAAGAGTCGATGCTTATATTGATGGGGTATTAGAAGCCAACCGGGTTTTAACAAATAAGGGAATACATGTTAAAGTTACCGATGGTCAGCCCAAAGTATCTGTTTATACCCACATTTATGGTGCAGCAAGATCTGCTGCTTCCTTGATCTTACCATTTGAAACTTTGGGCCAGACATATTATTCCATGAATTTTTCGCAGAGCAATGGCGGTAATAATTTTTTAACACTAGTTGCTGTAGAAGATAATACTGATATTATTTTGCATGAAAAAAATGGCAATAAAATTCCAATAACCTTAAACAAGACGGGCGATGTTTATGAATATTTAGCATCTGGAACGCAAGATCTTACTGGTACTTACGTAGAAACAGACCCGTTAACATCGTCTTGTAAACGTTTTGCTGCTTTTTCCGGTTCTTCAGTACTTTCAATTGTTTGTAATTCTTCTCAAGATCCATTGTTTCAACAGCTTTATCCTACAAATAGCTGGGGTAAAAATTATGGGGTTGTACCCTTTATCAATAGAAAGTATATTTTAAGGATTCTTGCACAAGAAGATAATACAAGTGTAACTTATAATGGTGCTACATATATTATTAATAAAGGTTTACCTATTGAAAGCGAACAATTAACCGGCTCTACTTTTATCACGGCTGATAAATTAATTAGCGTAGCCGAGTATTCCCTAACGCAAGATTGTTCTTCTGCTAATGGAGGCGCTATTATAGGTGATCCAGAAATGGTTATATTAAATCCGATTGAATTTAATATAAAGGGTGTGACCGTTTTTTCTTCTAGATTGCAGGATATTACAGAAAAGTATGTAAATGTTTTAATTAAAACAGCTAGCATCTCAGGATTTAGGTATAATGGTGTGGCACCAAATACTGCATGGACCATTTTAAATGGCAATTCTATTTACTCCTATACACAGATTCCGGTTAACGAAGAAAGTATAACGCTTACCGCAGATGATGGTTTTAATGCAATTGCTTACGGATTTGGTGATCACGAGTCTTATGCATATTCTGCCGGTACAAATTTATCATCAAATAACTATCTTACTGTGTTTAATACCGCCAAAAATGAAGAGGGGCAAAATGGATGCGTTGGAGAAACTTATAATATCAAAATATCGCTTCCATACAAGCCTGATTACATCAACTGGTCGCTGGATAATGAAAATGTAATTAATCAAAATCCACCTGTTCTTATGGAAACTAAAACTTTGCCAGATGGTACCAACATATTTACTTATGAATCGCCCTATACCAAAACCTATGCAGAAAAAGGTAAACACAGTTTAGAAATTGTAGCCCATGTGCCCAATACATCATCATGTGTATCGGGCGATTTAGTAACCAATTACACTTTTAATATCTACGATCTCCCTATAGCAAAATTTAATCCTATTATTGGTTGTTCAAATACTACTGCAAAATTTACAGATGGAAGTATATCTAATAATGACGATTTTGCAATTACCAAATGGTTATGGGATTTTGGAGATGAAAGTACGCCTTCCACAGAACAAAATCCAGAACATACTTATGCAAGACCTGGTAAATATTTGGTGAGGTTAACTGCTACCACGGGTTCTAATTGTGCTAATACCTCAGAACCTGTTGAAATTACAATAAATCCTACACCATTAGCAGATTTTGATGTTACTGGGTTCTGTACCAATAAACCAACCGTTTTAACTGATAAATCGAGCATTGAAGGTATTGGAACGATAGTAAAGTGGACGTGGGATTTTGGAGATGGAAGTACTCCCGTAACGTTGGAAGATAATGTTCCTCCTCCACATCAATACGCTGTTGCAGGTCGTTATACCATCACTTTAACAGTTGAGAGTGATCTTAAATGTTTAAATATTAAGCCTATAGATATAAATATATACGATCCACCGAAAGAAGTGGATTTCATGCTTCCTGATTTTTGTTTAGCGGATGGCGTGGCCAGATTTAAAAATACATCCAAAAATGCAGATGGAAGTACAACGGGTTTAACTTTTGAATGGAAATATGCGGATAATAACAATAATGTAATTGCTACCACAACAGGTGTCGATGGTGCTTTTATGCCTGCTGCCACAGGTAGTTATAATGTGACTCTAACTGTAAAGAATCAAGATGGTTGTGAGGCGTTTACATTAAAATCATTTACAGTTAATGGTGATGTTAAAACAGCTGATTTTGAGATTATAAATGACCATAGTTGTGTGAGTGAAAATATCATGATTAAAAATACATCTACCGTATTTACGGGCAAAATCACTAAGATTGAGATTTATAGAGATTTTGGTAATGAAAGTTCTATTTATAAAACAATTCCTTATCCAGATAATAACGAAGTTTTTATACTTAACTACAATACTTTTGGAGGCACTACCGACCGAACCTTTAACATCAAGCTTGTTGCCTATTCTGGAGAAAATTGTTTTAAATATTCAGAATCGCAAACACTTACCTTAAAACCAGTTCCGCAATTGGTGTTTGATGATATGGCTCCAGTTTGCGACGCAGATGGAACAGTTTTAATTACACAGGCCAAACAAAAGGTTGGAGAAGAAATGAATGGGCCGCCAGGTGTATATAGTGGCGATGGTATGAGGGCAGATGGTACCTTTAATCCTAAAATTGCCGGGCTGGGGCCGCATACCATCACTTATACATTTACTGGAGATAATGGTTGTCCTAATTCCATTTCCAATACCATTACAGTGTATAAATCCCCTGTGGCAGATGCAGGCACGCTAATTTACATTTTAGCAGGCGGGCAGATCGAAATTCCGGCAACTGCCGAAGGAACCAATTTAAAATACGAATGGTCGCCAGCAGTTGGCCTGAACAAAACCAATGTCTTAAATCCGATTGCCTCACCAAATGAGGACACAGAATATACCTTAACGGCCACTACACAGCCAGAAGGTTGCGTAACAACTTCAAAAGTATTGGTTAAGGTATTGCAAGCTATAAATCCACCCAATACCTTTACGCCAAATGGCGATAATGTAAACGATACCTGGATCATTAAATATTTAGAATCTTATCCAAATGCTACTGTCGAAATTTTTAACAGAAACGGGAATAGGGTATTTTTTAGCAATGGCTATAAAATTCCTTTTGATGGGAATTACCAAAATGAACCACTTCCGGTAGGTGTTTATTATTATATCATTAACCCACGTAACGGACGAAAAACAATAACAGGACCGCTCACCATAATCAGATAAATTGAAGAAGCTCATCATCATATTTGCACTTTTTGCAACATTTAAGGTTTTTGCGCAACAAAAGCCGCAGTATACCCAATATATTTTTAATCAGTACCTGCTAAATCCGGCGCTCTCCGGAATTGAAAATTACCTCGATTTTAAAGCTGGTTACCGTAAACAATGGTCGGGTATTACCGATGCGCCTCAAACTTCATTTGTATCGGCACATTGGGCGCTGGGCGATAACCAGTTATGGAGTAATGCGCTAACTGCTTTCCCGGAGCAAACAGGTAATCCGATGGACCGTAATTATATGCAAAACTATATGTCGTCGCCATCCCACCATGGAATGGGGTAACTGCTGTTTTAGATAAAACTGGTCCGATAAAAAGATTGGATGCGAATGTGACTTATGCTTATCATCTGCAATTGAGCAATGATTTTAATTTATCAGCGGGCATTGCAGCAGGGGTTTCGAGCATTTCTTTAGATTTAAATGCACTAACCTTTGATACACCAATAGATCCGATTATGAACAGGGCGCTGATTAACCAGGTTAAACCCGATTTAAATATCGGTTTATGGTTATACGGTGCAAGGTTATTTGCAGGTTTATCTGTACAGCAGATTTTACCCCAAAAATTAAGCTTTACAGGCGATAATAATTATAATTTAGGTAAAGAAGCACCACATTATTTTGCAACCGCAGGATATAAATTTTTCTTAGATGATGAGATTGCTGCTGTACCATCGGTAATGGTAAAGTATGTATCGCCGGCACCTGTTTCGGTTGACATAAACATGAAACTGGCTTTTAAAGATAAAATCTGGTTGGGTGGAAGCTATCGTAAAGATGATTCTTTTGCTGCGATGGCAGGTTTCAATATCGGAAAGATGGTTAATTTAACTTACTCTTACGATTTTACCACTTCACAACTGAATCAGGTAAGTAATGGTAGTCATGAAATTGTATTGGGCCTATTGCTAAATAATATTTATAATGTGCCATCGTACATTAAGATGTGGTAATCTGTTGGTATTCAGATTTATATAGGTGTGTCGCTTATGGATCAGAGCACAAAACCTGTATAGGATAGGAAGTCTCCTCTCGTCTTTCGCTTTTACGCTTCGCTTCCTCGTACCTCGTTGCTGCAGGGTAATGCTTCAGCCGGGGCTAGATGGCTACAGCAGTTTTTTATTTTTGAGATTGCAGGGTGCAGAAACTATGTTCTTAAACCCGATTGCAATGCAAAGCCCGTAAGCGAGGAACGAGTGCGGACTTGGAATGGAAAGCGGGACTGAAGCTGTCAAGTACACAGGACTGCTCATTTCCGAATCAAAATAAATACACCATTTATATTTGGAACGCAATACTTTCAGTTGACAATTTACAATTCTATGTTTTAGATAAGTAACTGTAAATTTCGAATTGTAAACTGGCAATTGGTAACTGCCAACTGTTCTAAAGTTCTTTTCTTAGCCTTGCTACCGGAATATTCATTTGCTCGCGATATTTCGCGACAGTCCTTCTGGCAATGTTATAACCTCTTTCTTTTAAAATTTCGGTTAATTTTTCATCCGCTAAGGGTTTGCGTTTATCTTCATTTCCGATACAGTCTTCCAATATTTTTTTTACCTCTTTATTCGAAACTTCTTCACCGTTTTCGGTCTGTATTGCTTCTGAGAAGAAAGATTTTAACAGGAAGGTGCCAAATTCGGTTTGTACATATTTAGAGTTCGCAACCCTCGATACGGTTGAGATATCCATGTCGATTTTATCAGCAATATCTTTCAATATCATCGGACGCATTTTGCGCTCGTCGGCCGTTAAAAAATATTCATATTGATAATGCATAATGGCATTCATGGTTTTTAACAAAGTTTGTTGTCTTTGTTTAATCGCATCTATAAACCATCTGGCAGAATCTAATTTTTGTTTAACAAACTGAACAGCCTCTTTCAGCTTTTTATCTTTGGATGATGCTTTATCGTAATGCTCGAACATCTCCTGGTAAGATCTGCTTACCTTTAGCTCGGGGGCATTTTTCGAATTTAACGTCAAAATCAATACGCCATCATTATTGCTGATGTGGAAATCAGGAATAATCTGCATTTGTTTGGTTGTAACCTGATTGGCATCACCTGGTTTGGGGTTTAAACGCAAAATTTCGTTTACTACCTCTTTAAGTTCTTCACTATCTAAGCCTAAACTTTTTTCTAATTTATCGTAATGTTTCCGTGTAAACTCATCCAAATAGTTTTCTACAACATTCATTGCTTTAACTATAATCGGGTTGTTTGGGTCTTTTCTTTTTAACTGGATCAACAAACATTCTTTCAGGTCTCTTGCACCAATACCAGGAGGATCGAAGCCTTGGATCAGTTTTAACATTTCCAATACATCATCTTCCTCCACCATAACATTCTGAGAAAAAGCAAGATCATCGATCATGGAGCCTAACGGACGGCGTAAATAACCATCATCATCTAAACTGCCAATAATCTGTTTGCCAATAATAAAATCCTGATCGGACAGCGGAATAAGGTCTAATTGCTCTTGCAAGCTTTCAAAAAAAGTACTTTCAATGGCAATTGGGGTTTCTTTCTTCTCCTCATCATCGTCGCCATTATTGTAGTTGGTGCTGTAATCATTGGCAGAATCATCCTGTAAATAATCATCTACATTAAATTCATCCATGCTGGTATCTTCTGATGACTGTTCGTAATCTTCAGGCCTGTCATTTAAATCATCATATTCGCTTTTTGGCTCATCCTGAGTCATTAAACTTGGATCTTCAAGAGCAGGGTTTTCTTCGAGCTCTTCTTTTACACGGGTATCTAAAGCAACGGTTGGCACCTGCAACAGTTTAATAAACTGTATTTGTTGTGGTGATAACTTTTGTAATAATTTTTGTTGTAAGTGTTGCTTTAGCATAGTAAATATAAAAGAATAGGGCAAAAATAAACAATAGATTTCAGATATTCTGCTGATTTGCTCTAAATGCTATCGATATGTTTGGTTTTAAAATTATTTCATAAACATTTGTATTAAGTTTAATGTTTGCTACTTTAGTAAATAAATAAACTAAAACTTAAAGAAAACATGGGCTTTGTAAAAGAATTTAAAGAATTTGCCATTAAAGGTAATGCTTTCGATTTGGCAGTCGGAGTAATTATAGGTGGCGCTTTTGGTAAAATTGTTACCAGTGTAATTGACGATTTAGTGATGCCGATTGTAGCCGCAATGGTAGGTAAACCAGATTTTAGCAGCATTTATTTCGCAATGGGGAAAGGCGCAGAACTGATTCCGAAGGGCGCTTCACTGGCAGATGCTAAAAAAGCGGCACCAGATGCATCTATATTTGCTTATGGTAATTTTATTACAGTAGCCATTAATTTTTTATTGTTGGCTTTGATTGTTTTTATAATGGTTAAAGCAATTAATAGAATGAAAAAGAAAGAAGAAGAAGTAGCAGTTGCTGCACCAGTAGTGCCAACAGCGGAAGAAACGCTTTTAACAGAAATCAGAGATTTGTTAAAAACAAAGGCATAATAACCATATCCGTCCTGATGTAAATCAGGACGGATTTTCGTTTTAATAACTTCTTTTTACTGTAGGATCTGTTATTATAATATAATCGCCAAGATTTTTAAATTTCTCCCAATTGGGATTCGCAAAGCTTTCATCCGAAAATGAAGAAATGTTGAGGATTTTTAATTTTGGATTGGCATGAGCCAGTTTTGCTAAAGTTCCCAGCTTTTCATCGCTATGGAAACGTCCATTAAGCTGAAAAACCTTAAAGCCCCTGTTTGCCTTAAGAAACTTATTTATAGACCATGACATGGTAGCATCCCATAAATTTTGCGTCTGGTAAATCTTCATTGCGCCCATACTGTGGCCACCCAAAGTTTCAGTAAATTTTTCATAATACCTACCCTGGGCCGTATCAATTGGTAGGGGTGGTAAAAAATTAAATGACGTTTTTGGAAAGTTTTCTAAAACTTTTAGCCCGCCCATAGTAACGGCATTGCTGTAACGCGTAGCCGCATTTGCAGCAATAACTTTTAACTTGTTTTGTTTTGCGTATTCTATTAAAGCTTTGTAATCTTTGTAATTACCCCAGGCTCTGCCTTCTTTAACAAAGTTCTTTTCTGATATTAATCCTGCTAGATATTCATCTACTTCAGGTTGTACATCGGTATGGAACATTTCTAACGATAATGCGGTTTTTAACGGATATTTTGAATGGAGTTTTTTAAAAAGCTCCGCTTCCAGGTAGTGTCCTATAGAATCGTTATGGTCTTCGCCAAAGAATAAAACATCTGCCTGGTCCATATCGGCAACAATGTCGTCTATCGATATGGATTTCTGTTTTTTAACATCATAAATCTTGTAATGGCTACTTATTCCCTGTGCAAACAAACCAGTAGAAATAGTAAGAACAAACATTAATAGGGGAAATTTCATGGCATGAAAATAACAAAATAATTTTCACCGATAAAATAAGGGTGCTTACCGCCTTTTGCCGAGCTTTAGCAAGTCTCATCTATTACGATCGGATGCTTATCAATACTTTTGGGTATTAAATATGAACACAAATGGAAAATATTAATAATAACGATAACAACCAGCTTAAAAACTCAGGAAGGGTGTGGAGCGGTTTCATCATAGCCATCATCGGATTTGCATTTCTATTGAACAACATGGGATTAAATATTCCGGGATGGATATTCAGTTGGTCTAATTTTTTAATTGTACTGGGTGTATTTATCGGTCTTCGTCGTAACTTTAAAGGAATAGCCTGGCTGATACTGATTTTGATTGGCGCTTATAATACCTTAGAAAATATACCTGGGTTAGATCTTGATTTATCTAAATACGCTTTAGGTGTTGGCTTGGTTATAGTAGGCGGCTTTTTAATCTTCAGACCGAAGGGCACTCCGACTTTTAGAAAAAGATATAAGGATAAGAACAAGGCTGATTTTGATTTTGACGAAGCTACCGATAAAAAGACTGTAAATAATAATGATGTTATTGAAGTAATGGCCGTTTTTGGAGGAAGTAACCAAACCGTTTACTCTAAAAACTTTCAGGGGGGCGATATTACGGCTGTATTCGGTGGAGCAGATATTGTAATGACCCAGGCCGATTTCCCTGAAACGGTATCGCTTGATGTAACAGCCGTTTTTGGAGGAATTAAACTAATTGTGCCACAAAACTGGGCAATAAAATCGAACGTAACGGCATTATTTGGTAGCGTTGAAGATAAAAGATCGCATGTAATGCCAGTGGCAGAGATGAAAAAAACATTGATTTTAGATGGAACGGCTTTATTTGGAGGGATCGAAATTAAAAGTTTCTAAACATTTATTATAAAACATCGCCTATGAAATGGTTTGCAGTAAATTGTATCTATCAGGTAATTTGTGGTGAAGGAAAACATACACCCCAGTTTAACGAACAAACGCGTTTAATCCAAGCAGATGGGATTGCGCAGGCTTTAGGCAAAGCTAAATTGAATGCCATACATTTTAACCCTTCTTTTAATAATTGTAACGGCGACAAAGTAGTATGGAAGTTTATAGGTGTAGGTGGAATATCGGCAATAGAAGAACTCGCCGATGGTGTAGAGGTAAGTTCCAGGATTGTTGAACCCAAATCGGTTACACAATACCTGGAAAAGCTAGCGCACCGCAATAAATCATTAACTAATCAAAACCATTTTGACAACTAGACCTTTATCCGTTCCGCAGATACAGAAAATATCGCTTACCATTGCAATAGTGTGGACTGTATTGTGTGCTGCTGGATTGCATTACGTAGTTAATTTTTCTTGGTGGGTATCGATAACTGATAGCTTAACCAATAACTTTTTGCTGGCGTTGGCTTGCATTGGGATCAGTAATATGCTTGGGTATTACCAGCCGAAGAATGAACGGATACTGTATATGCTGATCATTAGCCTTGCGCTTACATTTGTGATTATTTTTGCTTCAAAATATGTGGTGCTCTATATTTTTTCTGATTACAAAGAGTACAAGGATTTTTACAATTTTTCTTTCGCCTTCAGAGGCCTCATTTCTTTTATGTGCTTGGCATGGTGTGCACTTGCTAATATTTTATGGTATAGGTTAGAAGAACAATCAGAAACACACGAAAGATTATCGGCAGCTAAAAGTTTAGCGAAAGAGGCTGAGTTGAATAAGTTAAGGCACCAATTACAACCGCATTTTCTTTTCAATAGTTTAAATTCGGTATTTGCCCTTACCATGGTTAACCCAAAAGAGGCAGGCGTAATGATTACAAAATTAGCTTCTTTTCTTCGTGGCACCCTAAAACGCGATGATGAATTATGGGTTTCGGTTGAGGAAGAAATGGAGTACATCCAATTGTACCTCGATATTGAAAAGGTAAGGTTTAGCCATAGGTTAAACATTGAGGTTAATGTTGCTGAAGATACCTTAAATCTTTGTTTGCCAGGTACATTATTGCAGCCCATTGTAGAAAATGCCATTAAATTCGGACTTTATAATACTTCAGCAGGCATTACAATCAAGATAGATGTTACTGTTGAATATAATATTTTACAATTGCGAGTACAAAACCCTTTCGATCCGGAAATGAAGGCTGCTGGAGGAACTGGGTTTGGTTTAAGTGCCATTAAACGCAGGTTATATTTATTATTTGCGAATACACATCTGTTACAAACCGATATTGAGGCAAATAATTTATATATTACCACCCTAAAAATTCCACAAAAAAATGATCAGAACAATACTAATTGATGATGAGCCTTTAGCGAGAGATATTGTAAAATATTACCTTTCAGATCATGCAGAAATAGAGATTGTAGCAGAATGTGGTGATGGGTTCGAAGGTTTGAAAGCCATTACCTTGCATAAGCCTGATTTAATTTTTCTTGATATACAGATGCCTAAAATTAGTGGTTTCGAAATGCTCGAGCTGGTGGAAGATAAACCTGCAGTAATTTTTACCACTGCTTTTGATGAATATGCTATTAAAGCTTTTGAGGTTAATGCAGTAGATTATCTGCTCAAGCCGATTGATAAATCGCGCTTCGATGCTGCTATTAAAAAGTTACCCGGCAAATTAAATCATGTGGAAAATACGGAGGCTGTTTTGGATGCAGCAGCTTTAAGTCCGGCACAAAATAATAGGGTAGTAGTTAAAAAAGACGGTGTAATTAAGATTATCCCTGTTGCCGATATCAACTATTTAGAGGCGGATGATGATTATGTAAAATTAAGTACCGTTGATGGTGTTTTCTATAAGAACAAAACCATGGCTTATTTCGAACAAACATTGGATGTGAGTCAGTTTATCCGCATACATAGGTCTTACATCATTAATCTGGCCCAGGTAACCAAAATAGAGCTAAAAGAGAAAGATAGCTACGTGGTGTTGTTGAAGTCTGATATCTGGTTGCCGGTGAGTAAAACGGGTTATGTGAAATTGAAGGCGGCATTAGGTTTATAAAGATAGATTCTCAGAGTGGCGTCACCCTGAATTTATTTCAGGGTCTTTATTGTTGAAAAATGTTAACCACTAGGTATTCATTAGGCTTTTTGAGTCTATCGGTCGGTGTCATACCTGTAAAGATTACCACTTCAATCAGGTTTGTTTTACGGCTGTAGGTGCTGCTATTGACGGCTTGGTTCTTTTCTAGCGTCTTATACCAAAATAATTCTATCTAGTTCCATCGCAAAGGATCATGGACAGGAACGTTTGGTGAAACAATAAAACATACAAACAGATATTTATAAATGGCCACAGGGTCTCTTTTTCAAAAGAATTATTACATTTGCATTTGAATAGAAAAAATAATAATTAATCACTCTTGCATTTGTAGAGAAATCGCTTTATATTTGCACCTCTTAATTTTACAATAGATAATATACAGTCATGAAAAGAACATACCAACCTTCGCAAAGAAAGAGAAGAAACAAACACGGCTTCCGCGAAAGAATGGCAACAGCTAACGGCAGACGAGTATTAGCATCACGTCGTGCTAAAGGAAGAAAAAGATTAACAGTTTCTGACGAACGCAAGCATAAAGCATAATTTTTGATTGCTTTTCCGTTCATTCGGGATCGGCAGATCAAAATCTGCAGTTATCAATCAAAAATATATGTACACATTCAGGAAAGAAGAACGGTTATGCAGCAGGAAACATTTAGACCTGTTGTTTAAGAACGGTTCTTCTTTTTTATTATACCCTTTTCGCATTTCTTATCTTTTTGTTGATGTACCAGCTCATGTACAAGCGCAGGTGGTCATCAATGTTCCTAAAAAAAGATATAAGCGGGCAGTAGATCGCAATCTGCTCAAGCGCCGCATACGCGAAGCTTATCGCCTAAATAAGCAAGATAAATTATACATGCCTTTACCTACTGATAGGGATTGCTTTTGTTTTCCATCCAGTTTGTAGGTAAGGATAAGTATGAATTTGGTTTTATCGAGAAAAAACTGATCGCTAGCTTTAAGCGTTTCCAAAATTTAATCCAGCCCAATGAAATTCATCAATAAAATTTTCGGTTGGTTTTTTTTAGGCTTAATTAAAGTTTATCAATACGCCATTTCTCCAATGTTGGGGGCAAATTGTAGGTTTACGCCAACCTGCTCGCAATATGGGATAGAGGCCATTAAAAAGCACGGACCATTTAAAGGCGGCTTGCTGGCGCTGAAACGCATAGGCCGTTGCCATCCCTGGGGCAAACATGGGCATGATCCGGTTCCGTAGAAGGGTTCATTGGTTCACTAGCCATTTTTTATTTATTAATTGGTTAATCGACTCCAAACTTCTAGCTAATTCATTTGAAAGATTGAAGTAAAAATCCTTCGACTGCGTTCAGGATGATACTACGAGATGATACACTACCAGGGAAAATTTGACTCCAAACGCCGAAGCCCAAACGCTAAACTGAATTAATTTAAGGCTAAAAACTATATCTTTGCGCAATGGCTAAGATACTTCAAATAGAAACAGCTACTGCAATTTGTTCTGTAGCACTATCCATAAACGGCAAAACATTTTCATTTAAAGAAGAGAAGGGGCAGAACCTGCATGCAGCAAATTTAACTTTGTTTATAGATGAAGTGCTTAAAACTGCAGGACTGAATTACCAAGAGTTAGATGCCATTGCGGTAAGTAAAGGGCCAGGGTCTTATACCGGATTAAGGATTGGTGTTTCTACAGCGAAGGGGTTATGTTATGCATTAGATAAACCTTTAATTGCCATTGAAACCTTAGAAATGATGGCTGCTGGTTATTTGACAGAAAATCCTGGTTATTCAGGTTTAATCTGCCCAATGATCGATGCCCGCCGAATGGAAGTTTATACTGCAATTTTCGATCGCTCGTTAAACGTAATCATGCCAACCGAAGCAAAAATTATTGATGAGACAAGTTTTACAGATTATCTCACACAACAAGCTGTTGCTTTTTTAGGCGATGGAGCGGCTAAGTGTGCCGAAGTTTTAACACATCTAAATGCAAAATTCGATACGACCAATTTCAATGCTGCAACATATATGTCGCAATTGGCAAACGAAGCTTTCAGCAACAATAAATTTGAAGATGTAGCCTATTTCGAACCTTTTTACCTGAAAGATTTTGTAGTTACCCAATCTAAAAAGCAACAAGCGTAGGGTTAGACCGGTTATCTTCTTTTAAAGATTGAAAACAAACTTTTAAAGAAACTCCCACCTTCATTGTCATTTATGCCTGGTATTACATCGGCAAATTGCGGATGGTTAACCACATTACCGAATTTAATGCCTACACCCATGTAAAAAGAAGCACCATTAGGCCCGCTGCCTACAGTAGCATCATTTTTAATCATTCCATAAGTTTGAAAACTGGTAGCCACTAAATTATCTGTACCCATAAACAATTCAAAATTTGGTGTCTGGTATTTTCCTTGCAATCCAACCATAAAAACACCATTTAAGTTGTATAAGGGAGTAACACTTCCCGAAAAATCGTTGGCAATAAAAGTGTTTACCAAAGCAATATCTCCGCCTTTATAAAACAAGTTTTTCGAAACAGCTAGGCCTGGTTTGTAAAAGCCATATCGTTTAGATAGGTAAACATCAAGTTTAGCATTGGTAGGCGCTAAAAACTTTTTGCTTTGCTCCGAAAGGAGGAAAATGTCTTTTATTTCCTGATTGGTATTAGATTGGTTATTTTCTATATTCTCAATAATTTTTGATTGATCTACCGTAGTGCGTTGCGAATTACTTCGCCACCAGATAAAACCTAAATCTTTTATATTGGCCATTAAGAACAAACCTTTTTTAGTGGTGTAATTGCTTCCAAAGCTTAATGATAGTCCTGGGTTTTTAAAGTTTGGAATAAAATTTTTCTTATTTACCTCATCAAAATCAGAAAAATTGCTGGAATAGGTTCCTTTCAGGCCAATTAACAGGGCATCAGACTCAGGATCGATATATAAATAAGAGTCGGAAACATTTAATTTGTTGTAAAGTATTCCACTCAGTAAACTTGCTTTTAAACCAAATGCGAGTCTTTTATTCCAGTTTTCGCGATAGGTAAAGCTAAATTGATGGTAACTTTGTTCGTAGCCTTTGGTATCAAAAATCCCGGTATATTGCTGATTAGTATTAAACCTTTCGAACGAATCAAAAATAGCCATTGTTTCGTTGGTGTAATCGATATGTGCATCGGATCTGATCTGCCACGAAAACCCCATTTCTTTTTGATACTTATAAGATTTGAAAAGCCTGAATGCTGCTACATAGATATTACTGTTTTCGAAAAAATGATTCACTTCTCCAGTACCGATAGGTAAACTTCTTGTATCAAAAACACCTTCCTGTGTTAATCTTCTTATGGCAAACTTAGAGCTTCCTTTATTAATGGCGTTTGTTCCAAGATAAGGTAGGAAGAAATTGGAGGAAAATCTTCGTGATGAATCTAAGGTGAAAGATTTTTGAGATGGATTTTCGAATGCATCAAACATGGTTTTAGTACCAAAAAGCGCATATTGTTGTGCATTTGCAACCCCGAAGCTAGCTATTGCCAGTAACGCAAGTAAAAGTTTCTTCATGTAAAATAGTTTCTTGGGATGGTTTCTTTATTAACGGTTACTTAATGAATCTGGTATTTCTGGTTGTAAATATTTGTTTAAAAGCAAGTTAGTGATGAATTTGTTTTTGTCTGCACTCATTTGGTAACAAAAAGTATCGAAACTTTTTAAACCACTGTCTGCCCGCAAATGTTTATAGAAATTCAGTTGAACATTGTGCCTGAAAATATCTGCAGAATTTTTGGTATTGATGTAATAACTTATGTTCGAAGTGGTCGAAATCTGGTTCACCGCATCTAAATATTGTGGTGTTTGTATTAACAGCCTGTTGTTTTTATAATCGTTTAAAAA
Source organism: Pedobacter riviphilus (assembly GCF_014692875.1). Taxonomy (NCBI): domain Bacteria; kingdom Pseudomonadati; phylum Bacteroidota; class Sphingobacteriia; order Sphingobacteriales; family Sphingobacteriaceae; genus Pedobacter; species Pedobacter riviphilus. Next base: position 2,794,002 of record NZ_CP061171.1, on the reverse strand, counting down.
TGATTGCACTGTGCTCGCATTATTGGCTACAATTAAATTATTATCTACAATGGTATAATATGGCCGTGCAAATTTTTTAAAAGGCTCCCCAAAATAACTGTACAGGATATCGGCCGATTTAAAGAGCTTAATGTCTTCGCTATAATCTGCACTTACATCAAGCAGCAACTGTTTTGTTTTTTCGCCATCTGATAATGAAATTGCGCCTAGTTTTTCGCTGGTGCTTAACTGAAAAAGAATAAACTGATTCTTGGTATAAGTGGTAAATATCAAATCTAAATCTGTTCTGTAATCATCCTTTATTTTTTTTATCACGGCATTGGTTTTTGAAAGTATTTTCGTTTGTTCCTGCCAATTATTTAATTTTTTAAGCCATTTACCGTAATCATCATAAGCATAAAGCGCATAGTTTGCTGTATTATCGGGCAGGATATTTTGTATTGATGTATTTTGTGCAGCGGTGTTTTCGAATAATTTAAGGTAATTGTGCTGATCTTTTAATTCGGTACTTCCGCTGAAAAGAATTTTCTCTTTACTGAAATTGTAATTGAGTACAGCGAAACTGTTTTGTTGGTTAAATAGGGCAATTTCGCCATTAATGTTACCTGCAATAATATTTTTAAGTAGTAATGGGGCCTGGTTAAAATTGATGTAGATATTGGCCAGTACATTTTTGATCTGGTGCTTGTTCTCCTTAATGTACTCCGTAAAAGGATTCTCCGTTAAACGAATATTAGCGTCATTAATCAGTTTCAATGAAGTTGAAACCGTTAATACCTGGTTATGGATGCCTAAATAAATCCGTAAACTGTCGTTTATCCTCACAGTATAAAGCTCTTTCGAATTTTCGGTAATTACTTTTTTTAGTTTTAGCTGTTCGTAGAATTTTTTGATGTCGTTATCAGGCTGAATTTGTAAGGTGATCAGGAAGTTGAGGGTTTTATTCGAATCAGGTAATACACTAATATAAACCTGCTGATCCTTCAAATACCTGTTGATCAGATTATCGTCGATAATGCTTGCTTTCAGCTGTTTTAAAAGGCTCATTTTATCTTTCCCTAAAACCTGCTGGATAAGTTGCTGCCCTTCAATGATATCGTAAAAACTTTTATCGTTCTGGAAAGAAAACACTAAAGCTGCATTATTAGTTGCCGATTGCAGCGCCAGATCTTTCGCATCATTATCTGTACCCAATTTTGAAAAATAGAGATAAGCCATAAAGGCTACACCCAAAAATAATGCACTTGTTAGAATTACGATTTTTTTCATCTGCTTTGCAACAAATTTAATTTATTACATTGATTAGTGAGAAGTTCTTTGTCAATTTATTAATTTAGCGATTGCTACTAGCAAATCATTATGAATAAACGAATAATTCTTACTGCTTCTTTTTTTGGTGCTGTTGCTGTTTTGCTGGGTGCATTTGGCGCTCATGGTTTAAAGGCCTTAATTGACGGGCCATCATTGGAAATCTGGCAAAAAGGTGTTGATTATCAGTTCTATCATACCTTTGCATTATTATACCTTTCTACTTTTGCCCGCTACCGGAACAAGCTGATCAATATTGCCTATTTCTGTTTTACATTTGGTATTATTCTTTTTTCAGGTTCGCTATATTTATTGGCTACACGAAACATATCACACTTAGGATTTACTGAATTTATTGGCCCAGTAACGCCAATTGGTGGGCTTTTATTTGTATTGGGATGGATAATGCTCTTTTTTGCGGCATTTAAAGATAAATAATGAATACTTTCGAAAGTGATATTTTTGCAGAAAGAGAAACACTTTTTGTTGAAGTTATTTTGCCATTATCTTTGGCGAAAAACTATACTTATCGGGTACCTTTTGATTTAAACGACCAGATTGCCGTTGGGAAACGTGTGGTGGTGCAATTTGGAAAGCATAAAATTTATACTGCTTTAATTAGTGGAATTAGTACGGTGCCGCCAACAGTTTATGAGGCAAAATACATTATTGATGTAGTTGATAATGAGCCTGTAATTACACCCATGCAACTTAAATTCTGGACATGGATGACCAATTATTACATGTGTAATGAAGGTGATGTAATGGCGGCGGCTTTGCCTGCAAGTTTAAAACTGGCCAGCGAAACGATCTTAATTCTTCGCGATGATTATAATGAAGATACCGAACTTACCGATAAGGAAGAAATCATTATCAATGCACTGAAACAGCAGCAGAAACTTACTGTTAATGATGTTTCTAAGCTCCTTGGGCAGAAAACAGTATACCCGATCATCAATCATTTGCTGGATAAAGAACTGGTGCTGGTGGCAGAAGAGGTGGTGCAGAAATATAAACCTTTGCTTAAGTCGTTCATTATTTTAAATGATTTTTATAGCGATGAGGAAAATCTGAAACAGCTTTTTAATGTTTTAGATCGGGCGCCTAAACAATTAGACGCTTTACTGGCTTACCTAAAATTGCAAAAATCAAATCTGCCAATTTCCAAAGAACAGCTTTTAGAAGAAAGTAATTGTGGACCAGCAGCGCTCAAAGCCTTAACCGACAAAGATATTTTTGTGGTGATGAAAAGGCCGGTTAGCCGTTTAGCTGCCCATGATGAAGAGTTCAGTGTGAATTTCGAGCTGAACGAAGGTCAGCAGAAAGCATTAAACCAGATTAACCGGCATTTTGAGGAGAAAGAGGTGGTTTTGTTGCATGGTGTTACCGCATCTGGAAAAACACAGGTTTATATCAAACTGATTGAAAAAATTATTCAAAATACAGATGGCCAGGTATTGTTCCTGTTGCCAGAAATTGCATTAACAACCCAGATTGTAGAACGTATCAAACGCTATTTCGGTAATGCAATAGGGGTATACCACTCCAAATTTAACAATAGCGAACGGGTAGAAATCTGGAATAAAGTGCGTACAGGTACTTATAAAGTAATTCTTGGTGCCCGCTCAGCAGTTTTTCTTCCTTTCGAACACTTAAAACTGATTGTGGTTGATGAAGAACACGAACCTTCTTACAAACAATATGATCCGGCACCACGCTATCAGGCGAGGGATGCTGCCATTTATCTTGGTTATCTGCACCAAGCTAAGGTTGTTTTGGGATCAGCTACACCATCTTTAGAGAGTTATTATAATGCTTTACAAGGTAAATACGGTCTTGTAGAGATGAAAGAGCGTTTTGGCGGGGTTCAGCTTCCTAATCAGCAGGTGGTAAGTATTTCGGAAGAAACGAAGAAAAAAACAATGAGTTCGTATTTTTCGAGCGTGTTGATCAAAGATATCGATCTGGCACTTTCTAAAAAGGAGCAGATTGTGTTATTTCAAAACAGGAGGGGTTATGCCACTATTCTAATCTGTGCAACTTGTGGTTATACACCAAAATGTGTAAACTGCGATGTAAGTTTAACCTATCATAAAAGCAGTGGTAAATTACATTGCCACTACTGCGGTTATCAGCAGAGCAGTGTAAATATCTGTCCGGCTTGTGGTTCGGTCCATGTAGAGCAAAAAGGATTTGGTACAGAGCGTATTGAAGAAGAACTCAGGTTACTTTATCCAGAAGTGACCATTGCCCGGTTGGATATGGACAGTACAAGGACAAAAAATGGACTTCAACAGATCTTAAACGACTTTCAAGAGAAGAAAACCGATATTTTAATCGGCACACAAATGGTGGCTAAAGGATTGGATTTCGATAACCTGAATCTTATTGGTGTAATTAATGCCGATACGCTTTTAGGTTACCCTGATTTTCGTGCTTACGAAAGGAGTTTCCAGCTGCTGGCGCAGGTTGCAGGTAGGGCAGGCAGAAGGGCCGATCAGGGTAATGTTTGTATCCAGACTTACGATGCTGAAAACCGTATTATCAAGCAAGTGGTGAACAACGATTATGAGGGCATGTACAACGACGAAATTGTAGAACGGGAGAAATTCTTGTATCCTCCCTTTTCCAGGATGATATTTCTATATGTAAAACATAAAGATTCTCATGTACTAGATCACGCGGCATTTACACTCGCAAATATCCTTAAAGCAAAATTTGGTAAACGCGTTTTAGGTCCCGAACAACCTCTGGTAAGTCGCGTACGGAATCTTTATATCAAACAGATCATTATCAAAGCCGATAAGCATACTGCCATTCAAAAAGTTAAAGATGCATTGAGAGAAACCCTGACCCAATTTAATGCTACCAAAGAATTTAAAGGTGTTTTTACGCAAATAGATGTAGATCCGTATTAATTACTAATTTAAGTTTTGATTTAGTGTTACTTACGGTAATGTGGATTTCTTTATCTTGTATCACCGTTAAAAAAAGCTAATTTTGAGGCTCATGGCGTATAAATTTGTTGATAATTACCGAGAACGTGGAGCGAGAAAAAAACTGGTTGAGTTGTTAAAATCTCGCGGAATTGAAGATAAAAATGTGTTAACGGCCATAGGTAAAGTTCCACGTCATTTCTTTTTTGATGAAACTTTTTGGAACCAAGCCTACAAAGATATTGCTTTTCCAATAGGTGATGGGCAAACGATATCTCAACCTTACACCGTTGCTTATCAAAGTGAACTGCTGCACATTAAAAAAGGAGACAAGGTACTCGAGATTGGAACGGGCTCAGGCTATCAAACCTGTATTTTAATGGAACTTGGTGCAACAGTATTTACCATAGAAAGACAAGAAAACATTTACAACAGAACGATTCAGGTTTTGCCAGGGATGGGCTACCGGCCTACCTTTTATTGTGGCGATGGTTCGAAAGGAATTGCTGCCCATGCACCATACGACAAAATAATCGTTACTGCTGGCGCTCCTTTGGTTCCAGAGATATTATTAAAACAATTAAAAATAGGTGGCATTCTGGTTATCCCGGTGGGAGATGAGAAAACCCAGAAAATGGTTACCGTTATCCGCGTAAGCGAAACAGACTACGAAAAAATTGTCTTAGACACATTTAGGTTTGTGCCCTTAGTTGGCGACCAAGCGTGGTAGTTACTAGTCTTTAGTCTAAAGTCTTCAGTCCCTAGTCATTCGGACCCACGACTGCTGACTAAACTACCGCTTCATCGCTCTATCCAGCTCACGTTTGGTATCTCTATCCTTAATGCTGTCGCGTTTATCGAATTCTTTTTTACCCTGGGCCAGTGCGATTTCTATTTTAGCGAAACCTCTTTCATTGATGAAAATGCGTAATGGAACTATAGTATAACCTTTTTCTTCGCCTTTAAGCTTTAATTTTCTAATTTCTTTTTTCTGCAGTAATAGGGCCCGGTCGCGTTTAATATCGTGGTGATAAAAAGAACTGTGGCTATATTCAGAAATATGAAGGTTACGTACGAAAAGATTGCCACCAATAAACATGCAAAATGCATCGGTCATGTTGGCTTTACCTTGTCTGATTGCTTTTATTTCAGTTCCTAAAAGTGCAATACCTGCTACGTATTTATCTAAAAGATTGTAGTCGAAATATGCTCTTTTATTCTTTATGTTGATGTCGTTTTTCAAAATTGTAATAAAATATGTTATTGTAATATATACAATTGTATATAAAGTATAGTGTAAGATCACAAATGCAGATAAAACACCGCCAAGTTATGCTGAAGTCGTTTCAGCATCTTGGTAACTGTAAAGATCCTGAAATAAATTCAGGATGACGGCCGTTTATGCGATTTTGTGGTCAAACGATTGCAAATATCTTAAAAATTGATGTGATAATTTTTTTTAATTTTTAATTGTACAGATAAAGAAGCCAAGTTTGAATGGTTAAATCGCTATAAAAATTGATTTCTTTTATGTTTGGAAATGTACGGAAGGAGCATTTGGCAGCCTCAGTCCCGCTTTTTGCTGCAACAAAAGCAGAAAAAGCTTTTGGTTTCCGCGTCAATCGGGTTTAAGAACAATGTTTAGTACCCTGAGAAGAGACCGTAACACCTAAACCCGACAGTAGCGAACACGCAGTGTAACGGAGTAAAGCGGATGGCGGGGCTACAGCTGCCATGAAAAGCTGACTTTCGTTTTCAAATTATAATGCTTGCATTGGATAGAAGTTAAGTTTCTGGGCAATTTGCATATTTAAACTTGATTTCTCCTGCCTGAAAATGTTCATCCGTTTGTAAAAGCTAAGGATATATTATTATGTTCGTATTTATTCGTTTAAGTTTGGGCTTTAAATCTTAAAAATGAAACTCAGGAACCTACTTTTAATCTTATTGTTAGCCGTTACTTTTCAGGTAGAAGCACAGCAACCTACTTTATTGCCACAATTCACCTTTTACAAGCTAGATGGAAAACCATTTTCAAATAATGATATTAAACAGGGAAAAAAGAACCTATTTATCTTATTTGATTGTACCTGTGAGCATTGCCAGCGGGAAAGTAAAATCCTGAATACCAATTACGCCAAGTTTAAGGATGTTAATATCTACATGATTACTATGGATGAAGCTTATATCATTCCACAGTTTTTCAATTCGTATGCCAAAGGATTAAATACCAAGCCTAATGTAATGGTATTACAGGATAAAAAACGCCTGTTTATTCCAACCTTTTTGCCAAAGCAATACCCATCCATGTACTTATATTCTTCAACCGGTAAATTGTTGATGTATCAATCTGGAGATGGTGGCATTAAAAAACTTATAACTGTAGTAAATAAATAATCTAATATTCGCCAGGTCAACACGGATTCCTTTAGCTGTGTGGATATAATTTATTAGCTAAGCGTAATGTTTAAGCTAAATAACCTATCTGATAATCAATACCGGAATATTTACCTTATGGCGTACCGAATCAACCGTGGTGCCAAAAATAAGGTCTTTTAAGCCTTTATGGCCATGGGCACCCATTACCAATAGTTCCATTTCATTTTTGTTGCTGATATCCGCTATAGCCTTACCAGTACTTCCAAAACCGATAAAAGGTGTAGAATCGTAACCAAGATCTTCGAGATTGGCCCGGTATTTCTCCAGGTTAGCAGCGTCGCTCTGCGTTTCATGGTCCATTACGTCATTACCAAGATAACGGGCAGCAGCAGTTTCTACAACATGGATCAGGTAATAGTGTGCACCTTTACCACCTTGAATTAAAGCATGTCGGATAGTGTTTCTGTCGTTTTTAGAGAAATCTACAGCAATTCCAATCCTTTTGTAACTGATTTTGTCTATTTTTCCAATATCCAAAGCATTCCCATGGGGTACAAGCTGTTTTGAAGCATTCCTTTTCTTTTCTATTAACGGATGGAAGAAAACATAAAGCAGGAGTAAAACGATGAGGATTAATGCTGGTATTACAATCACATAAATCCACCAGTTGTTGGCTTCTTTTGCCCAGCCGCTTATTTCTTCAATTACCAGTTTCACATTTAATGCGATAATAGCTAAAGCACTTGCCCAAGCCAATACCTTAACCCAGGGTTTAATTGCAAAATCTTTCATCAGTTTTTTATCTGATGTAAAATGAATTAATGGAATAATGGCAAAACCCAATTGCAAGCTTAATACCACCTGACTCAATACCAACAAGCCGCCAAGTGCGTTTTCGCCATAGTGTAATATAGTGAAAAATGCAGGAATAATAGCTAAAAGGCGCGTAATCAAGCGTCTTAACCAAGGTTGTATTCTTAGGTTAATGTGGCCTTCCATAATAATCTGTCCTGCTAAAGTTCCGGTAACAGTAGAGCTTTGCCCGGCGGCAATTAGCGCTATGGCAAATAGGGTTGGGGCAATATTGCCAAAAATGTTCGAAAGTAGTTTATGTGCATCCTGAATTTCGGCCACCTCGTGCAATCCATTTTTATAAAAAGCAGCAGCTGCAAGGATTAATATGGCAGCATTAACAAAAAAAGCAAGGTTTAATGCAACTGTGGTATCAATGAGGTTAAATTTTAAGGCCTCTTTAATTCCTTTGTTGCTACGCTCAATCTTCCTGGTTTGTACTAAAGATGAATGCAGATAGAGGTTATGTGGCATCACCGTGGCACCAATAATCCCGATGGCAATATAAAGTGCATCGCCATTTAATATAGAAGGCTCAAAACCTTTGGCTACTTCTTTAAGTGAGGGCTCTACAATAAACATTTCAACCAGAAAGGAAATTCCGACAATAAAAACCATCGAAACGATAAAGCCTTCCATGGCCCGCATGCCTTTATTAAGTAAAAAGAGTAATAAAATGGTATCGAAAATAGTAATTGAAATGCCCCAGATTAGTGGTAACCCAAAAAGTAACTGTAAACCAATGGCCATCCCGATAATTTCGGCAAGATCGCATGCAATAATTGCTGTTTGCGCTAAGGCAAATAATGGAATGTTGGCCCAACGGGGTAGGCTTGTTTTGAGGCCTGTGCTAAATCCAGCCCTCTTACTATGCCCAAGCGGGCGCTTAACGATTGTAACAGCAACGCTATGAGGTTCGACATTAGTAAAACCCAAATTAATTGGTAACCGAATTTACTGCCACCCGCTAAATCGGTAGCCCAGTTACCCGGATCCATGTAGCCAACACTAATTAAATATGCAGGACCAATGAAGGCTAAAATTCTTCTCCAGCCCTTTCTTTTATCTGTATTTACACTTTGATGTACTTCACTTAGCGATTCAGTTTTTGCCATTACTGCTGATTAAAATATGTTTTGCAACTTCTCTACTAATATTAACTTGTTTATCGGCTAACAGGATTTCTACTGAACCATCGAAATCGGTCACATCGCTGATCTGGATTTTTTTACCTAAGGTTAAGCCTAGTTTTTCTAAATGTTTTAAAAATGCCGAGCTATGCTGGGTAACACCTGTAATGGTGCCCTGATCGCCTATTTTTAGTTCGATTAATTTGATAAACTGGGTTTTGGCAAATCTTCCGTTTTTATCGGGAATGGGGTCGCCATGAGGATCGGCTTTAGGAAAGCCTAAAAACTCATCAAGCCTTTCAATCAGCTCAATTGATTTAATATGCTCTAACTCTTCTGCCACATCATGTACCTCGTCCCATTTAAAGTTTAATTTATCAACCAAAAAAACTTCCCATAAGCGATGTTTACGCACAATATCTATCGCTGTATTTTTGCCTATTTCGGTTAAAGTAACGCCCTGGTATTTAATATAATCAACCAAACCTTTATCGGCTAATTTCTTGATCATGTCAGTAACCGATGCTGGTTTAGTTTGCATTTGCTCTGCAATAGCATTGGTTTGAACGTTTATTGTTTTTTCTGCCAGATGATAAATAGTCTTTAGATAGTTCTCTTCCGTGTAACTTTGCATTTATATTTATCTAATTTTATTTTTAGGTAAATCTAAAAATTTTTATTTAAAATATATATGATAAATTATGTTAAAATTTAGAATATAATTTGGTTATGTTTGTATTCTCAAATACCTTTAACACCATATGGCATCTGAATTAGATAAAATTGACTTTAAAATTTTAAGAATTCTTCAAGAGAACGGAAGAATTACCAACTTGCTTTTATCCCAAGAAATTGGGCTATCACCTGCACCAACTTTAGAACGTGTGCGCAAGCTTGAAATGGCAGGATATATTAAAAGTTATCATGCATTGGTAGATGAAGAAAAACTAGGTTTAGGTATAAAAACCTTTATTCAGATTCAACTTGATTTTCATAAAAATAATACCATCCAGATCTTTTTGGATGAAGTAAATCAAATCAAAGAAATCACAGAGTGTCACCACGTTACTGGTCAAGCCGATTTTCTGTTAAAGGTTTATGTGAAAGACATTAAAGCATACGAACGTTTAATTATGGATAAAATCAGTAAGATTTCTGTGGTTAAAACTTTCCAGACGATGATGATCATGTCGACCACGAAGAAAGAACCGATTGTGCCTTTAGAGTATTAACACTAAGTAATTATAGCAACCTAAAATGCTAAGGTGTCCTAAGGTGACTAAGGTGGTCCATAATTTTTACCACCTAAGCCACCTGAGATCATCTAAGTTGGAAGTTCATGCTTTTATGTTTAAGGGTTTATATCATACATAAATTCATTAACAAAACTCTTTTTTCCGTTATGCACTATATTGGTTGAATTGAAATTGATCAACAATCCTTTTGGTATTTTTAATAATTTCATATAGGTTAAAATCTGTGCTTCATGAATGGGTAATATACGCTCAACTGCTTTTAGTTCTATTACCAGGCAGTTTTCAATCACCAAATCTACCTTGAGCTCTGTATTTAGTAGCACATCTTTATAAGAAAGTACAATAGGATGTTCAGCGGTAAAATTTATGTTTTGTAGCTGTAGTTCTCTCATTAAGCACTTCTTGTAAACACTTTCGAGAAGGCCAGGGCCGAGAATTCTATTTATTTCTATACAAGCACCTGTAACCTTGTATTCTAATTGGTCGAGAAAAACTTTATTGATCACCATAAAAACCATTAATTAGTTAATAATGTTTTTGGGATGATTTTTAAGTAATTCGTTAGTTGGTAGAATTACAAGAGCAATTTATTAATAATTCCCGAAATTTCCTGAGCATTTTGATAAACCATAAAATGGGTGCCATTTTGGATCACAAAATCTGGTTGAGCAATTTTTGAATATAAAATTTTATCGTTGGTACCATGGATATGGTAGGTGTTTTTCGGTTTGGTTTTATTTCTCCAGCTTAAAATACTCCCGATTGCCCATTTTAGAAAATGAGGATCAGTGTCTTTTATAATCCTGCTTAGTAATGCTTTTTCGCTGCTCGAGCGTGTGCCGAAATAATAATTCTGTGTAAGTTTGTTTGATGCTTTTAAAAGTCCGGCAGGAATAAATTTTAGCAAGCCAAGTGTCCCTGCAAAGCGGTATAATGCTGGCAGATGAGTACTTAACATGGTGCTCGAAATGATAATCGTTGTTACAGGTTTTAATATTTTAGCAATTTCTACTGCGATCATTCCTCCGAAAGAAACGCCTACCAAGGCAAAAGGTTGGGGTAAGTCTATTACACTACTTAATCGTTTAGCGTATGATGCTAATGATTCATTTTTGTTTGGAGTAATCCAATCTACATGAATGATATTGATCTTCTTGTCCAGCTTCAGCTTAGAAAAAATTCTTTTATCGGCACCCAAACCGCTAATAAAATAAGTATTCATTAGGCAGGCAAGCTCCAGTCGATAGGTGTTAAGTTATTTTGTGTTAAAAGCTGATTTGCTTTGGAAAAATGTTTCGATCCGAAGAAGCCATTATAGGCTGAAAATGGCGAAGGGTGGGCGGCCGTAAGCACATAATGTTTCTTTTGATCTATTAATGCAGCCTTTTGCTGTGCATATTTACCCCACAACAGAAATACAATATGTTCGCGTTTTTGAGATAAAGCCTTAATAATTTCATCTGTAAAAATTTCCCAGCCACGGTTTTGATGCGAGCCTGCTTCTGAAGCACGAACGGTTAGCGTGGCATTTAACAACAAAACGCCTTGTTCTGCCCAGTGCGTTAAGTGGCCATGATTTGGTGTTTTAAAACCTTCAATATCAGTTTCCAGCTCTTTGTATATATTTTTTAACGATGGCGGAACGGCTATACCTCGTTGTACTGAAAAGGATAGGCCATGCGCCTGGCCAACACCGTGATAGGGGTCTTGACCTAAAATCACAACCTTTACCTGGTTAAATGGCGTGGTGTTTAATGCATTGAAAATATCACTGCCTTTTGGGTAAACCGTGGCTCCATTGTTTTTTTCCTCCTGTAAAAAAGACTTAAGGCTTTTCATGTAGTCTTTTTCAAATTCTTCTTCTAAAACGGCTAACCAACCTGGTTCTAATGCTGCAGACATAATATTGATGTAAGATGTATAATGTAAAATGGATTTCGAGTATGTCTAGTAAATGAATTTTTAGTCAATGGTTTGATAGATCATGCTTAATGGCTTGTATGGTTTTGCATAAACCAATAGGCTATCAACTATGAACCATTAAACTAAAACCAAAAAACCGCTCAAAAAGTTTAAGACTTCTTCTTGTATATTGATAGTAAATCCCCTTCAAGGCTTGTTTTAGGCCCTTCGATAATTCTTCCGAGTTCTTTCCCTTTTTTATCGTAAACAATAAAGGTAGGTACTCTTAAAATTTCCAAGCCGTCCAGTATGCCGTTTTCAGCCTTTTTGTTGCCGTCAACCGCAATAATTTCTACGTTTTTCCCTTTAAAGTGTAAGGCATCTAAAATTTTAAAGAAGTTCGGTACGTTTGCTTTACTGTCGCCGCACCAGGTGCCTAAAACAATTTTTATTTTTTCGTTTTTAACCAGTGTTTTCAGTTCGATCATGGTTGCTGCATCCGGAACATATGCCGCGTAAAGTGGATTGTACATTTCTTTAAATTCAGGAAAAGTGGTAATACCCTCGCGTGTACAGGCATTAATTAATATATCTTTATTGTGAACTTGATCATGTATTTTTTTATTCACTTCTTGTGCAGAAACGTTCATTGCAAGTACGATTAGGGTTATAGATAAGAGGATTTTCATATTTACGAGATGTTTTTTTTGCGCTTTTAAATTTTTAATGAAATTATTGTTTTAAAATCTAATTTCTGCCATTTAAACACGATATTTGCAAAAAAAAATAATTAGGATAAAATTTATGCCAAATATCATCAGATTAATTGCGGGGTTTGCTTTACTGGGTGGCGCAGTAGCTTTATTTATTTTCGGTTTCTGGCCGTGGGGTATTATTGCCATTTTATTGGGGATAATTGTACTGGTAACTTATTTCTTTAATGAGAACATGCTTTTAGCACAATGGTTTCTTAGAAAAGATAACATGCCTAAAGCCAAAATGTTTTTAGACCGGATTACCAATTATGAAACGCAGTTGATTAAAGTTCAACATGGTTATTATAACTTATTGATCGGGTTAATTGAAAGCAGAACAGCACCGATGCAGAGTGAGAAGTATTTTAAAAAATCGCTTGCATTGGGCATGCAGATGGACCATAATATTGCTTTGGCCAAGCTAAGTTTAGCGGGTATTGCAATGGCTAAGCGAAACAAACGCGAAGCTACCATGTATCTTGCTGAAGCGAAAAAAGCAGATAAAAATAAATTATTGGCCGATCAGATTAAACAAATGAAAGATCAGATGGGCATGATGGACAAACAGCAGCAAGTTCGTTATAGATAACATTAATCGCATCATATATAGAGCCATTTCAGAATTGAGATGGCTTTTTTGTTTCAGCTCAGTTTGTTTATTGTGAATTGCAGCTTATAAATTACTATTTTTATGGATAACTAACTTTTAAATATTCATGAAAAAAGTATCTTATTTACCCATGCTGGCTTTTTTAGCTATTCTAGGTGCTTGCAATAACAAAAAAGATGTTGAAGAAAGCGAAAGCTTTTCATCGGCAAATCCTTTTTTTAAAGCAAGTAAACTTGCCTTTCAGGCTCCTGCCTTCGACAAAATTAAAAACAGCGATTTTAAACCCGCATTGGAAGAAGGGATGAAACAGCAAATGGATGAAATCCAGAAAATTGCTGACCAGACTGAGGTACCAAGTTTTGAAAACACCATTTTGGCCATTGAAAAAAGCGGACAATTATTGAGCCGTACAGCTATGGTCTTTAATCTGCTTACTGGAGCCAATACAAACCCCGAATTGCAAAAGGTTAAGGAAGAGGAAGCACCTAAATTAACGGCAAATTCAGATGCCATTTATCTAAATACCAAACTTTTTAATCGGGTGCAAATCCTTTATAAACAAAAGGATCAGCTGAAACTGGATGCCGAATCGTTACGTTTACTGGAGTATTATTACCAAAAATTTGAATTGGCAGGAGCAAAGCTATCTGATGCTGACAAAGACAAACTTAAAGAGCTGAATAAAGAAGAAGCTACCTTGAGCGCAAAATTTACCTCGCAGTTACAGGCAGCAGGTAAAGGTCTAAAAAATACTACTCAGCAACCCGAATTGCAGTCAATGACCGATCGTGCTAAAAGAGAAGAACTTTTTAACAAATCATGGAACAGGGCAGAAAAGGGTGATGCAAATGATACCCGTAAAATAATTTCAAGAATTGCGCAGATCCGTTCTGCTCAGGCGGCATTGCTGGGCTTTAAAAATTACGCAGCCTGGAAATTACAAAATCAGATGGCTAAAACGCCCGAAGCAGTAGAAGACTTTTTTAGTAAAGTTATTCCAGCTGCTACCGCTAAAGCAAAAAGTGAAGCGGCAGATATACAAGCCGTAATTGATCAGCAAAAAGGTGGCTTTAAACTGGAACCTTGGGATTGGGACTTTTATGCCGAACAAGTTCGTAAGGCAAAATTCGATCTGGATGAAAACGAGGTTAAACCCTATTTTGAGTTAAATAAAGTACTCATTAACGGTGTTTTTTATGCTGCAACACAACTTTACGGCATTACTTTTAAGGAGCGTAAAGATTTACCCGTTTACCAGAAAGATGTTCGTGTTTTTGATGTGATAGACAAAGATGGAAAACAGTTAGGCTTGTTTTATTGTGATTATTATAAACGTGATAATAAAGATGGTGGTGCTTGGATGGATAACCTTGTTCCCCAATCTAAGCTATTCGGTACGATACCGGTAATTTATAATGTCTGCAATTTTGCGAAACCTGAAGCAGGAAAACCAGCGTTAATTAGTTTTGATGATGTTACAACCATGTTCCATGAGTTTGGGCATGGTTTACATGGTCTGTTTGCCAATCAGCAATATCCCAGTCTTTCGGGTACAAGTGTAGCCCGCGATTATGTGGAATTTCCTTCGCAGTTTAATGAACATTGGGCTTCTGATCCAAAAATATTAAAGAATTATGCGCTTCATTATCAAACAGGAGCACAAATGCCACAAGCTTTATTGGATAAGATTAAAAAGGCGAGTTCGTTTAATCAGGGCTATATCTTTACAGAAGCTTTGGCAGCCGCCGATCTGGATATGCAGTGGCATACGATTTCACCGGGTTCACCTTTACAGGATGTAGACAAATTTGAAGCCGAGGCTTTAAAGAAAACCAATTTAAATTTATCGTACGTGCCACCACGTTACCGCTCTAGCTATTTTCTGCATATCTGGAGCAATGGCTATGCTGCAGGTTACTATGCCTACAGTTGGACATCTATGCTTGAAAATGATGCCTTTTCATGGTTTCAGGAAAATGGAGGGTTAACCAGGGCAAATGGCCAGCGTTTTAGAGATATGATTCTGTCCAAAGGAAATACCGAAGATCTTGGCAAAATGTTCTTTAATTTCAGGGACATAATCCTGATATTAAACCGATGCTTAAAAAACGCGGATTGTTATAAAACAACATCATAGAACAAAGGACAGTTAATAATTGTCCTTTGTTCTATGATTAATAACGGGGTATAGATAGTGACGTTGTAGTTATGGTACTATTTTCTTTAAATTCCATCTCTGCCGATGAACCGTTCTTTACCCAAAAGAAACTGAATAGCCTTTTTTATATTACGGTTTACCGATTCTTCCGTTTTAAGGTTGGCAATATAACGTATAATTTCCTTCTGTAAATGGGGGGCAAGGCCGTCAAATATATCCTTAGCTTGTTTATTTTCTATTAAAGCCTCTTCCAACTTAGGATTTATCCTTATTGTTCGTTCTTCAGTATCAAATTCAATTTCGAAGCTTGCGGTATCTCCAACATCTTTGCCTGCCGCTTTTCGCATAGGCGTATTCAGGTACAAACGCCAATCACCCGCATATTTTACCAAAGTTTGCTTGAACTCATGTCCATCAATTTTCATTGTAATTGGAAGCTGCCCTTTGTCTTTCCCTGCCTGGTGAAAAACATAGGTTAATGCTTCTTCCGGAACAAATACAAAAGGATTGATCCCAATAATCTTAATTTCAGCAGTAAATGATACAGGTTTCTTGTTATCCATTAATTAAAGATATCGTCTTTGATTAAAACTCCATAATTTTGGCCAATAAATCAAACACCATAATTTCTCTCTTTGCGCTTCGTCCAACGCTTTTCGCTTTGCGCCAGCCGCGCGCTACAAAAACTCAAAACCAAACTCCATTTTTCATTGTAGTTTATATAAAACTTAATACTATGGCAACATCACAAGAAGGGAGTACAAACAATACTCAGGAAGAAAATAACATTAAAGATTTAGGTGGTAAAGCAGCTATCGAAAAACTGAGAACACTGGCAGAAAAGTCTGAAAGCTGTTTTTTCTGTACCAATATTAAAACTGGTGTACCTTTATCGGTAAGGCCAATGGCCATTCAGCAGGTTGATGACGAGGGAAATATTTGGTTTATGAGCATGAAAGACAGTCATAAAAATGACGAGATTTCTACTGATCCTTTTACGCATCTGTTGTTTCAGGCCGGGGCGCACGCAGGTTTTGTAAATATTTATGGAATTTCGGAAATCAGTAGAGATCAGGCTAAGATTGACGAGCTCTGGAGTCCCTTTATCAAAACCTGGTTTCAGGGTGGAAAAGACGACCCAAACATTACCTTAATCAAGGTAATTCCATCAGAAGGATATTATTGGGATACGAAACATGGTACAGCTGTAGCCTTTTTAAAAATGGCAGCATCTGTAATTACAGGGAAAACCATGGACGACTCGGTGGAGGGAAATTTGGAGGTTGATTAAAAGGGGCAACTACTGGAATCGGTTAACTGGTTAATTGTTGCAATTAACTGTCAACTGAGAATTCCCAACTGCAAACTGATTATTTATCTCCTAAATAATCAAAACCCTCAAATTCTTCTCTTTGAGCCCTTTTGCTTAAGATATCTTCTTCTTCGGCTTGTACCCTTGAGAAGAACAAAGCTTCGGCCTGGATTCTTTTAATTAATTGACGTACGAGCGTTAAATCAAAAGCATCTTTGCTCAATTTAATGCAGTATTCTCTTTCGTTGATTTCTAAACTTGACGTATTCATATCGCAATGATTTTATTTATCGATTGCCGTAAATATAGAAAAGGCTTGCTAAACAATTGTTAGCAAGCCTTTTAAGTTTATGTTATGTTTGTGTTAAAATCAAATTCCTAATCCTCTTTTTCAGGACTCTGATTTAACTATTTATGCGATAGGAATAAGCCATCATCCGTTTTAGCAACTTTTAAGATTCCTTTTGCTGTTAAAGCTTTTAAGGTTGTATCCCATTTCTTGTTGCTCCAATCGGTCAGTTTCCCTTTTACTTCAGTTAACAGGTGTTGCTCACCTTCCGAAACCAGTGCATATAATTCTGTTTCTTCCGGAGTCATTTCTATTTTCTTTTTCTCAGGGCGCATTTGCGGGAAGAATAAAACTTCCTGAATGGTACTTTGGTTGGTCATTAACATTACCAAACGATCAATACCAATGCCTAAACCCGAAGTAGGTGGCATACCATATTCTAGTGCACGTACGAAATCATCATCCATGGCCATAGCTTCATCATCTCCACGTGCAGCTAACTTTAACTGATCTTCTAAGCGCTCTTTTTGGTCAATAGGATCGTTTAATTCTGAATAAGCATTTGCAATCTCTTTACCATTAACAAATAGCTCAAAACGCTCTACCAAACCTTCAGCGGTACGGTGCTTTTTAGCAAGCGGTGTCATTT
The DNA here is from genome assembly GCF_014692875.1 of Pedobacter riviphilus. NCBI lineage: Bacteria > Pseudomonadati > Bacteroidota > Sphingobacteriia > Sphingobacteriales > Sphingobacteriaceae > Pedobacter > Pedobacter riviphilus. Next base: position 2,776,466 of record NZ_CP061171.1, on the reverse strand, counting down.
CGATAGGGTAGTCGGTAATGTAGGTTGGCTGAATTAAATTCGCTTCAACTTTAGCACCGAAAATTTCATCAATTAATTTACCTCGACCCATGGTATCATCGATTTCTATACCTAAATCCTTACAAGTTTGCGCAATTTCTTCCTCGGTCATTGCTGAAACATCAATTCCGGTATATTTTTGGATCGATTCGTACATAGTTAGTTTTTCGTACGGTCCTTCAAAGTTAATTTCGTTGGCACCAACTTTAACTATAGCTGAACCAGTTGTTGCAATAGCTACTTTTTCTAAACATTCTTCAACCATGGCCATCATCCAGATATAATCTTTATAGGCAACGTAAATTTCCATTGAGGTAAATTCAGGGTTATGCGTACGGTCCATCCCTTCATTTCGGAACATTTTACCAAACTCATATACGCCATCAAAACCTGCAACGATTAATCTTTTTAAATATAACTCATTTGCAATACGCAAATAAAGCGGCATATCTAAAGTATTGTGATGCGTGGCAAATGGACGTGCAGCAGCACCACCGTGAATAGGCTGCAGGATAGGGGTTTCAACTTCCATCCAGCCCTGGTTATCAAAGTAATTACGCATGGTGTTAATCACCTTGCTGCGTTTGATGAAAATCTGTTTAAAATCAGGGTTTACTGTTAAATCTACATAACGCATACGATAACGCAGCTCTGGATTAGTAAATCCATCGTATACGTTTCCTTCATCATCACGTTTAACAATTGGTAGTGGACGTAGCGACTTAGAAAGTACCTTAAATTCTGTAACATGTACCGAAATTTCTCCTGTTTGTGTCGTAAATACGTATCCTTTAACCCCAATGAAATCGCCGATATCTAAAAGTTTTTTAAATACCGTGTTGTATAAGGTTTTATCATCACCAGGGCAAAGTTCATCACGCTTTAGGTAGATCTGAATTCTGCCGGTAGAATCCTGTAACTCTGTAAAAGAAGCAGCGCCCATAATATTACGGCTCATAATTCTACCTGCTAATACTACGGTTTTGTATGCTGTCTTATCTACTTCATAATTAGCTAATATATCTGCGGCATATGCATTTACTTCATACGCTTCTGCAGGATAAGGCTCAATGCCTAATGCGCGTAATTGTTTTAGCGACTCACGTCGTAATACTTCTTGTTCTGATAATCCTATACTCATTTCAGGTATTTTTTGCAAAAGTAATGCTCTTGCATTTTTTGTTATTGTTAAATTTTGATGCTCTAATGAAAAAGAAATAATTAGCTGATTAAATTTTGAATTAATATTGGAAAAAATTCAATTTTCAGTACCAATTAGCTATCCACTTAAAACAGATGGTTGCAAAGATAAGAAAGCTATTGTAATTACTAAATGCTTTGTTTGATATAAAAATGGATTTTAGCATGTTAAAGCCAATGAGATAAAAAATGGATGATCGGAAGCTTAACCTATGATACTTTATTCCATATCAATCAACGGATCCCAGAATACCTTTTTAAGGTTTTGAACTTTCAGGTTTTTAATTTCAACGCCTTCGCGTTCGAGGAGTTCCTGTCTTTTAGCTGTAGATGATGGATCGCCGCTGAGCAAGCCGTTACTGCTGATTACCCTATAATAAGGCACAGGAGATTGTGCTGCTCCACAAGCACCAATGGCTCTAGCAACCATTCTCGATAGATTAGGCGTGCCAATGGCTTTTGCAATTGCTCCGTACGATGTTACCCTTCCCTTGGGTATTTCCCTGGTTAAATCCCAAACCTGTTCAAAAAATAAATCGTGTTTCATTGTTTTGAAAAATGATATATAAAGCTATTAAATATATCTATTATATCTATTTCATAATTCGTCATTGGGAATTTATTTTATTAAGGGCTTTATATAGTTTCATTGGTCTAATAGCTACTCCGTGGTTAACCTTTCTGAAGTTTTTAAGTATTTCATCGAGTAAATTTTTCTGCGATATGAATTTAGTGTTTCACAGATGTTATATTTGTTTGGATGTGAATAGCCATTTAAAAAATATGCCCAATATTAAGCAAATACCACCTTCTTGTTTTGAGTTTTTAAGTTTATTAAAAAATAACAACGAACGTGAGTGGTTTAATGATCATAAAATAGCCTACCAGAAAGAACATACCTATATAGCATCTTTTGCACAGGATTTATTAGATCTTATGAATACCCATGATGTAATTGAAACACCATCGGGAAAGAAAAGTTTATACCGGATTTATCGGGATACCCGTTTTTCAAACGATAAAACACCTTATAAAACACATTGGAGTGGAAGTTTTAAACGGGCAGGTAAACAAAGAAGGGGTGGCTACTATTTTCACATCGAACCAGGTAATAGTTTTGTAGCTGGTGGCTTTTTCGGCCCTCCCCACAAGATTTAAAATTGATAAGGGAAAATATAAGTTTTGATGCCCAGCCTTTGAGAGCAATATTAAATGATAAAACTTTTATTGCTTCTTTCGAGACTTTGAAAGGCGAGCAATTGAAAACAGCTCCAAAGGGCTTTGATGGAGATCATCCGGATATCGATCTATTACGTTATAAACAATTTTTGTTAGTTCATCGATTTACAGATCAGGAAGTTTTAAGTAAAGAATTCATAGGGCACTGCAATCAGGAATTTAAAAATATGCGTCCTTTCTTTGATTATATGAGCGAAATATTGACAACCGATGCAAATGGAATGGATCTGTAATTGATTTTTACGATTGCTGCAAAAAAATAAAGGGTCATCATACTAATTTTTTGTAATGATGACCCTTTTTTAATTATGATTCAGCTTCTATACCTTCCTCATACATTTCGTTAATGGCTTCGGCATATTTCTTTTCTACAATACGTCGTTTAACTTTCATGGTAGGGGTAATTTCTCCTTCATCTATATTGAAAGGATTACGCTTGATCTTAAAATTTTTAATGCGCTCAAATTTGGCCAGTTCGTTAGATATTTTTTTGATGTCCTGCTCCATCCATTCAATAATTTCAGGGTTGCGGATAAAAGGATCAGCCTCTTCAAAAAACGATGGTTTGAGTTTAAAGGTTTCTTCTAAAGTTTCCCTGTTCGGGATAATAATTGCCGTAATAAACTCACGTTTATCTCCAATTAAAAAAAGTTGATCAATTTTTGGGCTTTTCAAATAAATATTTTCTACCGGGTAGGGTAAACATTTTTGCCGTACGCATTTACGATCATGTTTTTTAAACGATCGGTGATCTGAAGATTACCTTTATAAAAGCGGCCAATGTCTCCGGTATGGAACCACATGTCTTTGTCTATGGCTTCGGCAGTTTCTGCAGGTTTGTTAAAGTAACCTTTCATTACGCAATGGCCTCTAACAATTACTTCACCTTCGGCGCATTCAAATTCTTCGTTAAAGGTATTGTGTGTTTGGATGCTCAGCATTTCTTTGCTTTCTACCTCTTGTATGCCTACTTCAATACCCGGAATTACACGCCCAACCGTACCATATACCTGCCTGTGATATTCGGTAACAGACATTACTGGCGAGGTTTCTGTTAAACCAAAACCTTCTAATATTTTAATACCCAGATCGCCAAAAAACTCACCCACATTTTTAGGGAGTGCAGCTCCACCCGAAATCATAAATTTTAAGCGGCCACCTGTTTTTTCTTTGATTTTACTAAAAACCAATTTCTCTGCAATCCCTTTTTTTGCGGATAAAATAAGACCCGGATTTTTGCCCGCCTCTTTTGCTACACGGTATTTGTTGCCTATTTCCAGCGCCCAGGTAAATATTTTTGCTTTTGTACCACCTCCCGCAGTTCCTCCTTTTATGGCTTTATCATGAATGCGTTCTAAAAGACGCGGAACGCAGCTCATCACCGTAGGACGAACTTCTCCCATATTTTTAGCCAATAACTCTAAACTTTGTGCAAAAGCAATTTTACAGCCTTGTGCACAGCAAACATGGTAAGTGGCTGTACGCTCGAATACGTGCGACAGCGGCAGAAAGGAAAGGAAAGTTTCAGTTTGGTCAATCACAGGGATCTGTTGTAAACAAACCTCCACATTTTTAACAAAGTTATGATGGGTAAGCATTACACCTTTTGGGGTGCCTGTTGTTCCCGAAGTATAAATTAAAGAGGAAACATCTTCAGGTAAAACCAAGCTTCTGCATTGGTCAATATCAGCCCTTTCGGCAGCAGTAATTTGGTGTTTAAGTGCCAGGATATCAGAAAAAGCAATAACTTCTACGTGTACATCCTCGGGAATAACAACTTTTTCAAAATCTTTAAAAGCAGGAATAATATATTTTAACTGTTTACAATTGGCCGCTACCTTTAATACTTTACGGTATAGAAAGTTGTTCCCAACAAGAATAGCTTTTATGCCCGAGTCGTTAATAATATAGGCCACCTCTTGCTCAGAAAGCGTAGGGTAAATAGATACATTAATTACACCAATTTGCTGGATTCCCTGATCATAGTATACATATTCAGGCGAATTCTCGATCATTAAGCCTAAACGATCGCCTTTTTTTATTCCTTTTTCCAAGAAAAATGCAGAAACAGCATCAGCTCTTTTTAAGGTGTCTTCATAAGAAATTTCAGCCCATTCCGCACCCTGTTTATGGATTAAAAAGGTTTCCTGAGGTTTGTGAATATTTTTGACAACATTCCGCAATAAGGTAGGAACAGTTGAAAACTCGTTTATTAATGGCATGCTCGTAATTTTGTCCGCTAATTATAATTAACAATAATAAGGCTTTTTGGATTAAAAATACAAAAGGGCCCCGAAAATTTCGGGGCCCTTAAATAATATGTTTTATAAGATTTTAAACAGAGAAGCTTTCGCCACAGCCACAGCTACGGCTGGCATTTGGATTTATAAAGTTGAAACCTTTTCCGTTTAAACCATCTGTAAAATCTAATTCCGTTCCAGCTAGGTAAAGGAAAGATTTCATATCTAAAGCAATTTTAATTCCTTTGTCTTCAAAAAACTGATCGCCTTTTTGCTCTTCGTTATCAAAATCCAGATTGTATGATAAGCCCGAACAGCCACCACCTTTTACTGAAACACGTAAAAAGTAATCAGAACCCATCTCCGAATCCTGCATTAAATGGTCTATTTTATCTTTTGCTTTATCTGTTATCGTTATCATGGTATCGAGTATTTAGTATCAAGTATTTAGTATCGAGTTGTTAGTATCAAGTATCAAGATTGAACTACTACAGTCTTGATACTTGATACTATAATACTTTATACTAGTCTTAATGGTGCGATTTTTCTAATACAATTGCTTCTAAACCATTTTTAACGCGATAATCGTTAATGGCCGATTTAATTGCATCTTCTGCTAAAACTGAGCAGTGAATTTTTACTGGAGGTAGAGCCAATTCTTCAACAATATCCATATTATCAATAGATAAAGCCTCATCAATTGTTTTTCCTTTTAACCATTCGGTAGCTAAAGAAGAAGAAGCAATAGCCGAACCACAACCAAATGTTTTAAATTTAGCATCAGTGATTACGTTATCTTCTCCAACTTCAATCTGTAAACGCATTACGTCGCCACACTCTGGTGCACCAACTAATCCTGTTCCTACAAATTTGCTGTCTTTATTTAATGTACCTACGTTACGTGGGTTATTGTAATGGTCAATTACTTTTTCTGAATATGCCATGATTTTATTTTTTTATCTCCTTACGGAGCAATTTTATTTTTAGTTATCAATTATCAATTTTCAATTATCAGTTTGCCTACTCAAAATTGCAAACTGCTAACTTCAAACTGAACTAGTGTTCTGCCCATTCAATTTTACTCAAATCGATTCCCTCTTTAAACATTTCCCAAAGTGGAGAAAGTTCTCTTAAGTGATTAACTGCTTTTTGAGTCACTTCAATTGCCTGATCAATTTCTGCTTCTGTAGTAAACCTTCCTAAACCGTAACGGATAGAAGAGTGTGCTAAATCATCAGATAAACCTAAACTTTTCAATACATAAGATGGTTCTAAAGATGCTGAAGTACAAGCTGATCCTGAAGATACCGCTAAATCACTCATTGCCATCATTAAACCTTCACCCTCAACATATTTGAAAGAGATATTGGCTACGTGTGGTAAACGGTGTTGTGTATTACCATTAACATAACTCTCTTCCATTTTGCTTAAAGTAGACTCTAATTTGTCACGTAAAGCAGCCAAACGAACTGATTCAGTTTCCATTTCTAAGCGGCAAAGTTCGCAGGCTTTACCTAAACCAACAATACCAGGAACGTTTAAAGTCCCAGAACGCATTCCGCGCTCATGGCCGCCACCGTCCATTTGTGCAGTAACTTTAACCCTTGGGTTTTTACGGCGAACGTAAAGTACGCCAACACCTTTCGGTCCGTACATTTTATGTGCCGAGAAAGCCATTAAGTCAATACCGTCCGCATTAACATCAACAGGGATTTTACCAACCGCCTGTGTTGCGTCAGTCATAAATAAAGCACCGTGTTTGTGTGCAATTGCTGCAATTTCTTTTACCGGTTGAATTACACCAATTTCGTTGTTACCATACATAATCGAAACCAAAATAGTTTCAGGAGTCATGGCAGCTTCTAATTCAGCTAAATCAATTAAACCGTCTTCTTTAACGCCTAAATAAGTTACACGTGCACCGTTTTTCTCTAGGTGCTTGCAAGTATCTAAAACCGCTTTATGTTCAGTAACCGCAGTAATGATGTGGTTACCTTTTTCTTTGTACATTTCAAATACACCTTTAATAGCCAGGTTATCGGCTTCAGTAGCACCTGATGTAAAAATAATTTCTTTTTCAGTACAGCCGATTAGTTTGGCTACCTGTTCACGAGCATAATCTACTCCTTCTTCTGCTACCCAGCCAAACGCATGGTTGCGGCTCGCAGCATTTCCAAATTTCTCAGTAAAGTAAGGTAGCATTGCTTCCAACACCCTCGGATCTAACGGGGTTGTAGCATTATTATCTAAATATATCGGCTGTTTCATCTCTATTCTGTTAATTATAACACAAAGATACGAAAAAACTTATTTAACAATTATAAATAATAGCTATGACCTTATAGAGAAAAGCCGCATTTTTACATTCACATAACCTTATAATCTATGAATAAGATAGAACACATCGGCATCGCGGTAAAAGACCTTAATAGTTCTATAAACATTTATCAGAAACTGCTCAATACCGATTGCTATAAAACAGAGCAGGTTGCATCCGAATTTGTAAATACGGCTTTCTTTAAAACCGGCGAAAATAAGGTAGAATTGCTCCAATCTACAGCTCCTGATAGTGCAATTGCCAAATTTATCGAGAAAAAAGGAGAGGGGATCCATCACATTGCTTTTCTGGTTGATGATATTCTTGCCGAAATGGAGCGTTTGCACAAAGAAGGCTTCGTGCTGCTTAACGAATCGCCAAAAAAAGGGGCTGATAATAAAATGGTGTGTTTCGTGCATCCAAAAGATACCAATGGCGTACTGATTGAAATCTGCCAGGAAATTAAATGGGTGTAGAAGAATGTAGATGCGATTGCTTTATTTCCCTCTTTTAGAGGGTACCTGCAAGACGGGGTGTCAATTTAAATATATTTACTTTTTTTGAAAACGAACGGTTCCGTATTCCATAGTATCTGTAGCCCTGCTAACCGCTATAGTTTCGATGAAGAATCGGAGCTGCCGCTATTATCAGGTTTAGTTAATTTTGGCCTGTGGTTCTTGGGAGGAGGGCAAATTGCCTAAACCCAGTATTAATCAATCATATTCTAATAACCATGATCTTAAAATCCAATAATCATAAAAATCCTATTCTATGTCGTTAATTAGTATCATCAACAAAGATTTCGATATACCAGATCATCTTTCTGAGGATCAGTTGCGGGATGCGATGGTTGATGCCTTTGCTTACCTGATTGATAACGATTTTCCGAAGCTCATCCAGATTTTGTATAAGGCTGATGTAGATCAGTATAAGCTAAAGGAACTGCTGGAAACGGTTGAAGGCTCGAGTTCTGCTGAAGTAATTGCCGATGCCTATATTGCCCGTCAGAAGGCTAAAATAGAAACCTGGAACAAATACAGTCCGAAAAAGGATTAGGATGCTTCTTCCTGTGATGGATTAAAGCGGTTGTACATATCCATATCAAAAAAAGAAATAGAATTGATCTTATCCGCTTTCAGTACGAGATCTGTTTTCAATTCATCGGTATTTGCTACAGAACCATCTTCTATATAACTGGCATAAACCGTTAAATACTGTGTGGTAAAAACCAATTCCTTATCATCAGCCTTGCGGTAACCGCTAAAAGCAGGAGTAATGCGGATATAACTGGTGGTAAATGGCTTTGGTAATTCTTTTACCCACCCAATATAGAATTTTCCACTATCCATAGTAAACTGTAAAAGGTGGGCATCAAAAAAAGATGAACTTAGTAATAATTCAAATTCATTTCCTGATGTTGCTATAGCCCTTCTAATGGCATTTAGTCGGTTAATGAAAAGATTGGCAATTTCTGTGGCGGCTACAGCAACTAATAACGATAGGCTGGTAGTGCCGAAATAAGGCGCATGGATTGGGAGTAATTTGCTAAGGCATTCAATGGTTTCTGGCCAGATGGCAATAAAAATCGCCCTTAGTATAAAACATGCGCCGAGTAATAAGATACCTGCAAAAGCGGAGTTTAATAATATACGCTGGCTTTCGAGCCGATATTGTACATACCGCAGGTACCTGAACCTGATTAATATATAGTAGCCGCCTACAAGAGGGAATAAAAGTAGGTTAAAAGGCATCTATAAGGTTATTTCTTGTTTTTATCCTTTTCTATCTTTTTAAAAATACTCGATTGCATTAATGCACCCACCATTTGGATAACCCTTGGCTGTGCAAAAAAATCAGGACTTTTAATGTAGAGCTTTCCGCTGCTATCTGCATGGATGATGCCATCTAATTCGCCGTGTTTTCTCATATATCAAATTTACATATATTTTTTAAATATCTGAAAAACAATATTCAGCTTAAAAAGTTTAATTTGCCTTAATGGGCCACTGATGTGTTTTAGCTCTTCCAAAGGCAGAAAAAACATATAATTTAAAATTCTTTATTTAGGCTTGTAAATCAAAAATAAAATTAAGATATTTGCATCCTCTAAAATAGAGGTAGAAAGACTAATAGGAAATGTCATAAGCGTTGTTGCCAGCAAATTGCAAGAATGTTCTTGATGCTTTCACACAAATAACTAAAAATAATATTCAAATGAAAAAAGATTTGCACCCAACAAGCTACAGACCAGTTGTTTTTAAAGACATGTCTAACGAGTATGCTTTCTTAACAAAATCTTGCGTAGATACTAAAGAAACAATTAAATGGGAAGATGGTAACGAGTATCCTCTTTACAAATTAGAGATTTCACATACTTCTCACCCTTTTTATACTGGTAAAATGAAATTGGTTGATACAGCAGGACGTATCGATAAATTCAAAAACCGTTACGCTAAGAAATAATTTTAGCAACAAAAAGCATTTTTTGAAGTCCCTTTGCCAAAAGCATCGGGACTTTTTTTATTTTTGCTACTTATGACAATCAATCTATTTGATGATTCTTCTTGGATGTCCCTACGTCCACTTACGTTTACCAGGCCTGTTGCCGACTTACGCATAGGGATTTTAACCATTGCCGAGAAATGGGCTAAATATTTAAAGGCCGATTTTGGCTTTCATACCCAAGATTACCTCTCTGTAAAATTTGCACCAAAATCCAATGCCGATTTGTTTATAAGCGGTTCTGTTTGTCCAGATGAAGCTTTGCTAAACGCCGTAGATAAGCTTAAAGCAGGTGAAGTGCTTTACAAAAGAGATGTCATAATCGCATATATCGCAGATCAGCACGACTTAGAATCGGTTAAATCGCTAAAGCCGGTAGAATACACAGGTAATTTTACACATATTGTTTATCCAGAACATATTTTCGGAAATAATCCAACCGAGATCAGAAAAGATTTTAAATTGTTAACCGAAGGACGCAGTTCGACAAAGTTAAGCAGTACCAATCAGTTGCTCGGCGATGATATTTTTCTTGAAGAAGGTGCCAAAGTAGAATGCAGTGTTTTAAATAGTGCCTACGGACCTATTTACATTGGTAAAAATGCTGAAGTGTGGGAAGGTAGTTTAATAAGAGGCTCTTTTGCCCTTTGCGAAAATTCATCTGTAAAAATGGGGGCTAAAATATACTCGGGCACTACCATTGGTCCAAACAGTCGTGCCGGTGGCGAAATTAATAATTCGGTAATTTGGGGCAATTCGGCCAAAGGCCATGAGGGGTATCTGGGCAATTCGGTAATGGGCGAGTGGTGCAATATAGGTGCCGATACCAACAATTCTAATTTAAAAAACAACTATGCCGAAGTAAAACTTTACGATTACGAAGGCAAAAAAATGCGCAATACTAACCTGCAGTTTTGTGGTTTAATTATGGCCGATCATGCTAAATCGGGCATAAATACCATGTTTAACACAGGTAGTGTGGTTGGTATTGGGGCTAATGTTTTTGGCGCGGGCTTTCCTCCACACCATATACCCGATTTTAGTTGGGGAGGTGCTAGCGGTTTCGACACCTATAAACTGAATAAAATGTTCGAAACAACCGAAAAGGTGTTTGCCAGAAAGGATGTAGCCTTTAATGAGGTTGAAAAAACATCCTGACCAAAGTATTTGAATTAACCGAATCGTATAGGCGATTTTAACCATGAGGAAATATAAAGCTAATATTACAAAAAAAATTAATGCATCTATTTTAGATTACGGACTCTTTTTTGTCTGTTTTGTTGCTTATCTTATTTTTTTTGGAGATCATACTGAAGAAGGAAAATATGCCATATCAGGAAGTGGCGTTTTGCTTGTTTTTATCTTTTGGTTACTTTATTTCGTGGTTGCAGAAGGTATGTATGGAGCTACGTTAGGGCATCAATCATTTAATTTAAAAGTTGTAACCTTGCATGGCGAAAAAATTGGGTTTACCCAAGCAGTTAAACGACGTTTTTTTGATCCTATCGACTTTTTTTGCTTTGGGTTCATTGCATTTCTTCTTGTTAAAAATTCAGAAAAACATCAGCGGGCGGGTGATGCATTTGCAAAAACACTTGTAATTGACATAACAGATCCCGAACAAAATTTAGGACCAATAAGACCTTTTAATTAAAATAAAACTAATACAAAATGAGAAAAAAGATTGTTGCCGGTAACTGGAAAATGAACTTAGATTATAACGAAGGTGTTTCGTTATTCAGCGAAATCGTAAATATGGTTAAAGATGAACGCAAAGGCGATCAGCTGGCTATTATTTGCTCACCGTTTATTCATTTAAACAGCTTGGCAAAATTGGGTGGTAACGATGTTAAAATTGGCGCTCAAAATATTAGCGATAAAGAAAGTGGTGCATATACAGGCGAAACTTCGGCTAAAATGGTGAAATCTGTTGGTGCAGAATATGTGATTTTAGGCCACTCAGAACGCAGGCAGTATTTCGCTGAAAGCGATGCTTTATTAGCTGAAAAAACTAAAGTTGCTTTAGCCAATGGCTTAACCCCGATTTTCTGTATCGGCGAAACTTTAGACGAGCGTAACAACGGCAGTTATTACGAAGTATTAAAAAAACAATTGGTAGAAGGTATTTTTAGTTTAGCTGAAGAAGACTTTAAAAAATTGGTTATTGCTTACGAGCCAGTTTGGGCTATTGGCACTGGTTTAACCGCTTCTCCAGAGCAGGCGCAAGATATTCATGCTTTTATCCGCAGTGAAATCCAAGCTAATTATGGTTTTAATGTGGCTGATGATACGACCATTTTATATGGCGGAAGCTGTAACCCAAGCAATGCGGCGAGCTTATTTTCTCAAAACGATATTGATGGCGGTCTAATTGGTGGTGCATCATTAAAGTCGCGCGATTTTACAGATATTATTAAAGCATTAAACAGCTAGATGCAATACATAAAAGCAATATTTACATTCAAAAGTATCGAAGACTATCAACAGGATCTGCTTATTAGTGATCTTGCCGATTTAGGTTTCGATACTTTTGAAGATAGTGAGAGTGGGTTTACGGCTTTCGTAATCAAAGACAACTTTAACGAGCAGGAATTAAAAGACCTGCTGGGTAATTATAGCGAAGAGTTTGTAACGGATTATACTTTAGAAGATGTTGCGGACGAAAACTGGAATGCCGAATGGGAGAAAAATTTTAGTCCGTTGATTATTGATGATGTATGTTATGTAAGGGCAACCTTTCATGAGCCTCAGCCATCATATCCGTACGAGATTGTGATCGATCCTAAAATGGCTTTCGGTACTGGTCACCACCAAACTACCACCATGGTGATGCAGTATATTTTGGCAGCCGATTTAAAGGATAAAAACATCCTCGATATGGGCTGCGGAACCGGAATTTTAGCTATTCTGGCTGCAAAACTAGGTACTAAAAGTTTACTGGCTATCGATTATGATGATATCTGTTACGAGAGTACGGTAGAAAATGCTGCGCTTAACCAGGTAGATAATTTAAAGGCACTTTGTGGTAGTAAAGAAGTGATTCCTGATGATGAATACGATGTAATCTTTGCCAATATTAATAGAAATATCCTGCTGGATCAGATCCATCGCTACGCTGAAGTATTAAAAGGAGGGGGTAAGATTTTCTTCAGTGGTTTTTACCTCGATCCGGATTTGAGCATGATTACCGCGGAATGTGCTAAATATGGCATTAAATATGTTGATCATAAACAAAATGGCGATTGGGTTGCGGCTCAGTTCGAGAAAAAATAATGATTGAATTTTAAATGAGAAAATGATTGATTTTTAACACCATACCCATTCTCTCATTCAATCTTTCTCTCTTTCAATAATTAAATTATATGCGCATACATTTTATTGCGATTGGTGGAAGTGCGATGCACAATCTGGCCATCGCCTTACATAAAAAAGGATATCAAATTTCAGGATCTGATGATGTGATTTTCGAGCCTGCAAAATCCCGCTTGGATAAATATGGTTTATTACCGACTGAAATGGGTTGGGATGAAAATCGCATTTCAAATGATTTAGATGCTGTGATTTTAGGCATGCATGCCCGCATAGATAATCCAGAGTTATTGAAGGCACAAGAATTAGGTGTTAAAATTTATTCTTATCCTGAATATATATACGAGCAAAGTAAAAATAAATTACGCGTCGTAATTGGTGGTAGTCATGGTAAAACAACTATTACCAGTATGATTTTACATGTGCTTAATTATTATAAACGCGATTTCGATTATTTGGTGGGCGCACAGCTGGCTGGTTTCGAAACTATGGTGAAAGTTACCGAAGAAGCGCCTATAATGGTTATTGAGGGTGACGAATATTTGTCTTCGCCGATTGATAGAAGACCTAAATTTCATCTTTACAAGGCAAATGTTGCGGTAATTAGTGGTATTGCATGGGATCACATCAATGTTTTTCCTACTTATGCTGATTATACTTTGCAGTTTGATAAATTTATAGATACCATTGAGCCTAATGGTACCTTGATTTACTGTAAGGCTGACGCTGATTTAAATGAAATTGTAACGCAATCAAAAGCTAATGTTTCAAAAATTGGTTATGCCATTCCAGCACATGAAATTAGAAACGGGGTAACTTATCTGCTTCCCGAAGAAACAGCTTTAAAAATATTTGGTGATCACAACCTGATGAATCTAAATGCAGCTAAATTGGTGTGCAAACAATTAGAAATTAGTGAAGCCGAGTTTGATGAGGCTATTTCTTCGTTTACTGGCGCAGCTAAGCGTTTAGAGGTCATATCAGCTGATGAATCGACCAACGTTTACAAAGACTTTGCGCATTCACCGTCAAAACTAAAAGCCACTATCGATGCAGTTAAAGCACAGTTTGCTAACCGTAAATTAGTAGCCTGTATCGAATTGCATACTTTTAGCAGTTTGAACAAGGATTTCCTGAAAGAATATACAGGCGCGATGGATAAAGCCGATGAGGCAATCGTATTTATTGATATTAAATCTTTCGAACAAAAGCGGATGGAGCCTTTTTCTGAGGACGATGTTCAGCAGGCTTTTGCTAATCCAAAACTGAAGTTTTTTAATGATGCAGCAAAATTAAAAGACTATTTGTTAAGCCTCAACTATAAAGATGCTAACCTGCTTATGATGAGCTCTGGCAATTATGCTGGTTTCGATCTACCCGAGCTGGCAGCTGCATTGAAGAAATAGCTATGAAACATGAGATTTGAGAGTGCTTCAGTCTCTCATATCATCTAGTATCCAATATCTAAAAAACTATGAAAAGCATTGGAGATCACATTAAGCAAAGTAGGTTGGCCTTAGGTTTAAGTCAGGCGGATGCCGCTAAAAAGCTTAATATTTCTACTCCGGCTTTCTGCAAAATAGAGACGGGTCAGACCGATCTCAATATTTCCCGTTTACTCCAGATTTCCAAAACTTTTAAGGTTCCGGTAATGCAGCTGATTGCTGGACAATCAGAAGGATCTAATTCATCTGAAGAACTAACCGCGCTTAAAAAGGAACTAATAGAAAAAGAAGAGGAGATTAATAAACTTCGTAAAAAAGTGATCGATCTGTATGATAAGCTGGGAATATAAAATGTGGCTTATTTATTGTTTTTCCGACTAATTGTCATTATAAAATTATATTAAAGAATAAAATTCATTTTTTATTAAAATATTTTGAATTTTATTCTAAATATTTATAGTTTTATAGAATGGTAATCGAAAACAATTTTAGTTTGGATCATATCGATCTGGCTATACTTAAACTTATGCAAGATAATGCCCGGATCTCGAATGTAGATTTAGCAAAGGCATTGGATCTTGTTCCTTCAGCCGTATTGGAGCGCGTAAAAAAGCTGGAAAAAAAGAATGTAATTACCGGATACAATGCCAAGGTAAATCCTGTTGCGGTTAACTTAAAGTTGTTGGCTTTTATCTCCATTAAATCTTCGCAAAGCTTCAGTTGTAATGACACCGCAAACGAATTAGCGAAAATCCCTGACGTGCAGGAGGTGCATGTAATAGCTGGTGATGATTGTTTTTTGGTGAAAGTAAGAACCACTGATTCGGCATCGTTAATGGCTTTGTTACGCGATGAGTTTAGCAAGGTTCCTAATATTTTATCGGTGAAGACAACTATTGTATTAGAAACGGTAAAAGAACAGCAACAATTGATTATTCCCGAAAAATAAAAATCATGACAAATTTAAATAAAAAGGCATCTCCGGTAATGGTTTACCTCGCATTTGCCATCGTATATATCGTATGGGGTTCTACCTATTTTTTTATCCAAAAAGCTTTGGCTGGGTTTCCGCCATTTATCTTGGGAACAGTCCGTTTTTCAATTGCGGGAGTTTTGATGTTAACTTGGTGCAAAATAAAAGGAGAGGACATTTTTAATAAAAAAACGATAAAAATTGCTGCGGTAAGTGGAATTTTAATGCTTGGCTTGGGGAATGGTATCGTAATTTGGGTAGAGCAGTTTATTCCGAGCGGTTTAGTGGCTATTATGGTGGCCTCGGCAGCAATATGGTTTGTTATTTTAGATAAATCACACTGGAAAGAAAATCTGAGTAATAAATATATCGTTTCAGGTTTGATCATCGGATTTCTAGGGGTTGTGCTCTTGTTTGGCGATCAGATTAGGCAGTCGCTTGATAAACCTCAAAGTAATCTACAGATTATTGGTATGGTACTGCTTGTTTTTGGGCCGATTGCCTGGGCTGGAGGATCGCTTTATTCAAAATATCATCCCACTACCGGTAGCTCGGTTTCTGTTAACACAGGCTGGCAGATGTTGATGGCCAGTTTGGCTTTCTTTCCAGGTAGTATTTTGAAATCAGAATTTAAATTACTCGATTGGGGAAACATACCGCTTGATGCTTGGTTATCTATCGTTTATCTTATTCTGTTTGGTTCAATTGCAGCGTTTAGTGCCTATGTGTGGTTGTTAAAAGTGCGTCCGGCTACACAGGTGAGTACTTATGCTTATGTAAACCCAGTAGTAGCAGTGTTATTAAGCTTAACATTCACCAATGAGGTAATTGGCCTTACCCAGGTGATCGGGCTGGTGATTATTTTGGGAAGTGTACTGTTGATTAATCTGCCGAAATATAAAAGCGCGTAGGTTATTTATAATGAGGGCCAGCGAGATCTAGAATGCGGAAAGGGAAATGGCGATAAAATCGCTGTTCTCGTGCACTCTCGTTTTTAACGAGGATGATGGAATATCTCAAAACCGTCGTTTCGGCTGAAGTATAACGAAATGGATAAATCTATAAGTACAGTTTAAAGATTTATCCATTTCGCCGGTGATGAAAAAATTAGTAAGTTTCAGCCGAAATGACGATAAATAACTAAAATATCTTGCGCATCGTCAAATGTTTTTTGCCAAAGGTTGCACCTGTAGCTTTATGTATGGCAATCATCTGTTCATTAAAATCGCCTACCCAACTCAATTCGAGTTCTTTGTACTGATTTTTAGGCAATACATATTCTCCCAAACGGATAAAAAGAACTGATTCTAAGCCGTGTTTCTGGAATTTAGGTTTAGTACCCATAACAATGGCGCGCATGCGCGTAACCCCCACCCAGCGACGGTAAGCAAACTTTATTTTTTCGATTAAACCCAGTTTTCCATCAAAACCTTTTATCATCTGGTTTGCATCAGGAATCAACACTACAAATGATGCTGGTTCGCCGTTAAAGTAGGCAAACTGGATCAAATGTTCGTCCATAATGGGTTCCATGCTTTTAAAACTCTCTTCGAGGGTTTCTTTTTTAATAGGAACAAAGTTTTCAAAACTTTGCCAGCCATCATTGTAAATTTCCATTAAATCATTAATGTATTTACTGGAATTGGCTTTGCTGAAATATTCGAAAGTATAACCTGGTTTATTTCTTACCCAGTTGGCAATTTTGGTAAAGCGCTCTGGAAAAGGAATAGTAAGGTTTATGTGATTGGTTAATTGCTCATATTCAGTAACAAAACCATATTTCTCGAAAAATTTCTGATAGTATGGAAAGTTATAGTTCATACCAAACGATGGGGGAGTGAAGCCCTCAACCAGTAGGCCCCAGAAGCTATCATTTTCGCCAAAATTAATGGGACCGTCCATTGCTTTCATGCCATTTTCGGTTAACCAGTTTTTAGCTGTATCGAATAAAAGAAAGGCAGCTTTTTCATCATCAATACATTCAAAAAAACCCATCCCGCCGGTTGGCTGGTCGTAATGGTAAGCTTTTTTCTCATTTATAAAAGCTGCTACACGGCCGATCAGTTTTCCTGCATCATCTTTTAAAACCCAGCGGGTACATTTTCCATGCGCAAAAAAGGTGTTTTTTTCAGGATTAAAAACATTTTCTACTTCACTATCCAATGGACAGATCCAGTTTTTATCGTTTTTATACAGGATTTTTGGGGTGTTTAGAAAGTCTTTTTTTAATGATGAATTGCTTACAGATATAACTTGCATGGGCAGATTTTAAAATAAAAAGCATCCTACCAAGCGGTCGGATGCTTTTTCAAATATATGCTTTTTAAATATTAATAATCGTCGTCGTCATCGTCGAAATTATCGAAATTATCAAGATCATCTAATGGGATATCAAAATCATCATCGTCATCATCTTGAGGCTTCTTTTTTGTTGTTTGAATATCGTCATCTTCAAGATCATCATCTTCGTCTACCTGTTTCTTAGTAGTCGGCTTAGTTGGGAGTTTCTTTGGCGCTTTCATAACACAAAAATAAAAATTGCTTTTATAGTTTAAAAATACAAAAAACTTTTTTTAATAACAACCTGGAAGTAAATTAATTAATTTATTTATTCCACATTTTCTCCTACAGCATTTTCTTCTTTTACGATATCTTTTAACTGAGGAAGCTGGTTTAGGTTGTTTAAGCCAAAATAATCCATAAATAGTGTACTGGTGCTGTACAGAATAGGTCGACCGGGCGTTTCTGCTTTTCCATCGATACTGATGAGCTCTTTTTCTAGCAGGCGTTGCACTGAATAGTCTGAATTTACACCTCTTATCTGTTCAATTTCTAACTTAGTAATGGGCTGTCGGTAGGCAATAATGGCCAGCGTTTCCATAGCAGCCTGACTTAATTTTTTCTTTGAGCGATGTAACTGAAGCTGGTTAACCGTTTCATGGTAATCTTTTTTGGTGAGAAACTGATAACCATTGTTTAAGAATACCAATTCGATTGACAAATCATCATGGCTATATTTTTCCTTAATCTGTTCTATGCTTTCGAACACCTGTGCTTCGGTAAATTCTTCATTGAAAACTGCATTTAAGGCAAGTATAATTTCTTGCGTACCTATGCTTTGGCTGGAAGAAAATACAAGGGCTTCGATGTGCCTGGTGATGTTGTGATTGGGCATATACAAAAATAGAATTTTTGGTCATAAAAAAAGCGGTCTCGCTTTTAAAAACAAGACCGCTTTCAACACACAAATGAAACCTGAATTAAGATATAGTTTTAGGTTAGGTTATTAAATATCTATATCAATTCTATAAGAACGTCTTTGATAAACACTATCGTTTATTTCTAACACAAGTTTAAGGCTAAACAAGGCTCGATCAAGATTCTATTTAGTGAGTGGTATTAATAATTGAGTAAACGGTAAATTCTCTATTTTAACGGTATAGAAATGGATACTGTTGTGCCATTTGTGGCATTCTGCCTAACATTTAAGTGTATAGGTTTTGCTCCAATCTGACCTAAAAGGTGCAATCTTTCTTTGGTTAGCTGCATCCCCTTACTAATATGTGTTTCCTTTTTATCCTTTAAAGAGTTGTCTATTCCAATCCCATCATCAATAATTTCGATGTTAAGATAGAATTTATCTTTCAGTTTAATGTTGATCTGAATTTCACCACCGGTTTCTTTTGGCATAATGCCATGCCATATTGCATTTTCTACATAGGGTTGAAGCAACATAGATGGGATAAAGGTTTCTTCTTTGTCGATATCTTCATCCACATTAAAAATATAGGCTAATTTATTACCAAAGCGGTTCTTCTCCAGTTTCAGATACAGGTTTAAGTATTCTAGTTCTTCTTCAAGTGATATATAGCTCTTTGTACAGATTTCCAGGTTTTTTCTGATCAACCTGGCAAATCCCGTTAAAACTTTATTGGCAGAAGCCGTATTCTGTGTATTTATGTAATGCTGAATGGAGTTCATCACATTAAATACAAAGTGTGGATTCATCATCGCCTGCAAAGCCTGCTGCTCCAGCATGAGTACTTTGTTTTTTAATAACAATTGTGCTTGCTCCTTATCTTTTTGCTTGCGGGTAATGTAAACGGCTACCTTGTAAAAGATATAGGCAACTAACAATATTAAAATAGATAAAAACCATAGGCTTTGCCAAAAATGCTTTTTAATGGTAAATGCGATTTTTGCAGATTCGCCCCAATTGCCATTTTGGCTTTTTGCGCTTACTTCGAAGACATAATCGCCTGATTGTAGCGAAGAAAAATCCAATCGCCTCGTACGGGTTTCTACCCAGGCCGAATTTTCATTTAAACGGTAACGATAGGTAATATCGCTGGTCGTAAAATCGACTGCACTAAAGGTAAACAGAATGGTGTTGTTACCAGTTTCGAAAGTAAAATTGTCTTGATCAACAGGCAAGCGCTCGTTGTCTTTAATAATAGAAGTAACGTACACTTTAGGAAGATTCCTAACGATGTTTTTATTATTGTATTTAAATAAGATTAGGCCTTTATTTGTTGCAAAATAAGCGGTGCTATCATCAATGAACAAACTGTTGATATCATCACTTAAAAGATCTTTGCCATAGTCGAAATTAGCTACAGTGGGTTGACTGGGATAATCGGCTATTTTATTAACGCCTTTATTGGTTAATACCCATATTTCATTGTTTTTTACAAATATTTTGGTACAGATATTATTGGTCAGGCCATCTTTTTGGGTAATCTGCCGGGTAATCTGATTGTTCTTATAAAAAATTAAACCATAGCCATCAGTAGCTAAAATTAATGTACCATCGGTAAGCTGCTGAATGTCGTTTATCCTTTTGGTAAGTAAAGGATGATTTTCGTAGTGTTTAATTAATTTTCCTTTCGAAAATTGAGAAAGTCCATTAATATTTGAAAACCACAAATTGCCTTCCCGGTCATAAAAAACATGGTAAGATCTATCTTTAAAAAAATCTTCTTTTTCACGGTATTTTGCAGCGTTAAACTCAAATTTCTTTCTCCTGTCTGATAAGAAAACAACGCCAGACGATAAGGCTAAGGCAAGATGATTGTTATTTTCACTCAAGCTAAAGTGTTTAATTACGAACATCGAGTTATTAGATTCCTTTAAATAACTTGCTTCATTACTGCTGTTATAAATATTTTTGAAAACACCCATTCCATAATCGGATGCAAAATATATAGATTGGTCTTTTGGGTCGAAAGTAATCTGTTTAATGGTTTTATATTTCTTAAAATCATCTAACCCAATCTCATCAACCTGATAATTGTTGATGGTTAATACGTCAATTACTGCATCATCGGTACCCAGCCACAGGCGATTTTTTCCATCTTTGGTAATGCTTTTGATTACATTGCTGCTCAGACCAGATTCTGCATCAATAATCGATAACCGGTTATTCGCATTAGGGAGCATGTAAATTCCCTGATTGGTGGCAAACCACATATTCTGGTTATTATCCTTGATGACCTGATTAACCGAAATATCCTGAAGATATTGCACTGTTTTTCCGCTTTTATCGAGTGCAAAGGCTCCATTGGCATTAGACAACCAAACTTCTTTGGTTGTAACATCGTAATAAAAATATCCCGACATGTTCTTGATCAGATTTTGAGGGATAGGGATGAGATCGTTGATGCTTCCATGCCTATATTGTTTTAATCCTCCACTGTCTAGGTAAAACATAGATCTGTGGCTGCTGTTCGCAGCAGTCATGTAAGAAAGGGGCTGTACTTTTGAACTGATCACGGAAAAAGTTTTCCCATTAAATTTCTGTACGCTTAAGTCGCTGTATGCAAATATATTACCTTGCTCATCCTCATGAATAAAGGCATTGATAAACTTATCGTTTAAATTTGGAGAAATGTATTTTTTGATGGTTTTACCATCCCAGCAAACAATCAGGTTGGCGTTTGTTCCAAGCCAGATCCGTCCCGATTTATCTACTAAAAAGGAAACAATTACAGTATTAAAGTTTAGTTTTTTAAGCAATTCATCATTATCCTGGTTATAAAACTTTCCTTCTTTTAAGTAACTCAGCTGACCATTCAGGGCAAAAAACCACAACCGGCCCTCTTTATCCTCTTTCATCTGAAGGATCTGGGTATCTGGAAGTCCGTCTTCGATGGTAAAATTCTGAAAATTTGTCCCGTCAAAACGGCTCAAACCATTATCGGTGGCGATCCATATAAAACCTTTTTTATCTTGTAAAATGTAATAACAGTTATTGCTGGCGAGCCCACTTTTAGTATTATAATGAGGGAGATAAGTGGTTTGGGCAAGCAGTATTTCCGGTATGCCAAGTACAATGATCCCGAATAAAAAAGCAATAAAAACACGGCCGAAGTTTAACCTCAGAATTGCTTTTTGGGCAAATAAAAGCGCTTTTATGCGTCGTTTAATGGTCACTGTTTGCCTTTGTAAATAACTTTATTTTTTCAAAAAAATCGCTTGCTCTTCTTCTCGAAATATTAATGCTTTCTCCATTTTTTAAGAAAACCTGAAGTCCGTTTTTAGAATTATATTCTTTTAAATGGTTAAGGTTGATAATGCTCGACTTGTGGATCCGAACAAATTGATCGCCTGGTAAAAGCTCTTCAAATTCCCGTAAAACTTTCGAAACCGTTATTTTATCATGGTTGTTTAAGTGTACAATAGAATAATTGCTATCTGCTTCAATATAAATAATATCATCAATATCAATCATTTTAAAACCCTGGCCATAAGGGAGTGTAAGTTTCCTTATTTCTGATCTCGAGCTTAAACTGGATGCCAGATTATTGATTCTTTCGTCGTTTTCATTCTGACCTCTAAAGCGTTTAATGTGCTGAAAAACCTTATCCACAGCTATTTTAAGTTCATCAATATCAATTGGCTTTAACAAATAATCCAATGCATTTGCCTTAATCGCTTTTAATGCATATTGATCGTAAGCAGTGGTAAATATAACGGCTGCATTGTGTTTTTGTGCATCAGGAATCAGTTCAAAGCCATTGCCTCCGGGCATGGCTATGTCCAGAAAGATTAAATCAATAGGATGGTGTGCCAGAATATCTTTTGCCTCCGCTACAGATCTTGCAATACCAGTAATTTCTACCTGTGCACAGTTCTGTTGCAGTAAAAAAAACAATGATGACCGGGCAAACTCCTCATCATCAACAATAATGGCTTTTAATGTTGTCATAACTATAGGTTGGTGAATGTATTAAAATGCGCTTATAAAAAAAAATGCAAATCAAAAAAACCAGTGTTCTGATTGTCACGTATGTATCATCAAACGAATTCAAAACCACTAAACATAGATTACTATGAAACACAATGAACTAGAAACAAAAAATGAACTTCAGGAAAAAAGTTTATTTGACAAAACTGTAGGCAGAAGATCTTTTCTTCAGTATGCAGGTGCAGGCGCTGCAGGTATTGCCTTGGTAGCCGCCGGTTGTAAAAAAGATCGTGGTTACGAAAACCCAACAATGAATGGGGGAGTAACTTTAGATTTTAAAGATGATTTTGGTGTATTAAATTATGCTTATGCTTTAGAACAGTTAGAAGCAGCGTTTTATGTTAAGGTTGCTTCAGCACCTCCTGCAGCTTTCACCACAGCACAAAAAGCATATTTTCAGGATATCCAGTTTCATGAAATTGCCCACAGGGAGTTTTTTAAAGCTGCTTTAGGTACAGCTGCAATTGGAAGTTTAGAGGTAGATTTTTCATCAATTGATTTTACCAGCGCAAGTAGTGTATTAGGTGCTGCTATGGCTTTTGAAGATTTAGGCGTTTCTGCTTATAACGGAGCAGGGCCAAGAATTAAAAACGGAACTTATTTATTATTAGCCGGTAAAATTGTTTCAGTTGAAGCCCGTCATGCTGCCTATGTTCGTGATTTAATTTCAAACGGATCATTTGCAGACCTTAATAGTCTTGCTTCATTGGGAGCCAATAACTCAGCTGGATTAGATGCTGCTTTAACACCAGATAAGGTTTTGACTGCTGCTCAGAAATACATCAAAACTAAAATTAATGTAATCAATCTTTAATTTTTAAAATCAGAAAATCATGAATATCGTAAATATATTAGAAGAAATTGAAAAAGTTGACGGTGAAATCTATGAGAGATTAAATCCGAGAAGAGCCGCTATGAAAAGCTTTTTCAATATGGGCAAAAAAATCTCTTTGGCTGCTATGCCGCTAGCCCTAGGTTCAATGTTTCAAAAAGCGTACGGACAAACAGCTTTACCTGCTGCAGTTGTTGATGTATTAAACTTTGCTTTATCGCTAGAGTATTTGGAATACCATTTTTATAATCACTGTATTGTAGGCAAAACTCCGGGATCAGCAGTAACTGATGTGACTTTTAATTTTCCAAATGCAGCCAGCCAAGCTGCCATTACTACCATTCGCGATCACGAAAAAGCACACGTTGATTTATTGGTAGGTGCTCTGGGTAGTTCTGCCCGCGCACCAATTGCTTATGCCGACACAGATTTTAGAGCAGGTGGGGCATTTGCTACCGTATATTCTGATTATAATACCTTTTTAGCGGTAGCCCAGGGTTTTGAAGATACAGGAGTAAGGGCATATAAGGGGCAGGCAGGAAACCTATTGGTTAGCCCAGGTGTGTTACAAACAGCTTTGCAGATCCACTCGGTAGAAGCACGCCATGCATCTCATATTCGTCAAATGCGGACTGCTGCAGGTACAACAGTATATAAACCATGGGTTAGCCTTGGTGCTTCTGGACAGGCAAACGACTCAGGTGTTGCAGCTGTTGATGCTGTTTATGCCGGTGAGGATTTAACCGTACAAGCTGGTGCAAACATTGTGGGTATTGGTGGTAATGCAGGTATTACCAAAGCTGTAGCGGTAGAAAGTTTTGATGAGCCTTTAGATAAAGCCAGCGTAATTACCATCGCAAACTTATTTTTAAGAGACGGTAAAAAACTATAACAGCACTCTGAAATATTGACATTATTAATTAGGTAATGTTTAGTTTGAGGTAGGGAAGTAGAGCTTTGATTCTACTTCCTTTTATTTGATCAGGATTTTCAAGATTATGAGATTTTAGGATCGATAAAGAAATAAGCGTGTCTTTTCTTCTGCCTACATTATGGAATAAAGAATTAACTTCTAGTAAACCAATCGCTATTGATCATTGTAAGTTGGTCATTGATCCTTCCTCCATCCATCTCAAATCCTCCTAGTTACATCATTTAATAGGTGATCACCTGCTCTTCTAAATGTTCAGGCAAATCTCTATAGTTATATTTTTGTCCGCGTAACTGGGGTTCAAAGCCTGCGGCTTTAATAGATTGCTGAATGCCGTTTGCTGTAAAACGGTGTGGCGCACCTGCAGCTGAAACTACATTTTCTTCAATCATAATCGATCCAAAATCATTTGCTCCAGCATGTAAACACAATTGGGCCGTAGTTTTTCCAACAGTTAACCAACTGGCCTGGATATTTTTGATGTTTGGCAACATGATACGGCTCAACGCAATCATACGGATATATTCATCAGCTGTTACATTGTTGCTAATTCCACGCAATCTCTTTAATAAAGTACCGTCATCCTGGAAAGGCCAAGGGATAAAGGCTAAAAATCCGTTTGCATCGGCAGGTTTTTCACTCTGTACCTGGCGGATCCAAACCAGATGTTCAAAACGTTCTTCTATAGTTTCAACATGGCCAAACATCATCGTAGCCGAAGTAGTGATGTCTAATTGATGGCATGCGCGCATTACATCAAGCCATTCTTGTCCGCCACATTTACCTTTCGAGATTAAGCGCCTCACACGATCGTTTAAAATTTCCGCACCAGCACCTGGTAAAGAATCCATACCTGCTTCTTTTAATGCTTTTAATACCTCGGTATGCGTCATGCCCTCCAGTTTTGCTACGTGTGCAATTTCTGGCGGTCCTAAGGCGTGAAGTTTTAAATCAGGATATAATTCTTTTAATTTTCTGAATAAGTCAGCATAAAACGCTAAACCTAAATCGGGGTGGTGCCCACCCTGCAATAATAATTGATCTCCTCCTAAGCGGAAAGTCTCTTCAATCTTTACCTTATAGGTTTCGATATCAGTAATATAACTTTCATCATGCCCAGGCCTGCGAAAGAAATTACAGAATTTACAGTTGGCAATACAAACATTAGTGGTGTTTACATTACGGTCGATCTGCCAGGTTACTTTTCCACTGGGTACTTGAATTTTTCTTAGCTCATTGGCTACAAACATTAAAGATGCAGTATCTGCATTGTGATATAAATGTACACCTTCTTCGAGGCTTAAAAAATCAAAATGTAATGCCCGTTGCAGTAAATCGGCTGTATTCATAAAGCAAAAATACTCGAAATAAGTATCACTATAATCACAGTTTTATAAAAAAGACAATACAACGTTAATTATTTTTAGTGGTATCGGCTTTACGTTTAAACAGGTTTAGCAAATCATTCCCTTGCTTTTTTATTTCTTCTAAATGCTTTTTTGTGCTGTCGTTAGCTTTTTTTAAACTTTCATTGGCCTTTATTACATTATTTTTAACAGTATTTTGACCCGTGGTAGCCGCATCAGAAACTTGTTTAATCTTATTTTCACCAGTTGCGATGGCGCCCAAGACTTGTTTCACTTTTTTATCGGCATTAACTTTACTACTATCTATAAACTTTCTGGCTGCTGCAGCCATCGTAGTAGTAGTATCATTAACTGGTTTACCCAAAGCAGTATTTGCTTTAGCAAGCAATTGCTCATCCTCTGCTTTTACGATGCCCCCATTCGCAGTATAATAGGTTTTACTGTTTAAATAATTTGTTTTGGCAGTTTCTAACTGGATTTTTGCAGCTGCTATTCGTGTGGTATCCTTACTTGCTACAGCTGCATCATAATTTAACTGGGCATCGGTAAGCGCGAGGGCCGCAGTTTCGTAAGATTTAGTAAAATCAATTTTTTCTTCCTTTTTTGTCGCTGTATTACAGGCTGCTAAGCTGAAAGTTAACAGGCAGATTATAATTATATTTTTCATGTTATTTTGAGGTTGTAAATTGGTCAACTATTTTCTTTAATGAACTGGTTTCTTGTTCTTCCGTGATGTTTCCACCGAGTCTTTCAATCTCTAAATTATTAATGCTTTTAGCAAATTCTAAATATTTCAAATACCGGTTAAGAATCTCAATTTTCGTTCCATTGTTGTTTTGTTCTGTATTGGCAAGGTTTTTAACAAAGGTTTCCATGTTATCTATGCAAACAATGTAGGCTTGAAAAGCATTTGGTGTAAAGTAGTCGTTAACCAAATTATTTGTGGCAAGTTGTGGGTATAACTTAGGCAGTTCAACTGGTGTTTTCTTTAAAGTTTCGGTTAAGTTCAATCCAGAATTTGAAGTATTTAAATACATTCCCTTAGTTTTCATCTGGCAATTTTCTATAGCCAAATTGGTTGTATTTAGTAGCTTAATTAAGTTGTTCTTTTTGTTGATATTATCTAAAAAAGTATTTACAGATAGGGCAATAAATAATCCTGTAAAAGTGGAAATTAGAGAGATAATAAAACTAAACGTATCATTGTTGTTTTTACGCCATTGGCTATCTCTTCTGAAATTGAGTAAAAAAAGACTTGTTGCCACTAAAATAAGTGATATTACAGTATAGGTAAGCATATTTTTTTGGTTTAATTTTTTTGTAAAAGTATATAATTAGACGTAATAAAGAAATTACAAAAGCTACCTGTATTATTTATAAAACATAAAAAAAAATAATAATCAGTTTGTTAAGTAATTAAACAATTTAGCAATTCAACAATTCATTTATCTTTGTCACTTATGGTAGATTTTAATCGTTTTACACTGGCCAATGGCTTAAAAGTTTTAGTGCATGAAGATGCTACGACGCCAATGGCTGTTTTAAATATTTTATATGATGTGGGTGCTCGTGATGAGGACCCTGAAAAAACGGGTTTTGCGCACTTATTTGAGCACCTGATGTTCGGCGGATCGATAAACATCCCCAATTATGACGAACCTTTGCAACGCGTAGGAGGTGAGAATAATGCTTTTACAAGTAACGATATTACTAATTATTATATCACTTTGCCTGCTGAAAATATAGAAACGGCATTTTGGCTGGAGAGCGACCGGATGTTGAGCCTGGCTTTTTCTGACAAGAGTTTAGAAACACAGCGAAACGTAGTGAGTGAAGAATTTAAGCAACGTTATCTGAACCAGCCTTATGGCGATGTTTGGTTAAAGTTACGTCCACTGGCATATAAAAAGCATTCTTACCGCTGGGCAACTATAGGGAAAGAACTTTCGCACATCGAAAATGCAACAATGGATGATGTAAAAGCATTCTTCAAAAAACATTATACCCCACAAAATGCAATTTTGGTAGTAGGTGGCAATGTGAAAACCGAAGAGGTAAAAAAGCTGGCCGAAAAATGGTTCGAACCGATCCCGGCGGGAGAGAAGTACAACCGTGATTTAGTTCAGGAAGAACCGCAAACAGAAGCCAGACAAGAAACTGTGAGGGCAAACGTGCCTTTAAATGCGATTTATATGGCTTTTAAAATGCCGGGACGATTAAATCAGGATTATTATGCCTTTGATTTATTATCGGATATTTTATCTCGTGGACAGTCTTCGCGTTTGTACAATAGCCTGTTAAAAGAACAAAAACTTTTTAGTGATATCAACGCCTATATTTCGAGCAGTTTAGATCCGGGTTTGTTTATTGTTGAAGGTAAATTGGTAGAAGGTGTAACAATCGAAACGGCAGAAAAGGCAATCTGGGTTGAACTGGAAAAATTAAAGGCCGAACTGGTTTCTGAAACTGAATTAACCAAAGTAAAAAACAAGGTAGAATCGGTACTTGTTTTTTCTGAGATGAGCCTGCTTGATAAAGCAATGAATCTGGCTTATTACGAACTGTTGGGCGATGCTGCTATATTGAACCGGGAAACCGAAGAATTTTTAAAAGTAGGGGCAGCAGATATCAAAAGGATATCTAACGAAACTTTTAACCATAAATCATCATCTACTTTATATTACCTAACTGAAGAAAATGCTTAACAGACAACAGGCGCCTGATTTTAAGCAGGTATCTACAATAAATTTTATCCAGCCCGAAAAAAAAGTGCTAGATAATGGTGTACCCGTTTTTACTATTTACTCTGGAGAACAAGATCTGGTACGTATCGAATTTATTTTTGATAACGTAAACTGGAAACTCGAAAAACCATTACAGGCTATTGCGGTAAGCGCATTAATCAATAATGGAACAAATAAATTATCGGCAAAAGAGATAGCCGAACAAATTGATTTTTATGGTGCATTTTTCCAAACAGAATATGCCCAGGATCAATCATCGGTTACGCTGTATACTTTAAATAAACATTTACATTCGGTATTACCCATTGTGAAAGATGTTTTATCAGAAAGTCAGTTTCCACAGCATGAGCTTGATATTTACATCCAAAACCAAAAGCAAAAGCTACAGGTAAACCTGAAGAAAAATGATATCCTTTCGAGAAAGGAATTTGCCCATGCTTTATTTGGCGATACAGCCTATGGGGTAAATATTAAAGCAGAACATTATGATGCCTTGAAACGTGAAGATCTGGTTGATTATTTCAAAGCTGCCTATGCTCCTAATAATTGTACCATTGTGATATCTGGTAAGTTTGATGATGCTGGGTTTAATCTTTTAAACGAAGCTTTTGGCCGCGACTGGAAAAAAAGCGATGCGATAAAGAATAGTTTCGATTTTGTTTCGACGGCAAAACAGCTTGTGTATATCGAAAAACCAGAGGCATTACAATCAGCTATCCGTATGGGCCAATTGGCCATAAACCGTAAACATGAGGATTTCTCCGGACTTCAGATTCTAAATACGGTTTTAGGTGGGTATTTTGGTTCACGTTTAATGAACAACATCCGCGAAGATAAAGGCTATACTTACGGAATTGGTTCCGGAATTTCTTCGCTGCAACAGGCAGGTTATCTTTTTATCGCAACCGAAGTTGGTGCTGATGTGTGTTCGGCTGCTTTAACTGAGATTTATAAAGAGATCGAGATCTTGAAAAATGAACCAATAGGAGAAGAAGAACTGAACCTGGTTAGGAACTATATGCTCGGATCAATGTTGGGTAGTTTGGAGAATGTTTTTTCGCATGCCGATAAATTTAAGAACATTTATTTTTCGGGACTTGATTACGATTATTATACCAAATACATTGAAAAAGTGAAGACCATTACTGCCGAAGAGTTGTTGGCATTGGCTAATAAATACCTTACTACAGAGAATTTCACTGAAGTAGTGATCGGGAAGAAGTAAGTAAGGTCGCAAAAGGTCGTCATTTCGAGTGAATTGCAGTGAAGTCGAGAAATCTGTCGAGATAGATCTCGCCATTTCACTAAGTTTCAGTCAAGATGACGACTTTTTTGTAATAAATTTAGCTACCTATATTGGCATAAATATGCCGTTTGTACAGTAGCTTTTACTTTAAAAGATGAATTTGCAGGAATTTCGAAATTGCTGCCCGCTTTAATGCTTTGCCAATCTGTAGTGTCTGGTAAAAGCGCTGCTAATTCACCCTCTATAACATGCATAATTTCTTTCTGAGCTGTTCCAAAGGTATATTCTCCTGGATTTATAACGCCGATAGTCGATTTTCCTTCAGCGGTTTCATAGCCTAACGATTTAACGTTGCCATCAAAATATTGGTTTTCAGTAATCATATGCTAAATTATAAAGTTTTCGCTAAAACAGCTTTTTGTTTATCAGCCTGGTAAATCTTTTTGTAAAAATCTACATATTCACTATACTTTTCTGGCGGATACTTTTTATTGTTCATGGTTTGTGTTCTATTATAAACAATCATATTATCCTTAACACTAAATTTCGCTGTGTACGATCCAAACTCAGAGTTAATTGCAATATCTTTTGGAATAAACTCTACATTATAGCCCTTTGGTAAGATATAACTAATTTCATCATCGTCATTATAACTAAAGGGAACAGCAAAGTATGTTTTTCTTGCTTCTACTTTAAGTGGAATGCTCTCACGGCGGTTAACCTGGTTTACCACCAAAAACAACTTATCTCCACCTTTGGTTAACAATGTGTTGGTTTTAAAGTTAATCTCTTCGGTAAGCACAGGTACTGTTTTATCTGGTTGTGTATACTTGTAGCTAATGAGCTCAGCCACTGGAATGGGGCTCTCTTCTATTATTTTTTTTCTGAGATCAACAGGCTCCATCAATGTCATCGAAAAATTCTCTTCAAACTGGGCGCTGCCATAAGTAGATTTTATTTCAGAACTTGCTGTACCGTCTTCAGCTAACGTAATTTTGGTTTTTCTGATCTGATAATTTTCTTTGGCATTGTAAGCAGGGGTATGCACTATTTCCCCTCCACTTTCAGTAACCATCAATACATTGCGGTCAGAGTTGCTATAGCCAATAAACCCCATTGGTTTATATTGACTGGTACACTCTAAAAATGTAGTATCTTTTTCTAATGGAACACATAAAATCATGTGGTTTGCCTGCCCCATACTCGAATAATTCGGGTTTAAACTAGGCATATCATTTCCGATGACAATTAAATTTGAAGCAATTCCCGCTTCGTTTAGTAGGGCTTTCATATAATTAGAAAGCGCTTTACAATCGCCGTAATTTACCTGTGCAACCTTTTCTGCTAAAATAGGTCTAAAACCACCAATTCCCAATTGAACACTTACATAACGGGTGTTTTGTTGCAAATGGTTATACAAAATTCTGATCTTCTCTTTTGGCGTCTTGGCATCTTTTATTAAATTCTGTATCATTAATTTGGTTGTTTCAGGAAGTTTATTTCCTCCCTGATTTAAGGTGAAAAGCCATGAGCCGAAATTTTTCCAGTTGTCAAAATTACCTGTAGAACCATCATATTCAAACTGATTAGGAGAAGCCTTTACCCATGCAGAAATGTTATCAATACCGGTACTTAAAGGTTCTTCAGCAACCGCTGCAACATTGGCACTTTTCCATTTGTACTGTACTTTTTCTCCATTAATTACCGAGTCGGTTTGTAAATTGGAACTCGTAATGTACCTCATTTTGTAATTTTTTGCCTTCTGGATAGTGTAAGCCGATTTTTCTACTGACACTCCAAAATCTTTCAGGTCGTGCCAAGAAGGAAAAGAAAGTAATCCTTTATAATCCTGACTATAACTATACTCTATAGTGTAGGGATAAGTTATACTTACAAATTTCAAGAGTTTAAGCCTATTGTCTTCGAAGATCGAAAAATCCGAAATCAGGCTTTGGTCTTTAATGTCTGAACTTTTATAATCTTTTATTTTTTTTCCTGCTGCATCGTAAAGGGTAGCCTTAATGTTGTATATACTGCTAAATTTATCGTAAACTTTAGCCATTTCGCCATATTCTTCGCCAGCCTTGTTCAAAATGGTTATTGCCACTTTATAATCCATTTTTGCCTCACCTAAACCCTTAACATCAAAAAAAGATTCTTCGTTTCTAATTACAGCAACAGCATCTTTTTTCAGGTTTTCAGGGATCTTTGCTACATCATAATCCATCTGTGCTAACGCACTGTTAATACTTACAAGCGCAAGCGCCAAACTTAAATAGTATTTCATTATACTTTCTTTTTAAATACGATCTGTTCGGCCTGTTTTTCTACAACCGTTTTAAATAATTCTTTTAAATCAAAATATTCTTCAGGCGTATAAAGCGATTTACTTACATTAATGATACTTTTCACCATTAGGGTTTTACCTTCTGTTACATAATTAATGGTAAAGGTTCCGTTGTTTTCAGGAAGTTTGTAAATACCTCCTTTAGGAAGTTTGTCTATTTCATAATCATCTGGAAAGTTCACCGTAATGCGGTAGCTTTCTTTAAATGGATAAGCAAAATCGACCGGGAATTTTCGTTGTTCCAGTTTAAATAAATTTTCTTTGGTTCTTTCGAAAAGGAGAGGTGTAAAATACACCAGGTTTCCAGCTTCTTCTACATTATCTTCAATCACAACGTCCATATTTTCGGTTAATAACTCGTCGAGATTGTCCAAATTATCGATTTTGTATGTCGAGATTTCAAGACCAGCTTTATCTTTTTTAAAGTTTTTAATAAACTCAGTCTCGTTATTTGTTTTTCTATACTTGTTTCGAAGATTTAGTGCCGCATAACCTTTTGAATATTGGTTAATCTTTCCGGTTAGTTTATGGTCTTTATCGAGCGTCATGTTGTAAACAAAAATCTTTTCGCTCGATACACTTGGTTCTGTAGAAAGCCACTTTCCATTAAAGCTTTTTAAATCCATGTAAAAGCCCTGGTGACTCAGGTTTTCATAATCTAACATACCTGCAGGAAGATCTTTATCTGTGGCATCAAGAAAATAAAGTGTATTTCCGATCTGCGTAACACCAATTACATTATTGAATGCCGATACTACAGGATAACCTGGGTGTTCGCCATTTTCTCTTGTACTGATCAGGACAGGGAAGGCCTCAATTTTAGCTTCTTTTAATAAACTCAACAAAGCAAGGTTAATATCTGCAGATGAACCTGTTTTCTTTTCGAAGATGCTCTTTGGATTGGTTTCATTAGCATACTTCGAATATTGCTTATTCCATTTTAGGTTGTTTTTAACATAGTTGAAAATGAGTTTTACTGCAGCAAGGGTATCTTTCTCTCCTTTTAGGATGCCTGGCAGTACCGATTTGGCATAACTGTTTTTGTTAATAAAACCACCAAAGTTTTCATCTTCAGCCAGCCCATTGATGATTTTTGGCCACGAACCATTAAAATCTTGATACATTTGGCCTGGAAATTGGGTGCCCCTAAGTTCAAATTCAATTTTAGGGGTATAATCATCCATTGTAGTTACATATGGCTCCTCTTTTAAGGCAGGTACATTTGCTGCACAATATTTGTCGTAAGCTGCATTAGAACTTAAGCCAGGGATATAGGCTGCAGTTACAGTTTCATGAACTGGATGCTCAATTTGATAGTACCCACTCGTATTGTTTTTATATATGAAGTATTCCGGAATTTTAACGTTGTACTCAGACCATAGCGTCGGAATACTTGATTGGAATTTCCACCCGCGAAGTGTAAATGTAAAATCTGATCTGATTTTATACTTAAACTCGATAATCGATCCTTCTTTAACATTAGGTAACGCAAATTTTTTGATTACATAATTTTTGTTAAACTCTTCTGTAAACTTGGCATCCTTATTCAGTTTACTAGTAACCATTTTGCCATCAACCATATTATAGGTTGCAGCATCCATAAAACTGAGATCCTCTTTTGCAGAGTTACCATTTCTGTAAAGTTCTACTTGGAAATTGGCCAGATCGTAACCATTTTTGTTTAAGATTTTGTAGCGTATATGTCGTTCAAACACATAAATAAATCCTCCAGTGGTATTGTATTCGAAATAACAGTCACCAACATCAAACAGTTTAATTGCTGAGGCAGACGAGTCCTGCCCAGAGGCTTTCACTTCGAATTCTGTCGGTACAATTTTTCCAAACTTGAATTCTCTTTTTACAGGTTGAATAGTTTGGGCATAAAGGGTAGTAACTCCAATGCATAGCATTAAAGTCAGAAATTTGAGAGCATTTTTCTGCATTTATAAAATTAGTTTTTTGGTTGTGCAATATTAAAAAGATTCATTGAAATATGATCAATTAATTGACAACATATTTCATAAACTTTTAAATTAGTCTATATGGCCATCACAAAATTTTATAAAATGCCTCTGTTCCCTTCTTTATGGCGCGGCCATTTCAGTTTTGTAGGTTTTCAGATATGCTGTTCTTACTATTTTTGCTGTTTTATGGTCTTTGGTGTGGCTCCATCCCGGAGGCATAAAAATGTATAGAAACTTATTTTTAATACCTGGTGCGTGCCAAACATCTTTGGCCAAAAGAACAATTTCGCCGAAATAAGCATCTAAAAAACTGTGTTTTTTCATCTCCCTGGTAATACCATATTCAATTTTTATCGTTTTATCCTCTTCCTGGTAGGTTTTAAAAACATGGTCCCAGATGGGCAACAGGTTGCAGAAGTTGGTATCCATATACAATGCATTTTTGGCATGGTGTACACGATGATGAGAGGGGGTAAGGATTATTTTATTTAAAAAACCGAAACGGCCATCTTTAGAAATATTTTCTCCAATATGGATAAAAGAGCCCCAAACTCCATCAATAAACATAATTAAAAAGAGGAGTGATGGGCTTACGCCTAAAAGAATACATGTTGTTGTTCTAATTAGATCTGCATAAGGTGCTTCAAGAAAAAAGTGAGCAAAATTTACCGATAGATTCATGGTTTCTGGTGCATGGTGTGTAGAATGCAAACACCAAAACAGTCTAACTTTATGTGCTAAAAAATGGTAAATGAAATGACCAAATTCCCATATTACATAGCCATAAATGAGCCAGTACCAGGTAATTTCGGTTTTAAAAATGGCATATTTTCCAAATAAACCAATACAAATGGAAACCATTCCGATTGAAATAATACGGCCAATAAAGGAGTTGAGTACCAGCGAGAAGAAAGAGATGCGGTAATCTACTACCTTAAAACGGCGGTAAAATGTCATTCTAATGATTTCAAAAACCAATAAAAAAGGGATTAAGGGACCAATAAGTGCGCTAATTCCTTTCCAGCTCATAAACTGGCTATAATCATTAGTTTGCAACAACTGTAAAAGTGCCGATAAGCCAAAAAAGCCAATCAGCCATTCTTTTGTGCCTTCAAGAAAATCAATCATGTTTATATATTTGGTTTGATGAATTTATATAAATCTAGAGTTTAATCAAATTAAATCACTAAATAATAGGTTATTGTTACCATATATTCATTAAAACCTTGGTTTGTGTTTTATGATGATAGCAATTGTCAGGCAAGCTCAATATTTAAGCATTTTTATCTTTATGCTTTTATTTTCCCTTAATTTTTGTATCTTTGCCTGGCAAATAATAAATCCTAATTTATTTGCTATGCAACTCGATTCCACAAAGTTTATTGCCACAGGTTTAACGTATGACGACGTACTTTTAGTACCCGCGTATTCGGAAATTCTGCCCCGTGAAGTAAATACAGCCACTTTTTTAACAAAAAAAATTAAACTTAATGTTCCATTGATTTCTGCAGCAATGGATACTGTAACTGAAGCCGAACTTGCCATTGCCATTGCGCAAAACGGCGGTATTGGTATGTTACATAAAAACATGACCATAGACAGACAAGCTGCAGAAGTGCGTAAAGTTAAGCGTTCGGAAAGCGGTATGATTCAAGATCCTGTAACCTTGTTGGAAACAGCTGTAGTGGCCGATGCTTTTAAGATCATGAAAGAGCATAAAATTGGTGGTATTCCGGTTGTTAGTAGCGATAATAAACTAGTTGGTATTATTACAAACAGAGATCTACGCTTCCAAAAGGATATGAAGAGACCAATTTCTGAGGTAATGACTAAAGAAAATTTAATCATTGCACCAGAAGGAACCACTTTGGTTCAAGCAGAAGAGATTCTTCAGAATCATAAAATCGAGAAACTTCCAGTGGTTAGCAAAGATGGTTACTTAAGTGGTTTAATCACTTTTAAAGATATTTCGAAAGTTAAAAATTACCCGGTAGCCTGTAAAGATGAACGTGGCCGTTTAAGGGTAGGAGCTGCGGTAGGCGTTACAGCAGATACTTTACAGCGTGTTGATGCTTTAGTTCATGCTGGTGTTGATGTAATTACCATCGATACTGCTCATGGCCATACCAAAGGTGTAGTTGATAAATTAAAAGAAGTTAAAGCTAAATACCCTGATTTACAAGTGATTGTTGGTAATATTGCCACTGGTGCTGCTGCGAAATTTTTAGCAGATGCTGGTGCTGATGCCGTTAAAGTAGGTATTGGCCCGGGTTCTATCTGTACCACCAGAATTATTGCAGGTGTTGGTGTTCCTCAGTTATATGCTGTTTATGAATGTGCCAAAGCTTTAAAAGGTACGGGTGTACCTGTTATTGCTGACGGTGGTATTAAACACACTGGCGACATTGCCAAAGCGATTGCATCAGGTGCAAGCACAGTGATGGCAGGTTCCCTATTTGCAGGAGTAGAAGAATCGCCAGGCGAAACCATTATTTACGAAGGACGTAAATTTAAATCTTACCGTGGAATGGGCTCAATTGA
Organism: Pedobacter riviphilus; assembly: GCF_014692875.1. Taxonomy (NCBI): domain Bacteria; kingdom Pseudomonadati; phylum Bacteroidota; class Sphingobacteriia; order Sphingobacteriales; family Sphingobacteriaceae; genus Pedobacter; species Pedobacter riviphilus. The sequence goes on along the minus strand of NZ_CP061171.1, from coordinate 2,739,984 downwards.
AGCGATGGAACAAGGTTCTAAAGACCGCTATTTTCAGGATGTGGAAGATGATATTAAAAAACTAGTTCCAGAAGGTATTGTTGGTCGTGTGCCATTTAAAGGTACTTTAGCTGAAGTAATGTACCAGTATATAGGTGGTTTACGTGCGAGTATGGGCTATTGTGGAGCGGCAACTATAGAAGCTTTACAAGAAGCGCAGTTTGTACAGATTACGGCTGCCGGTATGCGCGAAAGCCATCCGCACGATATTACCATTACTAAAGAAGCACCTAATTACACCAGATAAGGTGGACCGCATAAAGTAAAATATAATATCCAGATATTTAAGAACAAAAAAACGGGGCATCGGTTTACGATAGCCCCGTTTTTTTGTATTAATCGTTATGCTCAATTTATTTCAAAACCTGCGAGGTCTTTAATTAATATAAAAATCACAAAATAAAATTTGGCAGCTAAAATTTTTTAATATATTTGTCGACTAAATCCATAGGATTTATATAATAATTATGAAAACAAACCAAAAAACACGCTTGTATTGTTGTTGTAGCCATTCTAAAACAGTAATCAGATACTTTCGAACGCGTCATCAATCAACTACATTTAAACAAACTATATAACTAATCATGAACAAAAGTTTACTTTTTCTCTTTTCATTTTTACTTGCGGCAGGTTCTGCTTTTGCCCAAAGTCCCGTAACTGGGGTAATTAAAACAACCAATGGCACTACAATCCCTAATGCAACCGTAAAGGTAAGGGAACAAACCAAGCCGTAGTGGCCGATGAAAAAGGTGTCTTCAGTATTAATGTAAAACAAGAAACACCATTTTACTTACAGGTAAGTTCGGTAGGCTATAAACCACAGGATTTTCAGATACTAAAACTTCAGGATACTCCAATAGAATTGGTTTTGGTAGAAAATGCACTATTGGATGAGATTGTGGTAACATCTAGAAGGCGCTCGGAGGTTTTACAGGATGTGCCGATTCCAATTACGGTTATTGGTGGCCGTGCAGCAGAAAATGCAGGTGCTTTTAACGTTAACCGTTTGAAAGAATTAGTGCCTTCAGTACAATTATATGCATCGAATGCCAGAAATACCACTTTAAATATCAGGGGTTTGGGCTCTACTTTTGGTTTAACCAATGATGGTATTGATCCTGGGGTGGGTTTTTATGTAGATGGTGTTTATCATGCCCGTCCGGCTGCTACCTCTACCGATTTTCTTGATATCGACCAGATCGAAATTTTACGTGGTCCACAAGGTACCTTATTTGGTAAAAATACAACAGCAGGTGCGTTTAACATCACTACAAGTAAACCAACTTTAACACCTAGTGCAAAAATAGAATTGAGCGCAGGGAATTATAATTTTATTCAGGCCAAAACTTCAGTTTCTGGTGCACTTGCTAAGGATCTTGCTGCAAAAATTTCAATTTCTGGTACACAGCGCGATGGTACCATCTGGAATACGAGAGAAGAACGAAGATACAGCGGACAGAACAACCTGGGCTTTAAAGGTCAGCTATATTATACCCCTTCAGAGAAATTACAGGTATTGTTAAGTGGCGATGTAAGCATTCAGCATCCGGCAGGTTATCCATTGGTAATTGCCGGTGTTACCACAACCGAAAGAAGTGCATACCGCCAGTATGCTAAAATTGTTTCTGATTTAGGCTATCAACAACCTAAAATCGATCCTTTTTCAAGAGAAATCAATACCAATACCCCTTGGAGACACAACCAATCAATCGGTGGTATATCATTAAATGTAGATTATAAAATCGGCAATGGAACACTTACTTCAACCACCGCCTGGAGATTCTGGAACTGGGATCCTACAAACGATCGGGATTTCTCAGAATTAGCAGCGCTAACCAAATCGCAGGGTACTTCACGTCACGATCAATACTCGCAGGAAGTAAGATACGCGGGTAATATTACCGACAAATTAAGTGGCGTAATCGGTGTTTATTTCTTGGGTCAGAATTTAAAAGGTTTGTCACAAACAGAAGAAGTAGGTAAAGATCAGTGGAGATTTGTACAGACCAGTAATACCGGAAATCAGGCCTTATATTCAACACCAGGTTTATTGGATGGTTTTGGCATTAAAACCAACTCTACCATCAAATCGTTAAGTGCTGCTGTTTTTGCGCAGGTTGATTGGGAAGTTTTAAAAAACCTGCATGTATTACCAGGTTTAAGGTATACATATGATAAAAAAGATGTTGATTATGATAGGGTTACTTACGGTGGTTTACAAACTAATGATGCAGCATTATTAGCACTTAAAGCAGCAGTATATGCAAATCAGCAGTTTACAACAAAGGTAGATAATAACAATTTGTCGGGTAACTTTACCTTATCTTATCGTCCAACCCATAACTTAAATGTTTATGGAACTTTTTCTACCGCTTACAAACCGGTGGGTGTTAACGTAGGTGGTTTGCCAACTACCTCAACCGGAGCAGCCGATTTATCAGTAGCTGTTGTTAAACCGGAATATGTGCAACACTATGAATTAGGTGCTAAAACAAAGCCGTTTAAAGGGCTATTGTAAATATTAGTGCATTTAATACTGATATTAAAGATTACCAGACCAATGTGCAATCGCCACAACTAGGCGTAAATAGAGGTTATCTGGCAAATGCTGAAAAAGTAAGGGTAAAAGGATTAGAAATAGACGGTACTTACCAGCTGGAGAGATTTTTAACTTTAAATGCTGCTTTGGCTTATCTAGATGGCAAATATGTGAAATTTACAAATGCTCCTCTTCCCTTAGAAGAAACCGGGCATACCGAATTGGTAAATGGCGTTGCTACCCAAGTGGCATTTAAAGATGCTTCGGGAGGTAGATTACCAGGTATTTCGAAATGGAATATTTCTGGCGGTTCGGAACTTAGTACGGCAGGTAATTTAGCAACTAGAACGGGTAGGTATTTCATCGCTGGTGATGCCAGTTATCGTTCAGAGTACTCTTCAAATCCTACACCATCAAGCGTACTGAATGTTAAAGGTTATGCTTTATTTAATGCAAGGTTAGGTTTCAAATCGGATAAGTTCTCTTTATTTGTTTGGAGCAGAAATATTGCAAACAAAAATTACTATGAGCAATTACAGGCTGCAGCAGGCAACTCTGGTTTATATGCAGGTGTACTTGGCGATCCAAGAACTTATGGGGCCACAATCCGCTATGCTTTCTAAGATCATTTAACAAAAAAATCTTTTCTCTTATATTTGGTTAAAAGGAGTGGCGTTAATGTTGCTCCTTTTTTGTTTTAGGGAGAGCGGGCTTCTGTGCTTTTCGGTGATGTAGTCCTGCTGTGTGTTTTACTTCGCCAATGAAGAATTGGCTTCGTGCCCACTTCCATCAGGTCTATTTTACATTTGCCAGTGGTTCTTGTAAGGACCAAAAATACTAGGAATTAATTTTCTCTGTGACCAGGAGGTATGGGGCTGGAATGAAAAATTAAAATAAGCCATTGTTTTTGGTGGTTTAAACTTCAAAAAATACACCTGTAACAGCTTTGTGCAGAATTAAAATTTATAGAAAGCCGATAAAATCTTAACTTCGGTAAATTTTTAACTAAATGAATAAGCTTAATTCGGTTTGCGTGTATTGCGGCTCAAACTTTAATGGCGATGTAGCGCTACGCAATGCAATAAAGCAATTAGCAGAAACGCTTGTAAAACAGCAGATCAGATTGGTTTATGGAGGGGGAAGCGTTGGTGTAATGGGCGTTTTAGCTAACGATGTATTGGATTTGGGTGGTTTGGTAACGGGGGTAATTCCTCAGTTTTTAATGGATAAGGAAGTAGGTCATCGGGGTTTAACAGAAATGCTTGTTACCGAAAATATGCATCAGCGAAAACAGAAAATGGCCGATTTAAGTGATGGTTTTGTAATTTTGCCTGGTGGTTTCGGTACGCTTGAAGAATTTTTTGAAGTATTAACCTGGTTGCAGCTCGGTTTACATAACAAGCCAATCGGTGTATTAAATGTTAATGGTTTTTACGATCCCTTGTTTGCCCAAATGGATATGATGGTGCAAAGTAAATTTTTGAAACCGGCCAATCGAGATTTAGTTTTTAATGAAGCAAATGCTGAAACTTTAATCGATAAAATGGATGACTTTTCTGCTATTCCGGATGAGGTTTGGTTTAGAGAAAGAAATTTGAGTTAGAAAAAGTATCAAGTAGTAAGTATCAAGTAGTAAGTATCGAGCACCAAGTAAGACTAAGAAATTATCAATCCGCCATACGCTTGGCGCTAAAAATATATATACCAAATGCAAATCATTACCTCCCACGCAGAGTTTGAACAATACCTTGGCAAGGAATTAGGTGTTTCGTCATGGCACACCATTACACAAGAACAAATTAATAAATTCGCCGATGCTACATTAGATCATCAATGGATTCATGTTGATGAAGAAAGAGCCCAAAATGAAGGTCCTTTTAAAGCAACCATAGCACATGGTTATTTAACTTTATCGTTAATCCCTTATTTATGGAAAGAAATAGTTGATATCCAGAATTTAAAAATGGAGATCAATTATGGGATTGAAAGTTTAAGGTTTGCACAGGCTGTTACGGTAAATAGTAAGGTAAGGTTAAAAGCTAAACTGGCTTCTATCATTAATCTTCGCGGCGTAACTAAAGTGAATATGGGTATAGAAATGGAAATTGAAGACCAGAAAAAGCCTGCATTTAGTGGTGAGGTTGTTTTCTTGTATCATTTTATCAACTAATTATTACCATGTAGCGGATTGTTTGTTTTTAACGTTTAAATTAGAAAAAAGCAAATGCGCTCATGATAAAAACCTTTAAATTCTTAAGTATCGTTTTAATGAGCCTGTTTATACTGTACTGCCAGAGCAATAAGGAGCAACATGCAGCAGCTGATTCGTTCTTGCCGATGCAGATTGGCAATTTATGGTATATGAATGCCCAATCCTATACCGAAATTCAGGATACTGTTCGGATTAATAAGAAGCTTTTTTATAAGTTTTATTCATTGGTAGGAGGCGATGCAGTGAGTACAGTTTATTTAAGGATCGACGAGCAAAATAAATTGATTGAGGGCTATCCCGATAGTCCTTTGAAAACTTATACAAGAGCTGATTTTAATGCAAAAATGGGCGATAAGTTTTTCACTACAGGAGAAAAGGATGAAAATGATAATGAAGTAACTGTGGTTCAAAAAACGGATACTGAAATGACTTTTTCGTTTGATCCAATTTATCATCCAAATTTAAAAGGACATCCATCGCAGGTAAAATACATAAAAGGTAAAGGCTGGGCCGAAAAGTTTAAAAAGCTGAAGATTGATGGTGTAGTTTATCAAAATTAACCTTGCCGTTTTAATGCTTTTTCATATTGTTCAATCCATTGTGCAGGTGTAATTTTTCTGGACAGCTCCGCAATTAAAGCATACGGAATATCGTCTGGCTTTTTAAAACGGACGCAACCTTTTCCCATATCGAGTTTGTATTTACAGTGTTTAGGATATTCAGCCTGAAACCATTCCAATAAATCGGTAAATGCATATAAACCCAAATGGTGCATAACAATAAAATTCTTTTGCGAACCAATATTGATAAAAGGTAAAGCTTGTTCTGGTTTACAGTGATAACCTGCAGGGTAAAGTGTTAAAGGAATAATATAGCCCAGCATGCCATAGGTAATCTGTTCTTCGAAGCCAGCAGGCAGGTTTTCTAAAATAGTATCTCTCAATTTCGAAACGGGTGCTTTCCTTTCTTCGGGAAGGCTGCTTAAATATTCTTCTGGTGTATTAACAGATAGTTGCATATCAATTTTTATCAAATTTCTTTTTAAACCTACTTACAATTGATGGATTATCGAGTTCCTCTAAACTGCTCAATTCCAGCTCCAGCGCTTTTGTACTGATCTGGATTTCAATCAACGAGAGGATAAGGGAGATCATAAAGAAAATTAAACTCAATGCGAAAAGAATTTCGGCAATCGTATTCCATTCCAGGTAAATAAAAAACATACAAAAAAGACAGCTCGCGAAACTGATTACGCCAAAAGCCTGCATGTTTTTAATTAACCTTAACCGGTAACGCAAGTTTTCAATCTGTTGATGAAGTGCTGCATTTTTATCGCCATCTTCATATTTCGACTTTAAACTTCTCACCAAACTCGCCAGTGCCAGAAACCGGTTGGTATAAGCCAGCATAATTAAGCTAATGGCAGGAAATAATAATGCCGGTATATTTATGGTTAGTTCCATTCTTAGGATTTACCCAAAAATATCATTTTATGTTGATATCTTGCCTGTTGGGTGCACAACAAATTACATAACCGATCGTGATCCTGAATTTATTTTCAGGAACTTTAAGATTAAAGAACTTGGCTTACTTTGCGGTTAAACCAACCGATAGACCAGAAACCGTTTTGGTCAATATTGTTTTTCTAAAATTAAATTTAAATTGCCACTATGAATATCGAATTCAACAAAAACGAGGATGTAAATAAACAGCTGGTTTACGAACTTAAAACCAGACTCAAAAAAATATACTTGGGTGGTGGCGAAAAAAACGCTGCAAAACAAAAAGAAAAAGGCAAGCTGCTGGCCCGCGAGCGGATTGCTTATTTAATTGATAAAGATTCTAATTTTTTAGAGGTTGGGGCCTTTACTGCTGATGGAATGTACGCCGAGCAGGGCGGATGTCCTTCGGCCGGAGTGGTGTGCGGTATAGGTTATGTAAGCGGGAGGCAATGTATGATTGTAGCGAACGATGCCACCGTAAAAGCCGGAGCCTGGTTCCCCATGACCGCAAAAAAGAACCTCCGTGCACAAGAAATTGCCATGGAAAACCGCTTGCCGGTAATTTACCTGGTTGATAGTGCTGGCGTATATCTGCCTATGCAGGACGAGATTTTTCCAGATAAAGAACACTTTGGGAGAATGTTCCGTAATAATGCCATCATGTCGTCTGAAGGGATCGTGCAAATTTCTGCCATAATGGGTGCTTGTGTTGCAGGAGGTGCTTATTTGCCGATTATGAGCGATGAAGCAATGATTGTTGATAAAACCGGGTCTGTATTTTTAGCAGGTTCTTATTTGGTAAAATCGGCTATAGGGGAAGATGTTGATAATGAAACTTTAGGTGGTGCCACTACACATTGCGAAATTTCTGGTGTTACCGATTATAAGCATCCCAATGATCAGGCTTGTTTAGATAGTATCAGGAATATCATGAGTATGCTGGGTAGTCCTCAAAATGCAGGTTTCGATAGGATTAAACCTGCTAAACCTAAAGAAAAAGAAGAAGAATTATATGGTATTTTACCCGAAAACAGAGATAAACCTTACGAAATTATGGATGTCATTAACCGTTTGGTTGATCAATCTGAATTTGAAGAATACAAAAAGGGTTACGGACAAAGTATTGTTTGTGGTTTAGCACGTATTGATGGTTGGGCAGTTGGCATTGTGGCCAACCAGCGCACAGTGGTGAAATCGAAAAAAGGGGAGATGCAGTTTGGCGGTGTAATTTATTCTGATAGTGCCGATAAAGCTGCCCGTTTTATTATGAATTGTAACCAGAAGAAAATTCCATTGGTTTTTTTACAAGATGTTACCGGTTTTATGGTGGGCAGCCGATCAGAACATGGCGGTATTATTAAAGATGGTGCTAAAATGGTTAATGCTGTTGCTAATTCGGTGGTGCCAAAATTTACAATAGTATTGGGGAATTCTTATGGTGCAGGCAATTATGCAATGTGCGGTAAAGCCTACGATCCCAGGTTAATTTATGCCTGGCCAACAGCAAAGATTGCGGTAATGGGTGGCTCGCAGGCTGCAAAAACCCTGCTTCAAATTCAGGAGGCATCTTTAAAAGCCAAAGGCGAGGTAATTACACCAGAAAAAGAAGCTGAATTGTTAAAAGAAATTACTGATAAATATAATAGCCAAACCACACCTTATTATGCTGCATCGCGCCTTTGGGTAGATGGTGTTATCGATCCGTTGGAAACCAGGAAGGTGATTTCGATGGGTATTGAGGCCGCAAATCAATCGCCGATTACTAGGAAATTTAATGTTGGTGTGATACAGACTTAGTTATAATGTGCTGTTAGATGGTAACACCTGACAGTTAAAAACTACATACATTTTATCACCTTCGATAATACGGTACACCTAGTTTTTGAGCATAAGTTGCCCTGTTTTTAATGTTGAAAAACAATTAATATTATCTTTAACTATGAAGAATATTTACCTTTTTCTTGGCCTAGTTGTTTTACAAATCAATCTTTTTGCCCAAATTTCTAAAATTCATCAAGATGCAATCGTTGTGGATACCCATGGAGATATACTCTTCAATCAGATTAAATCCGGTGTTGATATTGGTAAGCTTCAGCCAAAAGGAAATTTCGATTTAGTGAGGGCCAGACAAGGTGGTTTGGATGTTCAGTTTTTCTCCATTTGGTGCGATGAAACTGGTGGATATGCCGTGGCTAACCGTGAAATAGATTCGCTTTATAGTTTAATTAAACGCTATCCCGATAAAATTAAATTGGTAACAAGCGCTAAAGAATTAGAACAAGTGGTTAAGCAACAAAAACTGGTTGCATTGATTGGCGTAGAGGGTGGACATATGATCGAAAACCGGTTAGATTATATCGATAGCTTAGCAAAGCGGGGAATGGCCTATCTTACTTTAACCTGGAACAATAGTACATCATGGTCGAGTTCGGCAGCCGAAGAAACTTCGGGTAAAGTAAAATCTGGAAATGCAGGCTTAAATAATTTTGGAAAAGAGGTTGTAAAACGGTTGAATAAACTAGGTGTAATGGTCGATTTATCACACGTGGGTGAAAGAACATTTTATGATGCCATCAAAGTTTCAACCAAGCCTGTAATTGTTTCTCATAGCTGTGCTTATGCAATAAACCTCGTTCCGCGAAATTTAAAAGATGATCAGATTAAAGCTGTTGGCAAAAACGACGGGGTAGTCTGTATTAATTTCTACAGTGGTTTCTTAGATTCTACTTTTAATACTAAACAGAAAGCTTTCTTCGCAAAATATGATAGCGAGTTTAAAACATTGAGCGCCAAATATGGTAGGAGCAATGCAATAGATACATTAATTTATAACCACCAGGTTGATGCTGATGCTACACGTCCGCCAGTATCGCTGCTGGTTAAACACATCAATCATGTAGTAAAATTAATTGGCATTGATCATGTAGGCTTGGGTGCCGATTTTGATGGCGCCGAATCTTTCCCCCTGGGAATAAATAGTGTAGCCGATTACCCTAAAATTACAGAAGAACTTATTAAGAATGGTTACTCCGAACAAGATATCAGGAAAATTCTGGGAGGTAACGTAATTCGGTTGATTAGAGAAAATAAAGGGGAGTAATTTTTTGTGCATGTTTAATAGGCAGTACCAGATGGAAACATCTGACTTAAAACAGCGCTTTTCGCTTGGCTTATGATGTTAATAAGTAAACTATGTTGACAATGTGCACTTGCCAGCAAATATTTAAAGCATTAAATTTGCGTTACGATTAATGAATTTCAAACACACAATATAATGTCACAAGAAAACGAACACGTTCAGTGTTTAATTATAGGTTCAGGTCCTGCGGGTTATACTGCTGCAATTTACGCAGCCAGAGCTGATTTAAAACCAATTATGTATACCGGCATGCAAGCCGGAGGGCAGCTTACGCAAACTACAGATGTAGAAAATTTTCCAGGTTACCCACAAGGAATTATGGGGCCAGAAATGATGGAAGATTTCCGTAAGCAGGCAGAGCGTTTTGGTACTGATATCCGTTTTGGTTATGTAAGTTCGGTAGATTTCTCTTCAGCACCACATAAAGTAGTGGTTGACGAAATTAAGACCATTACAGCTGATACCGTAATTATTGCCACTGGGGCTACTGCTAAATGGCTAGGATTGCCAAGTGAGCAACAATACAATGGTTTTGGTGTTTCGGCCTGTGCAGTGTGTGATGGTTTCTTCTTTAAAGGACAGGATGTAGCCATTGTAGGTGCTGGAGATACTGCAGCTGAAGAAGCAACTTATTTAGCCAAACTTTGTAAAACGGTGCACTTATTGGTACGTAGAGACGAGTTCAGAGCTTCTAAAGCGATGGTGAGCCGTGTATTGGCGACACCAAATATTGTGGTTCATTACAATACCGAAACACAAGAAATTTTAGGTAACGGTAAAAATGTAACCGCAGTTAAAGTTTTAAATAACAAAACTGGTGTTGAGTCTGATATCGCGGTAGAAGGTTTCTTCGTAGCTATCGGCCATAAGCCTAATACTGATATCTTTAAAGGCCAGTTAGATATGGATGAAACAGGTTATTTAGCTACTAAACCCGGTTCTACTTTAACCAATATTGAAGGCGTTTTTGCCTGTGGCGATGTGCAGGATATGTATTACCGTCAGGCAGTTACTGCTGCAGGTTCTGGATGTATGGCCGCACTTGATGCAGAAAGGTATTTGGGTGCTAAGGAACATCCTGTAGAGGCATAAAAACAATTTTAAAATATTTTGAAGAAGAGAAATCAGCGACGGTTTCTCTTTTTTTGTTAGAACCGTCCGCTCTATACGATAGCTATCAGTAGGAGTTCTAAGAGATGATTTCTCTTTTTTGTGATTGATGTTTTTTGGAAAGCAAATGCAGCAGCTCTTTTTATTGTCAGTCCTGCTTTCCATTACAAGTCCTCGCTGCGCTCCGGGCTTTGCATTGCAATCAGGTTTACATACGCAGAATTTTGCTACTATTAAGGGTTGGATGGTACTGAGTTAATTTAATCTTTCTGCACCTTGCCACCCCAAATAGTACCACCGGCTGTGCCACCTAAACGCGACAGTAGTGGCAGCTCCCGATTTTTCATCTGGACTATAACGGATGGCGGGACTATCGTAATCCAAATGCTACTGTACCCGATTTTCCAGAAAAAGTTAGTTAGCTAAAACAAAATCGTCATCTTGATGCAGTGCAATGGGGAGATCTGTCAGTAGAAGTTCTAGGAGGCTCTTTTTTGTGATTGATGTTTTTTGGAAAGCAAATGCAGCAGCTCTTTTTATTGTCAGTCCTGCTTTCCATTACAAGTCCTCGCTGCGCTCCGGGCTTTGCATTGCAATCAGGTTTACATACGCAGAATTTTGCTACTATTAAGGGTTGGATGGTACTGAGTTAATTTAATCTTTCTGCACCTTGCCACCCCAAATAGTACCACCGGCTGTGCCACCTAAACGCGACAGTAGTGGCAGCTCCCGATTTTTCATCTGGACTATAACGGATGGCGGGACTATCGTAATCCAAATGCTACTGTACCCGATTTTCCAGAAAAAATTAGTTGGCTAAAACAAAATCGTCATCTCAGTGCAGTGCAACGGGGAGATCTGTCAGTAGGAGTTCTAGTGGACTCTTTTTTGTGATTGATGTTTTTTGGAAAGCAAATGCAGCAGCTCTTTTTATTGTCAGTCCTGCTTTCCATTACAAGTCCTCGCTGCGCTCCGGGCTTTACGTTGCAATCAGGTTTACATACGCAGAATTTTGCTACTATTGAGGGGTTGAATAGCATAATTCATTAGTTAATAAATCGATTTATGATGAAAATCGCTGAAATCAAACGTTTGATCCCTATTGTAACAAAAATGTGGGATTTGTAATGTCTCCATAATCTCTATCTTGGTTCAAATAATCAAAATAAATCTATAAAAACCAAAACACAACATGAACAAAGCATTATCGATTTTTATTGGAGTATTAATCAGCACGAGTGCATTTGCGCAGGGTGATCCTAATCTGGGTATCATACCTGCACCTGTAGCCATTACCAGGGCAAACGGAAATTTCATTTTAGATAAAACCACAGTTTTAGTAAATCAAAGCATCGACGGCGCAAAGATGACCGATTTATTAAACGCTTTTATCGTTACCAAGGCAGGTTTTGCCTTACGTGAAACTAAAATTACCCAACCTAACCAAAAAGCAATTGTTTTAACATCAGTTGGTGCAGATCAATTGCCTGCAGAAGGTTATACCATTAAAGTTACCCCGAAACAAATTGTTTTAACCGGAAAAGGTGCAGGTCTGTTTTATGCCGTTCAATCGGCAATGCAAATGATGCCTGATAAAGTTGCTGATAAAATTACTATCCCGGCCGTTGATATTAACGATTATCCGCGTTTTGCTTACAGGGGAACGATGTTGGATGTAGGCCGTCATTTCTTCCCGATTTCTTTTATCAAAAAATACATCGATCAGCTGGCTTATTATAAAATTAATACTTTCCATTGGCATTTAACTGATGATCAGGGCTGGAGATTGGAGATTAAAAAATATCCAAAACTAATTGAAATCGGTTCTTCCCGTAATGGGACAATTATTGGCAATTATCCAGGCAATGGTAATTATCTTACACCGGTTAAAGGTTATTATACACAAGAAGAAGCCAAAGACATTGTTAAATATGCCGCTGCTAAATACATTACGGTAATACCCGAAATCGAATTGCCAGGCCACGCTTCTGCAGCAATTGCCTCGTATCCAGAGTTAAGCTGTTTCCCTGACCGTGATACCTTTATCAGCGATAAAACACCATGGGCGGGTAGCAGGAAAGGTAAACAGGTACAACAAACCTGGGGTGTTTTTGATGATATTTTTGTACCATCAGCAAATACTTTTACTTTCTTAGAAAATGTGTTAGATGAAGTGATTGCTATTTTTCCTTCTAAATACATTCATATTGGTGGCGATGAAGCACCTAAAACCTATTGGAAGGAATCTACCTTTTGCCAAAACCTGATGAAAGAGAAAGGTTTGAAAGATGAGCATGAATTGCAGAGTTATTTCATCCAGACCATAGAAAAACATGTTAATGCAAAAGGACGATCGATTATAGGCTGGGATGAGATTTTGGAAGGTGGTTTGGCCCCAAATGCAACAGTAATGAGTTGGAGGGGTGAAGATGGTGGAATCGCTGCTGCACAACAAAAACACGATGTAATTATGACGCCAGGTTCTATGGGCTTATATATCGACCATAAACAGTCTAATTCTCCTGATGAGCCGGTAACCATTGGTGGATTCGCTCCTTATCAAAAGATTTATGCTTACGATCCGATTCCGAAAGTATTAACCGCTGATGAGCGAAAATACATTAAAGGTGTACAGGCAAATATGTGGTCTGAATATATTAAAACCACAGCAAAAGCGGAAAACCACGCATTCCCACGTTTATTGGCCTTAGCCGAAATCGCATGGTCGCCGGTTGAGCGTAAAGATTTGAAAAACTTTTCTGAGCAACGTTTACCTGTACATTTGGCCCGTTTAGATAAAATGAATGTTAATTTCTGGGTACCTACACCAATTGGGCAGAGCGATAAACCTTTAACTGGAGGAGAATTTACAATTGATTTAAAAGCACCTGTTACCGGAGCAAAAATTTATTATTCTATTGATTTGTCACGTCCGTCGGAAAATGCATTTTTGTACACCTCGCCATTTAAAATTACCGTACCGCAAGGCGAAAAAAGAGTATTAAAAACAGTTGTTATTGCACCAAGTGGTAGAAGAAGCGTAGTCGCAGAAACCGTTTTAAATAACGGAGCACCCGAAGTTAAAGCAGATGCAAAGAAATAAATTGTTGCTTTAAAAAGCTAAAATACTTAATTTGGGGCAACCAAAACGTCCCCAAATAGAATGAAACTACCGAAATATACATTACAGCATCTTTTGTTAATAACAGGGATGCTGTTTTGTTTTGCATGCACAGAAGAAAAACCAAAAGAAGTTAAGACGGAAGCTACAAAAGTTCAAAAGAATCCTTTTCATTTTTATAAGGATATAGAAGTAAAACCAGGATTAAATTTCGAAATTGTGAGCTGGGGAAAAGGGGTAGATTCTATAGGGGGATATCAGATTTTAATGTCTGATTCAGTTCGTAATAATTACAGGTCTGCTGCCATAGATCGTAAAGGTATTTTGATCGATGCCTGGAATATGGATTTAGACAATGATGGAAATCCTGAATTTTATATTCAGCTCTTAAGCAAAAAAACAGTTTCAGATTTAAATGTTTTTGAATATGCAGGTGGCAATTTCAATAAAATCAGCTTTCCTTCTTTAAGCGCCAATCAAAAGAAAGGTTATACTGGTAACGATAATTTTTTTATTAAAAATGGAGACCTATTCCGCTCTTTCCCGGTAAAGGATAGCACAGATAGTACTAAAACGATTACTAAGACCTATCAATATAAATTAAGCGGAAATAGTTTTTCTACGACTGAAGTGAAGCCTGAGGAGGGGAAAGGTAGAAGTAAGGAGTAGGGTAAAAGGTTTAGGATAAAAAGGGTAGGACGTACAGCATGCGAAGCAGCATCATGCTGAGCTTGTTTCAGCAGCTATCTCTTCTATATCGAGAGATCCTGAAATGAATTCAGGATAACATATTTTAGTTATATCCACTTCGACGGTCGTCATGCTGACCCGTTTCAGCATCTTTATTGCCAAAAGGGTAAATTTAATAAACAATGAACAACCAAAAATTTTCAATTATCGATCGCATTAAAAGCTTTAAATTTGCTTTTAACGGGCTAAAACTGTTTTTTGTTAACGATCATAATGGAAGAGTTCATTTGTTTGCAGCCATTGTTGCCATTGGCCTATCTTTTTACCTCAAGATCTCCGATTTGGAGTGGATTGCTATTCTATCTGTTATTTCTGCTGTTTTTGTAGCCGAAATATTAAACTCTGCTATTGAAAAACTGGCTGATGTAGTTTCACCGGCACATCATCCCAAAATTAAAGTGGTAAAAGATTTGGCTGCTGCTGCGGTTTTGGTGGCTGCGTTCCTGGCGGTAACGGTTGGTTTAATTGTCTTTATTCCAAAACTATTTTTGTAATTCGGCCATAGCAGTCCTCGATTCTTCAATCTTATCCTGGATAATCTGATCCCATCGGGCCTGCATTTTATGATTACTGCCATGCTCGGTTTCTTCATCATAATTACGTTGCATAGTATCAAAATAACTACTGATCTGATTGGCGAGCTCAGATATTTGAGCTTTATAGTTATTTACAGCGTAGTTTCTGTTCTTCAACACCCTTTCGGCTTCTAAAAGTAAAATATATTGAATATCGGCATGCCCCTGTTCGTGATGTAAAAGACTGGCCCTAATTTCGGGGTCTTTAATTTTATCCCACTTTACCCACGATCTGGTTTTATCTATACTCACATCATTTTTAAGCTTAATAACAACACGGTTACGGTAAACGGTACTTTCGTAACTATACTTCCAGGTCATGGCAGTTAAAGCAAAAAAGGGCGAGCGCATATCAGCTTTACCTTTAAAGTGCATTTCCCAATTCAGCTGAACCGGTTGGGTTAAATCTTGTTTAAAGGCAAATGAAAAGGGTAGGGTCAATAGTAATAATATCGGTATAATCAGTTTTTTCAAGGTCGTAATTTTTTTTCAACGATGTCGCACCACGATCATCAGGATTTTGTGTGTTGAATTTTACAACGAAAAAACCGTGCCTAAAATTACTCTGTAACAGAAATCTGTCCGCTAATGCGCTCAAATTTCTCAATTAATAAAGCTATCCGTTCTTTTTCTCTACTCATTACAGCCTTTCGCAATATTGTTGAGCAGAATAGTATCCATGAAAAAGTTAACACAATTGCGGCTACTTTTTGCGGCATACTTAAATAGGTTAAAATTTCGATGAAATAAAATATAATTCCGAGTGATAGTGCAATGGCGTAAAACCAATATAAAGAATTGTATAGTTTGAAGCGGTTTAATTGATATGTTTTTAAGTTGTTCAGGTATTCGTGTGGATGAGCGGTAGCATCATTTTTCGCAATCAAACGGTGATCGCGATATAGGATAAGCGTATATACACCAATGGCAACAATGGTAATGCTGATACCAACATGGGTTGTCCATGATTCGAAATGCATAAATATCCACAGTGCGGCAATGGCAATAAAAGATGCCAGCATTCCAAAAATATTTAAAGCAGATTTTAGCTTTAATCCATTTACTTCTTTCTTCGCTTGCTGCAACATCTCATCAGCAGAAACTTTAACTTCTACCTCGTGCTTTTGCCACAACTCCTGTATTTGATCAAACGCTTGCATACTGGCTATATAATTCTGTTAATTTTTGTTTAATTCGGTGAATTTTTACCCTTAAATTGCCCTCGCTTATTCCTGATATATCGGCAATTTCGTGGTATGGTAACTCATCAAGTACCATCGTAATAATCAAACGGTCATTCTCTTCGAGCTTCGATATACATTTATAGAGTAGAGCAACCTGTTCATTTTTCTCTGAAAACTCTTCTACCTTATTTTCTATAATGTTATCGGTTAATTCATCTTTTGCCTGTCTTTTTTCTGATCTCAAATAGGTTAAACAGGTGTTTACTGCAATTCTATAAATCCAGGTAGAAATTAAAGATTTGTTCCTGAACTTATCCAGATTTTGCCAAACCTTTAAAAAAGTTTCTTGTAAAAGATCATTTGCAGCGTCGGTATCGCCAGTATAACCATAACATAAATGGAATATCTTTTTGGAATTTGAATCGAAGATCTCTTTAAATAACTTGTCTTTTTGTTCCATTTAGGGGTTTATAGTTGCGTTTTAGATGGTGATGTACGTTTTTTGTTACAGCAGGAATCAAAAATAATATATTTTTTAATGCCATTGAGTTAAAAGTTCTTAACCACAGATGCGCACAGATAAGCACTGATTTTCATATCTCTGCGCATCCTTTCTATCTCTGGTTAATTTTTTTCTTCTTTGCCGAGTGGTTCTACTCGCCAGCATTGATGCATTTTTTGATCTCTCCTATTATCAAAATTTGTTACACGCTGTAAATATCGTAGTTTTACCAAATTAAGTTGCCACAAACTTTTTATATTCATGAAGAAAAACAAACTCACGCTTTTTATTTTTATAGCGCTGATTGCAGGAATTGCGCTGGGCTATATTTTAAATGTAAATTCCATTAACGTTTACAACCAGAATATCCTTAATGCTGACGCAAAGGTTAAAAGTATAGAAGTAAATATTGCAAAATCGACCGATACGACCAGTGCGGTTTATGCACAACTCAAGGCTGACAAAAAAGCTGCCGCTAAAATCAAAAAAGAAAACGAGGGGATAAGAGAGAAAAAACTGGAATTTTTTACCTTGTTGAGTGATATTTTTCTACGCCTGATTAAAATGATTGTTGCACCATTGGTATTTACTACCCTGGTTGTTGGTGTTGCTAAAGTAGGCGATATAAAAGCTGTGGGCCGTATTGGCGGTAAAACGCTGGGCTGGTTTTTAACCATGTCGCTAATGTCGCTTGTATTGGGAATGATTTTGGTGAATTTGTTTGAGCCCGGAAAACACATGAAATTATCGCTGCCTGATCATTTGGTTGATACGGGGATACAAAAGGCAGCCATGAGTGTAAAAGATTTTATTGCGCACGTATTCCCAAAGAGTATTGTAGAGTCGATGGCGGATAACGAAATTCTTCAAATTGTAGTTTTCTCATTATTCTTTGGGGTGGCTACAGCAGCAATCGGCGATTTAGGGCAGATTGTGATTAAAGCTTTTGATGCCATTGCACACGTCATCTTAAAAATGACAGGCTATGTAATGAACTTTGCACCGCTAGCTGTTTTTGGCGCCATGACAGCTATTATTGCCAAACAAGGCTTAAGTGTGTTAAATACTTATGCCATTTTTATCGGTGAGTTTTACTTTGGGTTAGCCATTCTTTGGGATTATTGATATTCCTTGGCTTCCTGGTACTGAAAAAACGTATCTTCCGTTTGGTAAACGATATGAAAGAGCCGGCAGTATTGGCTTTTAGTACAGCCAGTAGCGAAGCTGCTTACCCTAAAACCATGCTGTTGTTAGAACGTTTTGGTTGTAAAGATAAAATTGTAAGCTTTGTGCTGCCATTGGGTTACTCGTTTAACCTAGATGGTTCGATGATGTACATGACTTTTGCTTCCTTATTTATTGCACAGGCCTATGGCATTCATTTAAGTTTCGAACAGCAAATTTCTATGCTTTTAATCCTCATGTTAACCAGCAAAGGAATTGCGGGTGTACCGAGAGCATCATTAGTGGTAATTGCTGGCACTATCGCGAGCTTTAATATTCCGGAAGCAGGGCTAGCTTTGTTAATTGGTATTGATCCTTTATTGGATATGGGCCGTTCTGCAACTAATGTTGTTGGAAATAGCATTGCTACAGCAGTAGTAAGTAAGTGGGAAGGGGAGCTTAAAGAGAGTTCGGAGGCTTAAGTTTAGAGTCTTGAGTCAAAAACATGCAATCATTCAAAATACTGGTCATTAAATAATTCAGTAATTCATTCATTCAAATTAATTAATATAAAAAGTGTCAAGTAGAGGAAAAAAAATATTCTTAGCCATTACTATTATCGTTCCGATGATCATTTATTGTTATATCTATTACAAGCCAATTATACAGAATGCGCCTTTCCGTAAGGACGATTTTGTGTCAATGCAGTATAGCTATGGCTTAAAAGATACTTTGGAAAACACATATGATTCAAAAACTGGTGTTTACAGGTATGTAAATAATAAGGATTCAGTGGTTAACAAAAAGTTCTTTTTAACGAGCAATGATGTGTTATACATGCACAGAAAAGCAAATGAAATTGGCCTTTGGAATTTTCCGGATACCATTGGTAAAAAAAGTGATAAATCAAGGTTAGTACCGCGTTACGATATTACTTTCAATTATAAAAAAAAATCAAAACATGTAATCATTTATGGCGACTTTGATGGCAATCCAAAACTACTGGATGCTGCGGTACAAATGAGAAAAATCATTCAGGAAACTTTATTACAAGCTGAAAAAAGAAGCGGGAAGTAGGTTATTCCGAATTCCTGAGTCCTCGGTCTGTAGCCTTGAGTCGAGGAAGGAAAATACAATATACACGGTCGTCATTTCGCTGCATTTCAGTGGAGATGACGACTTTTTTTGTAATAGTTTTATTTTAGGATATTTTCGTATATTTACGATATATTCGTAATAATGGAAAAATTAACATTACAGGAAGAGGAAGCCATGCTGGCTGTTTGGCAGATAGGTAAGGGCTTTATCAAAGATTTTATGGATGTACTTCCCGATCCGAAACCACCATATACTACACTGGCATCAACCATCAAGAATTTAGAACGTAAGGGCTACCTGATGAGCGAACGTTTTGCCAATGCCAACCGCTATAGTGCAAAAGTGAAAGAGGTAGAATATAAAAAGCGCTTTATGAGTGGTTTTGTGAATAATTATTTCCAAAGTTCTTATAAAGAACTGGTTGCTTTTTTTGCTAAGGATAAAAAAATCAGCGCGGAGGAACTTAAAGAGATTATAAGTTTAATAGAGAACCCTGAAAAGTAAATGCCATGCCACATTTCTTTATCATCTTATTCAAAATTAATCTGGTACTGGTCTTGTTTTCGGCAGCCTATTACCTGGTATTGCGGAGGCTAACTTTCTACTCCATCAACAGGGTATTTCTGTTGTTTGGGATCGTCTTTTCTTCAGCTTATCCATTTATTAATCTCACCGATTTTTTTACTGCTCAAAAAGCCGTACCTGCCTTCGTACCACAGTTTAATCAACAGGTAAGTAAATTGGTGCAACAAGATGCCGTTTCGATATTTTGGCAAGGCTTAACTGTACTTTTTTATGTTGGCGTTGTGCTAATGGCCATGAGGTTGTTGGTACAGTTTTTTTCACTTTACAAGATGCATCAAAAATCTTCACCGGATCAGCTAAATGATTATAAGGTACGGATTTTAAATGATGAAGTAAGTCCATTTAGCTTTTGGCAGACCATTTATATCAATCCGCGTTTACATAAAAAACAGGATTTGGATAATATTCTTGAGCATGAACGTGTACATGTAGAAGAATGGCATACTTTAGATATTATTTTGGCTGAGATCTGTGTGGTCTTTTACTGGTTTAATCCAGGAGTTTGGTTAATGAAAAAAGCGGTAAGGGAGAACATTGAATTTATTACCGATGCGAAAATTTTGAAGAAAGGTATCGATAAAAAAGCTTATCAGTACAGTTTGTTAGATGTAGGGACATTGCAGCCATCTGTTGCTATCGTAAATAATTTTAATCTCTCTGATCTTAAAAAACGGATTAAAATGATGAATGCGAAACGTTCTTCGAAAGTAAACCTAACCCGGTATTTATTTGTGCTACCTGTATTGCTTTGCATCACACTCGCTTTTACCATCGATAAAAAAGCAATGCAGAAAAGTTTGGTTCCCCTTAGTAAAATGGTGGTTAATGTTATGCCGCATAAGGAGGCCGAATCTATTGTACCGGCCAAAACAAGTACAAAAATAAGGAATAAGAGAAGGGCCGTTTTACCATTGATTAAAAAAATAGATACGGCCAACAAGCTGACTTTTGTTTTTAAAATGATCGGAAAGGAAGGAGATTCGGCACAGCACCAGATTGGTGAGGTGATGAAAAAAATGGTTGGCAATGTTAAATTCGATTTTAAAACAGATGGCAAGCTAAGTAAAAGAACCTTTGTTAAACATTTTAGCTTTACTGATTCGGTACCTACCAATGAGAAAATTGAACAGGCTATCCTGGCCGATCAGGTAAATAAGGACTTTGGAAATTTGACTGATGGCAAAGGGAAAAAGATAACCGCTGTTTTTGTCATGCAATCTACCTTCAATACAAAAGGAACTGGTGGGGATGGAAAAGACAAACCAGAAGTAAATGAACCGTCGGTTACCAATACCGGTTATTATTTAAACGGAAAAAAGGTAAGCAAAGCAGAGTTGGAAAAGCTTAATCCGAATATGATTATGGGCCTCAAAATGGATCAAAACAGGCAATTTATCCAGATTACTACTAAACCTTAATCACTTGCTTTTTTTTGCAGGTCATACAGAATTTGCTAATCCAATAAATGTTTCCATAATTATTTGTGTTAGCATTAAATGAGCGGGAGATGGTTAGCATATTGCCATTTCTCCCGCTGATCAAAATACTTAGAAATTAAACGTAGCCTTTAACATGGCCACCCTTCCTGGAATATAATATGTTCCAGTTGTAAGTGAGTTTGCCGAAAGATAAATTGCATCAAAGCTTTTAATATCGGTAAGGTTGGTGATCCCAAATTCAATATCGGTTTTCATTTTTAACCATTTATACCGCATGTTCACATCGGCAAAGAGGTATTTCAAATCGGGCTGCGATGATTGCTGGGTTAAAAGGTGTTCCGCAGATAGATTTATGTAAAGATTTTTAACTGTAGTAATGGCTAAAGCAGACTGTTGTCTCAATTGTTTAAAATTGGTCTTTACCCCATCTGCTACTAGGGCTTTATTATCGGTAATAGCAAAATTAGCTCCGTAAGACCAGTTAATGAAGTTGGTTAGCTTTGCTTCAATGCCAACTTTATAAGCCACTGTTTGCGTGTTAAATGGTAGAAGTGCATTATTCTGCAGCTGACTGTATTTGCTTTGTGCAAAATTTACACCAGCGTTTATTGTACTTTTTAAGCTAAACAGGTATTTGCTTGCATTTGCGGCTAAAGATAGGCTGCGGATATGGTTATTAAGTGGCAGTACAATCTTTTGCTGAATATTGTTGCTTAGGTTGTAGGCCGAAATGGTACTCAACTCTGTATCACTATAATTGGCCGTTAGGTTAGCAAACAGCATTTGCATGGCTTTTCTAAAATTAAAGCCTCCCCCAACATTATGCGATTTGGATTCAGCAATCGGTGCATCGTTCGAAAACAGCGAGCGGTAATTTTTTAAAATAGTACCACGGTAAATATCGTTAATACCCCCCAGGTCATTTTTGAAATTATAATTAGCCGTTACATAATTTTCGGTACTGGTTTGGTATTTTAAATTAAAAGCGGGATTTATAAATAGCCTGTTCAGGCTGTTATCCAGCTGGTTTAACGCATCACTGTAGTTGATCCGGTTGTAGCTTAACGGTAAGCTCAAACTTGCCTTTAGCTTATCAGTAGTGTACTCGTAGGTGGCCTCGGTATAGAGTTTGGTTTTTAGCCAGTCAAGATCATTTATCATATTGCCGGTAACCAGCTCTGTTTGCTGGTTGTTCTGTGTACGATAAAGTTCCGAATTAAGCTGTTGCTGCTGTATATTGAACCCCGCTTTATAAGTTTGAACGAAATTGTTTTTTACAAAGGCGAAAGATGCATAGTTGTTGGTGTACCAGGTTGGTATTTTAATGTATTGTGTTAAACCAAGATAACTGTTTCCGTTGTTTAGGATGTCGGCATTTAGTCCGGGTGTAATATTTAATGTTTCTGGTTGCGTAGTGCGGTTTAAAAAGGAGTAGAGGTTAATGACATCTTCCGATTTTAATTTTTTTCGGTAATTAAATTCGTTCGATAAATCGAAGGTCTCCTGTTTAAGTACCTGGTTGGCTGCTACATTGTTAATTACAAAACCCGATGTGGTTTTAAAAGGCGCATATTCCAATATCAGGTTGTTGTTCAGGTAATATTTATCGGCATTCCCATTTAAGTTAAACTGCGCCCTCAGCTTTTGCGGGTTAATGGTATTGTTCTGCGTTTCCGTGTAGCGGATGGTTTGACCGGGGAGATAAGTTTCCGAAAACTTATTGTATTCCTGATGTCGTTGATCATATAAATATGAAATATTGGCTCTTAGTTGCAGGTCGGTGTTAAATTTGTATAAATTGTTGAGATTAATCAACCCAGCTTTATTAAAAAGATACCTACTTTGCGGTAGCGAGGGTACCCCGGCAGCGCCTGTTGAAAGGAGTGCACTGGGTTTATCGTTATCCAGTTTTTTTAAATAATCAGAAAAATTGTGTGCAATAAGGTCGCCACCCGGATCGCTGCCAATGTTATTGCCTTTAATGTTGTTAATAAACTTTAGTTTTTTATTAAACAACATAGCTGTCAGGTTTTCGTCAAAGCGGTTGGGCATACCTGCGCCAACCGTAGCATCGCCCATTACTTTAAGCTTGGCTTCATCTTTTATCACCAGGTTTAGGGCAACATCATCACTCGTATTATTTTTGCGCATCATTTTAATGGGCTGATCGTTTTGGATTACCTGAACCTTATCAACCGCGCCATGGGGAATACTTTTGGTACCAATATTGTATTTATCGTCTAGCAAATTATCGCCATCCACATACAGGTTTGAAATCGATTTGCCGTTGTAGCTAATCTTGCCATCCTCAGCAAGCTCTACGCCGGGCATTTTTTTCAGCACATCGCCAATGCTTCTGTCTTGTTTGTCTGCAAAGTCAGATGTGCGGTAATTTAAAGTATCGCCCCGGGCTGTTAACGATGGCCGGTTTTTAACGTTAATTGTTTCCAGCGTGGTTTCGCTGAGTTGTAAAGTAAGTTCGTAACTTTTAGTGGCATCTGTTACCGTGGTAGTCAGCTTTTTATAGCCAATGCTCGATGCTTCAATTTTGTAACCTCCAATCTGGTCGTTTTTGAGCTCCATGCTAAAAGCACCGTTTTTGTTGCTGCGCGTAAAGCTAATGATGTTGCCTTCGGTATCTTTTAAAGTTACATTAACCGATTCTACACCTTTCCCACCGGTATCTTTTACTACACCTTTAAGTGGCTTTTGGGCAAAAACTGAAAAAGCTGCTAGTAAGAGCCAATGGGTTAAAGCGAGCTTTTTCATTTTTTGTCATTAATTTCTATCGGATTGTTAACTTCGGCTTTAACTGCAGTTGTTCCTGCAGGGCGGGGTGCCTGGTTGCTCCTGAACGAACCCTGCATGCCACTTGCTGCCATTTGTGCCTGCATAAAGCCCTGTGGGTCCTTATCACGCGCTGCTTTAAGTTTATCCAACTCTTTACGGGTAGTTTTTATGGCGTCCGTAGGTAACTTAATTTCGGCTCCAAGGTAGCTCGTGCTTACATCTATGCCCATAATTTTTACCGAACCCACTCCGCCATTTGGAGCCGCTATTTTAACGTCGCCATCAGAATTGGCGGCAGCATCTGCATCTTTTACATTTTCAAGCCCTGCAAATTCAAATTTCACTTCCTTTTTATCGTCATAAGCCTCTATAATTAAGCCGGGTAGGCCATTCAATTTCCACGGACCGCTTTGAAAAGGAATTTCGGTCGCAAACCAGGCTGTCCAATTGCGACCTTTAAAATGAGTAGTTGCTTTCTGGCAGGCAACCCCCGAAAAGCTCATCGTATCTTTCAAAATCTTCCAGTCAATTTGTGGAGCGGTTTCTTCAACAAGGTAATTGTTAAACAGACGCTCTTTGGTAATCATTTTATGTTCATTGGCAAAAAAGAAATAGTCTTCCTGGCTAAGCGGGGCTTTCATTTCGCTTTTTACTTCAATTTTTATGTTACCGTTGCCCGTTTGGTTTTTAATCTGCTCTTGTATCTGCTTTTGGGTATTTAATGCCTGGTTCAGCTTATCATAACTGGTGTACACAGAAGCATTTTTTCCGGTTACAAGCAACATATTCTCCTTACGGGGTTTATCTCTTTGCATTGTATCCGCAATGTGGGTAAAAGTATATCTTACTCTTGCCAGGGCCTTATCAGGACTTTGGGCTTTTGCCGAAATGGTTAAAGCTGTTGCTAAACAGATGGTTAGGGTTAGTTTCATGAGTTTTGTTTTTAATTATCTATTTAATTTTCGTAAATCTACGAAATATTCGTAATAAGAAAAACGCTTTAACATTTTTTAACGAAGCGAAGATGTAAAATGGATGATAGGCAATGAAGGGCGACATATTTTAGTCATGAAGATTCATAACACATAAGTTCTTTTCAGTTTGTCATTCTGAACGCCGTCGAAAGATCTACTTCGGAGCTTGAATAGCGCAGAGGCAAATGTTTTATGATTTGGAAATGAATGGCGATAAATCTATCGGTTGGTGTCTCACTAACCAGATCCCAGTGGTATGTTCTTATAATACTTAATTATTATTGGAAAGGAGCGGGTAGTGGTTCTTGGCAGGCTTCAGTCCCGCTTTGCGCTTTATCCCGATGAAAAAATCGGGATGTTCGCTGCAATCGGGTTTAGGAACAGCGGTTTTTGCGCCCTGCAACCTTAAAAATGGAAAGCTGATTTGGCCAATTAGCCCTCTGCCCGCTGCAGGCAGGCGGTTGAATTGTTACCCCCTGCAGCAACGAGGTAGCGGAGCGTATAAGCGGAAAAGGGAAGCGGAACTGAATGTTTTGCACTGGCATTGCGCTCCAAATAATGTTAGTGTTTTAGCTGCATTTAAGCAGCAGGTCAGTTTAAGAAATTTCTGAAAAGTATAATTTAAAATCGATCTTGAAATCCCAAAATCTTCCAAATCCTAATCTTGTGCGATTTTAGTTAAAAATATTTTCGATATGTGTTTGTGTGTTAATTGAATTTGTTCTATATTTGCACCTCGTTAAATAAAAATTAAAAAACTAATATTTAAACAATGTACGCAATAGTAAATATAGCAGGGCAGCAATTTAAAGTTGCTAAAGACCAGCACCTTTTTGTACACAGATTACAAGGAGATGAAGGCGCTAGTATTGAATTTGATAATGTATTGTTGGTTGATAACGGTGGTGCAATTACTGTAGGTGCTCCTGCAGTTAAAGGTGCTAAAGTTTCAGCTAAGATCGTATCTCATTTAAAAGGTGATAAAGTAATCGTTTTCCACAAAAAACGTAGAAAAGGTTACAAAAAGAAAAACGGTCACCGCCAGTTTTTCACTAAGATTCAGATCTCTGACATCACGTTATAATTAATTGTTAACCCAATAATCCGCTTTTTAGCGGGTTACAAAATATAAAATCATGGCACACAAAAAAGGAGCCGGTAGTTCGAAAAACGGACGTGAATCGCATAGTAAGCGTTTAGGTATTAAAGTTTTCGGTGGTCAGTTAGCTATCGCAGGAAACATTTTAGTACGTCAACGTGGTACAAAACACCATCCTGATAAAGGCGTAGGTATTGGTAAAGACCATACTTTATTCGCTTTAGTTGATGGTACGGTTGTTTTCAAAAAGAAACAAGATAACAAATCATACGTTTCTATTCTTCCTATCACTGATGCAGAGATCGAAGCAGCAGTAGCTAAAGCACCAGTTGCTAAAAAAGCGGTTGCTAAAAAAGAAGTTGTAGCTGAAGAAGCTGCTCCTGTAAAAAAAGCTCCAGCTAAAAAAGCAGCTAAAAAAGACGAAACTACTGAAGAAGCTGCATCTGCAGAATAATTGGTAACAAGTTATAAAAGGAAAGTCCCGATGTAAATCGGGACTTTTTTTGTTTTTATATGGTTCATTCGTTCACTGGTTCATTTGTCATTTGTAAATGGGTTAACTGTTTAAATTGGTTAATCGGTTAATTGACGCCAAACGCATTGCATTCAACTTTAGAACATCTACCAGCCCTTCGACTCCGCTCAGGGTGAACCTATTGAGGGGATGGGTTAATTAACCCCAACCGCAAAACGCTTAACTCCAAACTCAGCTAATGTTAAAGCCTGTTAAATAACAAAATTTAACAATTCATCGCGATACATTCGTAAATCATTATTTAATTATTTACGATGAATTTTAAAATACTTAGCTTATCTGTTTTTTCTGTTATGTTTGGTAGCTTTTCGGTAAAAGCACAGGATGTGGAAGAAAATATCCGCATGGTAAAGCCATTTAAGGCCGATGGTATATCGAACGAATGGAATGAGCCACTTAACCAATACAACGATGCCACCAAGTTGGCCTTTGCCCTGGCCAATGATGATAAAAACCTGTACATCATTATCGAATCGTTAGATCCTCAAACCACATTTAGTGTATTAAGAGGTGGCATTACCTTAAATATCAATACAGAAGGGAAGAAGAAAGATGGTATGAAACTAACTTTTCCCTTAATGGAGCGACCTCCAATGCCGAAAGAGGGAGAAGAGTACCATAATCGTACTCCTTTATTGCCAGATGGAGCAACACAAGGTCCTGTAGCGATGAACAAAGGCATTCGGGTTTCTGGCTTTAAAAATATTGCAGATGGTGAGTTACCAGCAATAAACCAGGATGGCATTGAAACCGGAATGAGCATTCATCCCAATAGAGATCTTATTTACGAATTAAGCATTCCATTAGCGCAATTACAGGTAGGATTAGACCTTAAAAAACCATTGGTTTACAATATTAAAATTAATGAGCCTAATAAATCTGGTTTTAAAAGAGAAGCCAGACCTGAAGGTGCAAGTGGTGGTAAAGGCAGATCGGGCGGTAGAGGTGGAATGGGAGGCGGAGGAATGGGTGGTGGCGGCCGTGGCGGTATAGGTGGTGGAAGAATGGGAGGTGGAGGCCAACGACCATCAGAAAGCGGCGAATCGGCAGCTAAGTCTTCTGATTTTTGGATCAAGTATAAATTAGTAAAAGCTTAACATACAGGAATTTTGAGTGTTTAAATGAAAACATTTCATCCTGAAGGGTAATTTATTATATAAAATCATTATAAATGACGGAGGCGTTTTTGCATTGATAGACTGCAAGAAATCGTCATTGCGAGAAGGTTTTTTCAGCCGAGGAAGCAATCTTTATGGCAAAGAACACCAGCATGAAAGATTGCTTCGTCGTTCCTCCTCTCAATGACGATCTTTTTTTGGAAGCTGTAATTGATAGCTTGTCGAAGGACAATCTTTTTGATTTAACGATAAAAGAGCTTCGACAGACTCAGACTGACCAGCAAAGAAATATAAAGTTGTTAACTTTCAGGCCCGTTTGGCTAAAAAAGTTGACAACTCTTTTTAATTAATACTCCCTTGCCATCAATTGCTCTGTAAGGGTTAAAAGATTTGCTTTCTTTTCATCGCTCACATTAATCTGATCAAATACAGCTAAAGCTTTGTTACGGTAGTAATTCATGCTCTCTTTAGCAATATCCTGTACATCCAAAGTATCATATACCTGGCGTACGGTATCTATTTTTTCCTGCGCATTAAATTCTTTGTATGAGGTCCATGTGGTTAGTGAAGTACGGATTTCACCTTCAGCTAATTCAAAAGCTTTTAACAGCAGAAAGGTTTTTTTATTGGCTATAATGTCGCCACCAACCTGTTTTCCGAATTTTTCAGGATCAGCATAAACATCTAATATATCATCATGCAATTGAAAGGCAATGCCTATATTTTCACCAAACTGATAGATTAAGTCGGCATCTTTTTCTGAGGCACCGGCAATAATGGCTCCGAGCTTTAGCGCGCCACCCAAAAGTACGGCAGTTTTTAATCTGATCATGTTGATGTATTCTTCAATACTCACATCATCACGACCTTCAAATTCCATATCTAACTGCTGACCTTCGCAAACGCCTTGAGCTGTTGCATTAAAGGTATTTAATACAGGGTCGAGAAAGGCTGGGTTAACTTTTGCAAGGCTTTTATTTGCTTCTACCATCATTACATCGCCACTTAAAATGGCAATATTGGTACTCCATTTTTCGTGTACAGTGGCTTTCCCTCTGCGGAGCGGTGCATTGTCCATAATATCATCATGAACGAGCGTGAAATTATGAAAAATCTCAATAGCCATAGCTGCATGGATCGATTCATTAGCATTTTCACCAAATAATTCGGTAGCCATTAAAACCAATAGGGGTCTTACCCGTTTTCCACCCAGATTAATGATATAAGTAATCGGATCGTAGAGCTGTTTAGGATGATCCGGAAACTTTAAATTTTGTATTGCAGTATCTAAAATTTGTTGTAATTCTTCTGTAGTATGCATTCTAATTATTGCGTAAACACTGTGTTTAAGGCACAATTTTAAATTTTTAATCTGGAATTAAGGTGAAATCGATCTGACGTTTAGAAAGATCTACTTTTTTCACCCTGATCATTACTTCATCACCAAGCTGATATTTTTTCTTTTTACGTTGGCCTACAATGCAGTAGTTTTTCTCATCAAGTACATAAAAATCATCTGATATGTCTCTTAAACGAATCATGCCTTCGCATTTGTTCTCTTCAATTTCTACGTACATGCCCCATTCTGTAACACCAGAAATAATACCTTTGTACGCTGTACCGATATTATTTTCCAAGTATTCGGCCTGTTTGTACTTAATAGAGGCACGTTCGGCATCAGCTGCTCTTTTCTCCATGGCTGAAGAATGTACGCAGGCTACTTCATAGGCTTCCATATCTGCTGATTTACCACCATCTAAGTAGCTTTGTAAAAGCCTGTGCGCCATTACATCAGGATAACGGCGGATGGGAGAGGTAAAGTGGGTATAGTATTCGAAAGCCAGACCATAATGACTGGTTTTCTTGGTAGAATAAATGGCCTTCGCCATTGATCTGATGGCCAATGAGGTTAAAATATTCTGTTCTTTCTTGCCTTCTACATCATTCATTAAGTTATTTAGCGATTTCGCAATTTCTTTATCCGATTTGGTGTTGATTTTATAACCAAAACGGGAAGCGAATGTAGCAAAGGTATTTAAGGTTTCCATATTTGGCGAATCGTGCACGCGGTAAACAAAGGTGAGTTTGTTTTTGCCTTTGCTTTTCTTTGCCACAAATTCTGCCACTTTCCGATTAGCCAAAAGCATGTAATCTTCAATCAGTTTATGGGCGTCTTTACGCTCTTTTACATAAACACCAATTGGTTTGCCCGCTTCATCTAATTTGAATTTAACTTCGGTACTTTCGAAACTGATGGCACCGTTTTTAAATTTACGGTCGCGAAGGATATAGGCCAGCTCATTCAATTTCAATATTTCTTGAGCGTAATCGCCGGCTTTATTCTCGATTACTTCCTGTGCTTCTTCATAGCTGAATCTTCTATCTGAGTGGATTACTGTTCTGCCGTACCATTCAGATTGGATATTGGCTTGTTCATCTAATTCAAAAACTGCCGCAAAACACAATTTATCTTCATGAGGACGTAATGAACATACACCATTACTCAAACGCTCTGGTAACATCGGAATTACGCGGTCTACCAAATAAACCGAAGTTGCACGGCTATAAGCTTCTTTATCGAGCTCAGTTCCCTGGATTACATAATGTGAAACATCGGCAATGTGGACACCAATTTCGTGGTTTCCATTTGGGAGTTTTTGATAAGAAATGGCATCATCGAAATCTTTCGCATCTGCCGGATCTATGGTAAAGGTTAATACGTTTCTAAAATCTTTTCTTTTGGCAATTTCTGCTGCGGAGATTTCTTCAGGAATGGCATTGGCTTCGCGCTCTACCTGAGGTGGAAATTCTAATGGAAAACCATATTGTGCTAAAATAGCATTCATTTCGGTGTTATTTTCACCTTGATTGCCGAGCACATGTTTAACAATACCGATCGGATTTTTGGCACTTTCCGGCCAATCTGATAGGGTTACCAATACACGCTGACCGTTTTTGGCCTCGTGGGTATCGGCCAGCGGTACAAAAATATCGTGCATCATTTTTTTATCATCTGCAATAACGAATGCAAAACGATCTGATATCTTGATTACACCTGTAAAATCTGATTTTGCTCTTTTAATGATTTCGACAACTTCACCATCGTTTTTACGACCGCTTTTTTTTGCGAAAACATAAGCTTTTACAGTATCGCCGTGTAATGCATTTTTGAGTTTTCGAGGAGCTACAAAAATATCCTTCTCAAATTCATCTTCCGGAACGATATATGCAGATCCATCGGCAGTCATATCAACCGTACCGATAATAAAGTTCTGCAGTTCTTTAAGTTTAAATTTACCTTTTTCTGGTTCTAAGAAAATTCCTGCACTTTTTCCTTCTTTTAAGATCTCGAGAATGGTTTCTCTTGATTCTTGATCGTTCAAATTTAATTTGGCCGAAACCTGCTTGTAATTAAGCAACTGATTATTGTTTTTTTCAAAAACATCACTAACCAATTGATTCAGAACCAATTTTATATTTGCCGATTTTTTCTTTGCCATATGCTAAACTGAATTTACCGAAGATACAGAAAAGATGGCTACAATGGATAAACAGCGGGATGAAAAGATAAAACTGCCCGAATAAAATTCTTTGTCTAAACACAAAGATGAGGTAACTCGATGTTTATTTTTTTACCGTCAGCGTAGGTCTTCCCCCAATCACAAAGCATCTTTAATATTGGAATTAATTCTAAACCTTTATTGGTAAGGATATATTCAATACCTTGAGGAATTGATCCAGGTATCTCTTTCTTAACTATGATTGCGTGGGTTTCCAGTTCTTTTAATTGCCTCCCCAATACTTGTTCCGAAATATTTATCAGTTCTTTTTTAAGGAGATGGAACCTATTATTTCCTTCGTAAATGGAATATACAATCTGCGATTTCCAGCGGCCTCCAATCATAGCAATGGCCGAGTTGAGTTCGCATACCTGAAATAGGAACTGCTGATTTAATACATTGGTTGAATTTTCTTTACGCATAACATAATTTATGGAAACTAACAATTTTGTTCGTTATTGTAAATCTAAAAATGCATGATGATTTTTGAATCAAATTTACAACTATGAAAAATTTGATTATCACAGCAATTACATTTTTAATGTTTTTTAATGCATTTGGCCATGAAGAATGGATTATAAATTCCAAATATCTCAAATCTCCAGGTAAAGTAATGGTATTTAAACCTCAAAATTACCTGAAATCTAAACATTATCCACTTGTTTATCTATTGCATGGCTACAGTGAAAATTATACCCAGTGGTCAAAAACAACAGATTTGCAAAGATTGGCTGATCAATATCAATTTATTATTGTCACGCCAGAAGGCTTTACTTCTTATTATATTAATAGCCATCAACCTGATGGAGATCAATATGAGAATTTTTTCTTCAAAGATTTGTTACCGAAGGTGCATCAATCATTAAGCATAGCTACTCAAAATATTTTTATAAGTGGTTTAAGTATGGGCGGCTATGGTGCTCTTCGCTATTTTATCCTTAATCATGGCTACTTCAACACTGCCGCATCTACCAGTGGCGCACTGGAAATCGATTTTAATGATCTGGAAAAAGCGAGCAAACAGTTTTGGCAATCGAGCAGAATGACAAATGATTTAATAAAAGTTTTTGGGCATCCTGAACAAAATGATTGGCATCAGTATAGCATTTCAAATTTGTTAATTAGAAATCAAAACTTTAATAAACCTTTCTTGATGGATTGTGGAACATCGGATATACTGTATCCTGCGAGTCTTACTGTTAAAGTATCAGCAGAAAAATTAGGTATTCCCATCAGCTTTATAAGCCAGCCAGGTGATCATAATACTGAATACTGGAAGAAAGCCATTGAATACCATTTCATTTATTTTAAACAGCATTTAAGATAACAGGCAAAATGATATCTTATTTAAGTTTAATGCAAAAGTATTTGATTTTTTGTCTGAGAGAAGTATATGATAAATGAATCAAACCATCATTACTTTGGATTATGGCGGGATAACTGTATTCACCTTGGTCGTGTTTTTCTAAAGTATAAATGTCCTGCCAGTTTTTACCATCGGTAGAAATAGCCAGTTTTAAGGTAGAACGCCCTTCCCACCAGTTTTTGCCTGCAGTTAATGGGTTGTAAATAAGCAACTGCCGGCCATCTTTTAAGGTTACGGCATCGCTGCCCGAATTTGGATTAGGCAATTGGGTAGCCTTAAGTTTTGACCAGGTTTCGCCATTATCTTCAGACCAGCTTTCTACAATCACATTCTGCCGGCTTCTGCATAATACCTGCAATTTCCCATTTGGATAACTCAGAATAGAAGGTTGGATTACTCCAAAAGTATCGCAATTAATATTAATCTTTTTCCAGTTTCTACCATTAGCATCTGATTTTTCAATATGGATTGCCCACGTTTTTTCATCTAAACTTTCTGTACTGGAGGGATATAGAATTGTTCCATTTGATAATTGGATAGGTTTGTTTTTAATTGGTCCTAAGAAATCTTTGGGCAATTCGTGTGCTTCCGACCATGTTTTGCCGTTGTTAATAGATGTTTTATATTCTGCCCACCAGGTTCTTGGATTTGCACCAACCTTATAATGTAAAAATAAAGTGCCGTTTTTTGCTTTAAACAGCACGGGATTCCAGCAAGCAAACCTACTGGTATCATTTATTATCCCATTTGCGATTTGGATCGGTTGACTCCATTGCGCTCCGGTTTTTACCGACGACCAGATAACTACATCTTTACTGCCTTCATGTTTACCGCCAAACCAGGCGGCCATTATTTTTCCTTTGCCTAAATCAACCAAAGTTGAGGCGTGACAGGCCTCGAATGGAGCCTTTTCAAAAATAGTAGTCGACTGAATGATTTCTACTTTTTGTGCACAAACATTTAAAGAAAGAAAAATCAGTGTAAAAGCAATTGAAAGATATTTAAGCATTTTTTATTATTAGTGTCCGGGTATAGCCTCGATCAGTTTTTGGGTATAAGCTGCTTTTGGTGAATAAAATATTTGCTCTGGAAAACCTTCTTCTTCGATTTTTCCTTTATTCATCACTAAAATACGGTCTGAAATGTGTTTTACAACAGCAAGATCGTGAGAAATGAATATATAAGTGAGCCCGAATTCGCGTTGGAGATCTTTGATGAGGTTTAAAACCTGCGCCTGCACCGAAACATCTAAAGCAGATACAGATTCATCGCAGATAATAAATTTAGGTTGCAAGGCTAAAGCCCTGGCAATAACCACACGCTGCCTTTGCCCACCGCTAAACTCATGCGGGTACCGGTTAAAATGCTCTTTTTTTAAACCAACTTTATCAAGCAATTCCAGTACCTTATTTTTGCGTTCGGCATCGTTGCTGTGTAGCTTATGCACCTGTAAAGGTTCTAAAATAGATTGTCCGATGCTCAACCGTGGGTTTAACGAAGCGTAAGGATCTTGAAAAATGATCTGGATGTCTTTCCTTAACTTCCTTAAGGCCGTTTTGTCGATATGTGTAATGTTTTTTCCATTAAAAATAATCTCTCCCGAAGTGGGTTGGATCAATCTTAAAATAGTCCGTCCTAAAGTGGTTTTACCACAACCCGATTCACCAACAAGACCTAAAGTTTCACCAGGGAAAACCTCAAAATTCAATTGATCAACGGCTTTAACATAATCGGTTGTTTTGCCGAAAAGCCCACTATGAATGGGATACCAGGTACATAGGTCTTTAATTTGAAGTAAAGGTTTCTGGACATAAAGTTTCTCTCTCCGCCCAACTATTTCGGCTGTTGTTAGCTGATTTGAAGCCTGTAAATGTGCTGAAGCATCATCAACTTTTCCAGATAGGAAATCGGCCACTATAGGTAATTTTTTTAATTGTAGACTAGGTGAGGGTCTACAGGCAAGTAAGCCCTTGGTATAAGGGTGTTGAGGGTTTTCGAAAATAGATTTTGCCGGTCCCTGTTCTACAATTTCGCCTCTGTACATTACGGCCAGATCATCGGCAATTTCATTTACCACACCTAAATCGTGCGAAATAAAAATCATAGCCATGTTGCGTTCTGTTTTCAATTTTAAAAGCAATTGTAAAATTGTTTTCTGAACAGTTACATCTAGTGCTGTGGTAGGTTCATCGGCTATTAATAATTTCGGATCACAGCTTAAAGCCATGGCAATCATTACCCTTTGCTTTTGTCCGCCCGATATTTGATGTGGGTAACTATCAAATATTTTTTCCGGTCGCGGTAATTGCACTTCGTTAAACAAAGCAATAGTATGTTTTTTAGCTTCTGCTTTATCTACCTTTCGATGCAGCATAATGGCCTCGGCCACTTGGTAGCCGCAGGTAAAAACGGGGTTGAGTGAAGTCATTGGCTCCTGAAAAATCATCGAGATCTGGTTTCCCCTGATCTGGCGGATTTCGTTCGAGCTGAGATTAAGCAGGCTAATATCTTCAAAATCTATCTCTCCGGTAATTTTTGCCATACGTTCATCATGCAAACGCATAATGGAAAAAGATGTAACCGATTTTCCAGAACCAGATTCGCCGACAATACCTAAAACAGTTCCCTTCTTTACATTAAAACTGATCTGTTTTACCGCTTTAAACCAGGTTTTTTCTTCCTGGTTATAGAAATCGATATTTAAATGCTCAACGTTTAACATTAGGTTACAATGGTAATGTTTTCTGCCGAAATTATATCCATTCCTTTAAATTTTAGTAATACCTGAGCGGTAGTAATTACATCTTTCTGGCAATAGGTCACAATTCTATCGAGATTTTTTTCTTCGTAATAAACTTGTCTCACCTGCGCGCCGTTGATATCATCTTTAGGAGTAGGAATATCTAAAATAGCAGCTAGCAGGTTTAAGGAAGTGAAATGTTTATAATCGCCGAATTTCCAGAGTTCCATCGTATCGATATGGTTTACTTCCCAGGGTTTTTTACCTGAAAGCTGCAGTTGAACCGGAATTTCTATGCCGTTAACCAATAACCGTCGGCATAAATAGGGGAAATCGAATTCTTTTCCATTGTGCGCACAGAACATTAAGGCGGGGGCTTGTTTGCTCAATAGAGCAGAAAATTTCAGTAGTATTTCTTTTTCATCGTCGCCAAAAATAGATTTAATGCGCAGTGAGCAGGATTTGCCCTGGACACTAAAAATCCCCATGCTGATGCAGATAATTTTACCAAATTCGGCCATAATACCTGCCTTTTCATAAAATTCTTCAGCTGTTTGGTCTGAATTTCTCTGATAATGTGTTTTTTGTTCCCAAAGTTCCTGGAAATGGGGAGGCACATCCTGAAAAGACTGATATTGAGGCACAGTTTCGATATCGATAACCATTACCTGGTTGAGATCTAGCGTTTTTAACATATAAACAGTTTTAAAATATCAATTTACAGTTTTCTGTTCATAATAGTTATAGCCGTCATTAATTATTTTTATTGGTTTTCTTGTGGTCAGATGACTCCTTATAAATATTAATTAGGTTTGCACAGCTTTATATTAAGGCCGATTTCTGGATCCAAACCTAGCAGGTTGACCATTATTTCTGTCGCTGGAGGTTAATTATTTGGTCATAAACATTTTTTACATCCTCAATAAACTCAAGGCGTGCCGGCTGTTTTAGACCCGGCCATTCTATTCCTTGCATCATTACATTTCTAAAATCAGCAGGTCCTAATGTAATTGTTCCACTATTATCAGATTTTTGATTAATTGTTATGTCAGACAAAGTTTTGATATTTATTGACTTGATTTCCTTGCTGAATATTCCGCTACTAATAATAATTCTGTCTGAAGTAATTCCATAAACGGTATTTGCCCGCTTTTTTGCATCGACAAAAAATCTTCCTAAAGTGATATATAGTCCCATTAAAACAAATGGAATACCCCAAAGCTTAAAGAAAAAGGGGGCATCAGTTATAATCACACTTGTTTCCCAAAATACTGCAAAACCAGCCCAAAGAAAACTAAAGGGAATTAAGAATGTATCTGTTGTTCTAAATAAAATTCCTGTCTTAGGTCTTCCTGCCCAGATCAATTTTTCGTCTGTGTTTAAACTAGGTTTTAGTTCATTTTCGATCTCGTAGTTTATCATTTATTTTATTTGATTGTTTGCTGTTTATGTAAATTGTTGTTTCAGGGACCTTGTTCAGCCTGATTTTACACCTAAAACTTCAATTCAATGTTAAAATTCGATAAAATAAATCACTTTCGTTTGGCCTGTTTTAATCTTAATGTATTTTTTGTTGAAAATTTATTTTATAAGTTTGGTTTATGGCGAAAAGTAAATTCGAGCAATCTTTAATAGATGGTGCTCATCAACTGCTTCAAGGTTTAATTGGTAAATGGAGCGGTACTACCAAAACCTGGTTCGAAAAAGATGTGCTGGCAGATGAATCTCCAGCTGAAGCAAAAATCACTTCAATTTTGGGTAACCGTTTTATTTCTATTGATTACCAGGGAAGTTTGGAAGGAAAAGCTTTTGAAGGCAAAATGATTGTCGGTTTCGATATTCCTTACCAAAGATTTACGACAAGCTGGGTTGATAGCTTCCATATGGGTACACAGATTATGCTTTCGAGCGGTGAGGCTACAGTAAATGGTTTTTCGGTTTTTGGTGAATATGGCAGTCCGGAATATGGCGAGCAGCTTTGGGGCTGGAGAACAGTGCTTGAAATAATTAACGAAAATGAAATCGTATTAACGGCTTATAATGTTTCGCCAGAAGGGGAAGAAGCAAAAGCTACCGAAACGGTTTATAGAAGGAAATAAATTTAAACCTATCAGGTTTTTAAAACCTGGTAGGTTTTGAATCTAGAATAAAGAAGGCGAAGCCTGGTTGGCCATTACCGGAATCTTTAAATCTGTTCCTACTGCTTTATTCAGCTTGTTTGTAAAATAGGCGGAAAATAATGGAGAAGATAGCTCAACATTTTGATGGACAAAGAAATATAAGTTTTGCAAGCCCTGTTCTTTCCAGCTTACAATTCTTTCAATCCAATCGTCTAAGCGTTTTTTATCTATGTCATCATCATTGGCGCCTACGAAACGTACAAAAGCCGTTGGAGAAGTTAAACGCATGTGCAGCATGTCTCTTCTGCCAGCAGTATCAACAATAATATTGGCCACACCATTTTCCTGAAATAGTTGTGCAAATTCATTGGCGATGGCCGGATTTGAAAACCATTCGCCATTTCTCACTTCAACACCCAAAGGAATTACTTTTGGGAATTCGTTGATTACTATTTTTAATCTTTCGAAATCTTTAGGTTTAAAGTTATCGTGCAATTGAAGAAAAGCCATTCCTAATTTATCTTCAAAATTACTGATGGCATCGCAATATTGCTCTACAGGTTCTTTAACGTTAATTAATCTTTTAAAGTGACTGATGGTATTGGTGAGTTTAGGGAAAAATTTAAAATCTGCAGGCGTTTTTTGCGTCCAGGTGATTACCTGTTCACGGCTTGGCATGCCATAAAAAGTTGCATTCAATTCGATCGAATTAAACTGGGTAGCATAATAGGTTAATTCATCCTTGGTTCCTTTCGGATAAAAACCTTTGAGATCTGTTTTATTCCATTTAGCACAACCCACGTAAGCCTGAAAGGATTGTTTAGGTTTATTTGCTGCTAAAACCGCTGCTGTTTCAGGAGCATCAGCAGGAAGGGTATAATCTATAATGGTTGGATCTTCTACTTGGCCGAATTTCATTGTAATATGGATTTGTTTAACCGCTAAGTTAATAAAGAAAATTGTAAAGGATTCCGTATAAGCGGTCGTCACCCTGAATTTATTTCAGGGTCTATTCCACAAGAA
Organism: Pedobacter riviphilus; assembly: GCF_014692875.1. NCBI lineage: Bacteria > Pseudomonadati > Bacteroidota > Sphingobacteriia > Sphingobacteriales > Sphingobacteriaceae > Pedobacter > Pedobacter riviphilus. The sequence goes on along the minus strand of NZ_CP061171.1, from coordinate 2,701,700 downwards.
AGATGCTGGCCACGATTAGCTATTAGGCCTTTAACCCAATAAAAACTACTAATAAAATAGATTTAGCATGACGTTTGCTTAGTTTAGCACTAGAAATAAGCTTCTCCTAAGAGATTAAAAACATAAAAAGCGCCAAGTATTAACCTGGCGCTCTTTGCGAAAAACTTTATGTTCTTTGCGGTTAGACCTAGTAACCCAGAATCTTCAACACCTGCTTACTATTCTGTTCTTCTCCAAAAACCTCAAAATTGAAACTTTCATCACGGTTTCTGCGGATTAGCACATGTTTAGGGCTTGGCAATAAACAGTGGTGGATACCACCATAACCACTCAATACCTCTTGGTAAGCGCCCGTATGGAAGAAACCTAGATATTGTACCTTACGCGTTTTTGGCATAAATACACTGTTCATGTGTGCTTCCTGATTGTAATAATCCTGCCCATCGCAGGTAATTCCACCTAAGTTAACCCGCTCATATTCAGCATCCCAATTGTTGATTGGCAATAAAATGTATTTTTGATTTAATGCCCAAACATCAGGTAAATTGGTAATAAAAGAACCATCCAGCATCAACCAGCGCTCACGGTCGTTCTGTTGTTTACGGCCCAGTACTTTATAAAGGATACCAGAAGCCTCAGCAACCGTATATTTACCAAATTCAGTAATAATGTCTGGTTCCATTACATCATGGATGGCGCAGATTTCTTTGATCCTTTTTACAATTTCGTTTACCATGTATTCGTAATCGAAATCGAACACCAGTGAATCTTTAAATGGCATACCGCCCCCAATATCAAGGGTATCCAAATCAGGATTGATTTTTTTGAACTTGCAATAAAGTGTCACATATTTCTCTAACTCGTTCCAGTAATATGGCGAATCGGTAATACCCGAGTTAATAAAAAAGTGCAATAATTTAACCCTGAAATTAGGATTGTGAACGATTTTATTGTTGTAAAAATCAATAATATCTTCCATACGTACGCCTAAACGCGAAGTATAGAACTGCGAATCTGGCTGCTCTTCAGCAGCAATACGGATACCTAAGTTACAAGGGGTATCGATATCAACCTCATCATCAAAAAGATTAAACTCTTCCTTGTTATCTAAAACAGGGATAATATTGGTATAACCATCGTGCAACATATCAATGATATATTGTTTGTACTGGTAGGTTTTAAATCCGTTACAGATGATGGTAGTATCTTTGGTTAACACCCCTTTTTTCTCCAACGCATCAACCATTGGCATATCAAAAGCCGAAGAAGTTTCCAGGTGGATGTTATTTTTTAAAGCTTCTTCTACAATATGCTTAAAATGCGAGCTTTTTGTACAGTAGCAATATTTATAATCGCCACGATAATTGTTCTTTAAAATAGCGGTTTGGAAAAGAATCTTCGCCTGCTGAATCTTCTTACTTACCATAGGTAAATACGTGAAACGTAGGGGAGTACCGTAAGTTTCGATCATTTCCATCAGGTTTAAATCCTGAAAATATAATTCATCATCTATTACATCGAAACCCTCCTGAGGGAAACCAACACTTAGATCAAGAAATTCTGAGTAACTCTGCATTTACTTTTAAATAATTTTTGCAAAAATGTAATTTTAAATCGAGAATTAAACGGTATTGAAAATATTTTTACTGTAAGGAAACGCTTAGCCTAACTACAAAAAATGCCGACAAATTGTTTTCGATAGAAAGTGAATAGATCTGTTTTGTTAATAGGCTGAAAAACAGGTGATAATATATTTTATGTTTTAATATTTGGAAAGCAGGTTCCTGTTTTTATAGGGTGAGGTTGGCCCTGCTCTCCACTTTACTCGTTGCACTCGTGTTCGTTCCGATCAGGTTTATTGATTTTGGACAGTACATCTATTTGCGGCTTAATAGCGAATGCCTAATCAATCATCAAATGACGTTTTATCCTTTGCGCAGGTATTTGGTTAAAATAACAATGGTTTGCCCCTCTACTTTACCCTCAATCTGTTCGGTATTATCATGAACTAATCGGATATTTTTAACTACAGTACCCAATTTAGCGCTCAATGTTGAGCCTTTAACATCCAGTGTTTTAACCAAAACAACGGTATCGCCTTCAAATAAACGGGTACCATTACTGTCCTGGTGAAATTCAACAGTACCATCCTGTTCATGGTCGCCGGTTTTTTTAGCCCATTCCAACGTTTCATCATCCAGGTATAAAATATCCAGACTATCTGCCGCCCAGCCTTCGTTTCTTAATCTGCTCAACATTCTCCAGGCAACAACCTGTACCGGGGCAAATTCCGACCACATGGTTTCTGTTAATATTTTCCAGTGGTTAGGGGCAAGCTGTTCCGTTTTTTCAATCTGATCTAAGCAGGTTTTACAAACTAAAATACTGTTATCGCTATTGGCATTGCTGGTTGGGGCACTTCGTATACCGATAAGCCAGTTTCAGCGGTGCACAATTCGCATTTATTTCCCGAGCGGGTTTGTAACTCTTGTAGTAAAGACATATTAATATTGGATTTTTGGCGAAAATAATAAAACTAATCCGAATCGCGCGGATCGGCATTTCTACTGAAGTGTTCCAAGGGAACTCCTTTGGAGGAGAAAACCTTTTAAATTTTGGTTTGATAGAAAGGGAATGTTTACTGATCATTTGGAAAGCAGGTTGCTGTTTTATCGGTTTCAGTAGCCCTGCTCTTCATTTTACTTCGTTGCACTCGTGTTCATTCCGATCAGGTTTATACAGTTAGGGGAGTGCTGCTATTTAAGGTTGAATAGCGAGTGTACATTTGTCAGATGGGTTTTTCGTGCGCTCCGAGCTTCCGTGGCAAAAATACAATGGTTCGTGGAGACACCAACCAATAAAACTATTAACCTTTTATAATTCCTTTGTTTTGCTCCACATCCTTTTTAAACTTTTCTATCCATTCTTTTAAGCTTAAAGCTGTTACCTCTTTATCGTCATCATATACGATCCAGGCATTTGCATCTGTAGAAAGCTTAATCAATGTGGAGATATCATCTTCGGTAATGTAGGACTGTCCATATTTCCTTTCACCATTTATTACCGCATTCCATAGGGCATATTCTAAATTCTGCATCCAACCTGCGGAATAACAATATTCTGAAATTTCACTCATAAATGTTGCTAAACGCAATTCTTTTTCTGTTAAATCTGATTCCATTAAAATAGATATGCAATCTGTTATTCTTTAACCGGCAAATGTATCTCAGCTAACATACACCTTGCACTGCCACCACCGTTTTTTTCGATCGTGTAAAGCGGTGCATAAACGATTCTGCTATATTGTTCTAATGCAGCAATCTGTTCAGCAGTTAATGATAAGTAAGCCTGTTCTGACATGACCAGTAAACTTTCGTTTTCTGCATTGCTTACCTGTAACATGTTGCCAGCGAATTTATTCATCTGCTCCAGGCTAATTTCAATGATTTCTTTTCCAGTGCCTTTTAAACTTATGGTTACATTTAATTTCTCTTCAGGATTTTTAATCGAATCCAGGCAGATTACCGCAAAACGGTCGCCAATGCACATCATTACATTGGTATGGTAAATCGGGAAATTTGATTCATCAACTGCCTGAAAGGCCACGGGTTCATATCCGGTAAGCATGCAGAAATTGTTTAGCACTTCTTCATCGGTGCGTACACTTAAGCAGGCGTAAGCAATTTTGTTGGTGCGATCTAATACCATGCTTCCAGTGCCCTCTAAAAACGCATGTTGATGTTCGTAAAAGCTTAAATCGCTGATGTGGTTAACTTCGAATTTTTCTTTTAAATCTTCCAGTATTTCTTTTCTGCGTTCTAACCTGCGGTTTTCAGAAAACATCGGATAAAGATATACTGAGCCATCCTCGTGGAAAGAAACCCAATTGTTCGGAAAAATGGAATCAGGCGTTTCTGGCTGTAAAGTATCGTCTACTACCGTTACATCAACCTTGTTTTTCCGTAGTAAATCAGCAAAGGCGTCAAACTCTTTTAGGGCTGCTGATTGTACGTTGGTTTCGGTAGTTGCAACTTGAAATTTGTTATTTCCGGCCGTTTGCTCATTGAATTTAAAATCAACAGGTCGGATCATGAGGATGTGGTTGGTAGTCTGCATTTTTCTTTCTCTTATTCGTCATGCTGAATTCATTATAGGATCTCTCAGATGAGATGCTGAAATAAATTCAGCATGACGTTATCATATCTATAAATTATCTCTTAAAACAGGCAAACTCATACAATGGAAACCACCACGGGCACGCGATAACTCTGCTGATGGCATTAAAATCAAAGTATCGGTTATGGTTTCTGCATTTACTTTGCCACTTTCTAAATCCTCAATCAAATCTTTTACATCCACCACATCAAAGCCTGCTGTTTTAAAAGCTTCAACAGTTTTATCGTTTCTGTCATAACCTAAAACCACGCCTTCTTTAATGGCCAAAAGGTTACATGAATCTGTCCATTGCTCTCTCGAATCGTAAGGGAACTGGTTATTTCCACTGTAGATAATTTTGGTCGGTTCGGTGCTTTTTAAATCGTTCTGGCTAATATCATTTAACAAAGCTTCTACATGTTCGAAATGTTTCGGTTCGCTAGGGTTGGCTTTTGTAAACTGGATAGCTGTGGTTGCTTCAAGCTTTTCTGGTTCTTTTAAAAAGTTGATCGGCTCGTAGGGATTATATTTTGGTGAATGGGCAATCGAATTTAAAATTACCCAGGTATTGCGTTTAACCTGTGTAAAAACAGTATCAAGGTGCATGTAATCGCGTTTGCTCGGTATTTTTACCACGGTTACCTTTTCTACCACATCCTGATCGAACAATAATTTAATGGCTTCGTTGGCACCATGTTCCGATGTCCTTTCGCTACAACCAATCAATACGTGGTTGGGGCTCACCATCATCACATCACCACCTTCTAAAGTAGTGCTAAATGCAGGCTCATCACCTGGCCTTAAAAAGTGCATGGTTACATCTGGAATCTCGAGAATATTATCACGGTAGCCTTCAAACAAAGGGTGGTTAAAGAAAATATAACGCATTAAAAGCGTTTCCCGCACACGGGCTTTTTTTGCCGGTTTGTTTAATAAAATGTGGTTGTTAATGGTTGTGCCTACATCCCTGGTGAAAATTAAATTGGGGATGGGCGCAAAAATCATTGTATCGTTGGCCAATGTACCGGAGATAAAAATCTCGGCCAGCTGTTTCGGATCAGTATTGCTTAATTCTAACTGAACTTTATAAGTACAGCCTTCAATCGCACAAACGGCAGCAACCAGTTTTTTCCGGATAGATTCGTTCTCCAGCATTTCACTTAACAGGTTCTGAATCTCGATTACCGATTTAGAATTATGAAAATCGGGTGGTTGGGTTTGTAAAAATTACGGTTAGCTGCTTCTGAATCTATTTCGGCCAGTTTTCCTTTAATCTTATCAGGATCAAGAAAATACATCAACAGTTTAATATAATAATCGTATTCGCCTTTACGGATGGTATCTAAATGTACAATATCTTCGAAAAGCCAATCTTGTGCCTTAGAGGGTACTACTTTGCCTAATCCACTATCAGGACTATGTATCAATAATTTACGCAATCTGCCGATTTCGGTGTTTACGCTCACTTTAAAATTTGGGTTCTGCTCGCTCATAAAAAAGTTAGTTATTGCAAATCTATTAGAAAAATTCAGATATGAGAATTGAGAGGATAGATTTGAGATAGACTAATACGTAGATAGGTTTATTTATTGCACAGAACCAACTTAATAAACCTTATTGAAGCGACAGCTCCCGATTCCTTCAATCGGGACTATAGCGAAAAGAAGGACTATCGGAACCGATGTGCACTATAGCAGCTTTCCAAACCTTTAAAAGCTCGAAAACCTTCCATCTTAAACCTTTCACCTTCCACCTTTTTTGCATATTTTTGGCCCATGAATTTTATTATTGCCGAAACACAGAAAGCCATTTTTGAACTTTATAAAGAAGAAATAGCTGAGGGTGTAATCAACATACAAGAAACACGTAAAGAATTTGAAGGACAGGCAACCATTGTTGTTTTTCCGATTACCAAAATTTCGAAGAAATCGCCGGAGCAAACGGCCACTGAAATTGGTGAGTATTTGGTTGCTAACGTAGCAGATATTACCAAATTTAATGTGGTTAAAGGCTTTTTAAACTTAAGCATTGCCGAAAGTTATTTCTTAAAACAGTTTAATGAGGAAATTTTATCGCCTGATTTTGGTGTGTATGCACCGAACGGTAAAAAGGTAATGGTAGAGTATTCTTCGCCAAATACCAATAAACCGCTTCACCTGGGGCACGTGCGTAATAACCTGTTGGGTTACTCGGTTTCCGAACTGCTTAAAGCTTACGGTTACGATGTGGTGAAGGTAAACCTGGTTAACGACCGTGGTATACACATCTGTAAATCAATGCTGGCCTGGCAAAAATGGGGCAATGGCGAAACACCGGAAAGTACAGGTGAAAAGGGTGACCATTTGGTTGGAAGATACTATGTCATATTTGATAAAGAGTACAAAAAAGAGATTGATGTTTTAAAGGCGGAAGGACAAACAGAAGAAGAAGCCAAGAAAAATGCACCATTAATTAAAGAAGCGCAGCAAATGCTTTTGAAATGGGAGCAAGGGGATGAAGAAGTGTTTTCGCTCTGGAAAACGATGAACGAGTGGGTTTATGCGGGTTTTAATATTACGTATAAAAACCTTGGGGTCGATTTTGATAAATTCTATTACGAAAGCAATACTTACCTGCTGGGAAAAGATACCGTTGAGGAAGGTTTAGCCAAAGGCGTTTTCTTTAAAAAGGAAGATGGTTCGGTATGGATTGATTTAACTGCCGATGGTTTAGACCAGAAACTGGTTTTACGTGCTGATGGAACTTCGGTTTACATTACACAGGATTTAGGCACTGCTGAGATGAAACACGACGATTTCAACATGGATGAGTCGATTTATGTGGTAGGAAATGAACAGGATTACCATTTTAAGGTTTTGTTCCTGATTTTAGAAAAACTGGGCAAAAGCTGGGCAAAAGGTTTATATCATTTATCGTATGGTATGGTCGATCTGCCAAACGGTAAGATGAAAAGCCGCGAAGGAACCATTGTAGATGCTGACGAGTTGATTGAAAGCATGGTAACCACCGCCCGCGAAAAAACAGAAGAATTGGGTAAAACCAACGATTTTAGTGAAGCAGACAAGGAAGAACTGTATAAAAATATAGGTCTGGGTGCCTTGAAATATTTTCTTTTAAAGGTTGAGCCTAAAAAACGTTTATTGTTCAATCCTGCCGAAAGTATCGATTTTCAAGGGAATACTGGTCCATTTATCCAATATACGCATGCAAGGATTAAATCATTGTTGAGTAAATCGGATTATCAGTTTGCAATTGGCAGTGAACAATTTTCAGGAATATCGGATGTAGAATTGGAAATGATTCTTCAACTGGCAAAATACCCTGCGGAGATTGCTATTGCCGCTAAGGCCTACAGTCCGGCGAGTTTGGCCAACTATTTATACGAACTGGCTAAGCTGTTCAACAAGTTTTATCATGAAGTACCGCCAATTGTAAAAACAGAAGAAGGTGAAGTAAAACAGTTCCGTTTAAACCTGAGTAAAAAAACTGCTGATGTAATTCAAGCCGGAATGTTGATTCTGGGGATTACCTCTCCGGAAAGAATGTAGGATAGGAAATAGATGATGCAGTTTTACGAGCAATATGGCAACTGAACTTATTTTACTTTGTTTGGTGGCTTTTGCGGCCGGATTTATAGATGCTATTGTAGGTGGCGGTGGTTTATTACAAACACCCGCCATTTTACTTATTTTGCCGCATTATCCTGTGGCCACCCTTTTAGGGACTACCAAAATCCCATCAATGGCAGGTACAACGCTGGCCGCTTTCAAATATTCGAAACAGGTTCGTTTTAATTATAAGGTGCTTGCTGCCTGTGTGCTTACGGCATTTTTAGCGGCGCTTTTAGGCGCGTTTTTGGTGAGTAGGATCGATAATTCGGTTATTAAGCCTGTAATTCTTGTTGTGCTCATTTTAGTTGCGCTTTATACCTATTTTAACAAACAATTTGGTATCCACCAAGAGAAAGACCATTCGATCAAAAAACAGGTTTTAATGGCTGCTTTATTTGGCATATTGATTGGTTTTTATGATGGTTTAATTGGCCCCGGAACGGGATCTTTTTTGATTTTGGTTTTTATTGCTGTACTGGGCTTCGATTTTATTGGTGCCAGTGCGCACGCCAAAATTGTAAACATGGCTACTAATCTGGCCGCTATTATCTATTTCAGTTCTACCGGGCATATCTTATTTCAATATGCCATCCCAATGGCGCTGTTTAACCTCACCGGTGCTTTTTTCGGTACAAAACTGGCCTTGCTTAAAGGGAATAAATTTGTACGTGTATTTTTTCTGATCGTTGTTTTCGGAACAATTTTGAGATTTGCTTATGATATTTTGAAAGTGCATGTTGTATAAAAAGAAAAAACTAACAGCCTTTAATTATAATTTTTTACCTTAAATTTTAGCATAATTTTCCAGTCGGGGATTTAACAGAAAGTATTACCTAAAGATCAAGAGTAGCACTATTGCACCGTTCAAAAATAGCAGTTCCAAAGGCAGTGATTTTTTTCCCTTAACTTCAAAATTTAATGTTGGTGAGGTAAGACGGTGAGATAGATTTTTTAGAATCATCAAAGCAAGATGCCAGTAAATAACAGCATTTTAATATATCGGTAGGCTTAGCGCTAAGTTCATCGTTTTGGATTCATTTTTTTTTATAATTTTACTGGCTATGAGCAACCCGCATAATCACACTGATGAGGAACTGATCGTAATGTTGAGGGAGGACGAGGGGGTTGCTTTCAAGAAAATTTATACTAAGTATTGGTATGAGTTGTATGTAATGACCAATAAAAGGTTAAGATCTAAAGAAGCTGCGGAAGAGCTTATCCAGAATTTCTTCACCACATTTTGGATCAATCGCGAAAAAATAAATATCAAGGGATCTTTAAAGGCCTATCTTCATACTGCAATCCGCTATTCTATTATTGATTATATGGCTAAGGAGGCCACCAGGAATAATTACCTGGAACTGCTTTCATTTAGTTATCAGGAGGCAACGAATACCACTGAAGAAACCATATTTATAAAAGAGCTAGAAAACGGAATTAACGGCGTGATTTCGAAGTTACCTGCTAAATGCAGAAAGGTGTTCGAGCTTAGCAGGAAAGAACACAAATCTAATAAAGAAATTGCTGAACTACTAGGCTTGTCTGAAAAGACCGTAGAAAACCATATTACCAATGCGTTAAAGTACTTTAGGGTACATTATAAGGTAATTTTGATCGCTTCTGGTTTTGCCTGGTTACTTCGTTAAAATCACAATCTTCCCTGAGGATCTATCATAAGCAAAATTTCACATCTAACTCAAAACTGAGTTCAGGGTGACGATATTCTGGAGAGAGATCCCAAACGGATTTAGCTTTGGTGAGCTTTGGGGTTTTCAACTTATGGTACCGCCCTATTTTAATTTTTTTATTTTTTTTGGGGGCTAGGGGCAGGCTACCCGACTATACTATTAACGAACCAAATATAACTACACATCAACATGAGCAGATCAATAGCCGTTTCCTTACTTAAAAAATATCTTTCTGGTGATTGTACTGTTAACGAGATCGAACAGGTAGATCAATGGTTCGATAGTATGGATGCGGTACCTGAAGATCTTATTGGCCTTTCCGATGACCAGCGCAGGCTCGTGGAAGATAAAATTTTTGAGCGTATCCTGCTCAATATCGAAACTAAAGGGCAACAAAAAATAATACCAATCCCTAAAAAATCAATACGTGTAAGTACAGTGTTATGGGCGGCAGCATCATTCATTCTGGTGCTGGGTGCAGTGCTGATCTGGAGATATCATCCGGAGCTACACCTGCAAAATCAAACTGCAAAATTACATCAATCGGTTCATATAAAACCAGGTGGCAATAGGGCGGTTTTAACATTAGGCGATGGATCGTCTGTTGTGTTAACCGAAGCCAAAATAGGTGCATTGGCTGATCAGCAGAATGTGAGTGTGGTAAAAACAGCCGAAGGCGAACTCAGTTATGAAATGCATAACGGATCTGCCTCTGCTAAAATAAGTTATAACAAGATTACCACACCACTTGGCGGAAAATACAGCGTTGTTTTGCCTGATGGAAGTAAAGCCTGGCTAAACGCGAAATCGAGTTTACGGTTTCCAACTGCTTTTACCGGTGCTGAAAGAGTTGTACAGATGACGGGTGAGGTATATTTCGAAGTGGCCAAGAACCCCAAGCAGCCCTTTAAGGTACAATCTGGTGAAACGGAAATAAAGGTATTGGGTACGCATTTTAATGTAATGGCTTATGGCGATGAGGCGGAGCAGAAAACAACCTTAATTGAAGGCAGTATCCATTTATCATCCGGTAAATTTTCACAGCTATTGAAACCAGGGCAACAGGCCCTGATAGATCCGTATGGAATAAAGGTGAATAACAATTATGATTTGGAAGCTGTAATGGCCTGGAGGAACGACCTTTTTATCTTCAAAGATATGGAGATTAAAGAAATTGCCAGGCAGTTGGCCCGATGGTATGATATTCAGGTTGTATTTAGAGGCACGCCTTCTAAAATATCTTATACAGGAACCATATCTAAAGACGTAGAACTTTCAGAGTTGTTAAGTATGCTTCAATTTACGGGATTAAAATATGAATTGAACGGGCATCAGCTTACCATAATCGATTAAAGAGACCTACTGATAGAAAATAAATTTTAACCAAATAAATATTTTAACATGAGAAACTACTACAACACTGCATAATGTAAATGGGTGACCATGCTTTTCAAGAAAAAACCGGATCGTGTTCGCAGCACATCCGGTTATGTAAAGGTTACTTACAATCCGATTTAGACAACATTATAATTTAACCAAAACTCCATAAAGATATGAATTTATTTTTTAGGATCAGGCAGGTATTGCGCCGTGATTCTTACCAAATCTTATTAACAATGAGACTCGTAGTGCTTTTTTTTACGCTTACCCTGATGCAGGTTAGCGCTAGCAGCTTCAGTCAGAATCTAACGCTTAAACAGAACAATTCTGACATCATTTCCATCTTAAAGCAAATAGAAAAACAGAGTGGTTACCACTTGCTTTTCAGGCGTGCCGATATAGATGATAAATATAAAATAAACCTTAATGTAACCGACATGCCCATTGAGCAGGTAATGGGCACAGTTTTGAAAAATACCAACCTTGATTTCAAAATCATCAAAAAAACCATTATCCTTAAAAAGAATGCCTATTCGCCATTTACAACCATCTCCGTTAAGGATATGGAGATTTCTGGTACAGTAAGCGATGAAAAAGGAGTAACGCTTCCAGGGGTAGTTGTTAATGTAAAGGGTACCAAACAATCAACGGTAACCGATATTAATGGTAAATTTAAGATTTCGCTGCCTGCCGGATCAACCACTCTTGTATTTTCTTTTGTTGGAATGGAGCCCCAGGAAATTAGTCCTGGCAGCAAAAGTATACTGAATGTGATACTTAAGGCACAAACCACAGCACTTTCTGATGTGGTGGTAATTGGTTACGGCACGCAAAAACGTACAGATCTTAATGGAGCTGTTGCATCTGTAAAAGCGGCCGATATTGCCAATGTACCTCAAACCAGTATCGACCAGATGCTGCAGGGCAGGGCTTCAGGACTTACGATTTCGCAAAACTCTGGCGCACCCGGTAGCAATACATCTGTGCGTGTACGTGGCGTAACTTCTTTAAGCGGTAGTAATGAGCCTTTATATGTGATAGATGGGGTGCCAATTTCAGGCGATGCGGGCAATCAGAGTACCAGTGGAAGATCTCCTTTACAGGCCTCATCTTCCAATGCCAATTCGCAGACTACTGTAAGTCCGTTATCATTGATCAATCCAAATGACATTGAGTCGATCGATGTACTAAAAGATGCATCTGCAACAGCAATATACGGAAACCGGGCTTCAAACGGGGTAATTATCATCACTACCAAAAGAGGGAGGAGCGGTAATTCTTCTATAAATTATGATGGTTATTACGGTTTCCAGCGTGTGGCAAAGTATATGGATGTAATGAATCTTCGCCAGTATGCTGTACTCCAAAACTCATTGGGCGATATTTACGGCACCGGAAGAAGGGTCGAATTTGCAGATCCTTCTGTGTTGGGAGAGGGTACCAACTGGCAAAAAGAAATATTTAAAACTGCGCCACAGCAGAGCCATCAGGTAGCTGTTTCTGGAGGTAAAGAGGGATTAAACTACTACATTTCTGGTGGATATCTAGGTCAGGACGGTACCGTTATCGGTTCCGATTTTCGCCGCTATAGCCTTAGGGTAAATGCTGATGCCCAAGTGAAAGAATGGTTTAAACTTGGAATTACCTTAACCGGAAGCCGATCTGCAGAAAATGTAGTGACCAGTGATAATAACGGGATTATTTATAATGCTTTACTACAGGCACCTGATTTAGCCGTAACCAACCTTGATGGTTCGTATACAGGTCCTCCTGTTTCAGATCCGCTTGCTGCCGCCGCGGCATTAAATCCGGTAGCCCAGGCCCAGCAGATCAAAAATAGATTGAACAGGAGTAACATTAACACCAATATTTATAACGAAATTAAGTTCATCAAATCGTTATCACTAAGATCGGAACTTGGAGGTGATTTTAATTTCTCTGATAATAATGTGTTTACGCCCAGCTATTCATGGGGCCGTTTTACCAATCCTACTGCTTCTTTAAAAGAAAGGTATCAGCAAAGTACATTTTTGATCTGGAAAGAATATCTTAATTATAACCAGACTTTTGGTCAAAAGCATAACCTGAGTGCCATTTTGGGTTACGAGGTTCAACAATCGAACTGGAGGGGGATTGAAGGAACACGTCAGGGATTTTATAGTAACGACGTACAGTCATTAAATTTAGGGCAGGCCATAACTGCTACCAACGATGAATACATTGGTACACAACGCCAGGAATCAATCTATGCCCGTGCCATTTATACCTACAACTCCAGATATAGCCTTACTTCTACCATCAGGAGAGATAAAACTTCTAAGTTCGCCGAAGGTGCTCAGACAGGTTATTTCCCGTCATTTGCGGCTTCATGGAAATTGTCTGAAGAATCATTTATGAAGGGGATCAATAAGGTTGTGAGCGGGCTTAAGATCCGTTTGGGTTATGGAGAAGTGGGCAATCAGGATGTTCCCAATTATTTATACAGCTCTTTGTTAAGATCTTCACAAACAGGTTTAGGTACTGGTTTTCTTGCCGGGCGGATTGATAATAAATCATTAAAATGGCAAACCTCTATCCAGTACAATGGTGGGGTTGACATGAGCTTTCTAAACGGTAAGATTAACGCGAGCATAGATGTTTACAAGAAAACATCAAAAGATTTCTTATTTCAGCTTACCCTTCCTGCCTATTTGGTTGGTGGTCCAGATTATTTGGGCGGTATTAACCCTCCTTACGTAAATCTTGGAAAGATTGATAACGTAGGTTTTGATTTGAACATTAACTCGCACAATATTGATAAGGCCGATTTTAAGTGGAATACCAGTCTGGTACTATCTCATTATAATAATGAAGTTAAAGCGCTTGGTAATGGCCTTACCGAACTTTTCGGAACAATAACCAACGCTTACCTGCAAACCCCGGTTACCCGTACAGTAGTAGGCAGATCGGTAGGTGAATTTTATGGTTATAAAGTAAAGGGGATATTTAAAACACAAGAGCAGCTTCAATCAGCTCCGGTTCAATTTGGTCGTGGTATTGCCAACAACAGCAACAGTACCTGGCTGGGCGATGTGCAATATGAAGATGTTAATGGTGATGGGGTAATTAATGAGAAAGACCGTACGGCGATCGGAAATCCAAATCCTAAATTCACGTATGGCATTACCAATACTTTTAGTTATAAAGCTTTTGATTTTACCTTGTTTCTGAACGGATCTTATGGTTCCAAAATCATGAACCTGTTAAACAACACCATGGGTAACCTGGCAGCTGTGTATCAAAATCAATATGCGGCATATAGTAATTTTTGGTCGCCGCAGAATCCTGATTCCAATATTCCTGCACCTAAAATCGGTATTGATAATCCCAATCTGTTCGTGTCTGACCGTTATGTAGAAAGCGGATCTTTTTTACGCATACAGAATGTTAGTCTGGGTTACAAGGTACCTGCTTCGTGGATCAGGAAATTTAAATTCTCTAATTTAAAAGTGTACTCAAGTGTACAAAACCTGTACACCTTTACAAAATACAAGGGCTACGATCCGGAAATCGGAGCGATGAACCAGAGTGCCATTTTAAATAATATCGACCTGGGTAGATATCCAATTGCCAGGACCATCACTTTTGGAATAAATGCACAATTTTAGTGACCTACAATTATTGAACAAAATGAAATCATATTTAATATACAGCTTTATTTTTATAGCCATTGTTAGCGCTGGCTGTAAAAAAGACTTTTTTAATATTCCTCCACAGGATGCACTCAGTGCCGATAATTTTTACCAGAACACCGAGCAGGTTCAGGCCAGTACCATTGCCCTGTACAACTCTCCGTGGTTCGATTGGAATGCCAAAGCTTCATGGTGTATTTCAGAATTGCTAAGCGGTAATGCACACACTTATTCTCCGGATGTGATCAATTTTGGGAATTTTTCTGTAACAGGAGATAATACCCAATTGGCATCAGCCTGGAATTCGCTATACAGTGTAATTGCTCAATCTAATGCGCTAATTAATAACCTGAAAGCAAAAGTGCCAGCGAGCGTGCCGGCGCCAGTAGTTAATAATGCAATTGGCGAAGCCAGATTTATGCGGGCAATGGCCTATTTTTATTTGGTAAGAACATGGGGAAACGTGCCGATTATCGAAAATAGCCTGGATTATGTGAGCAATTATCAGATTAATACCAATCCGGTAACTGATGTTTATAAGTTCATGATCAATGATCTCAAGTTTGCCGAACAAAATTGTGATAAAATGATCAGAACGGGTTCTGTTTCTCAGGGTAAAGTATCCAGCGGATCTGCGTCTGCATTATTGTCTAAGGTTTATTTGTACATGCGCGACTATTCTAACGCCAGGTTAAAAGCAGAACAGGTAATCAACAGTGGCGAATTTAAATTGTATGGAATAGATATTTCGGGCAAAACTTATGCTGACTTGTTTAAAACGGCCAATAATAATAACGAAGAGAGTGTTGCAGCCATTCAATGGTTGGGTGGATCTTCCTATGGCCATGGTAATGCACTGCAATCTTTTCTTGCATTTAACTCCGAAATTACGGGTACTGGCGACGGTTATGGAAGCGTTACACCCTCTATCGATTTGCTCACCGCTTTTGAGCCCGGCGATTTAAGGAGAAAGCCAACGGTGATGATGCAGGGCGATGTTTATCCTGAAATTAACCAGGCTAAAGGTGGTTACACTTTGCCTGCCGGAGCGGTGGCCCAGGGGATGCCGGCTTTTATTAAAAAATATGTAGTAGGCACACCAGCAGATAATGGGGGTAAAGGTGCCGCATTTTCGACAGCAAACAATACGTATTTAATGCGTTATGCCGATGTATTGTTAATCGAAGCAGAGGCAGTTCTTGCTGGTGCAGACCGTACTTCTGATGATGCTGCGCTTATCCCTTTTAACAAAATCAGAAAAAGGGCAGGCCTCATCCCTAAAACCTCTATCACTATCGCAGATATTTACCAGGAACGCCGTATGGAATTCGTATTTGAGGCTGATTACTGGTTTGATCTGGGCCGGTTAGATGGTTTTAATGTTACTTCGCATCCTAAAGCAATTGCCATTATTTCCAACCAGGAAAGAGGAATTTACAGCAACACTACTCCCGTAGTAATCTGGGGACAAAAGTATACCCCAACCGATGCCAATTTCCGTTTACCTTATCCTACAACAGAAACCATTCTAAATCCTAAATTACTATTGCCTCCGGTGCCTTACAATTTTAAATAAGCTAATATGAAAACGTTATATAAAAATACTATTGCCCTTTATCTGATAGGCGTGTTTTGCATGCTGATCTTTGCTACCTCCTGCAAAAAAGACAAAGAAGGGCAGGGGGCGCCAAGCATTACCAGGGTCCGTACGTTGGTGAGGCCAGGAGATACTCAACTTACTCCACTAGATTCAACAGTTACTTCTGGCGATGTTGGCGTTACTTATGTGATTGAAGGGGTAAATTTAAAGTCAACCAATAAAGTAGAATTCAATGGGGCTTCAGCTTATCTTAATACGGCACTTTTTAGTGATAACAGCATTATCGTGATGATCCCGACAACCGCTACATGGATCAATCAAACGGGAAAATTAACATTGACTAATTCATACGGTAGTACTTCCTTTAACTTTAGTATTAAACAACCTGCTCCGGTGATTAGCGATCTGAGTCAGTTTGCAGGTAACCCTGGCGATGTGATTACCATTACCGGCTTACGTTTTGATCAGGTATCGAGCGTTAAGTTCGGTACCACAGCAGCGCAGGTAATCTCTTCAACCAGTACAGAACTGAAGGTAACTGTTCCAACTGCTGCGCTGGGGGCAGTAAGTGTTACTACTCCGGGTGGTACAGGTACTGGCCCATATGTATCTTATGATGGCGTTGTGGTTCCGATATTGCTGCCATTTGGATTCAGGCATTTATTTTATGATGATCAAATAACAGCTGGTTACGATTTCAACTTCGGAGGTGCTAACGCCGATGTGAATAACATTGAGATGGTAAAGCGCGGTACGCATGCGATCAAACTTACCTATACCGGAAGCTATGCAGGATATGCCGTTGGCAGTAACAGCCCTATTGATTTGACCGACAAAACCTACGTTAAGTTTTCTATTTATGGCACAGCCGGTACTGAGGGTAAAGTTGTAAAGGTTGCATTAGGTGATTTTGACAACCGTAACGTAAGTGTGGTACTGCATGCGGGCAAGTGGACCAATTATGTGGTTCCGATAGATCGTTTCCAGAATGCCAGTCAGCCGGGTAAACCTACAAGTGTAAACTGGATCGGGTTTCAGGAGCTGAGTGGCAACGCACCAGAAACCATTTATCTGGATGATATTGGAGTGTATTAATTGAAGGAAATATTTAAGTTTAAAGAGGTTGTATTATAAATAATAATTCAATCGAATTTGTCACGTTGAGCCTGTCGAAACGCCTTTAAGAAATTTAAAACAGGTCCTTCGACAAGCTCAGGATGACAATTTAGCCTTAATGCTCCAACCTCTTCCATATTTATAATTTTAAAATACTTGATTAATGAAATTGATACAATATATGCTTGCCGGCATCATGATGCTGGCAGCCAGTACCCATGCCTTGGCACAAAAAAATCTGGTTGTTAATGGTGGCTTCGAAAATGAGTTAGACGGATGGGTCGATTATTCGGCCAAGGCAACACCTTACATGTATAATTCTGGAAAAATGAGCGGTGCTATATTTTCTTCAGATTCTTCTAAGTGGATTGGTATGCACCAGATTGTATCTTTGCCTAAAAATAGCCAGTATATACTCATGAGTGCCAAAATTAAAGTAGATGCAGTGAGTACCGGAAAAAACTCCTGGAACGGCGCATTATTTCTTTTCGAGACCCTTAACAAACAGGAAATTAAAACAGGCGAGGGAATAAACATTGCCTCAGTTACAGGAGATGCCGATTGGAAGCTGTATGAAAAGGCATATATTATTCCGCCAGGTATTACGAAAATAAAGTTGTTATTTGCACTAGGTTATGTCACTGGCACCATGTTCGTAGATGATGTAAGTCTTAAAGTAATTACTCAATCCGAGTTCGAAAAGTATTTGTAGTATGATGAATTGCATGTTGTACAGGTCGGTTTTAATATGGTTATCGCTGGTTGCCACTGCGGCCACTGCCCAGGAAATAAAGATTCCTGATATTGTTCTGAACCAGTCGGGATATTATCCAAAGCTGGAAAAAAGCGCAGTCGTGCTCCGGGCAGTTTCAGAAAATAAATTCGAGTTATTATCCATGCCAGACCGAAAATCTGTGTACACAGGTGTATTATCTGAGCCAAAAACTACCGGCTACTCAAAAATTAATACAAGAATTGCCGATTTTAGCAGCTTTAACCAACCTGGCCAATATATCATCCGTATTGCCGGAGGGGCTGAATCTCCTGTTTTTAAAATTGCTGATGGTGTGCACCACGATCTTGCAGTTGCCGCATTAAAAGCATTTTATTACCAGCGCGCCTCCTCTGCACTGGATGTGAACTACGCAGGAAAATGGTACCGTGCTGCCGGGCATCCAGATACTTCAGTTTATATTCATCCATCGGCCGCCTCTAAAAACCGAAAGGCTGATAGTAAGATTAATGTTGCGGGCGGATGGTACGATGCAGGAGATTACAATAAATATGTGGTGAATAGCGGTATCTCAACCTCAACCTTACTTTCTGCTTATGAAGATTTTTCTGAATATTTTTTAGGTTTGGAAGCGCATATTCCCCATGCGAAAAATAAAGTTCCCGATGTGTTAACAGAGGCCATTTACAATTTGCGATGGATGCTTAAAATGCAGGACCCCGCTGACGGTGGTGTTTATAATAAGTGTACCAACCTTAATTTCGACGGGATGATCATGCCAGATCAAGCAACATCAAAACGTTATGTGGTGGCAAAAGGTACTGCAGCAACACTTAATTTAGCCGCTGTTGCCGCACAGGCTTATCGTATTTTTAAGCCATTCCCTGAACAATATCCTGGGCTGGCAGATAGCTGCCTGTTAGCTGCTAAAAAGGCCTGGAGCTGGTCGGTAAAAAATCCAAACATCGCTTACGATCAGGATGCGCTCAACAAAATGTCAGACCTAAAGGTAACAACGGGAGGTTATGGTGATGGGAACTTCGAAGATGAATGGACCTGGGCCTCGGCAGAACTATTGGCCTCAACCGGGCAACAAGAATATTATGATGCTTTTTTTGCGCGTTTAAATGCTCCGGTAAGCTTACCTAGCTGGAATAATGTAGGTACATTGGGATATTATACATTGATCAGGTGCGAGGGGCAGCTTCCTGAACAGTACAAAAGTGTAACCAGTATTTTGAAGAAGAAGATACTCGGCCTTGCCAATCGTTACTTAGCTGCTTTTGAAACAGGTCCCTATCATACCGTAATCGGCGCTTCGCTTTACGACTTTGCATGGGGAAGTAATTCTTTAGCTATGAATCAGAGCATATTGCTCATTAATACTTATTTATTTTCCAAAAAGGATGCTTATCTCGATGCTGCCCTTAGTAATCTGGATTACATTCTGGGCAAAAATGCAACCGGTTATTCTTTTGTAACGGGGGTAGGTTACAAATCACCTATGCACCCGCACCACCGCTTGTCGTTCGCAGATGGTGTTGCCGAACCTATTCCGGGTCTGCTGGTTGGAGGGCCAAATCGAGGAAAACAAGATGGACTGAAGTATAATGACGAACCCGAATTGTCGTACCTGGATGATGTTAACTCTTATGCAAGTAACGAAATTGCCATTAATTGGAATGCGCCATTGGTATATGTGGCAAATGCAGTGGAGTGTCTTCAAAAGGTAAGAAAAAAATGAACAAAATAGTGGATTGTTGTTCTATTCGGTAGCTGTTTTTTGATTTTCCTGCCACTTGAGATTGAGAGCGTTCTTTGGTAGAAACCCATGCTTTATCCTTTGGTGATATGCCTATAGACATGGCGCAATACATTTTTTAGCTCTATTCCAATACAGAATGGAGGACTTGTAGATGTATTGTAGACACTTTAATGTAATGTAGTAGACGTTTTGTATAACGTTAAGATTAGTTGCCCTTGACCCTGATGTTTAATTTTGTTTCTGATCATATCCAGACAAAAATCTGGATTCATCTATCCGATTAAAAACATATGCAACAACAAAACATCGCAGATCTCGAACATTTACAATCAATTTGTAACAGTGGCAATTATGCAGAATGCCTTGAAGCGGTAAATCTTTTCCTGCTTTTTAATCCTGACAGCCCGGATGGGCTTTTACTAAAAGGCAAATGTGCATTTGAGCTATCGTATAATAGTGAAGATGCAGGTAATATGCTAGAGGTGGCCATTAGTAGCTTTGAAGCGTTGCTCAAGTTAGCACCAGGTTATGAAGAAGCGATGCTGTTTATAGCTTATATTAACATTTGCATAAGGGGTACTAATTTATCTGAATCTATAGCCTACTGTAACCAATTGGCCATATCAAATCTTCCTGATACCAGGTTAAAAGCCATCCGGTACCGGCAGGAAGCCTATTACCAAAGTGGAGACATCGACCATGCGTTAGCAGATTTAGATCTTTTAATAAATATCAGTAAAGAAAACATTTCGGAAGATCGCGGTCGTGCCGATTATGAAATAGGTGTATTGTACACTAAAAAGGCAGCATTGTATTTAGAACATAAGAACGACCCTTTCAATGCGCTTGGGGCATACCGGGAAGGATTGCCTTTCCGGCATAAAGATGTGCGCGTGTATTGCCTGTTTGCTCACCTGGCACTTGATAACCAGGATTATGAGTTAGGTGGAAAAGTAGCCCAGATTGCATTATTTATGGGTGATGCCGATGAGGAGTTAATTAAATTATATTTTAGATTGGATGAATTGACCAGGGAAGGCATCATCAGCCAATCCATTATATACGCCATGTTTATTGCACTTAAGATTTATAAAGAACGTGTAAATGGTGGTACCGTTGAGTTATTGAGTTTAGCACAAAGTTATATAAAAACCTATCCCGACTGGTCTGTGCCTTATCACTATGCAGGTGCAGCGTTATATGAGGTTAAAAGTTATCATGAAGCGCTGCCATACTTGCAAAAAAGTATAGAATTAGGAGGACTTGCCCTTGGCCTGCAACGCTTCATTGAAATTTCGTGCCGGATAAACGGTGAATTGCCCTTAATTAAAGAATGGCCGGAAGACTCTGCCGTTATGTATTACAATGCCGGGGTAAGCTTCTTTTATGAGTCGGAGGCAGAGATCAGAACTAAAAGCAATGCCCGGGAACTTTTACAGATCAGGGCTGGTTTTTACAAAATCTCTTACGATGCTTTCTATAACTATTTCTATAATGGTAAGGGAGATAGCGGCGACAATGAACCGCATATTTTTGCGATGTGCTGTAATAATTACGGGATAGCTTTAAGCGAGCTGGGAGATTATGAAAATGCTATCGAAATACATAAGCGCGGATATGCGTTATCTCCTTTCTGGGAGCAACTGTATAGCTTAAGCGTTGCATTGCTGGCAACTCAACGGTATCAGGAAGCAGTTGATGTGCTGGAGCAGGCAACGGCTTATGGCAGCGATTATTTAAGCTTTGAAGATTATATTGATTTAAAGGGTAAATACCTCACGGCTATTTATGGCCTCGGCCTGAAAGAGGAGGCGAAGGCGCATTTAACTGAAGTGGAGGAGGAATATAACAACTTTATTAAAACCTATGGAAATGGGTTAACAGAACGGGAACTGTTTACATTAAGCGAAAAATATATTGTTGTCCAAAATGTACGCCATGACCTTTTAAGTGAAGGCAGCCTGGAAGATGCCACCCGGCGTTGGAAAGATGAGCTGGATAAAAACCCGGATGATAACTCTTCCTGGTATATGCTGATGCAAAACTACTATCAGTTAAAGGATTATCATCAATGCATAGCGTGTGCCAATAATTATCAGTCGATAAAAGGTGAGGCCATCACGGTGGATTCTGTTCAGAAGGTATATTTTATGCGGGGCATGTCATACCTCTTCCTGGAAGATTATAATCGTGCTAAAGAAAATTTAAATATACTGCTTGGTACCTGTCAGCCACCCGTCAATGAAAGTGATGAAAGTATCGCCTGCAACACCAATTTGAGTTTGGCACAGTGCAGTTATGCGTTGAAGGAATGGGATGAATCTATCGATTATTCGCTGGCTGCGATAGCCTGTTATGATAGAAATGGATGGCGATGTGATGACACATGGATAATGGCTGCATTACAATATGCGGATGGCTGTAAAGCTGCCGGAGAAGTTGATGCCGCAATTGAAACCGTAAATAATATTTTGAAAATAGCGCCGCAAAACGAAGAAGCGTTAAAACGAAAACACGAATGGAAAAGGGGTGGACTGTTCTCTTTTCTAAAAAGAGGATGAATACGGAGAAAAATATCAGCAATTAATCGCCAACGCCCAAGGCGGTGATGTGGCAGATGATATTGAATATTAATTGCTGCCGAAATGTGCCTTAGTTTAAGAAATAAAAGTCTCTTTCAAGATGAGGGAGGCTTTTGTTCTTATGGCGAGTACATGGCAGGTGAAACAGAAGTACGTTATCTGCCATTCGGATCTGTACTGGTGCTGACTGTTGAAGCCAACGAGCTAGGTAAACCGCTGCTTGCTGATATTGTTACCGAAAACACTAAAGATAAAACAGTTTATTTCAGTTAATAATCTGCTGCGTGTAGTTGTAATTTTTTTCAAAATGTCTTTTTTGACAAAACGGATATAAACCCTACAGTGTATAGAAGTACCTGAATGTTATCATCCATTATTCTACACTTTTAGTTATTATTTTGCCCACTCGCTTATTAACAAAGAAGTCAGGCTTTAAGGACCTGACTTCTTTGTTAATTATTTGGCTTTCGCCATATCAATCATCATGCTCAGCTCATCAACAGCGGCTTCGTTGCTACCGTCAAAACCTGTTAATTTAAACCTTACGTTTCCCGCCGCATCAATTACAAATTTGGCTGGGATACCGTTTACCTTGTAACTGCTTACCACTTTGTTTACCTTGGTTTGGGCATCTTTAAGATCCATCAGCACTTCAAATGAATATTTCTTACCCTTAATGTAATCGGCTGCATCTTTCACTGGATCGGCTACTTTTTCCCAGGTATGGATAAAAAGGAATTTCACATTTTCATCGTCTTTATATTTATTTACTGCCATTTGCATTGCGGGGAATGAAGCCTTGCACGGACCGCACCAGGTTGCCCAAAAATCGAGGATTACAATTTTGCCTTTATAATCAGCCAGAGAAACCTGTTTGCCGTTCAAATCAGTCAATGAAAAAGGCGCAGCCGGCTCTTTTACAATGTCTTTGGTTAATTGCTTGCTCAAGTTTTCCAAATAAGCCTTTCTAATGGAGGCTGCATAAGCATCAAAGCCACTTTCATTACCTTTTAACTTTACGTAGAGTTTTTTAAAATCGGCAACTATTTCCGGGGTCGCTTTACCGGCCTTAACCACTTCTTCCAGCTTATCGTAAGCTTCCTGGTTTCTATTCAAGCCCATTAAAATTTGCGCATAGCGGTAGTTTAAATTAGGACTTAGGCTAGTCGATTTTTTATAGGCAATCTCCGAATACTTCAAAGCCTCGGCATATTTTTTCCTTTCGAATAAAATGTTAGCATAAGTACTGGTTAGGCCCGCATAGGCCGAAGCTGAAAATTTGGCCCAGTTCTCATTGCCTTTTTTGCCATCCACATAAGAAAAAGAATTATCCATTGCTTTTTTGGCATAAATTTCGGCATTGGCTAAATCGCCGTTTTTATAAAAAGCACCGGTGACGCCCGAATAAGCATTACCTTTCCAGAAATCAACTTCAAGCATATTGGCATATTCATTAGCTTTGGCGACATTTTTTTCGGCTGCAAATTTACCGGCAATCACGGCTCTTACATAATCGTAAGCCAGGCGGTCGTCTACCTTGATATTCTCGTACATTGTTGGCGGAAACTTTTTTATCCAGGCTTTGTAAGCGGCTTCGGCTTCGGCAGCGGTTTTAAGGAGGTAAAAATCTTTAGAAGCTTCATTTCTGGCTCGTGTACCCAAAGGGAAACGGGTGGCGATATTGCTGTAGATGGCATCGGATTTTTTAGTATCGCCAATGCGGTAATAATAATTGGCAGCTGTTAATACTTCTTTTTCGGTTTTAGCTTCTGATAAATCAGCCAATCTGGCCCTTAACACAGTTTTATCAGCCGAATCTTTAGAGGCTACCAGTTTATCCAGGTATTGAACCAGGGTGTCGGCTGGTTTGGTGGTTTGTGCCTCTGTTGCATTAATAGCAACTAGCAATAACAGTATTGAGCAGGCAGTTTTTAATAATTTCATAAGCTTTTATATTTATTTTTTGAAATCATTAGTCTGCCTGAATTTAATTTCAGGCAGACTAATTTTTAATCTCTTAGTTATAGCCAGGGTTTTGGGTGAGTTTATTGTTCAGTAAAATCTGGTCCATGCCAATAGGCAACAGTTGCGCAGTTGTTTTCCAGGTTGGTTTTAAGGCGCCTAAAATTGCGTCAGCAGTTCCGGTACGTTTTAAATCGAACCAGCGATTGGCATACTCCCCAAAAAGCTCCAGTTTGCGTTCTTTGGCAATAGCCGTTAACAATGCACTTTGTGTAACAGCAGTGGTATTACCCAGCCCTGCGCGTGTGCGGATAACGTTAATATCGTCCTGTGCACCACCAATATTCAATTGTTGTGCCCTGGCCTCTGCTCTAATGAGGTATTGTTCTCCTAAACGCAACAACACGGTATATTCATTACCCAAAGTTGCTGCTGTGGCTGATTGTACCTTGTACTTATTAATCCGGTAGTATTTAACGGCATTAAAAGTAGTCGAATCAACCCAGGAGGTCTTACGGTTATCGTTCAGCTCGAAATCTTTGGTGAAATTGTTATACAACACATAAGCCGGTGGCGCTACATTAGCTGCCGAACTGGTTGTGCGGTAAGTGCTAAAGGCCGATACACCAAACAAGGTAGATAACTGCAAAATGGTTTCACTGCTGGTATTAATGAAGGCATTTGATAAAGTAGCCATGCTGTAAGTACCTGAGCCAATTACTTTGGTTGCTTCGGCCTCGGCGTTGGCATAATCTTTATTATACAAGTAAGCCTTAGCCAATAATGCAGTTGCTGCCCATTTGTTTGCCCTGACCTTTAATGCGGCACTACCTACATAAGTAGCGGGCAACAGATTTTGTGCATCCTTTAAATCGCTGAAGATCTGTGCATAAACCTCTGCAACTGTAGCCCTTGGTTTAAAAGCATTATCGAGTTCGTTTATTTCTGAAGTGATGGGTACACCTCCATAAAAGTTTACTAGGTTAAAGTACATTAAGGCCCTGAAAAATTTAGCTTCACCACTTAACTGGTTTTTCACCGGTGTGGTCATTCCGGTAGAATGACCAATACCATCCAGAATCAGGTTGCAATAGCGGATGGTTTGATAAGAATAGCCCCAGATATAACCGGTAGGATTGGTATTGGTTGGTGCTACCACATTTTGCGAGAACTGGATTAAATCGGCATTTGAGGTAGTATTCTGCAATTCATCGGCTAATAAACCGCCAAACAAGGTACTGAATTTTAAGTGATCTGTTGTTGAATAATAAGAATAAAGTGATAAGGTAGCACTGGTCGCCGAATTATCGGTATTAAAGGCATCTTCCTTTGCGATAAGATTATTGGCTAAATCGGCTTCAACAAATTTTTTACATGACGACATTGCCATTAAAACCAAGCCCAATGCCATTATTTTTTTGAAAAATATATAGTTAATTTTCATGATTTCCTTGATTAAAATGAACAGTTTAAACCGAATACAATGGTACGCACCTGCGGGAAGGCAATATATTGGCCTGTGCCCAAACCCGGGCCAGTGCCCGGCAAGGTAGTTTCAGGGTCGTAAGTGTATTTCTGTTTGGCCCAGGTATAAAGATTTTGCCCCTGTACGTACACGCTGAGGTTGGATAGTTTTAATTTACTGGCCATTGCTTTGGGGAAAGTATAGTTCAGGCTTACTGTTTTCAGTTTCAGGTAAGAAGCGTCGCCCCAGTTTACATCCGACGAAGTTAAGTTTCCATAAGATGGATCGTTAACGGTAGAAGCAGCCGGGAAAAGCGCTGTATCGCCCGCCGCTCCCCAGCGGTCTAACAGGGCAGTGCTCATGTTGGTGTAGTTAATACCAGCAGGGCTTGAGCTTAAGGTCGAATTTAATATGCCGTAACGATGATTGTACTGGAACATAAAATCGAGTGCAAAACCTTTATAGCTTAGGCTATTGTTCATGCCGGCAAAGTAAGGATGGCCATAATAGCCCACATACCTATCGCCAGCAAAACTAATGCTGCCATCGCCATTTAAATCCTGGTAAGTCGGTAAACCTGTTGCCGGGTTAACGCCTGTATATTTATAAAACTTCCTGATATCAGTTGGTTGTCCGATAATATAAGAACTGGCATAAAAAGTATTTTCGAGATTATCAAAAGCCAGTAATTTATTGCGGCTGATGGTTAAATTCAGGTTGGTATTCCATTTAAAACCGCCGGCTATTACATTAATGGTATTCAACTCAAATTCAAAACCTTTGGTTTGTACCGTAGCATTTAAATTGGCTGTATAACCCGTTGAACCTGTTTGAGAGGGGATAGTAATAAAGTTTAGCAGGTTAGAAACACGGTTTCGGTAATAATCAGCTTTTAGCAAAATCCGATCGTTTAAGAAACCCAATTCTACTGCTATATCCAGTTTCTTATTGGTCTCCCATTTTAAATCAGGGTTTTGAATACTCGAAGGAACATAAGTACTTACCCCATCGTAAACATTGCTAGAACCAGTAGAGGTATAAAGTGACAGGTAGCCGTAATTCGGGATCTGATCGTTACCGGTAATACCATAACTGGCCCTTAATTTACCAAAGCTTAAAAAGCTAAGGTTCTTCATAAAATCTTCCTGGGTAAAAATCCATGATGCCCCTACAGCACCAAAATTCCCAAATTTGTTGTTACCCCCAAAACGTGATGAACCGTCGCGTCTGAAGGTTCCATCAACAATGTACTTGCCCTGCCAGTTGTAATTTAAGCGGCCAAAAATTGCAGTGTAACTGTATATCGCATCGGCACTGTAAGAGGTAACCACCGAAGAAGCACTTGACAATGAGTTGATCAGCTTTTCATTGTTAAATCCAGTACCGGTTAAAAAGATCCCTGTTGCTTTAGTCTGCTGAAAAGTGGTACCGATTAAAGCTTCGAGGTTACCTTCTCCAATTTTGGTGGTGTACACCGCCTGGGGCTCAATAATGTAATTGTTGTTATCATTATCAGTATACCTTAGCGAACTTACCTGCGCAGTAGCCGGATTTTGCGAACTGGCCGGGTTAATTTGCTGTTGTTTTAAACGGGTTGAGGTGTAACCCAAATTGGCTTTAACCACCAAACCATCGATAATGCGGTACGAAAGGTTTACATTACTGAACAAATTAGTGGTTTGTGCATTGGTTGTTTTAGGGCTGTAAGAAAGGGGACTGGTAGATGTCCAGTTTACACTACCGTTGGCATTGTACAAGGGATAGTTAGGCGCCAGATTGTAAATGGTACTCAAATCGGTAGAGGGCAACAGGTTTTTCATATAAGTATAGTTTACCGAACCATCTATATTAAAGCGGCCATCGCTACTTTTGTGACCAGCGTTTAACCTGCTTGAAAAAGTGGTGGCGCCAAAATCACCTCCAAAAACAGTGCTTTGCTTACGGTAGGTTGAAGAAAACAGGAAGGAATTTTGTGCATTGCCTCCAGAAACTGATCCGGTAGCATTAGTGGTATGCCCGGTATGGCCAATAAAGTATTTTTGCCAGTCGGTATAGGCATTCTGGTCCCACACCGTTAAATCTAAGGCATTGGCAGTGGTTGGGGTAACGCCCGAACGTGCAAAGGCAGCCCTACGGGTAGCCAGGTATTCTTGCGTATTCATCATCGGGATATAATTGGCCACATTGCTTACACCCGAATTCACATTGAAATTAAAAGCCGTTTTACCTTTACTTCCTTTTTTGGTAGTAATTAATACCACGCCATTTGATCCGCGCGAACCGTAAATGGCAGTTGCATCCGCATCTTTCAAAATATCAATACGTTCAATATCTTCAGGTGCAATGATACTGAACGGACTCACACCGCCGTTTGCAGCGCTTACTCCGTTAGCATTCAGATTATCGGTAGCCGGCTGGGCACCATTAAATAAGGTAAAAGGAACACCATCAATAATGTACAATGGAATATAACCTGCCCCAGATACGCCAGTAAATGCGCCACGGATATTCATCCGGGCAGCAGCACCTGGCAAACCGTTATCCTGCGTAATCTGCACACCGGCAATGCGGCCTTGCAGCGCCAGTAAGGGGTTTTCTACCGTTTGTTTACCTATCTCTTCGGCAGTGATCGAACTCACTGCACCTGTATTATTGCGTTTGGTGGTACTACCATAACCAACTACCTGCACCTGATCTAAAGACGAAGCCGAAGGGCTTAATTTAATATCGAGCAAACTGGCTACACCACTCTGCAATAAACCGCGTGTTATTTTCAGTTCTTTGGTTTCGTAGCCAATGTAAGAAATAACCAGCACATCATTTTCTTCCAGATCGAGGACGAATGCTCCAGTGGATCCACTTAAGGCATACTTTTTACTGCCCTTAACGGTAATGGTTGCACCCACAAGTGGTACATTGTTTTCGTCAACAATCCGGCCGTTAAAGCGCGATGAAGTAAAAACTGAAGCTATTTTCTCAATAAATGAGCGCTCTTGCTTCTTAATCAGTACTGTATTTTGCTCAATGTTGTAGGTTAACTGCTGATCTTTTAAAAGGTATTCGATTACCTCTTTGAGTGGCGTATTTTTAAAGTTTACGTTCACCTTTGCCGCATCGTTCAGCGTACTGGTGGCGTACAATACCCTGTAGTTGGTTTGCTTTTCTATTTCTTTAAAAACCCGGTCTACGGTTATGTTTTTAGCCGCATAGGTGAGTTTTTGCGAGAAACTACTGGCACTAACATGCATGAGTAAAGTCGTCATGATGATGATGGTGAGTTTCATAATTAACAGGATTTTTTTAGGAAGGCATGCCGAATGCCTTCCTTGATAAAAAGGATAAATATTCATACTTTCGTTTGTTTGGGTTAATGCGTAAATGGACCTTAGAATTCGTTTTTAAAAGGTTAACTCAGATCATAGCCATGGTCGTGCTTCCAACACTTCCATGGTTTTTTCTTCTAAACCTATTGTGTTATTTAACGCTGTTCCTGTAGTGGTTTCTTCATTTTTTTCTGGTTTTAGTTGATATTGATTTATTTAAACAGCGTGGTTAAGGCTGTTGGCAATATTACTTTACGGTTATTACCTTACCGTTGATATAAAATTTAATATTTCCTGTTTCTTCGAGCATTTTAAGCACTTCAGAAATGTTATCAAAACGCGATACCGAGCCCGAAAAAGAAGGCATTTGCTCAGAATGAACATTCATCACAAACTGAACACTGTACCACCGCGATAGTTTCTGCATGATACTGGGTAAAGGTTCGTTTTTAAACCTGAACTCGCCATTTTTCCAATCGATGGCAAATGTCGGGTCTACTGCATTTACCTCAATGGTATTGCCATACAGTACCGATTGCTCACCTGGGGCAATTATCTTTTCACCTCTTGTTCCTTTTACTTTTACCGAGCCTTCTAAAAGTGTTGTTTTGGTGCCTAAACTGTTCTCATAGCTGTTAATGTTGAAATGCGTACCTAAAACTTCTACCTCCTGTTTTTTGCTCTTAACAATAAAAGGGTGGTTTTTATCTTTGCTCACTTCAAAATAGGCTTCTCCATCCAGTTCTACCCGCCTGTTTTTTTCGCTAAAATGACTCGGAAAGGTGAATTTCGTTTCTGCATTTAACCATACCAGGGTGCCATCGGGCAGTTTTACCTGATACTGGCCACCTGACGGGGTCGTTACGGTATTATTTCTTCCTTCCTCTTTTGCTCCTCCATTATCAATAACAGAAAAAATCAGTAAGCCGTCCGCAGCCTTTTTGACGTTTAGTCCTTTTGTAATGGCCAGTTCTCCGGTTTTACTATCTGATAAATCGATCTTGCGACCATCGGCAAGCGTTAAAATGGCGCGGTTACCACCAGGTGCCACATCGTTGGCATAGCGCTCTGACCGGTCTTCAGTCCTGTTCTTGATCGCAAACAAGCTACCCATTAAACATAAAGCCAGCACTGCTGCCGAAGCGGCGATGATCCACAGGCGCCGGGTAATCGTTTTAGGTCTTACCACCTGGTTTTGCCTGTTGTCTTCCCCTTTTAACCTTTGTGCATCAATGCGTGCTTTCAACTTTTCGCCAAAAACCGCTTTTTGCGCTTCATCGGCATTCCAAATATTTTCCAGTAACTGCTGCTCCACAAAAGAATCAACCAGATACACTTCTTTTGCAGAAGCTGTTCCATCTAAATAATGCTGTATTAATTGTTTTGCCTGTTCGGTTTTCATAGGTTTTTGAAGCGCATTGAGTGTGACTTACAAATAGATATTCCGAAAAAGCGGTTTTGGTGGTAGATTTATTTAAAAAAAAATAAAAAAAGTTTTTTATCACTTTAAAAGGTGTAAAAATATGGCCATCATGGTAGCTGAGAGCTTGCCATTTAGAGAATCGGCTATTATTTTGATCGCATTGCTTACCTGTTTTTTAACTGTCCCTTCAGCAATATTGAGTTTTTTGGCTATTTCGCGGTACGACAATTGTTCATCGCGGCTCAAAAGATAAACTTCGCGCATTTTTTTAGGCAATTTGGCAATCCCCAGATCAATATTTCCCTGTAATTCTTTTAACGAGATGCTTTCTTCAATATTCAGGCTATTATCAACCGCTTGTTCGTTTATTTTATCTAAAAAATCACTGTTGTGGATATTTCTTTCGATATACCGTAAGCATAAATTACGGGTGCTGCGAATAAGATAAGCCCCTAAAGTACTTTTAACCACTAAGGTAGTCCTTCTGTTCCAGATCGATACAAAGATTTCCTGCACTATATCAGCAGCTTCCTCCTCCGATTTGGTTAACCTCACCGCATAAGATGCCATCTTTTCCCAATAACGGTTGTAAATTTCGGTAAATGCCTGCTCATCTTCCTGGTTTATCAGCAAGATCAGTTCGATATCTGGTACATGGTTTAGGGATGGCATAGTTTATAAAACGAATATAGAAGAAAATATAGAATAATCTGCTGTAAAGGTGCAATAACGTCATTCACCTAAATTGTCCCCCTTTAAAAGCTGCACCTGAAGAAATTGGTTAAGTATAACCATAACTGCACGGTCTTCACGAATCCGGTGACTTACGATGCCCATTTTTCCGGAGGTCCGGGTATCAGGGGCAGAATTTTCCGTCCAATTTTTTTGCTCGTTAATCCACCCCGCAAAGGTGGCTAAAACAACGTCTTAAATTCGCCCACAACATGTTGTAGAGGAGCAAAAGTGACAGGCAAATTTTTTTAGGTTGGCTTTGGAAACATTTCTCACTTTTCCTATGTCCTTAAAAAAGACTTTGGATACCCTCCAACACAATTACTGGATCGAAACTAAAGTATTTAATTGCTGAAGTCTTTCGTGAATAATCAAGCTTTTTTACCGTATAAAAGTAATCGTTTAAAAGGATAAATGGCAGGAAGTTTCGGGAAATGTTTTGCGATCCTCTCTTGATAGGTACGGATAAAAAACTCTTTTTGTTCCCCTTCAAGGCGCTCCAGATATGGGATTAACGAAGAGCCGGAAATAAAATTATATAGCGTTTGGTAATCGCTGGCAATAATGGGGTAGACTTTTTGAACGACCTGGATATCCTCCAACCCCTGGTCAAAAAATATTTGCGCGTATTCATCCATGCTCAATACTGGGGAAGCCCGCTTCCAGCCTTTCAGAAAATCTTCAAAAGGAGATTCCTGTATAAGTTCGAAAAGTATTTTGTTAAGTAAATTTTCCTTCTGTACCGGCATCTGCACAGCAAATTGCCCTCCGGTATGGAGCTTTTGGATCAGTCCCGGAAAAAGTTGCTGGTGATCATCAGACCATTGCAGGGCAGCATTGCTGAAGATTAGGTCCCATTTTTCAGTACTTCTGTTTACCTCCTCCGTAGACGACTGTCGGAAATGCAGTCGATCGCTTTCCAGCGCGTTGGACTGCCTCAGCATTTCGGCAGAAGTATCAACGCCCAGAAAAAAGGCCTGTTCAAATTTTTCAGTCAGGATGGCTGTCTGCTCACCCGTACCACAGCCAAGATCAATTGCTTTCATTTTTTCAGCAGGCTGGATAAAATCCGCTAAATCGAAAAATGGCTGGTAACGGATGTCTTTGAACTTGTTGTAAATTTCTGGATCCCAGGGCATATTTTCCTTTTTTTATGTGATACTTTACAAATGGTGAATAACTACTTAATTTAAATAATGATTTTTTAGGCTAAAAGTTGAATAAATTGGGCAGCAATGTCAGTCTTCGCGAATCGTTAATGCTACTGTCTTCTACTAACAACTAACATAGGTTTACAGTTTTGAGATAAATTTGGCTGTTATCTTCCGCGCCTGTGCATGTGCATCTGCTGTATCTTTTGTTCTGAAACGATGCTTGCTTTTTCCCGATGGGGCTATGTTTATACATGATAGGAATAGTAAATAATAATTTCTTTTTGGATTACCTAAAGGTTTCCGTGCAATCCCTATACTCTAAATCTGTTAATCAGATTTTTACATCAAAAAAGCAGCAATGCAAAAACTAAAATAACATCGGTGGTTATCTCGCTCGTGTGTTGATAACTTGCTGAATATTAAGCCATTTAGGATCTGATATTTGATGAGTGAATATTTGAGAAGGCGATTTTTTGCGGGCTGTCGCTTATCCAAGTATGGGTTTGCAGTAGCGCAGAAGGTTTTGGTGAACGCAGATGGAAAATACAAGATGATAATTTTTCGTCATATAATTTGCAAAATGAATTTAGTAAATACTTTCTGGAAAAATTTACCGATGCCTATTGGAAATAACAGGATCATTAACCAACCGAAACTGCTATCTTATTATGCGTAAGGTACCATCGATAAAGACAGGGGCAGCATTAGGCCTGGGGATGCTGATAGACTTGGGGTCTTTTGCTCTTCCGGAAAACGAAACTAAGTCGCTAAAGTAAATAGGATAGGGGCAATGCGCTATTGCACAAGACTAGGTGCTAACGCTGTCATTTCTCGGGGCAATGATTTTCATCCCGGACTATTTGTAATATCTTTGCGCCAGAGATGAAAAGCGAGCATATATGGGAAACCTTCGGAAACATTGATATTTATTTATTCGACCAATTACTAAAAGGCACCTATGATGGGTGCAAGACTGTTTTGGATGCTGGATGTGGAACAGGAAGAAAGCTGCTTTACTTTTTAAGAGGTGGTGTACAGGTTTATGGGGTAGATCAAAACGCTGAAGCTATCGCACAGCTTAAAAATCTGGCCAGTGCCTTTCCTCATATCGATCCCGAAGAGAACTTCAGAGTAGGTAGAACAATTGCCGTTTGAAAATGAAAGTTTTGATCTGGTTAGGATGTTTGAACTTTATCAGCTAAACTAAAAGTTCATCTGTGGTGTTCGGGTAAAACATCCTCTGGACGTTATGCATTAAATTAATGGCTTCATTGGCGTAGCTCTCTCCTCCATTATAGTCAGCGATGATATCCCTCGCAACTTGGTAATCGTTTTCATATAAAGACCATTGTGCAGATTGCTTTAAGGATTGAAATTTATTAAAGATCTTTTGTGTTCCTAAACGAACGCTCTCTGAATCTCCAATATAGTTATTTGTCCTGAATTGCATGATCCCGAGTGTTTTTGGTTTTGTGCTGAGAAAGAAAGCAACATATTCAATCCATCGCACAATACGGGGACGGTTGAAGTCCTCATAAATTAAAATGGCGTAAACGATAATATCCAAAGCTTCGTTTTGAGTAATACTATGGATTATACTGCCATATTTTTTTTTGAGAAAATCGTAATTTTTGTGGATGTATTTCTCCCGACGTTCTGCCGGTTTTGCAGAAGAAAAATCCAAGTTGTTCATAACTTGGTAAATGAATACCAAAATCACAATCCAAAGTTCGTTAGATAAAGTCGATAAATCTGGTAGTATATTCTTTTTATATTGAATTACATTAATGTAGAGTACATACGATAACGAAATGATAGCAATCCAATAAAGAATTTGTTTATACCAATTGAGCAATAATAGCCTTCCTAGAGCAATACTGGCAAGTAGCCTAAATGCAATATAATACACGTTTACAAGATAAATGTCTTTGACTAAATAGTCAGCATTAAAGCCATATAAAATACTAGCAACGACAATTAAAAAAACTTGAGGGGACAATACCCTTATTAGAAAGTTGAAAGCAGGGCTGTCTTCATTTTGGCTAAAGATAGTGATCTCAATATAACCGATAGAAATAGAATGTTTGCCTATCCAATTGACCAAAAAGAAGAGCAAAATTGCGAGAGCGATATGAACAATAATCGTGAGCATCAGTTTAGTTTTAGAGCTTAAATATAAGCTTTTATAAAATAACCACATCAAAATTAGTATGACTGTTCGGAAAACGGAACCTGGCTGCTTAAGTAAATGGGATAGGGGAGATGCTCTAATTACAAAACCTGGTCTAACGATGCGATTTGTCAAGGCAATGATTTTCATCCCGGACTATTTGTAATATCTTTGCGCCAGAGATGAAAAGCGAGCATATACGGGAAACCTTCGGAAACATTGATATTTATTTATTCGACCAATTACTAAAAGGCACCTATGATGGGTGCAAGACTGTTTTGGATGCTGGATGTGGAACAGGAAGAAACCTGCTTTACTTTTTAAGAAGTGGTGTACAGGTTTATGGGGTAGATCAGAATCCTGAAGCGATAGCACAGCTTAAAGATCTGGCCGGTGCCTTTCCCCATATCAATCCCGAAGAAAATTTCAGGATAGCGGCTGTAGAGCAATTGCCGTTTGAAAATGAAAGTTTTGATCTGGTCATCAGTTCTGCTGTACTCCACTTTGCGGAAAACCAGGAACATTTTGAAGCGATGTTAAGCTCCATGTGGCGCGTACTTAAACCCGGTGGATATTTCTTCTGTCGGCTGGCCTCGGAAATCGGTATTGAATCACTGGTCCGTTTTATCGGGAATGGCAGGTACATTCTTCCAGACGGATCAGAGCGTTTTTTAGTCAACCAGGAAATGCTGGCCAGGCTCACCAAAAAACTTGGGGGACAGCTTCACGAACCCATCAAGACTACCAATGTACAGAACATGAGGGCCATGACGACCTGGTGCGTGCGGAAATAACATTCGATTTTAAAAGTTTTTTTAGCATAGAATATCCATTAGATGTAAAGGATATTTATGGCCGATCCTAAAAACGGAAACCAATGCCAATAAACTGATTAAATAAGAAAATCTGCTGCCCTGTTGATATGCACAATATGTTTTGTGTATCAACAGGTTCTTTAGAGCGAATGTCTTTTAATAACTTTTGTCGGGTTTCTCTTAATCACGATTTTTTCTTCCAGGATGGCTTGTGCAACAGTTTTACCCATTGCCTCAAAATCAGTTGAGATGACCGTAATACCATCTTCAAGCACTTCTTTCACAAGTGTATCATTGTAAGAGATGAGACCTATATCCTTCCCTAACTTAAGTTTCTTTTTTCGCGCAAGCTTAATTAACATGACATCATCGGTGTCGTACCTGCTGAAGGTTACATAAGCATTACCTTTTTGAAAAGTCTTTTCATCAATCTCAGATTGTATCAGGTAGGGGTATTCAGTTTCAGTGCAATAATGTAAAAAACCTTCAATTACTAGCCTGGCATGAACAGCTTCGGGATGGGCAACCAATATCAGCCGATCGTATTTTTTTAACTCAGCCTTTAATTTATGAAGGCTATTATAAATGTCAAAGCCGTAATCCTGGTATATACTACTGTAATTGCCTGATAAACCTTGCTCGTTTAAATCAATAATTATTCTTTTCTTGTCTGGAATCAGGTTCAGGAGCGGGGCTACATTTTCTTTTAAAAAAGTTGCAATGACGTAATGTGTATATGAACCCAGATTTTCTTTGATCAATTTTTCGAATACCTGATAATTATGATGGTGAAAGTAGATATCTATATCGGCGCGGTTTTCCAGTTGGTTAAAAAGCGTCCTATAAAACTGTTCACGCAGAATATTCATTTTATCAAGCAGCAAAAACACGCGGAAGGAATGGTGAATGGCCTTTTTGCGTACATAATATCCTTTCCTGTATACAGATTCAACGATGCCTTTTTCAACAAGTTCATTTAGGCCTTTGAGTAAAGTTTCCTTACTCATTTTTAATTGTAACTGCAGCTGCTTGAGAGAAGGCAGCTGATCTCCAATATGTAGCTGATCAATTTCAATCAGTGACATAATGTGATCGGCAAGCTGTTGGTATTTCATTTTGCCTTGATTGCCTTTCTGGAGTGTGTTTTCAGAGATCATAGGTATATTATTTAGGCAAATGTAATTAATACACCATACAAACCAAACCAGCCCACCTAACAATTATTCAATAATCACCCCATTTTGGGTGTGAAGAGCTTTTTTTATTTTTTGTAAAGAAATAAAATATATTATATTATATTTGTTGACCTAACCAGTCCAGACCAGACTAGTAATGTTGATCATTTTTTATATACGTAGTAATTATTGTTATTAAGCTCTAATTGCTATTCCCCGGATCTGGATGAGGTTTTAAATGCTTTAGCGAGTCATTTAAAAATATACTGCAGATATGTAAATGTTGTGGTAACAATATAACCAAATATAAACAATGAATATGAAACCAAACTTACTCTTAACAGTGCTATTGGTTCTGGGTATTCCGCTTTCCAGTCTGGCCCAAGCGGTAAAAACCATTAGTGGAACTGTTACAGAAGAAACCGGGAAACCCTTGCCGGGTGCGAAAGTAGTCATCCAGGGGAAAACAGTTTCCCGCGTAACAGATGATCAGGGCCGCTTTAGTCTTTCTAATACAAAAGAAAGTGAACTATTGATGGTTTCCATGGTTGGCTATATCAGCAAAACCGTGGTTATCACCAGTCAAAGTCACTATAAAATTCAACTGGTACCTAACAACACCGCTTTAGATGACGTGGTAATTGTTGGTTATGGCCAGGTAAAACGAAAGGACCTGACTGGTTCGGTCGGTTCTGTAGTGATGAAAGATATGGAAAAGGCACCGGTAGTTTCC
The DNA here is from genome assembly GCF_014692875.1 of Pedobacter riviphilus. Classification (NCBI taxonomy): domain Bacteria; kingdom Pseudomonadati; phylum Bacteroidota; class Sphingobacteriia; order Sphingobacteriales; family Sphingobacteriaceae; genus Pedobacter; species Pedobacter riviphilus. Next base: position 2,664,447 of record NZ_CP061171.1, on the reverse strand, counting down.
TTTGAAGATGCCTTGGCAGGAAGGGTGGCAGGAGTGCAGGTTGGTTCTGGTGATGGACAGCCAGGCAGTATTAGCAACATCACCATTCGCGGAGGGAATTCCATTACCCAGTCAAACTCACCACTTTATGTAATTGATGGTTTTCCTTTGGAAAATCCCGACAACAATACCATTAATCCGGATGATATTGAATCAATAGATATATTGAAAGACGCATCTTCTACGGCAATTTATGGAGCGAGAGGAGCCAATGGTGTGATCATGATCAAGACCAAGGAAGGTAAGGTAGGCGCGCCGGTAGTTAACTATAACAACTGGCTGGGCTATCAATATCCGTCAACGCAGATAGAAGTGATGAGCCCTTATGAGTTTGTGAAATACCAGCTGGACTTGAATAAGACTTCCGCTACCGCTTTGTATCTTAAAGACGGCAAAACTTTAGATGCTTACCGCAATGAACGTGGGATAAACTGGCAGGATAATGTATTACAGAATGCATTTATGCAAAATCATAGCTTCTCTATGAGGGGTGGCACTGCGGCTACAAAATATTCGGTAAGCAGCTCTTATTTAGATCAGAATGGAATTGTGATTAATGGTGGGTATAAGCGGTACCAGGGACGGTTTCAGATCGATCAGCGTTTAGGAAAAAATATGAGAATTGGCATTAATACCAATTATACATACGGAATCAAAAAAGGTCAGATAGCAAATCTAACCAGTGATAACCTAAACAGCAGCTCGGCCGGAAATGCCAGCTCATATTTGATGTACAGTACCTGGGGATACAGGCCTGTTACAGGCAATGCGGATGACGAAAATTTCCTTGATCAGCCTTTTGACGACGATGTGGCGGGTAATACAGATTTAAGGATAAATCCGGTAGTAAACTCCAACAACTTGTATCAGTATGCTTTTAACAAATCACTTACTGCCAATGCTTTTGCGGAGTATTCTTTCCTGAAGTATTTTAAGTTCAAGCTGAGTGGCGGGATGACGGATACCCGTTTGATTTTTGAGCGTTTTAACAATGCTAATACGGCAGCCGGAAATCCGAGAACCGTTTACGGGCAAAGCTATGGCATTAATGGTTCCATCGAAAATCAAAATATCCGCAGTTTACTGAACGAAAATCTGCTCACATTTAACAGGACATTTAACAAGAAGCACCGTTTAGATGCAGTAGTTGGATTTACAATGCAGAGAAATAGTATGGAGGGGGATGGATTCGTATCTATTTTATTGCCAAATGAGTCATTGGGTGTCAGGGGGCTTGACCAGGGGACTGTACTGGTAAAAACAACCTCAGGTAGTTATTCAACGCTGGTGTCTTTCCTGGGTCGTGTGAACTATACCTTTAACTCCCGTTACCTGTTCACGGCTTCTGTCCGTAGTGATGGATCTTCAAAATTTGCCAGGGATAACAGAGTGGGCTATTTCCCTTCCGGGGCCTTTGCCTGGAATATTGGGGAAGAAAATTTCCTGAAATCAGTTAAGGCCATCTCTTCTGCAAAACTAAGGGCTTCTTATGGAATTACCGGAAACAACCGGGTATCGGACTTTGCGTACCTGAGCGTTTTGGATCAGGAAGTAGGGGCCAACACTGGAAATACCAGAAGTGGTTATTACTTTAACGGACAATACATTAAAGGAACTGTACCTGTTGGGCTGGGAAATGAGAACCTTAAATGGGAACGAACGGGAAACCTTGACCTTGGAATAGACTTAAGTTTCTTTAAGCAACGCATCAGTTTAACTACCGATTATTATTATAAAAGAACTACAGACTTATTGCTGAATGCTTCCTTGCCTACTTCAACCGGGTACCTTACCGCATTTAAAAATATTGGTGTTGTGGTAAACAGGGGTTTGGAGTTTACCTTAAATACCATAAACCTGAGTACAAAGAAATTCAGCTGGACATCCAATTTTAACATTGCCTTTAATACCAACAAGATCGAAGAGTTAAATGGTGATCAGCCTAGTTTAATTACACGTGTTTCGAACTGGAACGCCAATTTCAATAACTCTTTACCCTATATAGCCTTGCCAGGACGCCCTGTGGCATTGTTTTACGGCTATGTTTTTGATGGGGTGTATCCTTTAAGTGATTTCAATGTATTGTCTAACGGTAGCTATGAACTGAAACCTGACGTACCGAATAATGGGAGCGCCCGCTCGCTCATTAAGCCAGGTTTTATCAAATACAAAGACATTAACGGAGATGGGGTGGTAGATGCAAATGATCAGACGATTGTTGGTAATCCTAATCCGAAACACATTGGAGGCTTTTCCAACAATTTCAATTATGGTCCGTTTGACCTCAATATTTTCTTACAATGGTCTTACGGAAATGACATTTTAAATGCGAACCGGATTGTATTTGAAGGCGCAGAAGCCAGACCAAGTCTGAATATGTTTAAAACCTACGAAAACAGGTGGTCTCTGGAAAATCAGAACAGCGATTTGCCTATTGCCGGTGGTTATGGTCCTAATGTGTTCTCCGACAGGAATATCGAAGATGGCTCCTTCCTTCGGTTAAAGACGGTCTCGTTGGGCTATAACCTTTCTTCTGCAGTAACGAAAAAGCTTAAAATACAATCAGCCCGCTTTAATGTTTCGGCACAAAACCTAATAACCTGGACCAACTATTCCGGTTTGGACCCTGAAGTTTCGGTGCGCCATTCTGCGCTCACACCGGGTTTCGACTGGAGCCCATATCCAAGGGCGCGCACCATCACCTTTGGTATGAACCTAACTTTTTAACGATAAATGTTTTTACAAATGAAAACGACTTTATTATATATCGCGATGATGCTGGCACTGGTTGTGAGCTCATGTTCGAAGATCCTGGACACAACCCCACAGGATTTTGTATCGCCAGTAAATTATTACAATACAGAAAGTGAACTGCAATCTGCATTGGCCGGAGTATACGACCGTTTGGGCGATAATAGGGTTTATTCACAAGGGATGTCTTGCTATATGGTTTTTAGTGACGAATTTTTTATGAAAAACCAGACATCGGGAATGAATGCCAATATTGTAGATGCTTCGACCCTGGAATTAAACAGACATTGGGAAACGCTTTACACGGGTATTGAGCGAGCGAACATGTTACTCGAAAACATAGATAAGGCCGTTAAGGTGACTGCGGAAAAACGCAACGAAATAAAAGGGCAGGCGCTATTTTTAAGGGCTTACTATTATTTTTTGTTAACGGATGAGTTTGGAGGTGTGCCTTTAAAGCTTCAATCCAGCAAATCACCTGAAGAACCGCCTCTGCCTGCTACTCCGGTAAAGGACCTTTACGAACGTATTGTTACTGATATGAAACAGGCAGAAGGTCTGGTGAAATCTGTTTCTGATTATGGCTATAATACCCGTATCACAAAAACTACTGTACAAGGTATACTCGCGAGGGTATATCTGACCATGGCAGGCGCCCCGCTAAATGATGTTGCAAAGTATGCCGATGCCAGGACTTATGCAGAAAAAGTAATGCTGTCAGGATTGCACAGTCTTAATCCCGATTTCAAGCAAATCTATATCAACCATGTTCAGGAGCTTTTCGATACAAGGGAAAGTTTGTGGGAAGTAGAATTTAAAGGCGTAAACCAGGGCGAAATACAAGAGGGTGGCATGATTGGCAGTTATAACGGCATTACCTGTGGAAATATTGAAATTGGGTATGGCTATGATTATGTTCATGCTACAGCGAAGCTTTACAATGCTTATGCGAATGGCGATCAGAGAAGGGACTGGACAGTTGCTCCTTACCGGTATGTGACAAGTGGACAAACGGCTGTACGGACCAACTGGCCAGCAGATCAGATATACGATCGTAGTAATGGGAAATGGAGGCGTGAGTATGAACTTCTTTTGCCAAGAAATCAAAACTATACCGGTACAAACTGGCCACTGTTAAGGTATGCCGATGTATTACTGATGTTTGCAGAAGCTGATAATTATACCAATAATGGACCCTCTTTAAATGCATATAAAGCAATAAATATGGTAAGGCGAAGGGGTTATGGGAAAGATGTGCTTGTTCCCGATGTAACGGCCGATGCGGCCGCTAACCTGTCTCAGCAGGACTTCCTTGATCTGATCAGGAATGAACGGTTACGTGAGCTTGCTTTCGAGGGCATCCGGAAGCACGATCTTGTACGATGGGGTATTTATCCATCCGTTATGCAAACACAGGCAAGAGAATACCAGGCCAATATGCCAACTGCTTTAAAAGACGCAGCTATTGCACAGGCACAGCGCGTAACAGATCGTGCTGTTTTATTCCCGATCCCTAACAGTGAACTGGCCGTTAACCCTAATATCAAACAAAATACAGGATGGTAACTACAAAATTATATAAGATGAATAAGCTATTAATTGCATCTGTTATATTATTTTCCCTGGCTTCCTGCCAGAAGACCTATGAGCTGGCTCCTCAGGATGATTTTTCTGTTGAGTTGGAAAAAAACAGTTATAAGGTTGGAGAGCCCGTTAGGTTTATGATTAATGGTAAACCCGAGAACATTGTATTTTGGTCGGGGGAAGCTGGGCGCAAATATGAGTACCGGAAAAGAACGGTTGTGGAAGGAAATACGGTTTCCCTAAATTTTAAAACTTATGCCCAGTTCGGGGTAATGCCCATCGATCAATCGGTGATAAAACTGTATGTATCTACCAATTTCAATGGAATATATGATGCTACAAATGTAAGGGCTGCTAACTGGGAAGATATTACAGATAAAGCTGTTTTATCTGCTGGTCTGGATCAGACCCCCTCGGGAAATATCAGTCTGAATACTTTTGCAGAGCGTAATAAAAACATGGCCTTGGCTTTGGTTTATAAAACCACAGTTATAAAACCAGAAGCACAGCAAAACCGTTGGGTAATCCGTTCTTTCGATCTTAAGAGCACCAACCAGCAGGGAGAAGAAACTGTACTGGCCACTATGGCTACTGCGGGCTGGACTGCTTTTAATTTTAGTGGCCCTGCAACCAATTGGAGTATTACCTCAGCACAGTTGCTTACGGTAAGGAATAGCACGGATTTGGATGATGACTGGGTAGTAAGCAAGCAGTTCAACCCCAATAGTATTTTACCTGATGTAGGGGAACCTATTAAGAATATTTCCCAGAATCTAAAAGATTATACCAGGGTTTATACTAAAGCTGGTGTATATAAAGTGTCATTTGTGGCAACCAACGCCAATTTAGAACGATCACTTACAGTTGTAAAAGAAATAGATTTAACTATTACCCAATGAGATTAAACCCTGTAATCTTACTGCTGCTTGCTTTTGCAAACAGCAGTTATGCCCAGTTAGCGCCCCAAGCCAGATTAACAAATGATGCACTTCGCCTGAACTGGGAAGACACTGGTATGGGATATAAAATAAAACAACTATCTGTAAAAGGACAAAACGGATGGCATTCCTTGTCTGGTACATTGGGTCAATATACCCTGCTTTACAGTGCAGATCAACCCAGGATGGATTCGGAGGCTAAGGACAAAAACGGGAAAGAAATTCAATTTCCTGAACCTGAATACCGCTATATCATTCCTACCTGGAAGGCGAATACCTCTGCGGTTTCCTTAAATAAGGAAGGGCGTGCCATTTTATTTTATCCGCAACAGTATAAGCAGGTTGGCCATACACTTGTTTTTCAGCAAAAAACAGATGTCTCTATTGTGGAGGCAATCTGGAAGCTAGATCCTGTTTACAAAAATGATCTATGTGTTTCCATTCATTTAACAGCAAATAAGGATGGATATTATTCCATAGCGAGTCCGGCATTGAGTACAAACGACAAAAAAAGTTTTGAATGGGGCTGTATCCCCGGTGTGTTTCAAGGCAGCACCATCAACAATAACTTTACAGATGCCTATGCTTATGGACACGGAATTCCAGATAGACCGGTTGTGGTAAGAGAAAGAACAGCGGCTGCACTTACGGCTATGCTCACGAATAGAGATGGAATTACACTTGCCGTAACGGCCGAGCCAGGAACAGCCAGACATCCATGGGAATATGATAAATCTACCCAGTCGAACTGGCTGCTTGGCCTGTCACTGATCAACAGGCAGGAACAACTGAGCCCAACCTTATATCATCCGGTACTGGGGCAGAACAAGTCGTATTTAAAAAAGGGGGAAAGCATCTCTTTTGATTTCAGGTACACCATTAATACTTCAAGCTGGTATCAGGCATATCAGCATGTCGTAAACGATGTTTATCGCTTTGATGAGCTACTGCATTTAAAGCAAACCAAGCTTTCCTTATCTGGTCGCATGGAACAGCTTTTAGATTATGTGAAAAAGGACAGTACTTCACGGTGGCGGACTTTCGATTATCACGGCCGGACTATTGGTGCCCAGGAATATTTGGGTGGGGTGTATGGCTCGGAAAAAGATGCTGTAAAAAATGCTGATTATGGGGCCATGTGGATGTTGGCGAATATCACTCAAGACCCGATTCTGGTTCAGAAACGTCTTAAAGATGCATTGAACTTTAAATTGGCGCAGCAAAATACCGCTGATGGGTTCTTTCACGGAGCTGCAGCTGGTCAATATTACCTCTACCATTCAAAACGGTTTACCGAAGAGTGGGGGCCTTATACCGAGCCAATCGCAACCACTTATTATATTTTGCTTGATATGGGCAACGTGTCTTTGTTTGAGCCAGATAATCAGCAGCTTAAATCGGGTATGCGTATGGCGGCCGACTGGCTTTTGACTAAAATGAAGCCAGAAGGTTATTGGGAAGTGGCTTATCATAACGACACGCAAAAACCTATGTTTGAAGATCTGAAAGATTACAGACCTACTTTTTACGGACTGTTGGTTGCATACCAGACGCTCCGGGATAAAAAATACCTGGAGGCGGCGGTAAAAGCTGCAGACTGGTATATCAAAAATGCAGTAGATAAAGGATACTTTTTAGGTGTTTGCGGAGATGCCAGGTTTGCACCTGATTTTGCAACCGGACAAAGTGCCCAGGCTTTGCTCGATCTGTTTGAAATTACAAAGGACGTACGATTTAAACAGGCTGCTATTAAAACTGCACAATTCTATACAACCTCCATCTATTCTCATCCGATTCCGAATAAAGAAAGCAAAAAAGTTGGGTCGATACAATTGGAAGACTGGCAAATAAGCCAGGTGGGGCTAAGCTTTGAACATGGAGGGATTTTAGGTTCCGCCAATAACAGCGGCCCCATCATGCTCGCCAGCCATGCCGGTATGTTTGTAAGGCTATTTCAACTGACAAAAGATTCGCTATACCTCAAAATGGCAAGAACAGCAGCTTTAAGTAAAGATGCTTTTGTAGACCCAGCCACAGGAGTTGCTTCGTATTATTGGAGCGCCATGAACAAAGGAGCCGGGCCTTTTCCTCATCATGCCTGGTGGCAGGTGGGTTGGATCACCGATTACCTGATGGCAGAACTTTCCTTGCGTTCACAGGGGCGGATTGATTTTCCTTCAGGCTTTCTTACGCCTAAGGTTGGCCCTCACAAAACCTTTGGCTTCAGGCAGGGAAAAATATTTGATAAGCAGGGAGACCTGACATTGATGGAGAAACTGGTTTCATTGAACAATCCCAATATGGACTATGTATGCGCCCTGAATAAGCAGGATAAAGTGTTTTACCTGTTTGTATTGAATAACGATGACGAAATACAGGAAAGTACCTTCAAGCTAGACATGTCCCGTTTTATTCCAGGTCACAGCCTGGATTTGAAAACTGCCAGATGTTTTTCTGCATCAGGTTCAAAAATTCCTTTTTCTACAGGAGATCCTATAAAAATAGCACCTTATGGTCTCCAGGTTTATGCATTTACCTACAAATAAATTAAGATATGTACCAGAAAACCAGGCTATGTTTATTATTAACAGCATTCTTGTTTTTAACAACGGGAACTGTGATTGCCCAGCAAGAAAAAAGCCTACTGCTGGGGACTGATTTTCAGTTTAAAGGCAAATGGTTTAATGAAGTCAATAAAGATGGCATCAGTGGCAGCATTTTAAGGTTTTTAGAAGGAGAACAGGATAGTACATCTGATGCATTAACCGTGATGAATATCGGAAAAGCAGGTCGTTATGCCATTTGGATAAGGACCCCCGATTTTGATATACGTCCCCGTACCCGGTTATTCCAGCTTTCGGTTGGAAATGCCAGGTTAAAAAAAGCAGGAGGACATGGAAAACCAGGATATGCCTGGGAGCGTCTCGGAAGTGCTGACCTAATGGAGGCAGATGTGCTGTTGCGCCTCCATAATTTTAATTTTGGCCGCTGCGATGCTATTCTTTTTACGCAGGATAGCACAATCAATCCAAATGATATGGATAAGAAAACCCTTTTATCCTGGAAAAAGCTTCCTGTTATGCAGGAAACACTTACAGCGGAAAAGAAAAACACGAGCCCCGCACTTCAACTGAGCAAGACGGATAAGGTAATTGCAGGAATTGAAAACGAGGCTGTACGTGTGCAGTTTGTAAGGACGGGAGCTGACCATAAGGCTATCGCTTGTAAAACAGAAATAAAAAAAGATGGGGCTTGGCAACAGGTAAGCACTGCAAACATGGAAGACCACCGGGTTTTCTTAATCAGTACTAATGCTACCGCCATCCAGTTTAATAAATATTATCCAACCTGGGACAGCCAAAAACCAAATGCATATTTTGTTTTTAAGAGTCATAGATATGCAGTTTACCAGCCTGGAGCTGATCTCAATCCTTTTGAGGCAGGGAACCTCAGCGAGGCCATTCCCATAACTGCAGAAGCGGTAGACAAACAAACCATAAAAGTTCAATATGTAACCAGGAATGGTTCTACAATAACCGGTTTATGGACATTACACCCAGGTCAGCAACATATTGATCTGCGGTTGATCTGCAAGATTGCCCAGCCAGGGTATTATAGCATGGGGATCGAAGCCTTCCAGCCTGTTTCCGATCAGGAGCTGGAAAGCGTATCGATGGCACCCATGTTTCAGTATAAACGGCTTTCTGACGGCCCGCAAATGATGATTACTTCAATGATGCAGCAACCCTTGGCTATTGTTTCTTCAAAAACAGGGCAAGGTATTGTTTCTAGTTATGTGGCAACAAGTCCTGAATTATTTAAAAAGGACTGGGGTTCTGTAGACTATGCGCCTGCAGGTTTTACACTAAAGAACCACAATAACCAGATACAGCCGGTTATGTTTTCTCCCGTTCTGGGAATGAATGATTCTAAATACCGTGCAGGGGAGTTGATTGACAGGCGATTTATTATTGGTGTAAAGTCGGGCAACTGGGATTCGGCCATGGATTATGTATCGAAGGAAGTGTTTGAGGTAAAGGACTACCGGAAACAAGAACAAGCTTCGCTTACCGATGCGGTATTCAACATGATTGAGCTGGTGAAAAATGACAATGCTGCGGGATGGTCGACTAAGCTAAAGGGTTTTTTTGATATTGAAGGCGATCCTAAAACAGCACCTACAGTTGTAAATGCCACACCATTGGCCAATATTGCACTTTCTGTATTGCAGAATGATGAAGAGTTTTACATCAGCCGGTCTTTGCCAACAATAGAATTTACGCTTTCCAGAAGCGGGTACCGATGGGCAACAGATATTGTTCCTACAGCGTATAATGCTACACGAAAAACACTGGAGTTCAACCCGCTTACTTCTCAGTTCACCACGTCTTATTATGTAGGATTGGATCGCTTATTGGGCGGATTGAATCCCTGGCTGAAAAATATAGCACTACCAGGAGATAGCCTTAGGATGGCAAAAGGCTACTCAACAGATTTCCATTCATGGAACCAGGCGCTTTGGGCATACCAGCTCACAGGCCAGGCAAAATGGCTGCAGCAGGCAAAAAAAGATGCAGATCTTTTTATTCAGCAAAAAATATATAACAATACCAATAAAGTATTGAGTCATGTACCTTTTTACAATGCCAGTTTTTATGCACCCTGGTGGGATTTGCTGGATCTCTATGAAACAACAAAAGATAAAAAGTATCTGAAAGCCGCAGAATATGGTGCACATTTTACCATTGCGGGAATACGCAGCTATCCGAAAGTGGAAGATAGCCTGCAAACCATTCACAAGAATAATCATTATGATGGCGTTACACACATCTGGTGGAAAGGCAACGAGCCTTATCGTTTAGGTTTTCCACGGAAAAATGGTGATGTACAGGAAAAGAAAGTACCCGAATGGCTGGTATCGCCGGTAGGCCTGGGGCTGGAGCAGCCTAGTACCTATTTTACCCGTGTAAAAGATCAGACAGTCCGTCCGGTATTTATGAGTAGCTGGGCACCCCATTTGCTGCGCTTGTTCCAATATGAAAACAACCCTATCTACGAAACCTATGCCCGCAATGCCGTAATCGGTCGTTATGCAAACTATCCTGGATATTACGCTACGGGTTTTACAGATATACCCATGTCGGTTGATTTTCCTTATAAAGGGCCGGATGTGAGTTCCATTTATTATCATCATATCCCACCACATATCGCTTTTAGCCTCGATTACCTGATCTCAGAAAGCATACAGCGTTCAAATGGAAATGTAGCGTTTCCTTATAGCAAACAGGAGGGATTTGTCTGGTTTAACAATCGGGTATATGGAGGCGGAAAAGGAACGGTCTTTGGAGATCAGCAGGCCACACTATGGATGCATAAAGGCTTGGTAAATATTCAGAATGCAGGCATCAATTATGTTACTGCAGTTTCAGATAAGAATTTCTGGATCCTGCTTTCCTCAGAAGCTGAGTCTGAGGAAAAAGTAGCTGTACAATGGACTGATGCTACGGCTGCGCTAAAGGATGGGAAAGCCCTGGTTTATGCGCAAAGCGATCAGTCAGTTTCCAAGGATTTTAAAGCGGCCAAGATTGATGTTGTTGTCCCTGCAAAAGGATTCAAAGCAATTGCTATTCCATTAAAGGCGAACCGGGTAGCAAAGAAATATCAGCCGGTAAAAGATGGAATGAAGGTGATTGATTTGGGGGCTCCCTGGGGCGTGTATTCTTGTTCCGTATCCGTTCTCCCTTTGGTTGGGATACCTGTTATGGATTTGCAGAAACCGCTCCGTTAAATGGATATTCCGTAACCGTTAATTGTAACAATCAAATGAAGGAAATAAAGCAGTACCCTTACGAATGGAGTTTTAATAAACTGGGGATGGGCGAGGACGCAAAACTGGAGCTCATTTTTAAAAGTAATGATGGGAAAACAAAATCAAAAAAGATTGTACTCAATGGTAATGAATAAAAAAGGTGTGAAAACTGCATTGCTTGCTTATTTATTGATATCTGCTACTGCATTTTCTCAAACCAGGCCAGATAGTGATAAGATTGCAGCTTCACAGGCAGGGGCTTCTCCTCTTTATTTTGATGTTTCTGTCCCTAATATCCCTGTAATTGAAGCGGGTGACTTTAACAATGAGCTGGAATGCAATGTTAGGGCAGGTCTTCCGGGCTTCTTTGAAAAAGTAAATGCGGGTAAAAAGGTGGTAGTTGCTTTTATTGGAGGGAGCATTACACAAGCAAATTTTGGTTATCGCCTTCAAACGGCCAAGTACCTGGAGCAAACCTATCCTCAGGTCAGCTTTCAATGGATCAATGCAGGTGTATCTGGCACGGGAACGGAGCTGGGTGCATTTAGGATCAATGAACAGGTACTTAGCCACCAGCCCGATCTTATTTTTATAGAATTTGCCGTTAACGGCGCTTATGCCGCCGGGATGGAAGGGATGATCCGTCAAACAATCAAAAAGAACCCCAATACAGCTATTTGTTTGCTGTATACCATTTTAACTGGACAAACTGCCTTTTATCAAAAAAATGAGTTGCCACCAAATATTAAAGGATTGGAGCAGGTTGCAGCACACTACGACCTACCTTCTGTGAATTTAGGAATGGAGCCAGCAAGCCTGGAAGCAGCAGGAAAGCTAATCTGGAAAGGAAACCCAGCTGAGCAGATGAGAATTTTGTTTTCTGAGGATGGAATCCACCCGACTACGGTAGGGGGAAATTTCTACGCTGCGGCCATAGCCCGTGCTTTCAAAAAAATTGAGACAGCAAAGCCCTTAAAAAAGAAGGAGCTGCCAAAGCCATTAATTAGTGCCGCATGGGAGGAGGCAACAATGGTAGATCCATCAATTTTGCCAGTTCCTGATCAAGGCTGGAGGGTGTTGCCAACTGATACTGATCCAAACCTTAAAAAATTCAGTCCCTGGTTTTCTAATGTACTTTCTGCTAATAAGCCCGGGGCCACATTTAGTTTCCGTTTTAAGGGTGATATGCTGGGTGTATTTGATATTGGCGGACCTGAGGTTGGGCAACTGGAGTGGATTATAGATGGAAAGCCTGTGAAATTAAGCAAAGAAAAGGAAGGGAATTTTATTTATTACCAGGCAAAAGACACAACTGCTGCTGATGTATTGAATAGGTTCAACAACTATTGTTATAACCGTTACCGCGGGCAGTTTGATGTAATTAAAGTGCCTCAAGGGAACCATTTGGTAAAGGTAACCCTGTCTGGCCAGAAAGCCGATAAACTCATGATCTTGCCTGAGGACAAGAGGGAGGATATTGTTCAACATCCTGAAAAATATGATCAGACAGTGATCTATTTAGGTCGGATTTTACTAAGAGGGACATTACTGAAATGAAACAGATTTTTAAATTAAAAAAGCATATTAAATTCTTCTGCTTTTCGGCTGCGCGCTGTTTATGTAGCTATGGAAAGTAAAATCGGTTGCAGTAAGGCACGGCAGTCCGGTAGAAAGTAATGGTGCCAATGTTTTTAATGCAAAAGGATTTCCCTTGTCGCCATTCAGAACAGACGGTTGGAAAAGTATAACAGAAAGAAATAATACAGAATATTTTTATGATCACAAATCAAGGAGGCGAAAAGAGGCAGCTGCGATCTGACGAACTCGCGGCAGATCTTGCCATTATAGGGGGCGGGGTATCAGGAACCTGTGCCGCAATTACCGCTGCAAGGCAAGGGTTAAAGATTGTACTGGTGCAGGACAGGCCCGTGCTTGGCGGAAATGCGAGCAGTGAGGTAAGGTTATGGATGCTGGGCGCCACATCACATATGGGAAATAATAACCGTTGGGCAAGAGAAGGTGGTGTGGTGGATGAGCTGATGGTTGAAAATATGTACAGGAACCCCGAAGGCAATCCGTTGATTTTTGATACGGTTTTGCTTGATAAGGTTGTTTCAGAACCTAATATTACCTTATTGCTTAATACCGGGGTGTATGATGTAGAGAAATCAGCCGCAGATCAACTGAGCGCCGTAAAAGCCTTTTGCAGTCAGAATTCTACCGAATATATCATACACGCACCGCTTTTTTGCGATGCATCAGGAGATGGCATTGTGGCCTTTTTGGCTGGTGCGGCGTTTAGGATGGGAGCAGAGGCCAAAGAAGAATTTGGAGAACAGTTTGCGCCTACAAAAGAATATGGGGAACTGCTTGGCCATAGCCTGTATTTTTACAGTAAAGATACCGGCAAGCCTGTAAAGTTTGTAGCCCCTTCTTATGCACTGGATGATATTACAAAGATCCCCAGGTTTAAAAATTTTAATGCCAGGGAGTACGGATGTAAACTTTGGTGGCTGGAGTATGGAGGAAGATTGGATACGGTACATGATACCGAAAAAATAAAATGGGAACTCTGGAAAGTTGCCTACAGTGCATGGAACTATGTAAAAAACTCGGGCAATTTTCCTGAAGCCGAAAACCTTGCGCTAGAATGGGTAGGTACCATACCGGGTAAAAGAGAGAGCCGCCGTTTCGAAGGCGAATACATCATCAAACAACAGGATATCGTTAATCAGCAATTGCATGATGACGCTGTCGCATTTGGTGGCTGGAGCATAGATCTGCATCCTGCAGATGGGGTGTTCAGCGAGAAACCTGGTTGCAATCAATGGCATAGCAAGGGCATCTATCAGATTCCCTATCGCTCTTTATATAGCCGAAACATCAAAAATCTTTTTCTGGCAGGAAGGATTATCAGTGCAACGCATGTTGCCTTTGGCTCTACCAGGGTTATGGCTACTGCTGCCCATGCGGCACAGGCGGTTGCCATGGCAGCGAAGATCTGTAAAGACAAAAATCTGTTGCCAGCGGAGGTCTATCATAAAGGATTTATACCAGAACTGCAGACTGAGCTGCTGCGCAGTGGGCATCACATTCCAGATCTTGTACTTCATGATGCGATCGACCTTGTACGCAGTGCGCAGGTTACCGCATCCTCAGAACTGTTGCTGACCGGCCTTCCCGAAACTAGGTTGTTTAAACCACTCGAGTTTTCTGTTGCCCAGATGATCCCCTTAAAAGCAGGGGCAATCGGTACCTTTGTTGTACATGCAGAAGGAGATGTGGCAACGGAGTTGGAAGTAGAACTTAGGATCAGCAGTAAAAAGAGCAACCATACGCCAGATTTGACCATAGATAAAGTTTCACTGCCAATAAATGTCGGGCGCAATTGCCTGCAGATCAGCTTTGATGCGGTAATGCCTGAGGAAAGTTATGCGTTTCTTACCTTTATGAAGAATCCTGATGTAAAACTGCAGTTCTCAGCGAAGCGGGTTACGGGACTATTATCCGTGTTCAATGCTATTAATAAAGACGTATCCAATTATGGAAAACAAAGTCCGCCAGAGGATATTGGGGTAGATGAGTTTGAATTCTGGTGCCCCAAGCGCAGGCCCGAAGGGCACAATATTGCATTTAACTACACATCTGGTATTGATGCTTTTGGTGCTGCAAATGTTAGCAATGGCATAGACAGGCCAGTTTCTGCACCAAATGCATGGGTGGCCGACTGGAAAGATAAGAATCCGGCACTAACCATCAGCTGGAAAGAAATCAAGAGCATTAAACGGATCGAGTTGTTATTTGATACTGATTTTGATCATCCAATGGAGTCTGTCCTGATGGGGCATCCGGAAAATGTGATGCCGTTTTGCGTAAGGAATTATGTAATTAAAGATGATAAAGAGAACGTTGTTTTTACTAAAACCGGTAATTATCAAACCAGGAACATCATTGAGCTAACTGAGCCTTTAAATACCAGGAGCCTAACGATATATTTGGAACATCCTTCAGACGAGGTACCTGCGGCTTTGTTCTCCGTGCGTTGTTATCAATAATACTAAATAGCAGATAAATTAAATGGGAAAATTAGATTTTGTGGTAATGGCGGTTTTTGCCTTACTTATATTCGGTATCGGACTTACATTTACTCGTGTGGGTAGTAAAAGCGGGCAGGCTTTTTTCGAAGCAGGAGGAGAAACACCCTGGTGGATCAATGGCTTATCCTTGTTTATCAGCTATTTTTCGGCCGGAACCTTTGTGGTTTGGGGATCTATCGCTTATAAACATGGGCTGGTTGCCAATGCAATACAGTTAACAATGGCCATCAGTGGCTTAATTGTCACCTTTTTTATTGCCGGAAGATGGAAAAAAACAGGCGTTGCAACTGCAGCTGAATACATCGGCAAACGTTTCGGTGCGGCCGAAAAACAGTTTTATACCTATATGACCTTGCTGCTGAGCCTGTTCACCACTGCTGCAGTATTGTATCCGGTTGGTAAAATGGTGCATGTAGCCACCCCATACTCCCTAGAAACCTGCATTATTGTGATCGGGTTGATCATTGTGGTATATACCGCTGCTGGCGGATTATGGGCAGTTTTAGTGACTGATGTAGTTCAGTTTGTAATACTTACAGCTGCGGTACTGATTGTGATCCCCATAGCTTTTTCCCAGATCGGTGGACCAGCCAACCTTGTGGCAAAAGCGCCGCCCCATTTTTTTGAGCCCTTTAACCAGGACTATACCTTTGGGTTTATGCTGGCTTTTATTGTTTATCAGACGTTTTATATCGGCGGAAACTGGTCATATGTGCAACGTTATACCAGTGTGTCTAACCAAAAAAACTCAAAAAAGGTAGCAGGTATATTTACCATCTTGTATTTTGTAAGTCCTTTTATCTGGATGATCCCGCCAATGATCTACCGGGTGATCAATCCAAATCTTCAGGGACTGGAAAGTGAAGATGCATACATGATGTTGATCCAAAAAGTAATGCCGGCAGGTTTGATAGGGCTTGTGCTGGCCGGAATGGTTTCTGCCACATCCAGTAAAGCCAATACAACGATCAATATGGCCTCGACTGTCTTTGCGCAGGATATTTATAAAAACCTGCTAAGACCAAAAGCGTCAGAAAAAGAAGTGATCTGGATGGCCCGATTCTTTACCCTGGTTTTGGTGTTCTAACAATTGTTGTTGCCATTTGGATTCCAAGCGCCGGGGGAATTGTTGAAGTGGTTTTAAGTACTGCCTCTATTGCAGGTGGAGCATTGTTTGCACCGATCATCTGGACACTTTTTTCTAAACGTCAAAGCGGATTTTCAGTAGTTACCGCCACAGTAACATCATTGCTGATCAACCTGTTCTTTAAGGTGATTATGCCCAGTATATGGGGTTTAAAGCTCGACCGTACCATGGAAACGTGCATGGGGATGGGCATTCCGATAGCGGTTCTTTTGTTTTTTGAAATATATTATACTGCCAAGGGGCGTATTTCTATTAAAGTAGAAGAAATGGAGCAGGAAAAAAGAGTTACCGCGGTCCGGGTTGTAGATCCGGCCCTACATATAGAGGCTGCAAAGCAAAATAAATTCGGGATAGGTGTTATTGCACTTTCAATGGGCATTGTGGGGATAGGCATCGGAATACTTGGGTATATCGCAAAGGATTTTTCAATAACCGTAATGGCAGTTGGCGGTTTAATCCTGATTTCGGCAGGGTTAATATGGCGGGTAGCCAGTAAAAAGTTGGTTGTTTAATGTAAACAGTACAGAAGTTTTTGGGTGGGTGCTTTTTTACGATCAGGAGCAGAACGCTATAAATACAGGAAAACCCATCCAAAGGCGAGGTAAAAACAAAAATATATAAATATGATACGATTCTTTTTAAAGTACAAAGGCAGCAGATTATTCATTTTTTCGCTTGTTTTTAATCTTAATGCTTTCAGCCAAACCAATAACAATACATTACACTTATTTGTAATTGGAAACAGTTTCTCGCAAAATGCGACCACTTTTCTACCTCAAATGGCCAAAGAAACGGGTAAAAATTTAGTTATTGGCAGGGCAGAACTTGGCGGTCATTCTTTGGAGCAACATTGGGGTTATGTAGAAAAATTTGAAAAGGATTCAACCGATGTTAAAGGAAAGCCATATGGAGGCAAATCGTTGAAAATGTTATTGTCGCAAGGTACTTGGGATGTAGTGACCATTCAGCAATATTCATACCTTTCCAGCGATTCATCAAGCTACAATCCATACGCGAAAAAACTTGTAGACTATATTAAAAAGCTTCAACCAAATGCAGAAATCGTGATTCACCAAACTTGGGCTTACCGTGCTGATGCAAAGAAATTTGGGAAAGTTGGGCCAGAGCAATTGGCTAAAAACCAGTTGGAAATGTGGCAAAAATCTCGTGAAGCATACCACAAACTAGCAAAACAGTTTAATGCCAGGCTTTTACCTGTTGGCGATGCGTTTGAAGAAGTGGCGACCAATAAAAAATATGGCTATAAAAAGGATACGGCTTTCGATTTTGAACATCCTGTTGCATCCAATTTACCTGATCAAACTCATTCTATCAATGTAGGCTATTTTTGGAACAAACAAGAATTGGCCTTTGATCCAAACCATGCGAATGATGCGGGGAAATATTTAGGCGGTTTGATTTGGTACGGGATACTTTTTAAAGATTCCCCGAAAAAAATAGGATTTAAACCCGCATCTGTTTCAGATGATTTTAAAAGTTATCTGCTTGAGGTTGCCAATAAGGTTATAAAGGTTTCCAAAAACTGATTTTTGTGATTTCAATCTCCTTCAATAATGTTATTTGGCAATTACATTTCTCTTTCCTTTCTCATTTTCATCAGTCTCCCAAGCTCATTGTATTCTGTCATCTTGGTGTCTAGTTCTGCGGTCCGCTTTAAATTAGCTATAAATTTATTGCTTATCCGCACGATCATTGACCCACAGTGGGGCAAAGATTTTTTCGAATATTTTTGCCTCATTTTTTTATAACTCTTTGTTTTTTTAGGTGTATATGCTCGGCGATTTCGTTGACTAAAAGTGTTCGATATCGGTCTCAATCACATTCCATTTTTTCAGGAAAAAGGCGGCTAACTAGGTATCTTTTACCTTCAACGCTAGAATTTTCATAAAATAAATCAAGATCTGTTAAATTAATAGCGCGCTCTGCAATTGGTCTGATGTTCAATGCTGCCTTGTTTTTTGTGGTGAGCTCGGATAATTTAGATTCTGCTATAGTGATTTTCTCGCTACACTCGTTTTTGATTGCTCTAAAATCTACAGCATCTATGTCATTATCATCTTTATTTATCGGAGAATTTCCAGTTTGTCTGAGCCTTCAGGTTTATGCAGATAAAAAGTATGGGCTTTTGGCATCATATTTTTTGCTGTTTTAGAAATAAGGGGAGAATAACCATAGGTTTGGGGATCCTTACAGACTAATGTAACCACTTTTCCTCCGCCATAAAATTTCAGTTCTGCATCTGGGCAGGGATAGATGAAACTTCTCTTTTCAACAGCATAATCCGCCATCGATTTGGTAAGATCTTTTTCTGCATCTTTATTCCAAGGGGTAGAAGCCGCTTCTTCGTGGATGCTTTGCTTCAGCATTGATAAATATTTTTGCTGATTTCCTTCTTCAAGTGTTTTTTTGAAATCTGAATAAAACGCATCCACTTCTTTTCGGATTTTGGCAGAATTTTGAAGATTCTGGCTTTTGTCCCAGCCGGCTATTTTCCAGTTAATGTCTTTATTATCAAGAATAAAAGATGTTTTGTACTCAGTAAAGTTTTGTGGTTTATTATCTAATTTTGGAGTCTGATAACTAAGAACCTGCCACTGATATTGCTGACCTTTATCTTTGGCATTCATCTGATCTAAGATTGACATTGGCTCTTTATTTTTCGAAATTTCGACCTTGACAGATGAATTCGGGGAAAGGGAAGGAGCGAACACGGTTTCATCCTTTTTAGCGGGGTAAAGACGAATGGTAACCTCTTGTTTGCCAGGCTGAAGAATATACTGATTGAGATTTACCGTCAATCCTGAGCGTTCTCCCAATCCGAAATGACTTGTAACGGGCATGTCGTTAATTAAAATTTCATAAGAACAATCTGCATGTTCGTATTTTAATCTAAAAAGCATTCCTTCCTTTTGATAGGGTGAATCGTTCTCACCTGTTTTTTTGGCTGGATACGAGCGCCTTAGTGGTTTTTCTATCTGTGAATAAACGCTCATTGTTGTCAAAAGCAATCCTAAAATTATTATAGTTTTTCTATTCATATGTAGAGTTTCAGATCAATTATAATAATTTTATCACATATTCGAGATTTATTTTAAATTGCTTTTAGGTTTATTCCTGCTCAAGAAGATAGAGCGGATTCGGTTATATTGGTAGATACGATGAAGCGCTAAACTTATAAAACCTTTAAACGCGGGGTACGACTAATGATATTACTAATATGTTTTTTATAATTTAAGAAGAGCGTAAAAAATATTA
This sequence comes from Pedobacter riviphilus, assembly GCF_014692875.1. Taxonomy (NCBI): domain Bacteria; kingdom Pseudomonadati; phylum Bacteroidota; class Sphingobacteriia; order Sphingobacteriales; family Sphingobacteriaceae; genus Pedobacter; species Pedobacter riviphilus. The sequence continues at coordinate 2,644,806 of NZ_CP061171.1, read as the reverse complement.
AAATGAATCCCAGAAAGCGTCTTGCGATTGATGATGTGAAAAGCAAAGGACATGAAGCCATTTTCGAAGGTTATGGAAAAGCAGCCGATTACAAATAAAATAAGAAACAAAATATATGTCGCATATAAATTTAGTGATGTCTTTAAAAGATTTTTTTCAATATGTTGAAGATATTATAGAGAAAGAGAATGGTAGTTTTTTTATTGAGACAAAAGATGATGATGAAATTTCCTTACAGAAAATTAATCACGGAGAGGCAGATAAAATTAAAGACAACAGAGAAAAAAATCTTAGATTTTATATAGTATCGGAGAATCTGGACACTATTTTCCAAACTGAAATTTTTGATGAACTGGAGCCTGTCATAATAGATGGGGAAGGAGGTAGAAAAACTGATGAAAGCCTTGAACGTATATCATTAAGAATACTTTCAAAAAAAACAAATAAGACCACAACCAAAATTTTCAATGCAATTAAAAATAAACTGAAAAAAGATAATGAAATTGGAATGGGAGTGAAAAGCAGTTCAAAGCTTCATGACGATTATTTTTATCAAAAAGAATATGTGGGAAAAAAAGTATTTAAAACAGATTTTCATAACGATAAAGCACCCACTATTGAAATAAATAAGAAGTATTATATGTAAGTCTTATTGTGCGATAGCAAGTTTATTTTTAATATTCAATATTTATGGTATAAACCCCTTTGAACTTCAGGATAGCGAACTTGTGGATTTACCGACAGATAAAAATAACGGAGAAGCCGATGGCTTTGAAGCACCACATTGTTATTCTTTTTTAGAAATTTCTGTTGGTATCTGGAGAGCATCCGTTCCAGCCGATATCGAATCTACCATTGCCGGGCTGAAAGAAGCTGGGACCTATAAAGAATCCAAAGAAATGGTGGATTTGGATCTGGAAAAGTCAAAATATTTCTGGACTGTGGCTGTTGGAAAAACAGATTATTATAAAATATAATATAAAAAGATATGAAAATGCATATATGGCTGGGAACCTTTGGGTCGAAGGAAGAGTTTGAAAAATATCTGGACCAGAGAAAGTACCTGGAAGCATGGACGGTTTATGACAATGAACCGCCTACTGGAAACGAAGCAGAAGATGCGGAGCCTGGTCCGGAACTCCGTTGTGATTTCTGCAAGGAACTCGGCTTAGATACCTATGATGAAGATCTTATGGTCATGAAGTATTATAAGATACCTGTTGACCATAAAACAGTTGCCCATGATATTCTTGCTGACGAAAAAGAATTTGAATCTTTATGTAAAAAAATTAAGGCAGGTAGTTTTAATTCAGTTATTGCCTACGATGACAATGGCTTAAATGAAAAAGCAGCCTTAGGTTCCCGGACGGTAAAATATATCGGAAAATTACCGTCGGCCTCTGATGAAGATTTATCTGGCGATTCTTCCTTCCATTATTTATGGGTAGGCAAAAATAAACTGGATAAGAAAAATATCCTGGGGCATGCCGGGATTGATAAAAGCAAAGTTGTAAAGACCAATTATTACCATACTGCCAAAAGCGACAAGCTGGACAATATACTGATCCTTCAGGTTAAGGACTATAATGTTGCCGAAAAAATGATCCTGAGAGCAGATGAAATGAATATCCTTACTGCCAATTCAATGCTTGACCTGCTTGTAAAGGGTGAGCTTGAAATAGATGTGGAAAGTGTTGCAGATGCTTTGGGAATGAAGTATATCGGAAAGTTTGTTTCCCACTAAGACACGATGATAATTATGGAGCAGAGGGAGTTGGAAAAAGATGAAATTTACCAGTACTTGCTAAAAGCCGCTTTGGTATAAACGACAGGTAATTTAAAGAACATATCCATTAAAAATGAAAATTCTTTATATAGTTCCGATCATCGTACTGCTTGTATTTTTATACTTCCTGATCTCCAAAAAGCGTCAGACAGATGTTGGAAATCAATTACCCAAAAGGTTTGCGCAGTATAATTCAATTGACAGCTTAAATACCATCAAAAGTAGAAAAGTGCAATTGAGCCTGTTGTTGGAAAGCAAAAGAAACATCGAACTTTTCATAACATCAGAGAACAATATTATTGTCTCCAGCTTTCAGGGAGAAAGGGAAAATTCCTTCATCAAGATCGGTGCTGACGGGAATGTGAACGATACGCTAAAGCTGATAACAAGACCTGAGGATATTATATTTCTAAAGGGTTTTATTATAGATAAACAAACACAGCAATACTACAGATGGAGTTTTGATGGTATTGGAACGCCTATCAAAATTACTGCTCAAAATGTAGATTTTAATTGGGATGGAGAGCGTCAGGGTAAACAACTTGTCGATATAGCCAGACATTCAAAAGCTGTTTGCGTTGATTATAACTTTGATCGTCCTGTGCCACAAAAAAAAGTCGGAGATGGTCTGCATACTATTCAAGCGGTTTCCAGCTATGCCATTGTCACCTATATTATCGGTGATGAATGTTTTCAACTGTATACTTCTTTAGATGTACATAAATATTTTTCCCTTTCTTACTTGCAGGAAATGTTGTAGAACAACCCTTTCAAGCGGACAGGTAAGAAAACTGGTTCTGATAGCGAGATCATCAGGACAGCGAACATCAGGTACCAATATTTTCAAAGGTTAAAACTGGAAAAAGTCCGCTTTTCGGGTGGGGGAGGCAATGCGCCTGGTTTTTCGAAGTCGTTGTATCCCGGATATCTGTTTACCGATGTACTTTTTAAAAATGATACACTTAGGTTAAAGGAATTTATGTACCTCGATGAAGAATGGCACACTTCTGCTGTGGAAATCGATGGCAAAAATATTGGTGCGCTGTCCAAGAACAAGGTGCAGCCTATTAAAAATATAGACGGGTATATGTTTTATACAAATGATAATTTACAGTATGGGCTGTTCACCAATAATGAACAAAAGCTTTATTTGATCAGATAGATAGGCAGGGTGTTCAGCAACCTAATACCGTTTGGTAAGGACAGTCTTTAAAATAACATCGCATTTGGCCATTTCAAGTATGATGTTATTGCGTTCTTCTGATCTGCAATTAAAAATACTTTTTAAAATGAAAAATAAATTATTACTAGCGATCCTCATCGCGCTGTCCAGTATTCATGCATCAGCACAAAGTGTATATACCGGCTATGTTAAATTCAAAAAGAGTGGTTATAGTTTAGTGGTTGATAATGCAAAAACGGAGAAAGAGAAAAGAGAAGGAGCAAAGTTTATCAGAAATTTGATTTTGCAGGTGTATGGTAACGATGCCTTAACAAACGGACTAGGTACCGATATCGAGGAGCATGTTATTGTTGTAGGCAGGGGTAAAGATGCAATTGAGTCGATGAACGCTTACTACAAGGATCAGCTAAAGGGTAAGAGTATTGAAAATATATCAATCGCCATTTACAGTATATTGAAAATCAAAGGTGCTGTCAGTTCAGAAGCAGGTGGGTATTCGCTGATAGACCTGAAAAATAAGAAGGCCTATAATCTCTATTATGAAAGAATCATTAAATTAAGGATTTGACTTTTTTAGTTGAAGATCTGGAAAAGTCACAATATTTCTGGACTGTGGCTGTTGGGAAAAAGATTATAATAAAATATAAACGATATCAAAATGCATATATGGCTGGGAACCTTCGGCTCAAGGGAAGAGTTTGAAAAATATCTGAACCAGAGAAAATGCCTGACGCATGGGCGGTTTATGACAATGAACCTCCAACCGGAAACGAGGCTGAAGGTGCAGAGCCAGGTCCGGAACTCCGTTGCGATTTCTGCAATATGCTTGAAGAGCTGGTAAAGTCCGTTAATGAATAATAGCGCTAATGTGTTTAAACCTTAAATACCCTAATTCTATAACATGAAACCAGTAACGGACATTAGCTGTTACTGGTTTTGCTTTGCCTATAGATAAAGACTGCCTTCCATTACAATTACCGAGGAGCCGCTAACCACTATTCCATCGTCTTCTACGCGCGTATGTATTTCTGAAGGATGACCAGTCTGTTCTCCCTGGAAAATGATATGGTCACTCTGTTTTTGGATATGCCCCAGTTTTTCAAGATAACCTGTTAGTGGTCCGGCGGCGGTACCTGTAGCGGGATCTTCATCAATGCCAATACCTGGATTGAAAAACCTTGCGCTGGCAAGGTACCCTTTTGCTGAAGGTGCCGTCGAGAAAAGATAAAATCCTTCAAAACCATATTCCTCGCTAATTGCTTTTAAGCGTGTTTTATTGGGAATTGCAAGCGCTAGTACATTAAGGTCTTTAACGGGGACCATCAAATGGGCTACTTCAGTTTTTACGATCTTATTTTCCCAGCCATTGCTACCAAGCATTTCAGCATCAAGCCCCACAGCGGCTGAAATTTTTGCAGAAGGCACACTTCCAATAATCTCTGCAGGATGTTGTTTCATTGTAACAAATAGGTGATCATCTTTTTGAGTTACATTTACACCGATCGGTGTCCCATTAATGGAGACCCAAGTTGCTGTAGTCTGTGTTTTAAAAATATCCCATTGTTTTAAAAGCGCAAGGATAACTGCGCCAAGCAAATTGTGTCCTGCTCCATTAACTTCGAAGCCGGCAGGTGTAAATGACCTCACCTCAAGGGCTCCGGTAGTTTCGCTATAATGGATAAACGAGGTTTCCGAGTAACCAAATTCTCTGGAAATTTTATGGTATTCATCAAGGCTGAGTGCATCAGGAGTATGAACAACAGAAAGCTGGTTGCCTGTGTAGCGCTGGGTGGTAAAAACATCCAGTATGTAATAATCTAGTTTTCTCATTTTTTGCGATTTAATTGTTTAAACCTATAATTATGGTATAGTTTTCAATCCTTCCGTATAACTTTCTAATACGGGAACAATAATAGATAAATTTTGTAACCATGATCTTTTGTTTAGAATTCATCTCAAAATTAAACCGCAATAGTTTATTTTTGCTATGGGTTAACCCAAGGTAACCGGTTACCCTGGGTTAACTATTATAGACATGGCCTCAACGAATATTAACGGAGAATTAAAAGAAGCTACCTGCGAACAAGAGCTATCGGCTATTCGCGATAGTCTTGAAATTTTAGGTGGAAAATGGAAACTTAGGATTATGCGCTACTTGGTAAACCGTATTGATCAGCGAAATACCTTTAAGAAAATACAACGCGAAATTGAGGGGATTTCGGCTAAAATGCTTTCTAAAGAACTCCATGACTTGGAACTGAATCTCCTGGTTTCGAGAGAAGTGATCGATTCTAAACCTGTAACTGTAGCCTATTCGATCACCGAGTATGGTTATACTGTACTTCCTGTAACAGAAACCCTTGTAGAATGGGGATTGAGACACCGAGAGAAAATCAAGGCAATGATCAATTGCTTCCCGGCTTAGATCAACGTAAATGCGCAGAAGGGCGGATCGGAATTTGCAGGCAATACATCAAAAGTCCAATCCGTCCAATATTGGATAATAGCAGCAAAATAATGCCCAAAATTGCGGTAAATTAGACTGCGCTATGGAACCATTTGGCTTTGAGAAACTTCCCGAAATCATCTGTCAGTTATTTGAAAAAGTAGAACGGATCGAAGAAATGGTATCAGACCTTAATCCGGCGGATGACGGATCAAGTGACCTTTTAACGGTAAAGGAAGCTGCTGATTACCTAAAGGTTTCCGTGCAATCCCTATACTCTAAAGTCAGTAGAATAGAAATACCTGTAAGCAAGCCGGGCAGACGATTGTACCTGGCTGAAAATCGACCTGTTTAAAGGCCTTATCCAAATGCTTTCTTTTGATCAGTATTTTCCGTTCGCTAAGCTGAATTGCTTTAATCCTGCCATTATTGATCTGCTGATAATTTTGTTGCATTTGCTACAAGTCGACGGGACTTTTAGCCCCTGAACATCAGTGGTAATTTCCCCTCAAATAGTGGCTTATTAGCGTCGTTTAATGTTTTTTAGTGTCGTTAAGTATCGATAAGCGACATCATTTCACCCATGATTTTTTTGGGAAAAATTTCAGTCGCTCGAGCAACAAATGAGCAACAAAAATGTGAAAAATAGTGTTAAACCTCCAAGAAATTGGTGGAGAAATATTAACATAACTTATTAACAATCAGCGTGTTAATTTTCGTAATTAGTGGTTGTTTTGGGGGATTATTTGCCGATACAGGAAATATATATAGCTGTATATCAATGATTTGTGTTGAAAATGATACAATGCAAAAACTAAAATAACATCGGTAGTTACCTCGCCAGTGTTGTTGATAACTTGCCGATTCTTGTTCCATTTAAGGACTGTTATTGGGCGAAATGAATATTTCAGAATGTTGGAGGTTTCGTCAAAACTAAGATCATGATTGAAACGGTCGTCATTATTTTATACACTGCTTTTAAAATAAATATATAGGATGGCTATATAGGTTGCTTGAAAATGGCTTTGGAATAAATATCCAAGGAAATAAACAATATTGACTACACTGCAAGCCCGGTATTATCTGCAAGTTTTAGTATTGCATTGAGCAAATCGTGAAGGTTATATCATGTTTCTTACATGCCTTACTAGTATCTTTCTTGTATTACAGAAAGAAATGAAGTTAACTTTTCTACGGTCACATCCGGATGCAACCTTCTACAGGCCTGTTCAGACTGCTATTCTTTAAGTGCTTCTGGTAACTCGTAAGGGCTTTTGCAAAGCAAAAGGAGCATTCTAAAAGATTATTGACAAGGGGGGAATAGAGGGGCACAACAAGAATCTGATATTCTCCGAGCGATAAGCATCAGGCTACAAATCCATAGTGACTACTGAACAGTTTGAAACGTACAGGTATGGATATTATTCCCAAAATACACAGTTTAAATCACTAGATTAACAAATATGTAATATGATTATAATTTACGTGGTGTATATTTGGCTAACCAAACAATGTATTCTATATCATGCAAATATAGTTTATTAATAATTTTTAATTTGTATAATATATTTTATAAGAAGAGTATGTTTTCTCTATTCATTTGTCTATTTAACAAATGAATCTGCGTTGCCTCATCCCCAACGCACTATGCTAAAATCTTATCAGAATAAATTAACAAATGGTCTCATTTAAAACGCACCATGCCCAGGCTATTGGCTGTAAGCATCTTCCTGAACGCATAGCGGAAGGTAATATGCCATTCTGCTGCTTTTGGCACCATTCAATGGGTCAGACACTCTTTTTTAGTGAAGAACCCGTTAAAGACCATAGGTGCTATCTCAATTTTTGCAATACTTAAATAACTAATTGATAAACTAAACTATTGACTATGAAAAACAATTACTTTTTTATCCTGCTTTTATTCATTTTGAGCGCCTGCTTCTCTGCACGATCCCAGACTTTCGTGCATCCAGGTATTCCGCTATCAGCTTCCGATCTGAGTACCCTGAAAGCGCATGTGCAGGCCGGAGACTATCCCTGGAAACAGGCTTATGATATCCTGGCTGCTGATGGCAAGTCGCAACTGACTTACACGCCACACCCTTTTGCCACGGTTAGCCGCAACCCGAATGTAAATCTTAACCCGTGGAGAGGGGATATGGTTGCTGCATTTTTTCAGGCCATGATGTGGAGCTTAACGGGCAATGAGGAGCATGCTAAAAAATCGAGGGACATTCTAATGGCATGGGCAACTACCCAAACGGAATTTAACGGAATTGAATCTAACCTCGATTTGGGTGATTACGCTTATGCCTATGGCGGTGCGGCCTCTATTCTTCGCGGAAGCTGGAGCGGCTGGACAGCCGAAAATACCACAGCTGTAAAAAACCTGTTTAACAACGTATACTGGCCGCGTACCGGTTGTGCCGGTTATGCTTTAGGACCAGCCAATAAAGGCACATTGAGTATAGCCGGAGGAGCCGCTATCGCCGCTTTTTCTGATGATCCGATAAAAATGGCGCATATCGTTCACCTGATGCGGTACATCGGTTCTACCGGATTTAAAAATACGCTGCCGAGTGGAGAACATGGGGAAAGCGGAAGAGACCAGGGCCATTCTCATGGTATGTGGAGCGGGATGGCCTTTACCGCAGAAGTTTTCTGGAAGCAAGGGATAGACCTTTATTCTGAACTGGATAACCGGCTGCTTGCATTAGGAGAATATTTTGCAAAAACCAACACGGGAAAAACCATCGGCTTTGTGCCTTTTGGTACTACAGACTGGTACTATTTTAATGCTGCACCCTATGGATGGGATGGAGGAAGATGGGGCTTAACCTTACTGCAAAGTGCCTATAAGGTACGTAAAAACATTCCTACCCCTTACATCACTAAAAGACTTAATACCATCCCAGGTCGGTTTGATCCCGTTTATACCTGGTTTTATAAATCTGAGGATAATTCTACTGCTACGGTCCCGGCGCAAACCCAAACTGTCCCTCCACCTACAAAAGTGGGAACAGGCGGTTTAACCGATCTTGATATCGGCACAGCTTCACCAGCAGGTAGCAGTACCTACAACAATAATGTATGGACGGTAAGGGGAAGCGGGACAGAAATATTGACCCATGGAGCTGACGGATTTCACTTCGTATATAAAGAAGTAACGGGGAACTGTTCTATCATTGCCAAAGTGGAAACGGCCGGAGGTGGTGCCCTGAATGCACGGGCAGGGGTAATGCTGCGTTCAGATCTTAGCCCTAATTCTGCGCAAAGGATATGGATTGCTGTTAAATCTGGCAAGCGTGCCGAATCATTTATGCATGGATGGACCGAGGTTAGGGGAGGCTCCAACTGGGAAAAAGCGGAAAGACCAATCCCGCAGGATGCTTATTGGGTGAAAATTGAACGCATAGGTGATGTGATTAACACGTATTACTCACCTGATGGTACCAGCTGGGCTACTGAAGTACAAGGCAGGTATGAAGGTTTTACCGGCACGGCTTATATCGGATTGGCGGTTTGTTCGAACGCAAACGGTGTTTTAAATACCGCTGTATTCAAAAATGTAAGTGTTACCGGCGGGCAAGGTGGAGTAGTTACCTTGCCCGAAGCACCCCATTCTGTATATGCTTATGCCGGAAATAACCAGATGCATCTCCGTTGGCTTTCTTCTTTCGGTGCAGATAGCTATACCGTTAAACGGTCGTCTTCAGTAAATGGGACTTATACCACCATTGCCTCTGGCCTTACGGGGAACAGTTTCAAGGATACAGGTGCATATAACGGCCAGACCTATTATTACAAAGTTTGTGCAGTAAATACAGCAGGTACAAGTCCTGATTCACCAGCAGATTCAGATATGCCTGAGGCACCGCCTGTTCCGCAAATTGTTGGCATACAAGGAGGTATTTATCGTATTATAGCAACCAATAGTAATAAAGCAGTTGGGGTAAAAAATAATTCTACTGCAGAGGGTGCATTGATAGGGCAAAAAACTTACGATGCTACAAGCGGCCAGCATTGGACGATAAGCCAGCTATCGGGTACCGATTACAAAATAATCAATTTGCTTAGCGGAAAGGTATTGGATGTAGTAAACAACGCTATAACTAATGGCGCTGCTATTGAACAACGTACCTATTCAAATACTGATCAGGCCCAGGTTTGGTCGATTAAGGACCGGGAGAACGGAACTTTTAACATCGTAGGTAAACAAAGCCAGAAAGCATTGGAAGTTCCAGGTTCAAGTACTTCAGACGGAACTACAATGAACATTAACAGGTGGCTTGATGGCACAAACCAAATTTTTAGACTGGAGTTGGTTTCTGCACAGGAATTGAGTACGGCTTACCTGAAAAAACTTGCTGAAGCCATCAAGTTACGCGATACCACAGCAACGAGTACCACCAATGTGCCGGGTAAATTTCCGGTAACAGCCAATGCGCAATTAAATGACAGCATTACCTATGTACAGTCTCAATATAATACACAATCTATGGCTGTACAGATAAGCGGTTATATTACCATACTGGACAATGCCATGAAACGGTACTTAGCGGCTAAATATTATCAGACGAATATGCTGGCCGATGGATATTATTATATTAAACCTACTACAAGCGATTCTTTATTTACCAGAAACGAAACCAATACACCTTTATTTGAGCTGGCAAGCACCGATCCATATCTTCAGATCTGGGATGTCAGAAAGCAGAGTAACGGCAGGTACAAAATTTCCTGCCTGAGTACACCCCCTGCAGCTTTTAGCAATTATTTGAGCGAGGGTGCACAATTTGGCCGTAATGTTACGCCCTTTTCGCTGGTCTGGAATTCAATGAATTTTTACTTTGACGGAACCTCGTATGCCATTCAGCGGGCACAAAATGGTGGAAACGGCTACTGGTATCCAAGTGGTAATAAAATACTTACTATAGGTGGAAGCGATAACGACCCCATTCCTTATAGCTTCCCATTCCGTTTTGAACCGGTAGGACCTATCCCGATCAACCTGAAAGCGGCTGGTAACGATGGTAAAAACATCCTGGACTGGGACTCTATCCCGAACAAAACGTATATCGTAAAACGGGCAATGGCATCAGCTGGTCCTTATACTACACTCGCTACGATCAGTACCTCCAAATATACCGATAGTATTGGTGTGAGTAATGGGAATACTTATTACTACCAGGTTGCTTCGCCAGATGGCTCGGCTTCCAGCCCTGTAGTTACGGCCTCGCCAAATGTTGGCCAGCTTACTTACCTCAAATTTGACGAAACAAGCGGACGTGCCGTTGATAGTTGGGGTGCTAAACATGCAACTTTAGCATCTTCGGCAAGCCGGGATACCGGGAAATCCGGAAATGCCCTTAAACTGGACGGTTCGGGGAATGCCTATGCTAGTTTACCTGCAGGTATTGTAGGTAGCTTAAATGATTTCACGGTATCTGCCTGGGTGAAGATGGATGCACTTTCTACCTGGATGCGGGTATTTGATTTTGGTATTGGTGCTACACCGGTTACACAATATATGTTCCTGACCGTCCAGTCAGGAACGCCTACAGTAGATGGCGTGACCACACGGACCATTAGTTACAGGATTAAAAATGGAGGAGCCGAGCAAATAGTCAGTTTTAATTATCCTTTGCAGCTGAATGCCTGGACACATCTTGCTGTTACCCAATCGGGAAATACGGCTCGCCTGTATATCAACGGGACTTTGGTAGCCAGCAACACCGGAGTTACGATTAAGCCTTCTCAGCTGAACGCTGCCGGCACCACTACCGGTACCACGCTGAATTACCTGGGGAAATCGCAGTTTGCTGATCCTATGTTCAAAGGCTCAATTGATGAGTTTAAGATTTATAGTAGGGCCTTAAGTACAACGGAGATCGCTTCGGCATTTACCAGCCAGTCGATCACGATGAATGCCATTGCGCCTAAACTCATGGGGGATGCTGATTTTGATCCTGCGGCTACTACAACATCCGGGCTTCCGGTGACCTATACCAGTTCAGATACCACAGTTGCAAAAATTGTAAATAACAAAGTCCGTGTTCTTAGTACGGGGACAAGCGCGATTACTGCTTCGCAGGTAGGAAATTCAATTTACTGGCCTGCAATTCCGCAATCAAAAGTATTGTCGGTTGCCATTACGAATAATACCCAACCAACTGCTGTGATAGGCAGGCCATTTAGCTATACTATTAGCACTAATGCACTGAGCGATTATACGGCAACAGGTTTACCTGCCGGTTTAAGCGTGAGTGCCTCAAACGGGATCATATCCGGTACCCCAACCGAGTACGGTGTATTCCCGCTGGTGATCGGCGCTGTTAATGATAGTATCCCTGGAAAACAGACCATTACCTTAACGGTAGAGAAGATGGTCAGCAACGCTATTGTTGCTTCGGGAGATGCCAAAAATGTGGTCGAATGGGATGCTCTTCCGGGTTTTAGCTTTAATGTGAAACGTTCAACTGCAATGGGTGGTCCTTATGCAACTTTATCAAATGTAACGACCAATATGTTTACCGATACCGGTGTGAGCAATGGAACTACTTATTATTATGTGGTTACAGCAGTTGATAGTCAGGGTGAAGGTTCTCCCAGCGCAGCAGTAACCGCAAAACCTGCTGCCGGCCAGCTGGTTTACCTAAAGTTTAATGAGACTGGTGGCACCCGCGCTATTGACAACTGGGAGCTACCCACGGAACATTGGCCGCAACCGCAACCCGTGCAACCGGGCAAGATGGAACTTCGATTAAATTAGACGGAACAAGTACTTCTTATGCTACCCTGCCAACAGGAATTGTAAAAACTTTATCCGATTTCACCGTTTCGAGTTGGGTAAGGATGGATGCACTGTCTAACTGGATGCGTGTATTTGACTTTGGGAACAGTACTGCACAATATATGTTCCTTACCGTTCAGCAGGGAACGCCTACTGTAAATGGGGTAAAACTATCAACTGTTCGTTATGCCGCTAAAAACGGCGGGACAGAGTTAAACGTAAGTGCGAACTTTGCTTTCCCCTTGGATACCTGGACACATTTGGCCGTTACCCAATCAGGAAATACAGCAAAGCTGTACATTAACGGTACTTTGGCAGCCACCAATACCAACCTGAACATTAAACCTTCGCAGCTTACCGCTTCAGGTACAACCACAGGCACTACGTTGAATTACCTGGGTAAATCACAGTTCAATGACCCCCTTTTTAAGGGCTCAATTGATGAGTTTAAGATTTACAGCAGGGCACTAAGTGATACGGAGATTGCCAACGAAGGTACAAGCGCTGGCTTCAGCCAATCGGGTAATCTTTCAGGTATACAATCCCGATCAGGTATAATCCCGGCACAAGCCCTTGCTCCAGAATCTTCAAGCAGCAATATCATCTATCCTAACCCGGTTAAAGAGCAGTCTTTCAAAGTGAGGCTTACGCCTAACCTGAGGGATCAAACCATTAAAGTAACGGTTAGGGATGTTGTGGGTAGGATAATGCAGAGCGGAAGCCACCGTGCCGCAGACCGCGACCTGCAGGTAGGCCTTTCCGGAAATTACCGTTTAGGTGTTTATTTCGTGTACCTAAATAACCTGACACCGATCAGGCTGATCGTCGATAAATAAATAAGAATTCCATAACACAAAAGGTTGCTAAAGCAACCTTTTTGTGTTAAAACACCTAGAGACTTCAGAAATAAATGCCTCATTGGAGTTGCTTTAAATACAAGCAGTTAATCTTTGAAAATATATTGTTATTACCAAATTAGCTTAACCCATTTATACATATCCTATGCCGATAAAAACAAAAATGAATAAACTCATGCTTTGCGCTTTAACCATCTTTTGTGGGTGTAGTAAGCCAAGCGTTGCTGAAGATCCGGTAAATTCAGACGGCAGTTTGTCTGGAAAACATATGGCCGTAGCTGCGCTAAAGTTTGTGTTGTTTTAATGTGTTTATTATTAGTGTTTTGTGCCTTTATCCGTCGCTTTAAATCTTGCGATTTTCTAATTAAAACCTCGCAGTTAACAAAATTCCCCTTGTTTTTATCATTTGAAGCATCCCCAGGTCTGAGCTAAAACTATTTTTGACATTAAATCCAGTAACCTTAGGCTATTGACTTGTTATTTTAGTAAGATAAATGTTCACTAGATATAACAGCTAATCATTTTAGACTACTCTTACTTGTTTAAGAAACCATATATAAACTCAGATGAACCGAACAACTTTTATCAGGAAATTGCCTGCTCTCATATTTATGGTAGTTTTCTTTATTAATGGCAGATATTGTTAAATCAGAACCAGCAACTATAGATCATGCATTACATGGGCAAGTTCATAAAGTAGTAACGCAATGAATCTAGGGTCAACCAGATGGTGGCATGTCCGTCCAAATCAGAGGCTTATTGAAGCTACTATAGATTATACAGGCTTGTGAAAATAAAGTAATCCATCAATAGGTGTGCAATTGGCAAGCCTATCAATCAATAATGTTCAGCAAATCTTCCATCATTTCAAATTAACTAAAACATACACTAATGACTCATTTAAAAATGACTCAAAATGAGAGCCGATTCCCCGTCATCCTAAATGCGTTTCTTATATTATCTACTTCATTTTTTAAAAAGAGGAAAGAGATACACCACAACTTAAGGTTTGCTTATCTGAAGTGGTTTTCAACCAGAAGGGGGAATCTCCATTATAACAGTGACGAGTAATGCTAAATGGAGTCTTAAAAAACCTGCAGACTTCTGATCACAGTTAAACCAGATGACCGGAAATGAGGGGACTACAGAATCGAAGTTTACTACGGTACCTAACAGTGCTGGTCTTTGTTCTGCGGTAATAATTGTTATTGCAGACGATGGCAAAGCCAGACGGCTTACGCTCACAGACTAGTAATTTGTTCCCTTTATATTACTCCCCCCTCAAAAAAAGCACCTGATCAGACAGATATGAATAGCACTGAATATAACCTGATGAATTCAGCAGGCTTACCGCCATACCTCTTCAGAATAAACAATTGGAATGGAATTACACAGAAATAATAAATAATCAGGCCTATAATTATAGGTTAGCAATACTTTTTACCCCATAATAATATGAATAAATTTATAATCACAATTTTTTTCCTGCAATTTAGTATTTGTGCAATAGCACAATCTCAGTCAGCCCAGAAACCGAATACCCCGGGTTTCTACACGAATCCAATTTTTTCTGGGGATTATCCTGATCCGAGTATACTGCGCGATGGCGATAATTATTACATGGTTCATTCGTCTTTTGAATATTATCCGGGTTTGTTAATCTGGCATTCAAAAGACCTGATCAACTGGAAGCCTGTAACCCATGCTTTGCACAAGCATATAGGCAATGTATGGGCTCCCGATCTGGTGAAATATAAAAACAAGTTTTACATCTATTTCCCCGCTAATGGCACCAACTATGTGGTTTGGGCAGATTCAATCAATGGCAAATGGAGTGATCCGGTCGATCTGAAAATTAGCAACATCGATCCTGGACATATCACAGATGAGCAAGGCAAAAGATATTTATTCTTTAGTAATGGCGGATTTGTACCCTTGTCTGATGACGGACTATCAATAATAGGTGAGCAAAAGCCTTCTTACAAAGGCTGGCCTATCCCAAGAAACTGGTCAATTGAGTGTTTTTGTCTGGAAGGCCCAAAATTAATTAAAAGAGGAGAATACTATTATATTACTGCGGCCGAAGGGGGAACAGCAGGTCCAGTAACTGGGCATATGGTTGTTTCTGCACGTTCAAAATCATTGCTGGGACCATGGGAAAATTCGCCATATAATCCGATTATCAGAACAAAAGACAATACTGAGAAATGGGCTTCAAAAGGGCATGGTACCATCATTGACGATGTAAAGGGCAACTGGTGGATGATATTCCACGCTTATGAAAAAGACTTTTACAACAAAGGCCGCCAAACTTTATTACTGCCAATAGAATGGACAAAAGATGGTTGGTACAAGGTAAAGAAGGACGTAAATGATAGCGGACCGATTAAAAAACCAAATTTGGCCACCTCTACATCTAACTTTACGCTGAACGATAACTTCGCAGGAAATAAATTGAAGCCACAATGGTCATTTTTCGAGGAACTGGATACCAATCGGTTTAAATTAGCCAATAACAGCTTAACCATTAAAGCAAAGGGAAATGGCGTAGGCAATAGTTCTCCGTTGTTGTGTATTCCTGAAGACCACTCTTATACCGTAGATGTAGAAATGTTAATCGAAGGAAAAGCAACCGGAGGTCTGGTTCTTTTTTACAATAGCGGTGCGTCTTCAGGCATGTTGGCTAACAAAGATGATGTACTCGCTAATTTGCGTGGCTGGCAGTTTGCCGCAGAAAAAGATATAGTCAAAAATCATGTATTCCTTCGTCTGAAAAATATAAATAACACGGTGGATATGTATTATAGCAAGGATGGTGTGAACTGGAATAAAATTGAAAACTCTTTTGAGGTTTCGGCCATGCACCATAATGTATTTAGTGGATTTTTGAGCTTACGGATAGGACTTTGTGCCATAGGAGAGGGGAAGGTAACGTTTAAGAACTTTAACTATAAAGCCATAAAATAATTATAGTTTATTTGCCGATAATATCAGGGAGCCTAATTTATCCAGATTAGCTTTTAAGCCGTCAAAAGAAATTAGTATCACATTTATATATAATTTTTACGGGTCAAAACACCATTCGTGTAAGTTCAATATCACCATCGGGAAGTTTAATGGTGGTATTTTACTTATGTCGAGTTGTAGCGTCGTATTTGCTCAAAATAAGTATCACAACGAAAGGAAACAGTTATTGATTATAATTGGAAATTTTTTTAATTGGCTATAGAGCCTCAGCCAAAAGTAGAGGATTTAATGATACCGGGTGATGCATTATAGCTCTGTCATTCGATTGGAGCATTGAGGAAAAATACAGCGCAAAAACCTACCCTAAAACAGGAGATATCATTTCTTTCATTCAGGAGCTGTCACTTTCCTTTAGCGATATAGCCGACAGAGAGAAAATCAGTTTTAGTTTTCAAACCGATAGAAAGAGCCTGGTTACCTTTTTTGACCATGATAAAATTGAAAGGATACTGTTTAATCTCCTTTCGAATGCTTTTAAATTTACACCACAGGGTGGTAAAGTGAAAGTAAATGGTAAAGAAGGCTGGCAAAAAACACTTTCTATACACCCTGATTTGATTGTTAGTGATGTGAATATGCCCGAAATGAACGGTATTGATCTTTGCCGGAAAATTAAAGCGGATAAGCGTACGGCTCATTTACCTGTGATATTACTTACTGCATTAACTAGTGAAAATGAACAATTGATGGGCCTTGAAACCGGTGCCAATGATTACATGCCAAACCTTTTAACTTTGAGATTCTTTTATCGAAAATAAAGAACTTACTGCAGCAGCAGGCACTTTCAAAAAAAAACTACCAAAAGCAGGTAACGTTTAAACCACTGGAAACAGAAATTGAATCTGTTGATGATAAGTTCATCAGACAGTTGTCTTTTCATATTGAAAAATATTTGTCAGATTCCATCTATACCGTAGACCCCAGAATACGCATTATTAAACTTGATGTAGCCCATTTGACATTTATTAGTCTAATCTGTTAACATATGTATAGGTGATTGTTAACATTTGAGCACCCTCGCTTTTTTTTGTACAGATACCTTTAGAAATAATTTAACCAGGTATAAAACTGTATCTATTTCTATGCAAAAAATTAGGGTGGGCACCGTAATATTTATAGGTAGTGTTCTACTTCAGATAAATGTAAACGGACAGGTAAAAGATGATGTGCAAACAACTTCAGGAGTAGAAATCCCGATTCAAAATTCTGCCTCCAGAATTAAGAAAACAAAACCTCAACAGGTATCTGATCAGATCATTCCTGACGACAGAAGTTTAATGGCTGTAAAGCTATCAGATGCAGCTGTTAAATTTACAACAACCAACACACCCGAGGTGGCCTTAAGTGCTTCATTGTTAACAGTGGAAGTATCCACAAAAGCTGGTTTAATTACTTATTCTGTTACCAAGGGTAAAGTATTACTGGCCCAAACAAAAACCGAGAGACTTTCACTTATCCATAAAGTATTTAACGGAGAGCCGTCCTATCGGGTTTTTCAGCCATTCGATGCGCAGAAGAATGAAACACCTTACGGTTTGGGACAGCACCAGCAGGAAGTAGCACATTTAAGGTCGTAGTGATTACCCCTAAATCAGCCAAGGTATTAGCATTTAAGCAAAAGGCAAACTACAGTCTTACCTACAACGGTAATGCAACTACAATCAAGCGCTAACTAGAAAACCAATATAAAATGAATCAATTATTTATTAAATTTTTAAGAACAGCATGAAAAAGAATTCTATAATTAAAGGAGAACATATTTTTCTGTTGATGTTTCTTTCACTGCTTGTTTTCAGCGAATCTTTGTTTGCGCAGCAGCGCCAGATCGGCGGAAAAGTGACTTCAGCGGATGGGCTCCCTATACCGGGTGCAGTAGTAAAAGTTAAAGGAAAAACCGGTGGAACCGGAACGAGTAGCGAGGGTACGTATACCATTAGTGCCCAGGCAGGAGATATACTCCAGATTAGCTCTGTTGGTTTTGTAAGTAAAGAAGTACCGGTTGGACAAAGTGCTACGATTAACATTAGTTTAGCTGAAGATAAACAGCAACTCGATGAAGTAGTGGTGGTGGGCTACGGTGTTCAGCAAAAGAAACTGGTAACCGGTGCCACCGTTCAGGTTAAAGGAGAAACGCTGCAAAAGCAAAGTACTACTAACGCACTGCAAGGCTTACAGGGGCAAACTCCCGGTGTACAAATCACCTCTACTTCCGGTCAGCCCGGCGAAAACATCAAGGTAACCATAAGGGGTTTAGGTACCATTGGCAATGCATCGCCGCTATATGTTGTAGATGGCGTGCTTACAGGTGATATCACTTATTTAAACTCATCAGATATCGAATCGATCGATGTTCTAAAAGATGCTGCATCTGCGGCTATTTATGGTTCACAGGCGGCTAATGGTGTTGTGTTGGTTACTACACGGCAAGGTAAACGCGGGCAGAAAGGGCAGATTACTTTTGATGCTTACGCAGGCGTACAAAACGTTGCAAAAAAATAGAGTTGCTTGATGCTTCGCAATACGCAGCTTTAATGAGCGAAGCTGCTGTAAACAGCGGCAAACAACCATTGTTTACCAATGATCAAATAAAAGCCTTTGGCAAAGGTACAAGCTGGATGGACGAGATGTTTGTAGACAATGCACTCACACAAAACTATGCACTTGGTGCATCGGGCGCATCTGAAACTTCAGTTTATTCATTGGGTTTGTCTTATACCGGGCAGGAGGGTATTGTAGGGGGTAAAGGCTTGTCTAATTACGAACGCTACAGCTTTAAAATCAATTCAGAGCATAATTTTTATAAAGATATCATCAAAATTGGTCAGCACCTTACCTATACAGATATTAACAATAACGGTATACTGGTTGGTAATCAGTATAATAATACGTTACGTGGTGCATTTAGTGCCAGCCCATTTTTGAAGATGTATGATGAGAATGGAAACTTCTTCGATAACAGCAAATCTACATGGAATAATGGAGAGGCAAATCCTTATGCATTGATGGTATATAACAGCCAGAACAAAAATAATACTCAGCGTATACTTGGCGATATTTATATGGTAATTGAACCGATTAAAAATCTGAAATTCAGAACCAGTTTAGGTATAGATTATAGTGCAAGTGAAAGCCGTTCTTATACCCCTGTTTACAGCCTTTCGGTTTACAGTTATAACCTTGTTAACAAAGCCAGCCAGTCGATGAATAAAGGTAAATCACTAATCTGGGATAATTTGTTGAGCTATAAATTTAAGTTAGGTAATGACCATACTTTTGAAGCTATGGTAGGAAGTTCTGCATACCGTGCAGATGGTTCCAGTATTTTTGGAACTAATACAAATTTGATTGCAGATGGTTTTGATTATGCCTGGCTAAGTAATGCAACAGGTAAAAACATAGCGGGTATCACTATTGGAGGCAGACCTAACGATCCTGATCGCAGGTTATCTTATTTTGGTAGGTTAAATTATAATTACAAAGAAAAATTTTTATTAAATACCACTTTTAGGGCAGATGGTTCTTCACGTTTTGGCCCGGCAAACCGCTGGGGGTATTTCCCTTCTGTTTCTGTAGGCTGGGTAGTAACCAACGAGAGTTTTATGCAGGGACAAAAGGATTGGTTAGACTTTCTTAAGGTCCGTGCCAGCTGGGGGCAGGTTGGAAGTCAAAATATAGATGCGTTTCAATATCTGGCACCAATTAAGCTAAATAATACCAATTATATTTTTGGTCCTACTGAGGGTGTGCTTACTCCTGGCGGCTACCAAGAAAGAATTAGTAATCCTGCAGTGAAATGGGAAACCTCCGAACAGACGAATATCGGATTTGATGCTAATTTTTTGCAAGGCAAATTTGCGTTGAATTTTGACTGGTATAATAAAACGACTAAAGATTGGTTAATAGCCGTACCGATTCTGGCCACAGCTGGCGCCAATCCTCCTTTTATTAATGGTGGTAACGTGAGAAATACAGGTATAGAACTGGCCCTTACTTATAAAAACAAGGTGGGCGAATTTAATTATTCTGTTGGTGTTAATGGCGCTTATAACAAGAACAAAGTTGAAAATATTCCTACTTCCGATGGAATTATTCATGGTGGTGAGAATGAACTGTTCAACAATGCACTTGAGTTCTATCGTGCTCAAACCGGTTTCCCAATTGGCTATTTCTGGGGGTTAAAAACAGCGGGTATTTTTCAGAACGAAGCCGAGGTTCAAAATTACAGATCTGCCAGTGGTAAGGTAATACAACCAACCGCTGCTCCCGGAGACGTTAAGTACGTGGATGTTAACGGAGATGGTATGATAGATAACCTGGATAGGGGCATGATTGGTAATCCGAATCCGAATTATACATTTGGTATCACACTTTCGGGCGATTACAAAGGCTTCGATTTTTCTGTTGTAGCTTCTGGCGTGGCCGGAAATGATATTGTTCAATCCTACAGAAATCCGTCTAGTCAGTTTGGTAATTATACCTCCCGAATACTCGATAGATGGCACGGAGAGGGCACATCGAACACCATTCCTCGCGTAACTGAAGACAACCGGAATTGGAGTAATTTCTCTGATCTGTATATTCAAAAAGGTGATTTTTTAAGGATCAGCAACATCACTGTAGGTTATAATCTTGGCAAAGTATTTAAAAAGAGCTACCTGAAACAGGTAAGGTTATATGCTGCTGCATTAAACGTTTACACCTTTACAAAATACGATGGAATGGACCCGGAGATAGGTTATGGTACTCAGGGATTCGCGTCTGGTATCGATTTGGGTTATTATCCAAGACCAAGAACGTTCATGATAGGAGCCAATCTTAAGTTTTAACTACAAGATCATAAAAATATGAAAACTATAAAAATATATGCTGTAGCACTGAGCCTTTTATCTTTAGGCGCCTGCAAAAAAAGTTTTCTGGATACTAAGCAAGTGACAGCAGTAACAGATCAAAATTTTTACAAAACACCAAAAGATGCATTTACTGCACTTGTTGGTTGTTATGACGGGTTACAGGTGGTGTGGTCTGAGGGGATTGCTTTGCCCGTCGCAGCTGAAGTAATGTCTGACAATACTTTCGGTGCAACCGGAAATTCTGATGGTTTTGGTTACCAGATGATTGATGAATTTGATAAGTCGCGTTCGCCATCAGATCAAAATTTATATAATCGAAACTGGGTTTTGTATTATAGGGCGTTGTTTCGCTGCAACATGCTACTGAGTAAACTAGATCAGATAGAATGGGGTAGCGATACCCAGTTAAGAAAAACATACGAATCTGAGACTCGCTTTTTGCGTGCTTACCTGCTATTTGATATGGTTAGGCTTTGGGGAAACATTCCATTGTTAACGGCTCCATCTACCGAAAATATACCACAAAGTAATCCAGATGAAGTTTATAAGGTAATTGCCAACGATCTTAAATTCGCTGCAGCAAATTTACCGGAAGTTGCTTACCCGGCTCAGGCGGTAGCCAATCATGGTAGGGTTACCAGATATGCTGCAGAAGCCCTGATGGGTCGCGTATTCCTGTTTTACACAGGTTACTATGCAAAGGCAGATTTAGTTGGTGTTGTATCTAAATCAGAAGCCCTTGCATATCTTGAAGATGTAATTACAAAAGGCGGGTATGGTTTAATTGAGAATTTTGCCAACTTATGGCCTGCTGCATCACTAACGTCTTATGCAGGTGAAGATAATAAGGAAACCATTTTTGCAATAAAATATACGTATACAAGTGATTATGCTGGCAATACCGATGGCAACCATTGGATGGTAATGATAGGTATCCGTGAGCAGGCACTTTACCCGTATGGAAACGGATGGGGTGCTGAAACTGTAAACCCTAAACTATGGAATGCATATCTGCCAACTGATACAAGAAGAGCAGGTTCCATCATTTCTATTGTCGACGAAAAACTCCCCTTCACAAATCAAAAAGGTCAAAGAGAATATACTGGCTACTATGTAAAAAAATACAGCCCAATGATCGGTTTAGATGGCAAGCCCCTGCCAGAGGCAAATGGTAATCCCAACTTCCAGATTGGTCAGTTCCAGGATTATGTATCTATCCGTTATGCTGATGTATTATTGATGGCAGCAGAGTTGGGAAGTGGAAATGCCCAAACCTATTTTGATGCTGTTAGGCAGCGTGCATATAAAGATGCATTTACACCGCTTGCAATAAGCCATGATAACATCATTAAAGAACGCAGGCTGGAATTTGCTTTCGAAGGAATACGCTATTATGATTTATTGCGCCAGGGAATAGATAAAGCAGCCCAGGAAATTGCCGAAACTTCAACCGTATTAAATGGTGGGGTAAGTACAGAGAAAAAAATATCTGCTGCAAATATCATGGCTACAAAAGGTTTGCAGCAAATACCATACACCCAGATCGGGCTTTCTAATGGAACATTAAAACAAAATGCAGGCTGGTAAAAGATCATTTGTTTTAATTATTAAGGTAGATAATAAATATTAACCAGGGACCGTTTAGTCCCAAAAAAAAATCAAAAAATGGACAAATTCAAACAGGTACAGGAAGTAATCGCTTCAGTTGAGGCTGATGTAGCGAAATTTTATGGTGGTGGAAATGGGGCAGCAGGTACACGTGTGCGTAAAGCAATGCAGGCCCTTAAAACTTTGGCTCAGGAGATCAGGGCCGAGGTTACTCAGAAAAAAAACAACGCAAAATAAACAGGAAACTGTTTTGCGAAATAAGGCCACTGGTAGAGACCAGTGGCTTTTTTTGTTTGCGCCCGTCACAGGCGCAAACTCTAGGGTGAATGTCCCGAGTCATATCATGTTGTTCCGTGATATGAATATTTAGTGGTATGAACTGAAGGAACAGCATCAAATATTTTTTAAGTTGATGATATTTAGATCTGCTGTTACCAGCGAGATTCTTTGCACATGCAATAACTATTTTGCTATAAAAAATCTTAACTTTTCTTAAGACAGATTGGGTTCTTTGCAATGAGGGATGGCGAGCTGCTGGCGATGTTGATCGGTTCTGGAACGCCCAATGAATCGGCAATTGATTTATCCTGTCGGATATTGGAGAGTGTGGGTGGGGATTTATGGAATTTGGCAGCGCTGGATGTTTCCGGGCTTTGCCGTTTCACCGGATGGGGATTGCTAAATCATCCTTGGTTATTGCGGCGATGGAACTGGCCAGGAGATTGAACCGGGCTGTTTTGTGATGAAGTTGTTTTGCCATGGCCTCTGGTCGGGGCTTTTTTTGTTTTTTTCTTCTAGGCTGGGAGAATAGGTGGGGGTAAATGCTGTTAATGCACTTTAAGTGCTCAAAATTTTGCTTCTACCTTTTTGAGCACAAATTTCTGAACCATCCATTTTCCGTCAAGACCGGTGCCCTGCGGGTTTGCGGAAAAAAATCTTCCCTGCTTCGCTGCGCTCGCGAGGTTTTTTTTTCGCAAAGTCTTGTCTTGAAAAATGGATTGTGTTCAGGTGAGGGTGACTATCAAAAAGGCAGGAGGCTCCTGCCGACTGATATTTTTAAACCCATAGTATCATGAACACGGAAAAATGCAGAAGCCCACCGATCCTAGTTTTTTGATCTTGCTAGCGCCATAGGCGTTCAGGAGATTGGCTGCTGATGGCGGCTGTTTCAATTTTTTCTTCACAGTTAAATTTTAAAAATTATGAAAACGACAGTAATTAATTCTAGTGCAATTGCAAATAATAGTCCGGTTGATCATAAAGCTAATAGCTTAGCTAGTGGTGATGCTGTCGCTGCTAAAGGCAGCGGTGCGATTGAACCGAACAAGGATTTTGATAAATCCTCGAATGGTGGAAAAGCAGTAGTGAAAGCGGGCGATGTAGCTAAGGTAGAAACCCTGCAGGCTAAATTGGATACCGAAAACGGGAAAACGGAGTCTGTGGATAAAACAGAGGGTAAAACACCTGCGGTGGAGCTTAAGCCTGTTAGAAATCTGGATTCTACCATTAAACTGGCTTTGGATCTGACACGCCGCATCAATCAAAGGGGCAAGTTGTTGGAAACCATCGACACCTTAGCGGCTTTCGAGGTGGCGCAGCAGGATGATGCGGAGGAAACACATGTTAATTTCTTTCAGAGTTGTACGCTGACCATTGAAGATGATAATGGCAGGGAGTTTTCAACCAAAAATCCTTTTATCATTAAAGCGGTGGCGGCTGATGTTAACCGTCTTTGCGTAGATAAATTGGCGGAGATTGAAAGCGAAATCATTATCCCTGCTTAAAATGTTGATGCCCTTTGGCATGAAACCAAGGGGCATTTATTTTTTGATCTAATTTTTGAGAGATGAAACACGATTTTAATGAGCGCAGGGATCGCCGCATTAACTATGCGAAAACCAAGGCTGCTAAAAACGAAAAAGAATCCGACCAGCTTTACAACTCGGCCGCAGAGATGGCCTCGGGCATTCCCATGGGGCAACCGATTTTAATTGGTCACCATGGCGAAAAACTTGACCGCAGGTATAGGGAAAAAATACAGGATACTAAGGGTAGATCCGTTAAAAAGCAGAAAAAGGCAGTCTATTACACAGACAAGGCAGAAGCTATCGCTCACGCCTATAATTTTGAAATAATCTTCGTTTTCAATACTCACGATTAAATCCAACAAAGCGTCGGTAAATGGTTGTAGCGGCTAGGTAAAAAGTTCTTTTGCAGATGTTCGGCCCAGTGTAGATATATCACGTTTAGGTAGCTATTTTCTACGCTTGGGTATGATTTCGGATAAGAATCGTCCCAATGCGTCTTTATTTTGTAGCCAAACAGGTAATAGGGCCTGTTTCTACTTTTGAAGATTATCATGAAAATGAGTATAACAAAAAAATCCTTAAGCTGGCTCTGCTTTTCTTTATTATGGGTGGGATGTAGCCAAAGGCCTCAAAATACTTCTACAGAACAGCCGCAGGCTTTGGAAACTGACTTTATTACCTTAAACCCAGATACTGCAACAGTTAAACAAACCTATCCGGGGAATATTGAAGGGCTCGTGAATGTTGATATCAAAGCCCAGGTGAGCGGTTACCTGGAGAAAATATTCGTTAAAGAGGGCGATTATGTGCAGAAAGGACAGTTGCTTTTTAAAATCAAGTCAGAAGTTTTTCAGGAGCAGGTTAGTAACAGTTCTGCCGCTTTGCAGGCTGCAATTGCCACGCATGCTAGCGTCCGGATCGAAGTAGAAAAAATGAAATCGCTTGTTGGCGGAAGCGTTGTGTCGCCAGTACAACTGAAGACGGCTGAAGCTAACCTGCAAGCTGCTACCGCACAGGTAGCCCAGGCGAAGGCTACTTTTGGAGCGTCAAAAATAAACGCCGGTTTTGCACTGATCAAAGCGCCGGTAAGCGGCTATATTGGCAGGATTCCAAACCGCGTGGGAAACTTGATCTCTGCAACTGATGCGACTCCACTAACCACGCTTTCAGATATTAGTACCGTATATGTATATTTCTCGCTTAGTGAGGCAGAATTTATGCGCCTGAATTCGGGAAGTGCAGATAGAACTGCCAAAATAAACATTGGCCTGGTTACTGCCGACGGGCAGCAATACCCTGAAAATGGTAAGCTACAGGTAGCTAGTGGAAACGTTGACCGGGTTACCGGAACAGTTAGTATAAAAGCCGTGTTCAATAATCCGAAAAGAATTTTGCGCTCTGGCGGCTCAGCCAATGTGGTAATAGAAGAATCGCTATCGAATATCCTCTTGGTACCTAAAGCTGCTGTTAAAGACATACAGGATAAGTTTTTTGTTTACCGCCTGGCCGATAGCAGTAAGGTGAGATTGATCCCAATCGAAATAAAAGCGGAGAGTGGTGATAACTATATAGTCAGATCGGGCTTGAAAAATGGCGAACAGATTGCCATTAACCGGATTGATGTGCTATATGATGGCATTCAGGTAAAACCAAAGATCAAAACAAAATCTTAAACTTTTTCATCGAAATTTTATGTTACAAAAAATAATAGACAGGCCGGTATTTGCAACCGTTATTTCCATTATCATTGTGATTCTGGGCATAATCGGATTAAGCCGCCTTTCGCTAACGAGATTTCCGGATATTTCTCCACCCACAGTAATGGTTTCGGGCTCCTATCCCGGAGGGAACAGTGAGGCTGTTATCCGTTCGGTAGTCACGCCGTTAGAAGAACAGATTAATGGTGTTGAGAACATGCAGTACATTAAATCTACGGCATCAAACGATGGCTCATTTTCTATATCCATTATTTTTAAGCAAGGTGTAAATGCAGACCAGGCGGCCGTAAATGTGCAGAATAGGGTACAACAGGCTACATCTATCCTGCCACAGGAAGTAATCCGCACGGGGCTTACCACTTCAAAACAGCAGAACAGTATGATTATGATCTTTAATCTGTATACTGATGACAATAAAAAGTATGATGAGCTTTTTCTGCAAAACTATGCAAACATCAATTTAATTCCGCAGATTAAACGTGTGCCAGGGGTAGGCCAGGCCCAGGTATTTGGTACAAAAGATTATTCTATGCGTGTTTGGTTGAACCCACGTAAAATGGCTTCTTTGGGGCTTGTTCCTGCTGATGTATCAAATGCTATTGCAGATCAAAGCCTTGAGGCTGCTCCGGGAAAACTGGGCGAGGATTCTAATGCCGCCTTGGAATATGTAATTCGTTACAAAGGAAAGAAAAACCTTGTTCAGGATTACGAACGTATGGTTGTTAAACGAAATGGAGGCAGTGTGATCCGCCTGAAAGATGTGGCACGTGTGGAATTTGGTTCAACAAGTTATTCGGGTGCTAATAAATCGAATAACCGTAACGCGGTTACTATTGCCATTAACCAAACAACGGGATCCAATGCAAATGAAATTGAAAAGGGAGTAGATGTTGAAATTAAAAAACTGGAAAAGACTTTCCCGCCGGGATTCATTTTTCAAAGATTTTGAGTACAAAAGAAAAGCTCGATCTTTCTATCAGCCAGGTTAAAACTACTTTGATAGAAGCATTTATCCTGGTGTTTATCGTTGTTTTCCTGTTTCTTCAGGACATCAGATCAACCATTATTCCTGCTATTGCAGTGCCTGTAGCTATTGTTGGAACTTTTTTCTTTTTATTGCTTTTAGGGTTTACTATAAATGTACTGACACTTTTTGCGCTGGTACTGGCCATTGGAATCGTAGTGGATGATGCCATTGTAGTAGTTGAAGCCGTTCACAGTAAGATGGAAACTTCGGATTTAAGCGGCCGTGCGGCCACAAAATCGGCAATGAGCGAGATTACCGCGGCAGTAATATCAATAACCCTGGTAATGGCAGCAGTTTTTATTCCAATTGGATTCATGTCTGGATCGGCTGGGCTTTTTTACAAACAGTTTGCCTATACATTGGCCATTGCTATTGTAATATCAGCTGTTAACGCCCTTACACTCACGCCCGCATTATGTGCAATTCTGTTAAAAAACAATCATCATAGTGGTGCAGCACAGACCAAGCCCACTGGAGTAAAAGGTCGCTTTTTTAAAGCTTTCAATGCTGGTTTTAATCATTTAACGAACAGATATATTAGTGGGTTGCGGTTTTTAATTTCAAAAAAATGGATTTCAGCAGGGCTTATCACATTAACTATTGGAATAGCTGTCTGGTTGATGGTAATCACTCCAAAAAGTTTTGTGCCAGAGGAAGATGATGGAATGTTTATGTTTTCGCTGACTATGCCGCCAGGAACCGGCCTTAATAGAACTACCCAGATAACCAAAGAAATTGGCGAAAAACTGGCAAAAATCGAGGCGGTGGGCGAAAATACCTCCATTACCGGATTTAATTTATTGAGCAATGCAGCAGGTCCTTCTTATGCAATGGGTTTTGTTACGGTAAAACCTATTAAAGAACGGGGTAAGGTAAAAGACATTAATGAGATTATGGGCCAGGTTAACCAGGCCATTGCCACCGTTAAGGGTGGTACAGTGATGGCTTTCCGGATGCCGCCTGTAGAGGGTTATGGTGTAACCGGTGGTGCCGAATTTGCCTTGCAGGATCGTATGGGGCGTAATTCGCAGCAACTTAAACAAAAGGCCGATCAGATTATCGGAGAACTTTCAAAAAAGCCCGGCATAGCCATGGCATATACCACCTTTAGGGCCGATTATCCTCAACTTGAACTGGAAGTGAATGAAGATAAGGCAAAACAAATGGGAGTTGGTGTAAGCAATCTGCTGAGCGTTGTCCAAAATTATTTTTCAGGAGACCAGTCGCTGAACTTCTCCAGGTTTGGTAAATTTTACCGGGTAAATATTAAGGCAGACGGAATATTCAGAATGGATGCTCACGCCTTTCAGGAGATCTTTGTAAAAAGCGAAGATGGACAGATGGTCCCTGCATCTACACTGGTAACCCTGCACAAAGTATATGGACCAGAATCGGTAGGACGCTATAATCTGTACAATTCATTGAATATAAATGTTACCGGGGCACCAGGAGTAAGTAATGGGATAGTTATGCAAAGGGTTGAAGAAACGCTATCCAAACTGCCTGCTGATTATAGCTATGAGTGGACGGGCTTAAGCCTGGAAGAAAAAGCCAGTGGCAATCAAACAGTCATAATTTTGGGAGTTTGCTTGCTGTTCGTATTTTTTATTCTTGCCGCAAAATATGAAAGCTATCTCTTACCACTTTCGGTTTTGTTATCCATTCCTACGGGTGTTATAGGTGCTTTCCTAGGCATCAAGGCAATTGGATTGGACAATAACATCTATGTACAGATCGGCCTGATTATGCTGGTAGGTTTGCTGGCGAAAAATGCTATTCTGATCGTGGAATTTGCCATTCAGAAACGCCAATCTGGTTTAACGATTATAGAATCGGCCATTGAAGGCGCACGTTCGAGGCTCAGACCAATCATCATGACATCACTTGCTTTTATTGTTGGAATGATTCCACTGATGACTGCCACTGGAGGAACCGCAGTAGGCAACCGTTCCATCAGTGTAAGCTCTGCCATGGGCATGCTTTCTGGCGTAATGTTAGGCGTAATAGTTATTCCGCTGCTATTTATAGTATTTCAATATCTGCAGGAAAAAATTTCTGTTCAAAAAATTAAAGATTAGATAAAATGATTCGAGTACAGAATTTAATATTGTTGGCATTTGGCATCATGTTTTTTTCATCTTGTTTGCTGAGGAAGCCTCAGGTTAAGCCATCTATACAAATGCCCAAAAGCTATAGGGAATCTTCATCGCTTACCGGTGATTCCCTGAGCCTTCCTTGGAAATCTTTTTTCAGTGATGAAAAATTACAGCACTTGATCTCGATGTCCTTAAAACGCAATAATGATCTGGCAGTTGCCCAGCTCACCATAAAACAGCTAGAGGCTGGATTAAAGGAAGCCAAACAAGCACTCCTGCCAACCCTTGATCTGAATGTAACGGGGGCAAGAAACTGGATGTCTAAAAACTCATTAAACGGTTCGCTGAGCGAGCAGTTTACCAAAACGAGCTATATCGATGATTACAATGCGCAGTTGAGGGTATCCTGGGAGGCTGATATTTGGGGCAAGGCGGCAATGCAGCAAGATGGTGCGTATGCTGATTTAATGGCAAACAAGGAAAGTGCGAGGGCTTTGCAAACCAGGATTATTGCTCAGGTAGCCCAGGCATACTATAATTTGCTATCTCTTGATGAACAGTTAAGAATTGCAGATCGAAATAAGGTTTTGAGCGACAGTACGTTAAAGATGACTATCCTGCAGTACAAGGCCGGACAGGTAAATTCATTGGCCATTCAGCAGGCAAAGGCACAGCTGAAAACTGCTGAATTATTGGTTCCTCTTGTAAAACAAAATGTCGCTATACAGGAAAATGCACTGAGCATTTTATGCGGTGAATTTCCGTCTCCTATTTACAGAAAACCAGATTTTAGTGTTACTGTGTTTAACGAAGGCTTCGGTAGTTCACTACCTGTAAGGCTGCTCAGCAGAAGGCCCGATGTAAAAGCAGCGGAATGGGCCGTAATGAATGCACAGGCCAAACTAGGTCTGTCAAAAGTGGCGATGTATCCTTCATTTAGCCTAACCCCATCTATTGGCGCCAATTCATTTAAACTGAACTCCTGGTTCAATCTCCCTGGATCGTTGGCAAAAAATCTGGCAGTTAATCTCACCCAGCCCATATTTCAGAAGAGATCGCTTAAGACAGCTTATGAGCGTGCCTCCCTGGAGCAGGAAAAGGCTGTACTTCAGTTTAAACAGCGCGTACTGGCCGCGGTAGGTGAGGTTAGCGATGCATTGGAAAAACAGAAACGTACCGCAGAACGGTTGATATTGATTGATGAAAAGCTGGTGGCTTTGCAAAAGGCAGCGAAAGATGCTTCGCTACTTTACCAAAATGGAATGGCAACCTATCTGGAAATCATCACGGCACAGAATAATCTGCTGCAGACTGAACTTGAGCGAACCAATATACGCCTGGAAAAACTCCAGTCTGCTGTTGATTTATACCGAAGCCTGGGCGGAGGACTGCAATAATACGAATAGCTTTGCCACTGAGGCTGGCAAAGCTTATTTTTACACCATGGGAAAAACAAAATATACAAGGGAGAAAATACCAGTACACCATATGATCATAGTAAGTCTGGTCGCGCTGGTGATTCTGACCTTGCTTTCATACCTGGTAGATCCATACGACCCCTACTGGAAAGATTATTACGCTAGCCCGGGCTGGATTGCACTTCGCGATACCCTATACACTTACATATATGTTTTGCTGCTCACGGTGATCAGTTTCTGGATAGACCGTAAACTTGATGGCTGGTTAACCTGGGAAAAAAAATCAGGAATACGGCTATTTGTCCAAACGCTTTTACAGACCATTATTGCTATTATTTCGGTTCACCTCATGCACCTGGTTTATGTTGTCATTTTTTTGGAAAAAGAACCAAGTTATTCAAGAGAAGAACTCCGGCTTTTCTCGCAGTTTCTAACTTCAGCAGTTATTCTTTCATTGTTGATCATGGCGGGCAATATTGGTTATTATTTCCTGACGAACTGGAAGAAAACAGCAACGTTGGCACTCGAACTTGAAGTAAATGCAGCCCAGCACAAACAGGCTGCCAGTGAAGCCGAACTTTACGCTTTGAGGCTACAGATCGACCCACATTTTGTATTCAACAACCTGAGTGTTCTGGCAGAGCAGATCTTACAGGATCAGCAAAAAGGCTTTGAATATGCAGAGAATTTCGCTAAGGTATACCGTTATTTATTGGTCAATTCAAAAAAAGATAAGATTTCGGTTGCGGAAGAACTTAAGTTTTTAGAGTCATATTTATTTTTGACCAGGGTACGGATCGGTTCGGGTATCTCATTTGACATCAATCTTGCGCAGATCAGTAAAGATGCGATGATACCGCCCATGTCATTACAACTTTTGGTAGAAAATGCCATCAAGCATAACCGAACAGTAAAATCAGACCCCTTGATGATCGAAATTAAGTCACCAAAGGGAAACGAAATCTTAGTTTCCAATGAATTGAAACCGTTGTTGACCCATTTGAATGGTACCGGTATCGGCCTTGGTAATATCAGGGATCGTTATCGTTTGCTCCATGCGCCAGAAGTCGTAATTACTAAAACTGAAAAGCATTTTACCGTAATCTTACCTTTACTTAAATGAATATATTAATTATAGAAGATGAGCATCCTAATGCCGAACGCCTTAAAAGGCTGGTTCTGGCAATAAAACCGCAGGCTGTAATCCTGGATGTATTAGATACAGTTTCCAGCAGTGTTGAGTGGCTTAAATCAAACCCTGTTCCTGATCTGATACTGATGGACATCAGGTTGGCTGATGGCATCAGTTTCGAGATTTTTAATCATGTAGAAGTGAAGAGCCCTATTGTTTTTACTACAGCTTACGATGAGTACGCTGTAAGGGCATTCAAGTTTAACAGTGTGGATTACCTGCTTAAACCGATTGAAGAAGAGGAACTACGTACTGCGCTTGAAAAAACCGGTCGGCGAACAGAAGATGTATCTGCAATTATAACCGATCGGCTGCAGGGTGTAATTGATGCGCTTGAAAACAAAAAGATCAGAACACGCTTTTTAATCCCCCATAAAGACAGCTATAAAATACTTGCCGCTAACGATGTCAGCTTCTTTCATTCTGAGCACAAAATTACTTATGCACATTTGCCTAGTGGCTGGAACGAAGTTGTACCACAAAATATGGGAGAACTTGAAGAGCAATTGGATCCGACACTTTTTTTTAGGCTCAACAGACAGTATATCGTCAATATAAATGCAATAAATAAGGTCTACAATCACTTCAATTCAAAGCTGAAAGTTAGTTTTCATCATTACCCCTTGCTAGAAGCATTTGTAAGCCGGGAACGAGTGCCGCTGTTTAAAGCTTGGTTAGACCAATGATAGTTAATTTGTTAAGCAATAGGGCCTGGCTTTTAGCAATGTACAGACTATGAGGCCGTTTATATAGGCAAAACTGGTATAAGGATAATCTATTTCAAAGAATGCAGGATCCTCAGGTAAAAATAGATTAATCAAGATAAATGGTCCAGCAGCTATTCGGGAATGCTGATCCATTTTAGAAAGTAACTCCAAGATTTAGCGATACCCCATGTGGATTTATATCTAAATCATTTAAACTCATCTTGTATCCTTTAAAACCGGCACCCAATAAGGCTTTTATTTTAGGTGTTAAACTAAATTTTGCCCCCAAACCCAAATAGGTATAAAAACCTGATTCCCGAACCTGTATTATTTCTGGCGGACCAAAATCATAAGAACTTTTATATCTATTTATAGAAATTCCTAATGATGTTTCGGCAAATGGGCAGATTTTTCCCAGCGGTTTAATATTATACTTTAAGTTAGCATATATAGGAAAGAAGCGAAGATTTCTTAACGTGTAATGGTTGCTCTTGTGAAGAGAAGTACCCGCAAATTCAATCCCGACACCGGGCTCAAGGCCGTTTTGAAACAGATAATTAACCTTGATGGACCCGCCGTAAAAATAATTCCGATGTGTAGATTTTAGTATTTCAATGCCTGGTGTAATGTAAAAGTGCTTTGTTCTGTTTGAATTGATCTGTTGCGACTGGCCATAAGTGGCTGAGAAGATTAACAGTGCGCTTAGTAAGAGGTTTCTGATCATGCGTGCGTTATATATTCACTTAAGTTGTTTCACGGAACTGCTTTCGGCTTAAACCATTTAGAATTAAAAATGGTAGACCTTTCGGTACTACCATTCCAAACAAACAGGATTATTGATGAGATTTTGGTAAGACCAGATAAAAAACTGATGGTACCAAAACTTCAATAGGATGTTTTAACTGTATTAATCTAATATTTAAAATAGTTTCTCTTTAAGTTCATCTGAATGACAACTTGGTCTTTAAAAAGTCCTAGCTTTTTCTGAAAAAAAAGAAATCCGTTTATTTTTCAGGTATAGAAAAGAGGTGGGACGATTGCTCGGTATTATGGTCGTTTTTTTTTTGGTTTAAAGCAATAAAACACCAATTGAAAAAAATAATAGGACTTTTTCGGAGATGCCTTGTCATGAGATTGAAGAATGGCAATAGGATTTGATTGTCGGCGATATGGATACCTTTTTAGTACCATTTAACCAGGTTAAGCTGTCCTGACTGCAAAGTGCGGTGGTGCGGAATTTTGATATGTTAGCCTCTTATCAAGTTATTAGGCTGCATATCGCCGCCCTGCCGCTTTTTATGACAAGTCATTCTTTTGAGTAAATAATATTTATTACTATTCAAGATTTCTTTATACCACCGGATAATATGCACGATTTGAGCCAGATAGTCCAATATTCCAAAGCTGTACTTATGCGCAGATCAGAAATAACATTGATCTTTTTCATATTTGTTATACATACGCAGTGCATTGCTCAAAATATCAATATGTTAAATATCAATTTGAAAAGTGAAAAAATTCAAGCCCATAATGCACAATCCAATCTCAATATTCCCCCGGAGCTCGTAAATTCTTTAACAATACCCTGGTCTTGTTGGAAACAGCTGCCTTTGGAGACCGTGAGCTACCCGACCCATAGCGGCACCAATAAGCAATGGGCTACAGATGCCCAACTGGGAAAAGGAATCGTTATCGCTTCTGAAGAAGTGCGAGAGTATTTCGCTAAGAATGGTTATAGTGATAAAAAGCCAATCTTAAGGCGATGGAAAAGTGCTGGCCCCGTCCAACAAAGACCAAGTTTCCTTTCTCTTGATATGAATGCGGTATTGCTTACCAACAGGCCATTGGCCAATACTTCTGCTGAAGGTGCGGTTGCTTGTACAAGTATCGGCTGGGGCATGGAAGGAGCCTGGTTTCCGATCAAAAACTATGGCTTTGGAGGAGGATTAAATTCAGCCATGTTTTCTAATGTTGCCACCATATCCGATTTAAACCAGAACACCTATGGTCAGCAGCTCGAGATGTTTTCTGCTGAAGTTGGCCAGTATTTTAGTTTTCCTTTACCACAGAACTGGTTTATTACAGGTAAACTATTAACGGGTATTTCCTCAATGACCAGGCAACGATTTCTTGTAGACGAGAAAACTGACAACCACGTATTTCAATCCCCAAAAATGGTTGTGCGATACCCATCAAATGTTGCTGTAAATTGGACTTTTGGAGTAGGGGCTCATAAAATGATTGCTAAGAATGTAGCTTTAAAAGCACAAGTGACCTACGCTATATCAAATCATAAACTTCTGATTGAGCGTGGAACTCCGGGCCAACCAATATCTTTGGATGGTAAAACTGAAAAAGTCGCCTTAACCAGCGACCGACTGTCCGTAGGATTGGGATTATCTGCTTTTCTATGGTAGTTTATCAATGCTGTCTTGATCTTGATTGATAATCATCTCTAAGACCAATTGGCGGCTTATGGTATTCAACGCTGTGTACGCTCTGTAGTTAAGCCTTTTTATGATATGGAAAGGCAACCATGGTATATCTTATTTCTGTGTGTTAGCTCAATGTGATGTAAATCAGAGGTTTAAGGTTTGTGTTATGGAGTCGTTGAATAACCTGGTGGTGCGCGTGATGCGAACAAGGGGAGTAGATTTTTATTCAATAATTGACCCTGCCATTTACAACTGCCTAAACAATGTCGTCATTACTGACGATTTTCCGAGGAGATCAATAGCCGTTAAATGCTACAATCATTCATGTTGATTTTAGTATCGAATGTAAAAAAAAATCTTCATGCCAATTTATTGGCTACACGGATTTTCTAATCCAGCCAATTTTTTCGTCAGCCTGGAATTGGACTTTTTGGGTTACTTCTTGTCATTTGTACAGGAGATTATAGATGAATAAAAAAATAAAACAAACAGGGCTTTTAATAATAGCGGTTATGCTATTGATCCTCTCGGCTGAAAATACAAGGGCACAGCAAAAACAGTTATCAGGTATAGTTATCGATAAATCTACAAAAGAGCCCGTTCCATACGCAACAATCAATATTGTTGATGAAGTTAACCGGGGTGCCAGGTGTGATAGTGCCGGCCGTTTCGGTATTGGTTTTTCTGGCCAGGTAAAAAGTATCAGGATAAGTGCAATCGGATTCAGATCGGAAGTGCGCTCCATCAGCACTCCAATTAATCTTTTAACCATTGAACTTGAACCAAATAATAAGATGGACGAAGTAACGGTTAAAGCAACACGCATCAAATACCGCAACAGAGATAATCCGGCTGTGGAATTGATTCAGCGCGTCATCAATGCCAGGGAAAAAAATAATGCGCGGGTTAGCCCAATGTATACGCAAGCGGTGTATGATAAGCTTTCCATGTCATTGGCGTTAAAAAATGATGCTGTTGAAAAATCCAGGTTACTGAAAAAGTTTTCGTTTCTGAAAAATAATATGGACACAGCACTACTTCCGGGAAGGACTTTGGTACCTGTTTTTTTAAAGGAAGTTTCGCTGAAAGAAAATTACAGCAATGGGAAGCCGGTAGCGAGTAAAGTTGTTGCCATGCAGGAAAATAGAATTGACCAAAAGTTTGATGAAGACGGTTTTGATGAGTTTATGGACAAGATATACAGTAAGCCTGATCTCTATGATCATGATATTCAGCTTGGAAATAGGCAGATTTTGAGCCCGATAGCTGCAGAAGCACCAACATTTTATAAATACTTTATTATCGATACGATAAAAAACACGAAACCTTGGCAGGTACAAGTCCTCGTTTCTCCAAGAAACAAAGAAGACGCTTTGGCAACAGGTTTATTGTTTATTGATTTGGATGGTAAAGATGCCGTTCAACGAGCGGAATTGAAAATAAACGAAAAGGCGAATATAAATTGGGTTGATAATGTAAAATTTGATATCCTTTACCAGCAGTACACAGACGGACGGTACTACCTATCGAAAAGTACCATGTCTTTGAACCTGGGCGTATTTAAAGAGGGAATGAATGTTTTCGGAATGAGGACCTTGATGATGAGTGATTTCAGTTATAAACATGGAGATCTACCAACGAGCACAGTAAAGGCCAATAAAAGAACTTTGCCTCAAATGAATGTTCCTTCTTTCGATGCCTTAAGACCCGAGAAACTATCTGCCCTTGAACAGACAAGTTTTAATAATGTCGACAGCCTAAAAAACAATGCTGCCTTCAATAGGACTATGGATATCGCTTCACTTCTTTTTTCGGGTTTTATTAATTGTGGTAAAGTTGAATTAGGGCCTCTAAATTCGCTGTATAGCTTCAATAGTTTGGAAGGAAGCCGTTTTCGGATAGGGGGACGGACGACGGACGCTTTTAGCAGGAAAATTGTTTTTGATGCCTACGCCGCCTATGGTACCACCGATAAGCGGTTTAAATACAAGTTCGGAACAACATTTTCATTAACCGATCACTCCATTTATACCTTTCCTGTAAGGTCATTAAACATTCAATATGCATTTGATACTGAAATTCCGGGACAACAACTCAGCAACGTATCTGATGACAACGTATTGCTTTCTATAAGAAGGGGAGTCAACAATAAAATGTGGTATAAAGGCAAGTTCTCCGCTGAATACCTGCACGAGTTTGAAAATCATCTTTCTTTCAAGATTGGTGTTAACAGACAGACATTAACACCTATGGGAAGTCTCAATTTTGATTCGCCCACACAATCTTACCGTTCTTTAACCACCTCAGAGGTAACGGGTGAGGTTAGATGGGCGCCAAATGAAACATTTTTTCAGGGGAAACGCTACCGTCGCATCATCAACAATGGGTATCCGATTTTCTCGTTGAAAGCCGACATTGGATTTAAGGGTGTTTTCGGTAGTTCATATAACTATCAGCGTTTTACATTCAATACCTCTAAACGCTTTTTTCTCTCCCAATTGGGTTATTCGGATGTGCAGCTTGAAGGTGGTGTAACTTTTGGTAAGGTTCCTTACCCACTTTTAAATATACACCGGGCCAATCAATCATTTATGTATCAATTTTCCTCCTATAACTTAATGAATTTTATGGAATTCACGAGTAATAAATATGTTGGAATTAACATACAACACCAGTTTAATGGTTTTTTTCTGAATAAGATTCCTTTGCTTAAAAAACTTCAGTTAAGAGAAGTAGTATCGTTTAAAGTGCTGAAGGGTTTTTTGGACAGCTCCAGCGATCCTTCTGTTCATCAGGATTTATTTAGATTCCCTGCCCACAATTCGAATGGTCAGTTTTCAGGAAGATTGGGAAATGCGCCATACATGGAAGCGAGCATAGGATTGGGGAATATTTTTAAAGTACTTCGCGTGGATTATGTGCGCAGATTAAATTATCTGAACAATCCGAACGTCTCGCCGTGGGGAATCAGGGCGAAGCTTTCTTTTGATTTTTAACCCCTTCAGGTTAAATATTTAATACAACGTTTTTTGATTTTATCTTCCAGCTGGTAGACTTTTTACCAGCTGGATTTTTAAGAGCTCATATGATGAGGGAATAGGGGTTGCATGACCACGTAATAAATGTACCAACTCTTATGCAATTGTAACTAGGCTAGCTGCCATGCAGGGCACATCTTTTTAGGAACATTCGTGCATGATGGTAAATAATCAATGACATATTTTAAAAAAATGGTCATCATCTTGACAGAAATACTGTGGAATACCTGTCCGTACAGGCGGGGAGAGACCTATCCTGTGTGAA
Organism: Pedobacter riviphilus; assembly: GCF_014692875.1. Taxonomy (NCBI): domain Bacteria; kingdom Pseudomonadati; phylum Bacteroidota; class Sphingobacteriia; order Sphingobacteriales; family Sphingobacteriaceae; genus Pedobacter; species Pedobacter riviphilus. Next base: position 2,606,552 of record NZ_CP061171.1, on the reverse strand, counting down.
GGACCCTGATACGGGTTCAGGGTGATGATATCCGGTAAAGATCTATCCAGGCGGATCTTGCTTCGCAGAGATTCCAGTTCTCCACTACGGACGGAACAATCCTTCTATACCTGTCATCATCCATCCGATGTATTTGAAAAATTTTAATCGCTAACATTAACAGACTTTAGCAAAATCGTCATCAATTGCGGAGAGAAACAACAGCCTGTCCGACCCCCTCAGGAAAGCAATCATTCATGCTGGCAGCGACCTATATTATAAGGATTACTTTCTCGAAAATCGGGGAAGGCTAAAGCCTTATACACGGTTGGTTAAGATTATCAATCACTGGAAAACGGTAATGAAGCCTCTATCGCTTGCAGCTTTATATGTTTATATGGCACTGTGCAAGGGTAGTGATTATTTCCCATTTGCAAGTCTTGAATATATCGTCGGAAATCCTGTGTTCCTCAATAAGGGTGACGGTCGGCTGGTACCTCCATCACCTTTTTTATCGCCTTAGGCAAAAGAATCAGGTCGCATGCATTTTCATACACTAAAAATCTGTCCTCCCATAGTGGATCAAATTTGTCTTTAAACTCTCTAAGTCCCTGCCAAGCCCTAATCTGTGGCGCGTTTTTCCGAAGCAGCTCCATGAGTTTTCCTTTGAGGTTATTTGTACGGAGTGCTCCAGAGAAGGGAGCTAGCCCCATATTTAAGTGGCTATAACCTTGTTCTCTACAGTATTCTATAAATTTCAGGATCAATATATCAATATTGCCACCCTCTTCCGGAGTGAGTTTCCTGATCAGGTCGTAGGTGGTCTCGCCAGGAACATAATCGGGAATTACATTAAGGAATGCAACAATTTTACCTTTGGCGTTTTCTAAGACGATTATGTCCTGAAGCTTTAATTGGCTGGCTATAAATGTTCCCTGCGAAAATCCGCGCTCTCTTCTACCTGTGGTGGCCAGCCAATTATCCGAAATAGTCTTCAATTCATCGAGTATAGCATCCGAAATTGGTGCATGATATATTTTAGGTTCGTAACCTTCCCGCTTCAGTTTATTAACCGTGTTCCTCAATGCTTTGCGCTTTTTCCCTTCCAGGGTAAATTTTCCAATGTCAATCAAAGCTTCCTGGCCAATGTGGAATGACTTTTTCCCCATCTCTACCAGTACAGCCTGCAAAGAAGGATTTACCTGGTAGTAAGCCGGACGGATGCCTTTGGTTTTACAGAAGTTTTCGAATTCGACGATAGCCTTACGGATATTATCAGGTTGTTTTTCACAGACCGGTCCTTCCAGTACAATTGCGTATCCGGAAGATATACCAAAAGCAAAGAAACCTTCAACCTGCTTACAAAAATAATAATGCTTATCATCCGACAATTTGAAGTAGTCTACCGGAGACAGGCCATGTCTGTTCACAATATTTTTTGCTTCCCTCGTGTTTTTTGCCAAACGTTCAAGACTTGGCGTTTGGGGCTTCAACCATCTGTAAACCAGTAGGACCAGGAATATAATCCCGAGTATATTTAACGAAGATAAAAATGATGTACCAAGGATGCTCCATGGCTGTATGTTTTCATTGTTCAGCAGTAGAAAATGCTTTATACTATTTGTCAGTGCGGTAGCTAAAGTAAACTCACCATCAATATGTCTGCCTTGCAGGAAATAAAATCCCAGGGTTCCGTAGCAAATGATTGCCAGAAAAATAGAGGTCCAAATAGCCAACTTGCTGTTTTTTAGGTTAATATTACTCTTGACATCGTAATATGGGTAAGATATCAGTAGAAATATCATTACAATAAGGGCGAGCAATGACTCCTCATAATCAAAACCCTTTGTTAGGTTGCCGAAAAATGATAAGGCGACCATGATAAAAGCCATGTACCAGGCGCTTTTAACACCGAGAAATAAATAGTAAGTGCTGATAGTAAGTAACACACCCAGTAACAAAACCATGCCATTGGACAGGTCTACAGTAATGAGGGGAATAAACCTATCTAACACTTCAATACGTTCGGTAAGAGCAGGACTCATTACGGAAATAATATTCACCAAACCCAGTATTAAAACGAATAATGCTGGTAAAAGCCGGGCCCAAAATGCCATCTTTTTAAAAATGAAAGGAAAGATGCTGGCAATAAGCGGCAACCAAAACTCAAAGGCACGGTACAACAGGGTAATTGATATTGCTTGCGACTCTTTGATTCCGGCTCCCATAAAGACCATAACCATTGATATTTCGACCGTCCCGATACCTTTTAATACCGGCGAGAAGCAATATAAAAGTGTTGCTATAGTATATGCCCAGATGCATATACTCAGGTTTGGCTCAATACCTAGCGCCAACATGGCAATATATACATGGGCAATCCCGACAATTTCAGTCAGCAGGGCAGTAAACAATGGTCTCCACCAGTTTACTTTTGAGGCTTTGAGCAAATCGATTTGTGAAAGCAAATTTTCTACAGAAGGAAAAAACCTGTACAATATATTAAAAACGGCTCCCCGCCGTAAAAATGACCAGGTAAGAATGCCTATTAATGCAGTCGACAGGCTCATCCATGAAACTGATTTCCAGAAAGTTGATGTTGCCTGGCCCACAAAATGATACCAAATGATAACCGGGATAGCCAGTAACAATAATGAGGCAATACCAGCAACTGCATAGATGATTGACCCCATATTGATCTTTTCTCTGCTAAGTTTGTCCACTTTTAATTCATCCGAAAAGAACGCCAGTGAAGTGAAGCCGCCCGCAGGAAGAATAATGCTCAGCAAGTTTCGTTTCAGGTATAAACCAACAGCACCCTGTAAATCTACCTTGATACCCAGGGCACGAAAACTGCTTACATACAGGTATCCTTGAAGGTAGATATAGATGAAGCTTAAGCTAAGGCCAATAATTATCCACAGGTTAAGCGTAGTCAAAAGGTCAATAGATACTTTGATTTCATGCCTTTCGTGAATGAAGAATATAGCTAACATCACCAAGGTGGCGACGGCAAATAATGTTTTAAAAAATATCTTGTACCCTTGATAATTTACTTTACTGATCATACGGATGCGCGGCCTATAAATGTTTTCTTTAATGACAACTGCTTTCTTAAAAGGTCCCAAGGTTTAACCGGGCACCATTGGCATGTTAATATTTGCATTTTAACCCACTGTAAAGCAAAGTTTATGATAACGCTGTAGTGCTGATGTTAAATTGTTTGCTAACGGTAAGCTGTTAAATGAGTATAAGGCCGGAATTGGGACTTTTGAGAAATTGGTTGTCACTATGGTATGATAGATCACAATAGCTCACCAAAGAAAAATCGTATACTAATTTCTGTTTGTTTTTTTACTTTGCTTGTAGGGTTTCTTTCATCCTGTAGCCCGATGAGTGAAATTGCGAAAGAAAGAGTGTCGAAGCCTGATACAAAGTTTAAAATCTGTGCGATAAGCGGTAGAATAGGTAGATACCGGTTGGTAACGGTAATGGATGACCGTAAAAACTATTATAGTTGGATGGCCAAGGATTTTCCATACCACCTAAAGTCAGGTGATGAGTACCCCGTCCAATAATGTTATGGCTGGACAATTCATTTAGCATTTTGAATAGAATTTTCATGTTAAGCAGATCTCTCAACGATATTCTCACCCTGAACTCGTTTCGTGGGTCCTTCATCCGATAGATTTCTCTCCCGAACTTCGCGACTGTGCTTTAGTCGAAATAATGCCAGATTTTGAAATCTGTCAATGGTAGCGTAGTCGAAGTACCTGTTTAAATAGCTTATTAAGCGTTTAGGAACATGGCAGAGCTCAGTTTTTACTGAACTCTGGCATAATATATTATCATTCCGTATCAACTTACCTTATCCTTTTACCGCGTACGGGTTTCCCGTTCGGATTATCCGGGAAATGGCTTTCTTTCTCATGAGATTGTTTAAGTCCGCCGAACTGCCAGCTAAAAGATAGTGTTGCCGACCTGTTGTAAAACCTGTTTATGCCTGTACTCTGAAAAGTTGGTGCAAAAGCATAAACCGTTTCTTTAAATGTTTTCTGGAAAGGGTTAACCGTTGCAAATGTGATACTTGCCTTTTTATTCCAGAACTGCTTACTGATGGCAAAACGGTAAGAATAATTGGCCGAATTTTTTCCCTGCAAGGTAATAAAACCATTTCCATAATCACCTGAAATGCTCAGTAAAAGGTCATGGGGCAGGGTAAGGGTATTGTTCAGCGTGGTATTGAAAAACATGCCCTTATTGGATATATCTAAGGCCTTGCTGTTAAAGTGGAGGTGGAAAATTTCTGCCCCTGCATTTACGGTCCAATTACTAGCTGGCTTAAAAACACCGTTCAGGTTCATTCCTATTCTGGTGTTTTGGCCAATGTTAACAGGGTTGCTGTAAGAAATGCCATCTGCCCTCACGGTAGTTACTGTTTCGATTCCATTTTTGTTTGCACTATAATACAGGCTACTGATCAATGTTGATTCCTTTTCGCCGGTAAAAACGTGTGTGAGCTCCAAATTACGTGTTAGTTCGGGTTTCAGGTACGCATTTCCCTGGGTAATATTAAGTGGGTCGCTGGCATTTACATAGGGATTGAGGTCGAAGATATTCGGACGGCGTATCCTTTCAGTATAGTTTAGCTTAAGTTCGTGTTTTTCCCCAAGTTTTTTTGCAATCAGTAAATTGGGTACCCAGTTCGTAAACGTTCTTTCAAAAGATGGAACAGATTGGAAATCTGCATTGATTGCTGTCCTTTCAAAACGTATTCCAGGCCTGAACGTCCATTCATTATCCGTTTCAAAGTTCAAACTCATGTAACCCGCCAGAATACGCTGCCTGTAGCTCATACTACCCGATCGTGTAGGGTCTGTTTGGATGCGGCTGTTGTTTATTTCATAAATACTGGTAGAAGTAGTTCCCTGGTACTTTGTACCCAGTTCCATGGTTGTTTTTCCCGATTTGCTTAATGGATGGGTATAGTCTGCCTGAAAATTCCAGTCTTTTTCAGCCCCTTTGTTCGGTCCGCGTTCCTCAAATGAAAGTGTTCCATCGGTCCTATACTGTTTGGTAAGATAGTCGGAAAAGTCTGAAGATAGCGATCGTTGGGCAAGAAGCTGTAGCTCCTGGCCTTCGCGCAAGAACTTCTTCTGGTAGTTCATTACCCATTCTTTGTAGGTAAACCGGCCACTTTGATCGCTTACCTGACGATATTCATCATTTAGCGTTCCATTGTTATAGCGGTTATAAAAACTGTTTTTTTGCGGCCATGAATCTTTCCAGTAAGAAAAACCACCTTCCAGGGTTTGTAACGAATCGATCTGGTACTGTGCTGATAAGCTTGCAGACCCGCCCCGGTTGATCATGAGGCCATCGTTTTTTTGCAACAGACTTCCTGTTTGCCTGCCATCCATGAAAGAGAACCGTTGCAATTCAGTAGCGTTCTTCTCACGTTCACCAGTATAATTTCCCATAGCGGTGATATTTAATTTCCCCACTGCCATATTCAGCGCAAGGTTACCGGTCTGTTCCAGGTTCCCTGCCGAAAGATCCAGGGTGCCACTGGTTCCCTGAAGCTTCTTTTTGGTGATAATATTGATAACACCAGCCGCACCTTCTGCTTGGTATTTGGCAGAAGGGCTTGTAATGATCTCGACTGATACAATTGAACTTGCAGGAATTACTTTCAGCGCCTCTTTAAGATTTTTGGCCATAATTTTGGATTCAACACCATTAATTAACACCATGATGTTGGAATTACCGCGCATCTTCAATTCTCCAGTAGCACTCACCGTAAGCATTGGTGCCTTTCGTAGCACATCTGCGGCATTTCCTGACTTATTGCTGATATCGGAGGCCGCGTTATAGATAATCTTATCCTTATTGGTCTGGATGATTGGCTTTTTACGGCTGCCAACTATGGTGACCCCCTGCATGGTTGTGCTTTTTTCTTCCAGAACCATTCTGCCCAAGTCAAGCACTTCACCTTTAACAGCAATTACGTCCGAGTGATAATCGTTATAGCCTATATAACTGATCTGTATCTTAATCCTGGGAACTGACTTGACCTTTGCCGAGAAAGCTCCATCATTGCCCGACGCTACAGTAGCCAATAAATCGCCGCTTTCGGTCCGTAGCACTATAGTAGTTGCAGGAAGCGTGAGGTTATCTGATTTGCTCACCACCACTCCCTTTACTGTTGTCAGTAAGTTATTCCCTGACTGGGCAAATGTAGCTATCGAAATAAGCATGATGCCCAGCATAAGTGGATAGGACAAAAATAATTTTACTTTGTTCATATAGTTGTATTTTAATGATGCAAAGCAACAAAGGCATGTGTGCTATAAAGGAATATAAATGACCAGCAGGGCAAATAAAATGTCGAAGACCGTTTGTCATTAAGATTTGTAGCTTTAACTTAAAAGCAGGAGTTTTGTGCATCTTAAGCGCTGTACTTTTTACAAAGGCTTATTCTGAAGAAATAATGATGCAATCATTGAGAAAATATTTAATATGGTAAATTCTGGTAAAACGCGTAGTGCCTGGTTACAGGAGAGTGTAATTTTCTGCGCAATGTTCGCATTAACTATGCTTCATGAGTGGATATTTATCAACTCACCGGAAAACTTTCTGAAAGGTCTGGTCTTCTTTCTCATCTTATATGCGCAAGCTCAGGCACACCGCTTTTATATCTATCCTTACTACCTGCGCAAAAACTATCTGGTTTATGCTGTTCTTACGCTTACAGCAGTATCTCTCGGAGCAAGCACGCTTTTTATTGCTGATTATTTTTGGATAAAGCCCGAGTTTTTTGAAGATGGAGAATTTTTCTTAGGATTTGTCTACCATTTTGTGATCTGCGTTGTTAGCACGGTAACCATTATGGCCCTTTCGCTTATGAAAAGCTATGCAACAGAATTGCAGCGAAGAAACCACGATCAGCTCTTGCTCAATGAAATGAACCTGAAGTTCCTGCATGCACAGCTCAACCCGCACTTTTTCTTTAACATGCTTAATAACCTTTATGGGGTAAGCCTTACCGAACCTGAAAGAACCCCTGCATTGATTGTTAAACTCTCCGAACTGATGCGCTACCAGATCGAAAACTGGAATCTGACCAGGGTTGAGCTGGCCGGTGAAATCAGCTTTATAGAAAATTACGTGGATCTTGAACGTGAGCGCATTGGTAAACGGTGCGACATCAGGTTAAATTATGCAAACAGTATCAGTGGTCCACAGAACCATACTATCGCTCCATTATTATTGATCGTTTTGATCGAAAATAGCTTTAAGCACAGTCAGAATTTTAAACATTGGTTTGTACATATTGATATTCACCTTTCTGAAGAAGGACTGGAAATGAAAATTGAAAATTCGCTCGCTGATGAGAGCTTGAAAAAGTATTCTACGCAGATCGGCTTGGCAAATATTGAACAGCGGCTGGAATTCCTTTATAAAGACGCTCATCGCTTAACCAGCGAGCGATTACAGGACAGCCATCGCACCGAAGTATTTATTAATTTAAAAAACACTTAAGAATGGATTTGTTAAGATGTATTATCGTCGACGATGAAGAAGGGGCACACCGGGTTTTGGAACACTTTATTGGCCAGGTGAGGTATTTGGAAATGGCAGGGTCATTTTATACCGCTCTTGATGCAATGGAATATATTTATCAAAACAATATCGACCTTGTTTTTCTGGATATTAATATGCCAGGCCTGAGTGGTTTGGAGATGCTCGGTGCAATGTCTTCCCGGCCATTTGTGGTGCTCACTACTGCATATAAAGAATACGCACTGGAAAGTTACCAATACGATGTGGTAGATTATCTGGTTAAGCCATTCGATTTTAAAAGATTCCTCTCATCTGTTGATAAGGTAATGAACCGCATGGGCACTAAACAGATTGCGCCACAGGAGAGCATAACAACAGATTATCTGGTGCTAAAGGTTGATGGTGCGATGCTCAAACTTAAGTTTGAACAAATACTTTATACCCAGAGTTACGGCAACTACGTTAAGTTTTTTACAGCAGACGGGATGCGCTTAAGTCAGATCACCACCGCAGAAGTTGAAAACAAACTAAATCCAAAGTATTTTGTCAGGATACACAAATCGTATATTGTTGCAATAAAGGAAGTTTCAACGGTTTCGGGAGGGGAGGCTATTCTTTTCAACGGGACAAGGCTTCCGGTTGGAAACCTTTATCGGAAAACTTTGTTGGATTCGTTGTAGATAGTATTATTTAGGTTCGGTGATGTACAGTTTCCTGTGCCTGTCGTCTATTATGGGATTTTACGGAGCCTAACGGCATAGTATGCACTTTTAATCATGATTTTTGTACAGATGCCATTTTTATAGGTGTAAATGTTTTCTTTGCCATTGGGTAATTTCAGTTCGTAGGTTTGGCCATCTTTTTGGATTTTTAAAAGTTGAGCGAAACCATCAGAATAGACCAGGCTTCCATCTTTCGGTTCATGAAAATAGAGCGACAACAAATGCATTTCAATTGGTTTTAAGGGCAATATATTTGACTTGCCCGAGCGGGTGTTTATGTACTCTTTTCCTGTCCATTGGGTTTGGATATCTGCTTTGATGCGCCCATTAACTTTCCTTAATATTGATGATCGTTGCAATTTTCCCCCATAGAAACTTGCATTTTCATAACCTTCAATCAGCATGTTCTTAAATAGCAGATCAATTTCTGCGTTAAATTTCATGGCAAGCTCGAGGTTCTTTCCAACTCGTTTCTGACTGATTTGCATGTTACCGATGCTTTTTCCACCCTTTAATATTTCATATTTAAACTCCTGTGCATAAGCGGTTTTAACTGAAACCCAACAAATACAAAAGAACACGAAAAACTGCATGGTTTTCATCTTTATATTATTCATCTCGCCTTTAAATGTAATGGGCCTGCTCAGGCTTTATTGATTACATAACCTAAGCACTAACCTTTTGGTAAATGGCTGCCCGGCCTGGTGGCCAGGGCAATAATCGCATCCTGGATTGTCCGATGGATCTGATGTTCAACCGCCTTATTGTGCCCCGTTAGCGCAAGCTGGGCCTTGCAATTGATCAGATCTTGCTTCATGGAAACTACTTGTAACGAAAAGCTGTTTTCCCTAATGTTTGTTAAGAAAGGCGTTAGTGAAGACTTTAATGCTTTTTCTACTTCATCAACCGAGGATATACGATCGAGTCCCAGTTCAAATTCAGCTATCACCTGCCTGATATCTTTTTTGCTTCGGTTCAGTACAATTGAAGAAGATACAACTGAATTAGGTATTACGATCACATCGCCCTCCTGGTTTTCGATGATGATGTTGATCAGTGTAATATCCCGGATCTTCCCGCTGAATTCGCCGATAATTATCTTGTCGCCTAAGGAGAGCCTGTCAGAGAACATGATGATCAGACCATTAGCCATACTGGTAATATAATCTTTAGAAAGTACTGCTATTGCCGCTGCAGCAATGCTTAAGCTCACAAACATATTCCTGATGTCGATATCAAAAAGGATCATGATGGAAATAATGAAAGTGCAGGTATTGATAATTGAGGAGATGCGGTTAATGCCGAGAACAAAATTATTCATATCCATTTTTTTATCCCGGTGCTTTCTTAAGTACAAAGAGATCACAATTAGCCTTACGAAAGAAACAACTAAATTGAAACTGAGGAAAAATGTGGTTGCGTATAAAAGCCCCTCGGTCAATGAAGTATTTATTTTAAATAGGTCTTCGGTAAAACCAAAGTATATCATTACTGAATAGAGTAATATTTTTGCAGTAAAATATAAAGCCGGCTTTTTTAGATCGGTTGTATGATTCATTATTGAAGGTATTGACATATCTGTTTATTCAATTGTTAACAAGAATATTGTTGTCCATCCGTATAAAGGATGTGACCAATATTTTGATGCAAAGAAAGCCCGGTGGGCTTTGGTTGAGAAAATTAAATGATCAACCAGTATAAATACCTTACAAACGTTGTTTGTCAAAAAGAAAAAGGCTTTAAAACCAATATTTGAAATGGTACACTGGGCTTATCTACAATAATATTTATATTTTTTTCTCCAAAAAAAGGCTGACCAACGCTGTTTGTCATTTATTACTACATGTTGCTCATTTATTTTAGATCGTAAGCTGCGGAAGGTATTTCTTTGCTGAAGTGAAAAATACCTGTAAACATATTCTTGGATTGCGGTTTTATCCTGTTACCAGGATAGCCTGTTATTCGTCGATCTTGATCGTGCTTTTAACGGCAGCAGATTCTTGTGGACAAGAGTCTCCAAAAGTAGATTCTTCGGGGAAATTTATTCCGGGCCCACTACAGGCAGAAGAAAACAATATGCTTAATCGCCAAAAAACAATTTTTCCCAGTGGCTTACACCTGTATGATGAGGTAAACAGCAATGGATTCTTAAAGAACAGACTTTCGGGGAATACCATCGTGCCTGCCATACTTTTGGCGGGAAGTCTATCAAGTTGGCATGCACGGGGAGCGTTTCAGCAGTTGCGGAACCAGTACCTTCCAACATTTAACAAAAAGTTTGACGATTACCTTCAGTATGCCCCGGCATTAACGGTGCTATCGCTAAAACTTTCAGGTGTGAAAGGCAGATACGAAACCAAAAGGACATTTGTCTCTTATGCATTTTCCGCATTAATTATGGCTGGCATTACCAATGCGCTTAAATATTCTACCAAGGTGGAAAGGCCTGATGGCAGCTCCAGAAACTCTTTCCCGTCAGGGCATACCGCAAATGCCTTTATGAATGCTACTTTCCTCCATCAACAATATGGAGATCAATCCTGGTTGCTAAGTGCAGGAGGTTATACCAGTGCGGTGCTTACAGGGGCCGGACGCCAGTTTAACAACAGGCACTGGATATCGGATGTATTGGCCGGAGCAGCAATTGGTATCGCCTCTGCTGAGCTTGGACATTACCTGGCCGGAAAACTATTTAAAAACGGTTCAGCTTTAAGCCCCCTTAGCAATAACGGTTCCGGTTTAGATAAAAACGGGTACCTGGGTATCCGGATGGATTACAGGATGCCTTTAAATGCCAACAATGAAAATATTTATGTGGGGCCTGGAAGTGGGATGAGTATCGATGCCGGATGGTTGGTCAATAAGTATTTAGGTATAGGGGCAGAGGCGGGGCTTTTTGCACACCCCGTGTTTTTTGAACTTTCGGACCAGCATGATAAAGTTACTGCCACAGGAAGATACCTACGGGCTGGCCCTTTTTTTAGGCAGGAGTTGGGAAGCGACTGGACATTAAATTCAAGATTGATGTTTGGCATTGGCCAGGGTTCTTCCATGGTCAGCCATCAGATAGCGATAGCACTTTCAAAAGATAGGGCAAGCGTATTCAATTGGGAGTTGGAATCGATCTCCAAAAGAAAATCAACCAGCATCTGAGTGTTAAAACCTTTTTTAACTACGATAGCCCCAGAAAGATCACGATGACGCCGGGATTGAAAAACTTAAAATCCGACGACAAAATATATTCATCGCGTTTCCATACCATCTGCCTCGGGGTAGGCCTTTATGCCTTGTTTTAATGCGCTGATGCTAATAATGCGGGGCTAGTCGGCTTTCAGGAAAGCCTGGACCCCGCTTTGAACTTTTACTATCTTTGCCGATGAACAGTGTGCATAGGGGGTTATACGAGATAGTTGTAAAAAAGATATAAATAAATAACGATTTCGATTGGGACTTAATACCAATGCTGTTGTCATTGGGTTAGTGATGCTATCATCCAATCGGTTTCTAAACATTTGGATAAAAAATATTTAAAACTTTCTGCTAAATATGATCGACCGCGATGCCGACCTAATGCGAGGAATTCGACAAAAGGACAAAAAAAGCTTTGAGCAGCTTTATAAACTGTATTATAAAAAAAATTATCTCTTAGCCTATAAATACCTTCGCAACCAGGAGCAGGCCGAAGAGATTGCACATGATGTTTTCTTAAAGCTCTGGAATAATGGCGACGAAATCTTAATCAAGCAATCATTGGGGGCCTATTTATCCAGAAGTATCATCAATGGCTCATTAAATTTGATAAAGAAACAACAGCGGTTTGATGCACATATCGAAAATTATCAATACTCGATTGATGAAGTTGAGGAGTTTAGCGATGAGGCCCAGCTATTGGAAGATAAGCTGGAACGGCTTGAACAGGCCATTGAAACACTTCCTCCCCAGTGTAGAAAAGTGCTGATGATGAGTAAATTTGAAAATTGTAAACAGCAGGAAATAGCAGATGCTTTAAACATTTCTATTAAAACGGTTAAAAACCACCTGACGCTTGGATATGAAAAAATCAGGGTAATGATGAAAAAAGATTTTTCTTTGCTGATCGCTATTGCGCTTTTTCAACTTCTGGGAATAGGACTAATGTTTCATGGCATTGTCTTATTAACAAAGTGGTATTAAATTATAAGAAGATATGAAAGAAAATTATACTCAAGATGAAATCCCTTACCAGCTTATTCTGGATGAGTTGAATGGAAACCTTTCAAACCATGATCGTGCGATACTGGAAAAGTGGAAGGCGGAGGCCCCGGAGCATATGGATATTTACCAGGAAATTGTTGAAATTTCCAGAAATGCAGAGCTACTCGGCGAAAAACAACGTTTGGATACAGAAAAATCATGGCAAAAGTTCAGTGCATTGGCTTTTAAAGACAATGAAACCCCGGACCATAAGGTTGTAAAGCTGAAAAAAGTAAATTATTTAAGGTGGTCTGCCGCGGCGGTATTGCTCATTGGTATATTGGTTGCCATAAACTTCTGGAAAAACAGTGGCGAACAACTGGTGCAAACGGGAAAAAAAGAACGCTATCACTTAATATTGCCTGATGGAAGTGAAGTGATTTTAAATCAGAACAGTTCGTTAAGTTATAACAAACGCGATTTCTCCATGTCTAGGAAAGTAAAACTCAGCCATGGAGAAGCCTATTTTAACGTGAAGCATAACCCGAAAAATCCGTTTTCCATTCAGACCGGAGACCTTAGGGTAATGGACCTGGGCACCAGCTTTAATTTGAACATTGAGCCCGGATCAGTAACTGTTATTGTGAATAGCGGAAAAGTTGCGATGGAATACAAAGGGATCAAAAACAGGGTAATGTTAGATCCGCAGGATAAGGGTGTTCTGGATCGCGCTACCAAAGCCATTACCAAAAGCAAAAATGAGGATATTAATTACAGATCATGGTATGATAAAACGTTACACTATAAACAAAGCCCGCTTGAAGTAGTCTCCAGGGATCTGGAGAAGATATATGGAACCAAAATTATTTTTCAAAATGGTGAACTTAGGGAACGCCGGTTGACCGCCTATTTTAAACAAAAATCGATTGAAGAAATTATGCAGATCATCGGAACTTCACTTAACCTAAAGGTTGTAAATACAAATGGAGGTTTTACCTTAACCAATCCTTAGTTTTATTTGTAGAAAATTTAACCAACAGTATTAATGTGCGATATTTGTAAATGAATAAAATCACAGAAAAGAATTTCGTTCCGCTAAAAATTATTGTTTTTTGTGTTTTTTTATTTCCAAAGGTTAATGCTTTTGGGCAGCAGAGTGCCCTGAACAGAAAGGTTAGTGTTCATTTGTCAAATCTTTCTGTTTCACAGGCCCTTGACCTGATGAGCAGCAGGTATTCGTTGCCATTATCATACGATCCCGAATTAATCCCTGAAGAGAACAAAGTTGATCAGGAATTCGTAAATGTGTCCATTGCAGAAGTACTCCGCACCATACTTGCCGGAACAGGCCTGACCTATAAGACACTCCACAACGAGGTTATTATTGTCCCATTGGATAAAGTGAGCTTAAGCGGCAGGATCGTTGATGCTGAAAGTGGTGAAGATCTTATCGGCGCGAGTTTATATATCCCGGAACTTAGGCAGGGGGTTGCAAGTAATGGTTATGGTTTTTATTCACTTACGGTTCCGCCCGGGAGGTATGAAATCCAGGTTAGCCTTATTGGTTATACCACGCTTAAAAGCACCTGTTCTTTAGTCTTGAATGAAAACCGGGTATTCCGTATGCGGAAACAGGTTAAAGAACTGGCAGAAATTCAGATCAGCCAACCCGATGAAAAAGATTCATTGGCCTTCTTAAATCCAGGAAAAACATTTAACTGGGACAATGGCCGCCAGCGAGCGTATTTTAAGGGAGAAAGCGACCTTATTAAAGCGCTTCAAATGGAAAATGGGGTTACTGCTTTAACAGAGGGCAGTAGTTACATGTTTGTACGGGGCGGAAATAAAGACCAGAACCTGATCATCCTTGATGAGGCTACGGTATATAACCCTTCGCATCTTTTTGGCCTGACCTCTGTTTTTAACCCTGATGCCTTAAAAAATATCCAGACCTATACTGGAGCCATCCCTGCAAACTTCGGTGGCCGTCTTTCTTCCGTTATCGATGTACGCACAGCTGATGGAGATGATAAACAACTGCATTTAAAAGGAGGGGTCAGTTTGCTCACAGCAAGGGCTTCGTTGGAAGGGCCGATAGTTAAAGACAAAAGCTCTTTTCTTTTTGCCGCCAGGAGGAGCCTTAATAATCTTTTAAGCCATGACCTTGAATTGTTTAACCTCCGCCCGGCCTACTATGACCTGAATTTTAAGGTGAATTACAAATTAAGTCAAAATAACAGGGTTTTCTTTTCAGCTTATGTAGGGAGGGACAGGGTTAATTCATCTAACGGGTACCTCAATAAATGGGGGAATCAGACTTCTACGCTGAGGTGGAACCACATTTTTGGTCCAAAACACTTTGTTAATCTTTCGGCAATCTATAGCAATTACAAAAATACCTTAAGTATCAACGCAGATTCCTCGCAGGGAACCAACAGATGGATCACCGGGATCCGGGACCTAACTTTAAAAGGAGATTTTATCAATTATCCCAATCCCCGTAACCAGTTTCTTTATGGCTTTAGCAGTATTTATCACCTTTTTATCCCTGGGGAGAGCAGTAGTGCAATTTACAATAATATTTCGCGTGTAAGGGCAGATGAGCATGCGCTTTATGTTTCGCATAAACTCTCTGCCTGGAAAAACTTTAAGCTGCATTACGGACTCAGGATGAGTTTTTTTAATACGATTTCAAATGAAAGAACTTATGACCTGAACGAGCAGTTTGAGCCTGTCATTGTAGACGAGGGAAATAAAAAAGCCTTTTTGCGCTTTGAGCCGAGGTTATCTTTACAATATATGCTTGGCGGCAACAGATCAGTCCTGTTGAGTTATAACCGGAATTACCAGTATCTACAGCTGGTGCAAAATGATGAACTGGCATTCTCTTCTTTAGAAAGCTGGATTCCTTCAGGAATAAACCTGTTGCCCCAACAATCAGATTTTGTATCCCTACGATACAAAGATGTTTTACTTGGAGGAAATTATACCTTTGATCTGTATTATAAGAAAATGCAAAACCAGCTTGAATTAACTGATCATGCACAGCTTATCTCCAATAGTTTTATAGAGGGCGAACTGCGTCCGGGTTTTTCAAATGCTTATGGAATGGAGTTTTCCTTTTCTAAAAACGTAGGTAACTTTAAGGGGGATTTAATGTATGCCTTTTCTAAAGTTTTCCGTACAATAAACGGTATCAATGAGGGAAAGCGGTATCCGGCCGGGTATAACATCCCCCATGTTCTGAAGTTAAATTTGTCTTATCAGATTTCCAGAAACTTTTCAGCAAATTCTTTTTTCACCTATAGCACAGGCCGTCCGGTAACCTCTCCAATTGGTTATTATGAACAGAACGGTTTGAAAGTTCCCATCTACAGCGATAGGAATTCTTCTAAAATGCCCGATTATCACCGGTTGGATCTTACCATACAATGGACCCCGGCTTCTTTAAGGGCATGGAATAGAAATTGGTTCAATACTTTTAGTGTTGGTTTGTTTAATGTTTATAACCATAGGTCTCCATTATTTTACAGGATCAATCAGCAAAATCTGCAAGAGTTGAACTTTGATCAGCAGTCCTTTTCGGGCAGAACATTAGGCGTATCTTATACCTTCAAATTTTAAGATTATGTGTTTAAAATCAGTTTTACCGATGATGGCAGCAGTTTTTCTTTTTCTGGGATGTAAAAAGGATGAACCTGTTGCTAAAATACCCTATGATTTGACTATAGAAGGCGGCATCAGTACTTATACTACCTGGCAGTTCATCAGGCTTACAAAACCGGCTACCTTAGATCAGGATAATGTAACGCCTGTTTCAAATGCTACTGTGAGCATTAACGATGGCCAGAATGATATTCCATTTAAGGAGATTTCTTCTACAGGAATTTATTCTGGTGAGGTAGTACAGAATAAAAATTTTTTTAAGGGCTATACACTTACTGTTATCTATAACAATAAAAAATATATGGCAACCGATACACTGCAGCCCGTTTTACCTATAGATGCCTCTTATGTTCCGGCCGTTGTAACCAGCAGAAATGGAGGATACCGGCTTACCATACCAAAACATACTTTCAGTACGTCGATAGCACAAAAATGGTTGATTTTGGTGCAGGGGAAAACCTGGATCGAGAATAAATTCGACGAAAGTTTCCCTTTCAGCTATTCGCATGTTTTCGGAACCCGAATGCCCTGCATCCTTTGACACAAGAGGCAAGGGTGCTCGATCTGGGAATAAATGATCGTGTTAATATTTATAAATTTTCACTTTCTGAAGCGTACAGCACTTACCTGTATAACCTTTTTCAGGAAACGGACTGGAAGGGGCTACTCTCTTCCGTTCCGGGAAATGTTAAAGGCAATATTTCTGGCAATGCAAGCGGCTTTTTTTATGCAACAGACGTAGAAATGCAACAACGCACATTAAAAACATTGGCTGGTAACTGAGTGAACAATTGCTTTAACGTTTCGGGCCTGGCAAACAATAGGGTTCCTGTTACCTGTTGACGCTGCATTTTGAGGTAACCACTGGCCTCAAAAAGCACAAGTAACTTCTTAACCCCAGCCAGGAGTTATCCCATATTGGGACTTTTCTGCGTATCTACTGTCATTATTAAAAAACACCTGTTGATTTTTCAACATGTAACACTGTTCAACGATAGATAGATAAAATGATATGAAGAAGTATTTATTAATTGCAATATTGGCACTGACTGTTCAATTTGTGTTTGCACAGTCGCAATCGCATACTTATGATGTGTTCTACAATGAAAAGAACGTGGGGAAGATGTTGATCACTAAAACAGGCAATGATATGGACTGCGTTATCAAGCTGAACTTTACAGCGAGTTTTAATGTGGTGCTTAAAAGCATTCTTATTGAAGGGCATGAAGAAGCCATGTTCGAAAAAGGAATATTGAAATATTCTACAGTGTTGCGAAAAGTTAATGGTAAGGTACGGGCCAATAAACAGACCAAAATAGCCAACGGAGTTTACAGTGCCATTGATGAAGGAACGGTTCAATCAGTTGATGTACCTGAAATCCGTTCAAATTTTTTGAGTA